>NZ_JBICVX010000004.1:350477-491635 GCF_043199435.1 Streptomyces sp. NPDC048604
GTGGGGGCCCGGTTTTCACCCCACCCCCCGGGGGGGGGGGCCCCGGGGGGTTTTTTTTTTTTTTGGGGCAACACCGCCCCGGCCCCCCCCCGGGGGGGGGGGGGGGGGGCCGCCGCTGTCTGTGTCGTCGCTTCGGTCAGTCCTCGCTGGGCGCTGCCGGCAGCTTGGTCTGGATGAGGTCCATGACCGAGGAGTCCGTCAGCGTCGTGACGTCGCCGAGCTCGCGGTTCTCCGCGACGTCCCGCAGCAGGCGGCGCATGATCTTGCCGGAGCGGGTCTTCGGCAGCTCCGCGACCGGAAGGACGCGCTTGGGCTTGGCGATCGGGCCGAGCGTCGTGCCGACGTGGTTGCGCAGCTCGGCGACCAGGTCCTCGTTCTCGCTGGCGGTGCCGCGCAGGATCACGAAGGCCACGATGGCCTGACCGGTCGTCTCGTCGGCCGCGCCGACGACCGCCGCCTCGGCGACCGCCGGGTGGGAGACCAGGGCGGACTCGACCTCGGTGGTCGAGATGTTGTGCCCGGAGACGAGCATGACGTCGTCGACCCGGCCGAGCAGCCAGATGTCGCCGTCCTCGTCCTTCTTCGCACCGTCGCCGGCGAAGTACTTGCCCTCGAAGCGCGACCAGTACGTGTCGAGGAAGCGCTGGTCGTCACCCCAGATGGTGCGGAGCATCGACGGCCACGGCTCGGTCAGCACCAGGTAACCGCCGCCGCCGTTCGGCACCTCGTTCGCCTCGTCGTCGACGACGGTGGCGGAGATGCCCGGCAGCGGACGCTGGGCGGAGCCCGGCTTGGTCTCGGTGACGCCCGGCAGCGGCGAGATCATCATCGCGCCGGTCTCGGTCTGCCACCAGGTGTCGACGATCGGCGTCCGGTTGCCGCCGATGTGCTCGCGGTACCAGACCCAGGCCTCGGGGTTGATCGGCTCGCCGACCGAGCCCAGCACACGCAGGCTGGACAGGTCGAACTTCGCGGGGATGTCGTCGCCCCACTTCATGAACGTGCGGATCGCGGTCGGCGCGGTGTAGAGGATCGTGACGCCGTACTTCTGCACGATCTCCCAGAACCGGCCCTGGTGCGGGGTGTCCGGGGTGCCCTCGTACATGACCTGGGTCGCGCCGTTGGCCAGCGGTCCGTACGTGATGTACGAGTGGCCGGTCACCCAGCCGATGTCGGCGGTGCACCAGTAGACGTCGGTCTCCGGCTTGAGGTCGAAGACGGCGTGGTGGGTGTAGGCCGCCTGCGTCAGATAGCCGCCGGAGGTGTGCAGGATGCCCTTCGGCTTCCCGGTGGTGCCGGAGGTGTAGAGGATGAAGAGCGGGTGCTCCGCGTCGAAGGCCTCCGGGGTGTGCTCCGTGGACTGGCGGGCGACGATGTCGTCCCACCACACGTCGCGGCCCTCGGTCCAGGCGACGTCCTGGCCGGTGCGGCGGACGACGAGCACCTTGTTCACGCGGTCGACCCGGGAGAGGGCCTCGTCCACGGCCGGCTTGAGCGCGGAGGGCTTGCCGCGGCGGTAGCCGCCGTCGGCGGTGATGACCAGCTTGGCGTCGGCGTCCTCGATGCGGGTGGCGATGGCGTCGGCGGAGAAGCCGCCGAAGACCACGGAGTGCGTGGCGCCGATGCGGGCGCAGGCCAGCATCGAGACGACGGCCTCGGGGATCATCGGCAGGTAGACGGCGACACGGTCGCCCTTGGTGACGCCGAGTTCGGTGAGGGCGTTGGCGGCCTTGGAGACCTCGTCCTTCAGCTCGGCGTAGGTGATGGCGCGGCTGTCGCCGGGCTCGCCCTCGAAGTGGAGGGCGATCCGCTCCCCGTTCCCGGCCTCGACATGCCGGTCGACGCAGTTGTACGCGACGTTGAGCTGCCCGTCGGCGAACCACTTCGCGAACGGGGGGTTGGTCCAGTCGAGGGTCTCGGTCGGCTCGGTGGCCCAGGTGAGCCGCCTCGCCTGCTCGGCCCAGAAGCCAAGCCTGTCCGCAGCGGCCTGCTCGTACGCTGCCGCCGTCACGTTGGCGTGCGCGGCCAGCTCGGTCGGCGGCGCGAACCGCCGCTCTTCCTTGAGTAGGTTGGCCAGGCTTTCGTTGCTCACGACATCTCCCTTTCCCAGGGCGTCCTATGTGCCTCTGTGTCCCAGGCCATAGCTCATCAGCCAGATGCCCGGGTGACAAGAGCCTCCCGGGAATTGGTTTAGACCTGTGAGTGGACTGGGCGTGGTACGGGTGGCCCCGGCTCCCCGGGCGGTGGGGAGAGGGGGCCACACCGTCTCACGGACCCTGGCGCGGAATGGTTCAGGACGCGCGGAAAAGCGCAGGTCAGGGCCGTCAGGCCCCCGCTCTCTCCAGGGAGGAGGGCGGGACGAGGGCGAAGACGTCACCGTGGCGGGGTGCTTCGGCGGGTGTCGGTTCGGCCGGGCTGACCGGTTCGGCCGGTTCGGTCGACTCCGTCAGCAGGTACGCCTGGGCCTCGCCGACGTGGAAGTACATGCCGTGCAGTTGCAGCGTGCCCTCGGCGATGCGCCGCGCCACCGGCTCGTACGCCTTCAGATGCTCCAGTTGCTGGACCACGTTGGTCAGGCACAGCTGCTCCACCGCGTCGGCGGCGTGTCTGCCGGAGATCCGCGCCTGGGCGTGGCGTCGGCTCGCCATCCGCTCCAGGCTCGGCAGCCCGTGCCGCAGCCAGCGGCGCAGCGGCGTCTGGGGGGCGTCCGGCCCGGCGGAGAGCAGGGCCTGCATGGCGCCGCAGCCGGAATGCCCGCACACCGTGATCGACTCGACGCGGAGCACGTCCACGGCGTATTCGATGGCCGCCGCGACCGAGTCGTCCCCGCTCTCCGCGCCGGGCAGTGGCACCAGATTGCCGACGTTGCGCACGGTGAACAGGTCGCCGGGGCCGCTGGACGTGATCATGCTCGTGACCAGGCGGGAGTCGGCGCAGGTGAGGAAGAGCTGGGAGGGACGCTGGCCCTCACGGGCGAGCCGGGCGAGCTCGTCCCGTACGAGCGGGGCGGTGTTGCGCTGGAACTTGCCGATCCCGCTGGCCAGTTGGTGCCCGGTGGTGGGCGGTCTGCCGTCAGTCGGCGGCTGCTCGCCGCAGTGGTGGTTGCGCCAGGGCGTCCAGGGGCGGCAGCAGGTGTGCGCCTCGGAGGCCGGCTCGGTGATCCGTCCGCCGGCCGGTCCGGTCGTCTCGACCGTGCCGCCGTGCCGGATGTACGTGGCCTGCCACTCGCTCAGCGACTCGTACGCCGCGTGGTCCATGAACGAGCCGTCCAGCTCCACCACCACATGGCCGCCCGGCGGCAGTTGGTGCAGCGTCCGGCTGAGCCGGGGCACGGCGAGGAAGGTCAACTGACCGCGGACGCGGACCAGGTGGGCCTTGCCCAGCTCCTCGTGGGTGATCCGGGTGCGGGTGAGGCGGTGCAGCGCGACGGCGACGGCGACGGCGATGCCGAGGGCCACGCCCTCCAGGACGCCGATCACGACCGTGCCGCTCAACGTCACGGCGTAGACGAGCACTTCGCGGTGCCGGGTGACCGTGCGGATGTGGGTGATGCTGACCATCTGGACGCCGACGACCATCACCAGGGCGGCGAGCGCCGGCAGCGGGATCAGGCCCAGCACGGGCGCGAGGAGCAACGCCGCCGCCACGACCCACACGCCGTGCAGCATCGTGGAGTGGCGGCTGACCGCGCCCGCCGCGACATTGGCGACGCTTCTGACGGCGACACCCGCGACCGGCAGGCCGCCGAGGGCTCCGGAGACGATGTTGGCCGCGCCCTGTCCGGCGAGTTCGCGGTCGAGGCGGGAGCGCGGCACGCCGTGGCCGTGGTCGGGGCGGGCCGTCACCAGCTTGTCGACGGCGACGGCCGAGAGCAGCGACTGGACGCTGGTGACCAGCGTGATCGTGAGCACGGCGGCGATCAGGCCGAGCACCGGCCCCTCGGGCAGTCCGGGCAGGGCGTGGCTGCGCCAGGACTCGAGGTCGACCCGGGGAACGCCGAGGCCGGCGAGCGCGGCGAGCACCGTGGCGGCGGCCACGGCCGCGAGCGCCGCGGGGAGCTTTCTCGCGTACGTCCCGGTCCGGCCGGGGAGTCTGGGCCAGAGCAGCAGGACGGCGATGGTGAGCACGCTGACCGACAGCGCGGCGGGGTGCGTGCCGGCCAGCTGGGCGGGCAGTCCGAGCACGTTGTCGACGGCGGAGCTCTGCGGCGTCCCGCCGAGGACGATGTGGAGCTGGGCGAGGGCGATGGTGACGCCGATGCCGGCCAGCATGCCGTGCACGATGGCGGGGGAGACGGCGAGCGCCGAGCGGGCGACGCGGACGGCTGCCAGGGCGAGTTGGGCGAGTCCGGCCAGCACGGTGATCGCGCAGGTGGTGCGCCAGCCGTACTGCTGGATCAGCTCGGCGGTGACGACGGTCAGTCCGGCGGCGGGGCCGCTGACCTGGAGGGGGGAGCCGCCGAGGCGTCCGGCGACGATGCCGCCGACGGCGGCGGCCACCAGGCCGGCCTGGAGCGGCGCGCCGGTGGCGAGGGCGATGCCGAGCGAGAGCGGCAGCGCGATCAGGAAGACGGTGACGGACGCGGAGAGGTCGGCGCCGGCGATGCGGAAACGGCTTTGGCCGCCCGGCGGACTGTGCGGGCGCTGCGAGCGGGGTCGGGTCGTCGTGCGGTTCGGTGAGCAGAGGGTCATGGAGTCCCGTCTTCCTCGTTCCGGGCGGCGGGCCTGTTCGAGCGAATATCAACGCTCAGTAAACGGATCGTAATGCAGAGTAAAGACTGCGGCATGATTTTCGGGGCAAATAGGGCAATGATTCACCCGTTCCGGTGGTTGCCGGGCTTTCTGCCGCTTGTCGTTTCATCGTTCCGGCGGCCGTGGTGCGACGTTGACGCCGCTACCACGGACCGAGGAGAGGTGGGCGATGACAGCCGCCGGGACAAGGAACACGCTCCGCAGGAGAACGCTCGCCGCCGGTGCGGTTGCCGCGGCGCTGGTCGCCGGACTCGCCGGCTGCTCCGGCTCCGACGGCGCCGCGCCGGCGAAGACCGGAACGGGCGGACAGGCCGTCGAGAAGGGCGCCCCGGGCGCGGCGCCCAAGAAGAGTCCGGTGCGGCTCATCGGCGACGGCTCCACCGCGTATACCGGCGTCCAGCCGAACCAGCCGGCCTGGAAGCGCCTCAAGCCCGGCGAGAAGCCGCCGCAGTTCGTGGTCTTCTCCTGGGACGGCGCCGGCGAGGACAGCCAGAAGCTGTTCTCCCACTTCCGGACCGTGGGCAAGAAGTACAACGCGACGATGACGTACTTCCTCAGCGGGGTCTACCTGCTGCCCGAGGGGAAGTCGGAGCTCTACAAGCCCCCGCAGCACGCCGCCGGACGCTCCGACATCGGCTTCAACGACACCGAGGGCATCCGCGACACCGTCCGCGAGCTGCGCGGGGCCTGGCAGGAGGGCAACGAGGTCGGCACCCACTTCAACGGCCACTTCTGCGGTCCGGAGAGCGGCGTCGGCAACTGGTCGGTGGAGGACTGGAAGAGCGAGATCGCCCAGGCCAAGTCCTTCGTGAAGAACTGGCGGACCAACGCCGGCCTGAGCGCCGAGCAGCCGCTGCCGTTCGACTACGACAAGGAACTGGTCGGCGCGCGCACCCCCTGCCTGGAGGGACGGAAGAACTTCGTCCAGGCGGCGAGCCAGCTCGGTTTCCGTTACGACACCAGCGGCGTCAACAACCAGGTCTGGCCCAAGAAGGACCAGGGCCTGTGGGACCTGTCGATGCAGCTCGTCCCGGTGCCCGGCCGGGCCTTCGAGACGCTGTCCATGGACTACAACTTCATGGTCAACCAGTCCGGCACGACCACGCAGGGCTCCCGCTCGATGCACCAGTACTGGGGAAACCAGATGCGTGACGGCCTGGTGCAGGCCTTCGACCGCGCCTACGACGGCAACCGCGCCCCGCTGATCATCGGCAACCACTTCGAGTCCTGGAACGGCGGCACGTACATGCGCGCCATCGAGGAGACGATCTCGACCGTCTGCGTGAAGCGGGAGGTCCACTGCGTCTCGTTCCGCCAGCTCGCCGACTGGCTGGACGCCCAGGACCCGCAGGTCCTGGACAAGCTCCGCACCCTGAAGGTCGGTCAGGCCCCGCAGGGCGGCTGGCAGTCCTTCCTCGCCGCCGCCCCCGCGGGCCCGCCCGGAAACCCGGCCAAGGCCCCTAAGCGGGCTGACGAGCGCTGACCCTCTCACCGAGCGCGAGCTGCTCGCCAAGCACGAACCCGGGGTCGACCTGCGCCGCCAGGTCGGCCCCGGGCTGTGCTTTTCCCGCGCCCCTCGCACCGCTCGGCGCCGGGGGCGCCTCCCGGGCTTCGGCGTGCTGCGCCGGACTCCGTCCGTCGGCCGTGGCGCCGTCAGCTGGGCTGCGGTACCGCGAGTTGCTCGCCGAGCACGAACCCGGGGTCGACCTGCGCTGCCAGGTCGGCCCCGGTTTTGGCGTTGCCCCAGCTCTCGGCGTTCTTCAGGTGGAAGTGGACCATCTGGCGGGTGTAGCGCTCCCAGTCGCGCTCGGCGTACGAGTCGTCCGCCGCGTTCTGCAGGGCCTGCAGCGCCATCCGGTTGTCCGCCTCCAGGAGTTCGAACCGGGTCGGCCGGCCCTTCTCCATCGCGCGCACCCAGTTCGAGTGGCCGACGGTCACCAGCAGGTCGTCGCCGACCTCGTCGCGCAGGAAGTCCAGGTCGTCCGGCCCCTGGACCTTGTTGCCGACGACCTTCAGGGCCACGCCGAAGTCCCGTGCGTACTCCTTGTACTGGCGGTACACGGAGACGCCCTTGCGGGTCGGCTCGGCGACCAGGAACGTCATGTCGAAGCGGGTGAACATGCCGGACGCGAAGGAGTCCGAGCCGGCCGTCATGTCGACCACGACGTACTCGTCCGGCCCGTCCACCAGATGGTTCAGGCACAGCTCCACCGCGCCGACCTTCGAGTGGTAGCAGGCCACCCCGAGGTCCGACTCGGTGAACGGGCCCGTCGCCATCAGCCGGATCTCGGCGTCGTCGAGCCGCACCGGCCGCGCGCACGCGTCGTAGACCGGGTTGTCCTCGTGGACCCGCAGCAGCCGCGAGCCCCGGCCCGGCGGGGTCGTCTTGATCATCGTGTCGGCGGAGGCGATCCGCGGGTTCTCGCCCCGCAGGTACTCCTTGATCAGCGGCAGCTGCGCGCCCATCGCGGGCAGCGCGGCCGCCTCCGCCTCGTCGAGCCCGAGCGCGGCGCCGAGGTGCTGGTTGATGTCCGCGTCCACCGCCACGACCGGCGCCTCGTTCGCGGCGAGATGACGGATGAAGAGCGAGGACAGCGTCGTCTTCCCGCTGCCGCCCTTCCCTACGAAAGCGATCTTCATGTTCACCTACCGTAGTCGGTCGATCGCTGGAGGTGGTCGATGTGCGTGAAGAAGACCACTCCAAGGTGGGGTGCGGCCCCGGGGCGCGTAGCCTCGCTACTTATGAGTACGCACGCCTCTGACCCCCTGGCCGCCCTCGGCTCCCTGCCGGGCGTCGCCGACTCGGTGGACTCCGTACGCAAGGCCGTCGACCGGGTCTACGGGCACCGCATCATGCGGCGCCGCAGCACCGAGATCACCGGGGAGGCTGCGTTGCGCGGGGCGCGCGGCTCGGCCGCGCTGTCCGGCGCCGACTGGGCGCTGGAGGAGGTCCGCCGGCGTACCGACTTCGGCGGCGACCCGGAGGCCAGGGTCGTCGGCGCGGCGCTGCGCCTGGGCTCCGAGGCCGGTCAGCTGCTGTCCATCTGGCGTCAGTCGCCACTGCGGGTCCTGGCCCGGCTGCACCTCGTCGCCTCCGGTGAGCCGACCGACTCGACCGGCCGCCCGCGCCGGGACGGCGAGGCGGTCGACGAGCCGCTGATCGAGGCCCCGCTGCCGGACGCCGCCGAGGTCGAGGGCCGGCTGGACGGGCTCGCGCGCCTGATCATCGCGGGCGGTGACGCCCCGGCGCTGGTGGCAGCGGCCGTGGTGCACGGCGAACTGCTGGCCCTGCGGCCCTTCACCTCGTACAACGGCCTGATCGCGCGGACGGCGGAGCGGATCGTGCTGATCGGCAGCGGTCTGGACCCGAAGGCGATCTGCCCGGCGGAGGTCGGGCACGCGGAGCAGGGCGCGGATGCCTATCTGGCAGCCTTCGAGGGCTATCTCTCCGGGACCGCGGAGGGTATGGCGGCGTGGATCGCGCACTGCGGGCGCTCGGTCGAGCTGGGGGTCCGGGAGTCGACGGCGGTCTGTGAAGCGCTGCAGCGCGGCGCGGCCTGAATCACCCCGGAAACGGGTTGCGGCGGTACCAGCCTTCGGTACCGCCGCTGGCACATCTGCCCAGTTACCAAGCGTCCTCGATATGTGCCCATCAGGCGGGGACTTTGCCCTACGCCTGGTGCGGCTGGCCCGTAATCGACGGGTCGACGTCGCGTGGGTGCCAAGCTTCTGTGCTCAGGTCCGTGGGGCCTTTCATGCTCAACAGGTGATCCTCTCGGATGTCCCAGGTCTCGCGGGCCTGATTCCTTTGTACCTCGCTTATATGGGAAGCGGAACCCCTAAGCTGCACTTCTTTGCCATTGGTCTCAAAACTAGACAAAGCGTCACGCGCGATTGGCCTGGCGTTTCCTGCTGGCGTACCAGACCAGTCCCGCCGTGGCGACGGCCGCTCCGACGGCTGCCGCAGCCACCAGCGTGGGGCGCGGCGGCATCTTGAACTCGGGGAGCCGCTGCTTGAGCCGGACGGGCCGGTTGAAGACGAGGATCGGCCAGTCCCGGGCGGTCGCCTCGCGGCGCAGGGCCCGGTCCGGATTGACGGCGTACGGGTGGCCGACGGCCTCCAGCATCGGGACATCGGTCGCCGAGTCGCTGTACGCGTAGCAGCGCGAGAGGTCGTACCCCTCCGACTCCGCCAGCTCCCGGACCGCCTCCGCCTTGGTAGGGCCGTAGGCGTAGTACTCCACCTCCCCGGTGAAGCAGCCGTCGTCGCCGACGACCATCCGGGTGGCGACGACCCGGTCGGCGCCGAGCATCTCGCCGATGGGTTCCACCACCTCGGCGCCGGAGGTCGAGACGATCACCACGTCCCGGCCGGCGGCGTGGTGCTCCTCGATGAGGGAGGCGGCCTCGTCGTAGATGATCGGGTCGATCAGGTCATGCAGGGTCTCGGCGACGAGCTCCTTGACCTGCGCGACGTTCCAGCCCTTGCAGAGCGCCGACAGATACTGGCGCATCCGCTCCATCTGATCGTGGTCGGCGCCGCCCACGAGGAAGACGAACTGGATGTAGGCCGTCCGCAGGACGGCGCGGCGGTTGATCAGTCCGCCTTGGTAGAAGGACTTGCTGAAGGTCAGCGTCGACGACTTCGCAATGACCGTCTTGTCCAGGTCAAAGAAGGCGGCTGTGCGCGGCAACGAGTGGTTTTCCACGAGCCCGAGCATAGGTGCAGCCATTCGGCGTACGCTCAGGCGCGTGGGTTTGCCTGAGAAGGCTCTCGGGTACACCATGGAAGTCACGGATCGTTCGCGACCGTGCTAACCCGGTCCGGCTCCTCCCCCCCCGAGTCGGCCGGAGAGACGACCCCCGCTCTCCCCCCCGGCGGGGGTCGTCGCATGTCCGGACGTGTTTTCCGGTCTCGCATCCGCTCATGACGCCCTCCCCTCCGCCGCGCGTCGGCGACGGTCCGCAGTTCCGCTTGCATCACTCAGCGTAGTCGTAGCACTGCGCTCCGGAAGTCGCCTGTTTGGGCGGCGCGGATATTCACAACTGGCGAGTTATCCACAGCTTTTGAGCAAGATCCACTCTATTTCCGGGATCGGTCCACCGTGATTCCTGCCGCGAAGTTCGCGGACGACAGGAATCACGGATCTCGCCCCGCGCGGCAGAAGCGCGGAAGGGATCACGGGGGAGAGGGCGTGGACGATGACCGGATCCATCACCGCCGAGCGGGCGCGGGCCGGCGAGGGACGGCGGGCCGGACCGCTGATCGTGACCGAGGACCTGGCGCTCCTCGACGACCTGCTGCGGCTGTGCGCCGCCGCGGGCGCCGAGCCCGAGGTGCATCACACGGTGCCGGAGCACCGCCCGAGCTGGGATGACGCGCCGCTCGTCCTGGTCGGCGACGACGCGGCGGCGCGCTGCCGGGGAGCCGTGCGGCGGCCCGGCGTCCTGCTGGTCGGCCGCGAGCAGGCCCACCCCGACGTGTGGCGGCGGGCGGTGGAGATCGGCGCGGACGGCGTGCTGCGGCTCCCGGACGGCGAGGGCTGGCTGGTCGACCGGATCGCCGACGTCGCCGAGGGCGTCGGTCGGCAGGCCCTGACCGTCGGGGTGATCGGCGGCAGAGGCGGAGCCGGCGCGTCCACGCTGGCCTGCTCCCTGGCGCTGGCTTCCGCCCGCGCCGGGCGGCGCACGCTGCTCGTCGACGGCGACCCGCTCGGCGGAGGCCTGGACGTGCTGCTCGGCGGGGAGCGCGCCGAGGGCCGGCGCTGGCCGGACTTCGCGGCCTCGAAGGGCCGGGTGGCCGGCGGGGCGCTGGAGGAGTCGCTGCCCGCGGTGCGCGGGCTGCGGGTGCTGAGCTGGGACCGCGGTGACTCGGTGGTCGTGCCGCCCGACGCGATGCGGTCCGTCCTCGCGGCCGCGCGCAGGCGCGGCGGCGTGGTCGTCGTGGACCTGCCGCGCCGGGTCGACGCGGCGGCGACGGAGGCGCTGGCCCAGCTCGACGTCGGGCTGCTCGTCGTCCCCGGCGAGCTGCGTGCGGCCGCGGCGGCGAGCCGGGTCGCCTCGCTGGTCGGCATGGTGCTGCGGGACCTGCGCGCGGTCGTCCGCGGTCCGTACGCCGCCGGGCTCGACGCGCTGTGGGTCGCGGACGCGCTGCGGCTGCCGCTGGCCGGTGAACTCCCCCTGGATCCCGGACTGTCGGCGGCGCAGGACGCCGGACTGCCGCCGGGGGCGGCGGCCCGCGGCCCGCTGGCCCGGTTCTGTACGGCGTTCTGGGAGCAGGCCCTCGTCCCGGACGGCGCGTCATGAACGCCCCCGCGGTCCTGGGGCCGCAGAGCGGGGCACGGCTGCTGGACGCGGTGCGACGGCGACTCGCGGAGAGCGGCGCCGAGCCGACCCCGGCGCGGGTGGCGGCCGCCCTGCGGGCGCAGGGCCGGCTGCTGGGCGACGCGGAAGTGCTCGGCGCGGCCGAGGAACTGCGCTGCGAACTGGTCGGCACCGGGCCGCTGGAGCCGCTGCTGGCCGACCCCTCGGTGACCGACGTGCTGGTGTCCGCGCCGGACGCGGTGTGGGTGGACCGGGGCTCCGGGCTGGAACCGGCCGACGTCGTGTTCCCCGACGCCGAGGCGGTGCGCCGACTGGCCCAGCGGCTCGCCGCGGTGGCCGGGCGCCGGCTGGACGACGCACGGCCCTGGGTGGACGCGCGGCTCCCGGACGGCACGCGGATGCACGCGGTGCTGCCGCCGGTCGCGGTCGGCTCGGCCTGCCTGTCCCTGCGGGTGGTGCGGCCCCGGGCGTTCACCCTCGGCGAGCTCGCCGCGGCGGGCACGGTGCCGCCCGGCGGCGAGCGCGTGCTGCGCGCTCTGATCGAGGGACGCGTCTCGTTCCTGATCAGCGGCGGTACGGGCTCGGGCAAGACGACGCTGCTGGCCGCGCTGCTCGGCCTGGTCGGCCCGCGCGAACGGATCGTCCTGGCCGAGGACTCGGCCGAACTGCGGCCCGACCACCCGCATGTCGTCCGGCTGGAGGCCCGGCCCGCCAACCAGGAGGGGGCCGGACTGGTCACCCTGCGGGATCTCGTACGGCAGGCGCTGCGGATGCGCCCGGACCGTCTCGTGGTCGGCGAGGTCCGCGGCGGCGAGGCGGTGGACCTGCTCGCCGCCCTGAACACGGGACACAGCGGCTGCGGGACGGTGCACGCGAACACCGCCGCGGACGTGCCCGCCCGGCTGGAGGCGCTCGGGACGGCGGCCGGGCTCGACCGGGCCGCACTGCACAGCCAGTTGGGCGCGGCGCTGTCCGTCGTCCTCCACCTCGTCAGGGACCGGGAGGGCCGGCGGCGGATCGCCGAGGTGCACGTACTGGAACGGGACCCGGCCGGACTGGTGCTGACCGTGCCCGCGCTGAGCTGGGGTGCGGACGGCTTCGTGTGCGAACGCGGCTGGGAGCGGCTGCGGTCGCTGGCCGGAGGAGGTGCGCCGTGCTGACGGGAGCGCCGGCGCCGGCCATGAGCGCCGCGCTCGGGTGCGCGGTGGTGGCGGCGTGGCTCGTCGTGGACGGGCGGAGGCGTGGGCTGCGCCGGGCACGGCTGGTGCTCGCGGGCGGCGGTGTCGAGGGCGTGCCGCCGCACGGAGCGCTGTGGCTGCCGGGGAGCGCGGTGCGGCGGCGGGCTGCGCTGCGGGCGCGGCCGGAGTGGTTGTGCCTGGTGGCGGCGGGCGTGCTGGCACTGCTCGGTGGGTCGCCGCTGCCGCTGGCCGCCGGGGCCCTCGCGGTGCCGCTGGTGAGGCGGAGGCTGCGCGCCTCGCGGCTCAGGAAGGAGCACGAGGCGCGGCAGGACGCGGTGGTCGCCCTGTGCGGGACGCTCGCGGGCGAACTGCGCGCGGGTCGGCAGCCCGGACCGGCGCTCTGCTTCGCGGCCGCGTCGACCCGGGGGCTGGGCCCGGACGAGGCGGAGGTCCTGGCCGCGGCCCGGTTCGGCGGGGACGTGGCCGAGGCGCTGCGGCGGGCCGCGCGCCGGGACGGTGCGGAGGGACTGGCCGGTCTCGCGGCGTGCTGGCAGGTCGCGGTGGACGGCGGCGCGGGCCTGGCGTCGGGGGTCGACCGGCTGGAGGGCGCGCTGCGCGGTGCGCGGGACGGCAGAGAGCGGCTGCGCGCCCAACTGGCCGGGACGTGGGCCACGGTAGCGGTGCTCGCGGCGCTCCCGGTGGTGGGGCTGCTGCTGGGGACGGCGATGGGCGCGAACCCGCTGCGGGTCCTGCTGCACACGCCTGCCGGACTGGCCTGCCTGGTGATCGGGGCGCTGCTGCAGGGCGCGGGGCTGCGATGGGCCACTTGGATCGTGCGCAAGGGGGAGGCGGCATGACCGGATGGCCGGCCGAGTTCCTCCACAGGCTGGGGACGGTGGCCGCCGTGCTGGGCGGGCTGCTGTGGGCCGTGTCGGCGGTGGCGCGACGGCGAAGCGAACGGCGGATCCGGCGGCGGATCACGGAACTGCTCGCGGTCGAGTACGGGCGGGGCCGCGGGTGGCGGCCGGGCTGCCCGGAGCGGCTGCGGCCCTGGCTCGTCCCCCTCGGCGCGCTGCTCGTCTGCTGGGCGGTGATCGGCGGGGTCGCCGGGTGCCTGCTGGGGATCGCTGCCGGGTACGGAGCGCTGCGCTGGCGTGCGCGCCGGGCGCCGGCGGACAGGGAGCGGGCCGCTGTGCGGCAACTGCCGCTCGCGGCGGACCTCCTGGCGGCCTGCGTCTCCGCCGGCGCGGGGCCGGGGCAGGCGGCCGAGGCGGTCGGACGCTCACTCGACGGACCGGTGGGCGCGGCGCTGCTGCGGACGGCAGCCGAGCTGAGACTCGGCGGCGAACCGGCCGAGGTGTGGCGGAGGTTCGGCGCGATACCCGGCGCCGAGGGCCTCGCCCGCTGCCTGGAGCGGGCCGGGTCCTCAGGGGCGCCCGCCGCGGACGCGGTCTCGCGGCTGGCGTCCGGGCTGCGGGATGCGGGTGCCCGGGAGGCCGAGACGCGGGCCCAACGGGCTCAGGTGCTGATCACCGCGCCGGTCGGGCTCTGCTTCCTGCCCGCCTTCCTTGCGCTGGGCGTGGCCCCGGTGGTCATCGGGCTGCTGACCGGGCTCCTGCGCGGCTGACCGCGCACGACTACATGAAGACAAGGCATCGGCAAGACATCGGCAACACAAGGGGGTTGGCGTGAACTGGCGGAACTGGAAGTGGTCGCGGAGCCGGCTGGAGGCGCTCCGGCGGCAGCGGGACCGGGGCATGACGACGGCGGAGTACGCGATGGGCACCATCGCGGCGGCGATGTTCGGGACGGTGCTCTACAAGATCGTCACGAGCGGGGCGGTCTCGAAGGCGCTCGAAGGTGTGATCGGGAAAGCGCTCGATGCGCAGTTCTGACACCCGTGGTGCCGCGACCCGTGGCACCGGTACGCGTGACCGGGGCTCGGTGACCGCCGAGGCGGCGACGGCGCTGCCCGCGCTCGTGGCCTTCGCCGCCGCCCTGCTCTGGGCGCTGGGCGCGGCCGCCGCGCAGATCCAGTGCGTGGACGCGGCACGGGCCGGGGCGAGGGCCGCCGCCCGGTCCGAGCCGACGGCGACGGCGGAGGCCGTGGCGAGGGCCGCGGCGCCCGAAGGGGCCGCGGTCTCGATCGTCCGCGCCGGCGAGCTGTGGCGGGTGACCGTCCGGGCGCCCGCGCCCGGCCCCGGCGGACTGGGGCTCACCCTCAGCGCCGAGGCCGCGGCGCTCGCGGAGGACACCGTGGGGGCGGAGCCGTGAGGGACGACCGGGGGCTGGCGACCGTGTGGACGGCGTTCGCGGCCTGCGCGCTGTGCGCGGTGTTCGGGGTGGTGCTGCTGCTCGGGCAGGCGGTCGCCGCCCGGCACCGGGCGGGCGGGGCCGCCGACCTGGCGGCGCTGGCCGCCGCGGACCGGGCGCTGTGGGGCGAGGCGGACGCCTGCGCCGCCGCGGCCCGGGTGGCCGCCGGGCAGGACGCGGAGGTCGTGGCCTGCGCCGTGGACGGCGACATCGCCGACGTGACGGCGCGGGCGCGCTCAGGGCCGTACGCGCCGGAGGTCAGGTCCCGGGCGGGCCCACCGACGGCGGCTCCGGGGCCCGGCCTGGGCTTCCCCGTTCCGGGCCCTCCAGCCGCGGGTCCTCCGGCGTGGAAGCTTCCGGAGCGCCCCGCAGCAGTTCCGTGAGGAGGCGGACGGCGCCTCGCTTGTGGAGGGGGTCGTTGCCGTTGCCGCACTTGGGGGACTGGATGCAGGAGGGGCAGCCGGCCTCGCACTCGCAGGACGCGATGGCCTCGCGGGTGGCGGCCAGCCAGGCGCGGGCGGTGTGGAAGGCCCGCTCGGCGAAGCCCGCACCACCCGGATGGCCGTCGTACACGAAGACCGTCGGCAGCAGGGTGTCCGGGTGGAGCGGGACGGAGACCCCGCCGATGTCCCAGCGGTCGCAGGTGGCGAACAGCGGCAGCATGCCGATGGAGGCGTGCTCGGCGGCGTGCAGGGCGCCGCCGAGGATCTCGGGGGTGATCCGGGCGGCGTCCAGCTGGTCCTCGGTGACCGTCCACCACACGGCCCGGGTGCGCAGGGTGCGGGGCGGCAGGTCGAGCTTGGTCTCGCCGAGCACCTCGCCGGTGATCAGACGGCGGCGCAGGAAGGAGACGACCTGGTTGGTGACCTCGACGGAGCCGTAGCAGAGCCGGCCGGCGCCCCAGGGGATCTCGACGTCGGTCTCGAGCACGGAGATGGAGGTGGTGTCCCGGGCGACCGTGGAGTACGGCGGGTTCGCCTGTTCGACCAGGGCGACGGACTCCTTCAGGTCCAGTTCCGTCACCAGGTACGTACGGCCCTGGTGGAGGTGGACGGCCCCGTCGTGGACGGCGGCGTGCGAGGCGGCCTCGTCGACGGTGCCGAGCAGCCGGCCGGTGCCCGCCTCGACGATCCGGACCGGGTTGCCGCCGCCGCCCCGGATGTCGGTGAGGTCGGCGGCCCGCTCGCGCCGGGTCCAGTACCAGCCGCCGGTGCGCCGGCGCAGCAGGCCCGCGGCCTCCAGCTGCGGCATCAGCCCGGGCGCGGCGGGTCCGAACAGGGACAGGTCGGCCTCGGTGAGCGGCAGCTCGGCGGCCGCGGCGCACAGATGGGGGGCGAGGACGTAGGGGTTGTCGGGGTCCAGGACGGTCGACTCGACCGGCCGCCGGAACAGGGCCTCCGGGTGGTGGACGAGATAGGTGTCCAGGGGGTCGTCGCGGGCCACCAGGACGGCGAGGGCGCCCTCGCCGGAGCGGCCCGCCCGGCCGGCCTGCTGCCACAGGGAGGCCCGGGTGCCGGGGTAGCCGGAGATGACCACGGCGTCCAGACCGGAGACGTCGATGCCCAGCTCCAGGGCGGTGGTGGCGGCCAGTCCCAGGAGCTCGCCGGAGTGCAGTGCCTGCTCCAGGGCGCGGCGCTCCTCGGGGAGGTAGCCGCCGCGGTAGGCGGCGACCCGGCGGGCCAGGGAGCGGTCGACCTCGGCGAGGCGTTCCTGGGCGATCACGGAGATCAGTTCCGCGCCCCGCCGGGAACGGACGAAGGCGACCGTGCGGACGCCCTGCACGGTCAGGTCGGTGAGGAGGTCGGCGGTCTCGGCGGTGGCGGTGCGGCGGACGGGGGCGCCGTGCTCGCCGTGCAGCTCGGTGAGCGGCGGCTCCCACAGGGCGAAGACCAGTTCGCCGCGGGGCGAGGCGTCGTCGGCGACCTCGGCCACCGGCAGTCCGGTCAGCCGGCCGGCGGCGAGGGCCGGCTCGGCGGCGGTGGCGGAGGCGAGCAGGAAGACGGGGTCGGCGCCGTACCGGGCGCAGACACGGCGCAGCCGGCGCAGTACCTGGGCGACGTGCGAGCCGAAGACACCCCGGTAGGTGTGGCACTCGTCGATCACGACGTAGCGCAGCGCGCGCAGGAAGGAGGACCACTTGGCGTGGGAGGGCAGGATGCCCCGGTGCAGCATGTCGGGGTTGGTCAGCACGTAGTTCGCGTACTGCCGGACCCATTCGCGCTCCTCGACCGGCGTGTCGCCGTCGTAGACGGCGGGCCGGATCCGGTTGCCGAGCGGGGCGGCCAGCTGCCGTACGGAGCGGCGCTGGTCGGCCGCGAGGGCCTTGGTGGGGGCGAGGTAGAGCGCGGTGGCCCCGCGGCCGTTCGCGGCCTCGGAGCCGTCCAGCAGGGTGGACAGGACGGGTGTGAGATAGGCCAGGGACTTGCCGGAGGCGGTGCCGGTGGCGATCACCACCGACGAGCCGTCGAGGGCGAGCTCGGCGGCCTCTGCCTGGTGGGCCCAGGGATGCTCGATCCCGGCGTCCTGGACGGCCCGGATCACTTCCGGCCGGATGCGGTGCGGCCAGACTGCATGACGACCCGCTCTGGGGGGCAAGTGCTCCGTATGAGTGATGCGCGCGGCCCGACTCTCCGTAGCGGTGAGCCGGTCGAGGACCACACGGGGAGAGGGGCGGCTGCCCCCGCTCTCCGCGGGCCTGCTGGGGCGGTGATTCCTGGCCATCGGCACCGAGTGTGTCACTGGCTTGACGGACAATGCTTCCAAGGCGTCGTGCATGGCTGCCGGTAAGTGATTGAATGCCATCGCGGCTGGCGATCTGTCCCCTGGCTCCGCCGGGGAGCCCTGAGGGGCGACCGCTCGATAGCAAGGTGCTGGAGGATCCGTGGACCTGTCCCTGTCGACTCGAACCGTGCCTGGACCCACCGGCGACCGTACGGTCGTCGAGGTCGGCGGCGAGATTGATGTGTATACCGCGCCCAAGCTGCGCGAGCAGTTGGTCGAGTTGGTGAACGACGGCAGCTACCACCTGGTCGTCGACATGGAGGGCGTGGACTTCCTCGACTCCACCGGTCTCGGCGTGCTCGTGGGCGGCCTGAAGCGTGTGCGCGCCCATGAGGGCTCGCTGCGTCTCGTCTGCAACCAGGAGCGCATTCTCAAGATCTTCCGGATCACCGGCCTGACCAAGGTGTTCCCGATCCACACCTCGGTCGACGAGGCCGTCAACGCCACCGACTGACGTCGCCCGAGGGGGACTCTGCATGGCCACCGTTGAACTCCGCTTCAGCGCCCAGCCCGAGCACGTCCGCACCGCCCGTCTGGTGGCGGCCGCGGTGGCGCGCCGGGCAGGGGTCGACGAGGCGGTCCTCGACGAGGTCAGGCTCGCCGTCGGCGAGGCGTGCTCGCGCGCCGTCGGGCTGCACCGGAGCAACGGTGTGCCCGCTCCGATCCGCGTGGTGCTGACCGAGGAGGAGAAGTCGTTCTCCATCGAGGTCGGCGACGAGGTGCCGGGCGCGGGTGTCGCCGCCGCTGACGCGGCGGGGGTGCCCGGGGCCCGGGGCTCCGCACCGGCGGAGGAGTTCGACGACGCCGATGGCGAGGACTCGATGGGTCTCGCCGTGATCAGCGGGCTCGTCGACGACGTCGAGGTGCGCGCAGGCGAGCACGGCGGGGTCATCCGGATGAGCTGGCCGACGAACCCGGCGATCGCCATGCCCTGACGCGACCATGCCCTGACCCGATCCGAGAACTGAAGATCAGAGAATCGAAGATCGGAAAACTGAAGATCCGAGATGAAAAGAGGCCCTGCTCCGGCAGGGCCTTTTTTCATTTCTCCTGTTCTTCGATCACGCGTCAATGCTTCAGCCCCATTACTACTTTTGATGGGGAAGTGCAGGTAGGGCCCGATGAGATTTGCGGCGCCCTGTTTTGATCGGGTTCCGCTCCCTACAATCCGTCCACATCTTGAGCTCAGAACGTCAAGGAGGACGAATGGCGGGGCTCTTCAATCCACAAATGATCGACGACCACTCCTCACTCGCTGCTGCGGTGCTCACGGACGAGAACCGGACCATCGTGATCGTCATCGCGGTCGTCGCGCTCGCGGCCCTGTTCGTCGCCCAGGTGCTGGTGCGCCAGGTGCTGGCGGCGGGCGAGGGCACCGAAGCGATGAAGAAGATCGCGGCGGCCGTGCAGGAAGGCGCGAATGCCTATCTGGCCCGGCAGCTGCGCACTCTCGGGATCTTCGCCGTCGTGGTGTTCTTCCTGTTGATGCTGTTGCCGGCCGACACCTGGTCGCAGCGACTGGGCCGATCTCTCTTCTTCCTGGTGGGCGCGCTTTTCTCGGCGGCCACCGGATACATCGGCATGCGACTCGCCGTACGGGCGAATGTGCGGGTGGCCGCGGCGGCCCGTGAGGCGACCCCGGCGGAGGACGGACCGGAAAAGGATCTGACCACCGTCGCCCACAAGGCGATGAAGATCGCTTTTCGCACCGGCGGAGTCGTCGGCATGATCACCGTCGGCCTCGGCCTGCTCGGCGCGTCCTGCGTCGTCCTGGTCTACGCGGCCGACGCACCCAAGGTCCTGGAGGGCTTCGGCCTCGGGGCCGCGCTGATCGCCATGTTCATGCGTGTCGGCGGCGGCATCTTCACCAAGGCCGCGGACGTCGGCGCCGACCTCGTCGGCAAGGTCGAGCAGGGCATCCCGGAGGACGACCCGCGCAACGCGGCGACCATCGCGGACAACGTGGGCGACAACGTCGGCGACTGCGCCGGCATGGCCGCCGACCTGTTCGAGTCGTACGCCGTGACGCTCGTCGCCGCGCTCATCCTCGGCAAGGCCGCCTTCGGCGACCTCGGCCTCGCCTTCCCCCTGATCGTCCCGGCGATCGGCGTGGTCACCGCGATGATCGGCATCTTCGCGGTCGCCCCGCGGCGCGCCGACCGCAGCGGCATGTCCGCGATCAACCGCGGCTTCTTCATCTCCGCCGTGATCTCGCTCGTCCTCGTCGCCGTGGCGGTCTACGCCTACCTGCCGTCCTCGTACGCGGACCTCAAGGGCGTAACCGAGGAGAGCGTCCTCACCCACAGCGGCGACCCGCGGGTCCTCGCCCTGGTGGCGGTCGCCATCGGCATCGTCCTGGCCGCGCTGATCCAGCAGCTCACCGGCTACTTCACCGAGACGACCCGGCGCCCGGTCAGGGACATCGGCAAGTCGTCGCTCACCGGCCCCGCCACCGTCGTACTCGCCGGCATCTCCATCGGCCTGGAGTCCGCCGTCTACACCGCGCTGCTGATCGGCCTCGCCGTCTACGGCGCGTTCCTGCTCGGCGGGGCGTCGATCATGCTCGCGCTGTTCGCCGTGGCGCTGGCCGGTACCGGCCTGCTCACCACGGTCGGCGTCATCGTCGCCATGGACACCTTCGGCCCGGTCTCCGACAACGCCCAGGGCATCGCCGAGATGTCCGGCGACGTCGAGGGCGCCGGGGCGCAAGTCCTCACCGACCTCGACGCCGTCGGCAACACCACCAAGGCGATCACGAAGGGCATCGCCATCGCCACCGCCGTCCTGGCGGCGGCGGCGCTCTTCGGCTCGTACCGGGACGCGATCGCCTCCGCGGTCTCCGACGTCGGGGCGACGGCCGGCGACATGAACCTGTCGATGGACATCTCGCAGCCCAACAACCTGGTGGGCCTGGTCCTCGGCGCCGCGGTGGTGTTCCTCTTCTCCGGGCTGGCGATCAACGCGGTCTCGCGGTCCGCCGGCGCGGTGGTCTTCGAGGTGCGCCGCCAGTTCCGCGAGCACCCGGGGATCATGGACTACAGCGAGAAGCCGGAGTACGGGCGCGTCGTCGACATCTGCACCAAGGACGCGCTGCGCGAACTCGCCACCCCCGGCCTGCTCGCCGTGCTGGCCCCGATCGCGGTCGGCTTCACCCTCGGCGTCGGCGCCCTCGGCGCGTATCTCGCGGGCGCGATCGGCACCGGCACGCTGATGGCCGTCTTCCTCGCCAACTCCGGCGGCGCGTGGGACAACGCCAAGAAGCTGGTCGAGGACGGGCACCACGGCGGCAAGGGCAGCGACGCCCATGCCGCGACCGTGATCGGCGACACGGTGGGCGACCCGTTCAAGGACACCGCGGGCCCGGCCATCAACCCGCTGCTGAAGGTGATGAACCTGGTCGCCCTGCTGATCGCGCCCGCCGTGGTGCAGTTCAGCTACGGCGACGACGCCAGTCCCGGGCTGCGGGCGCTGATCGCCGTACTCGCGGCTCTGGTCATCGTCGTCGCGGTGTACGTCTCCAAGCGCCGCAGTGTGGTCATGGGTGACGAGGACAACACCGCGGAACGCAGCGCCGGCGCCGCCGATCCCGCGGTGGTGTCGTAACAGCTGGTCAGACAGTGGGCGGACGACGCGTTCTGACGCGTCGTCCGCTCACTCGCGTCTGGTGCAAATGGCTGCAATGGGGCAGGGATCGGTCCCACGAAAGGTGGATGTCGCCCGATCGGCGTGTATGTTCCGGGGCCGAGAGCCTTGGAAGGGACCGATCGTGAACAAGAAGCTTGCGGCCGCGCTGTCCGGTGGTGCGGTACTGATGCTGGCGCTGTCGGGCTGCAGCGACGACGGCAACGACGACAAGGTGAACGCCTGGGCCAAGACGGTCTGTGACCAGGCGAAGCCCCAGTTGCAGAAGCGTGCCAACGCCCAGCAGGTCATCATCTCGACCGCGGCGGACGGCAAGCCTGCCGACATCCAGGCTGCGGACTCGAAGGCCTTCCAGGACATCGCCGACGCCGACCGCGCCCTCGCCAAGGCCGTTCAGGGCGCCGGAGCGCCGCCGGTCGACAACGGCGAGCAGCTCCAGGCGGACGCGGTGAAGGAGCTCAACGCCACCGCCGTCGCGTACGAGAACCTGAAGAAGCAGGTCGACGCGCTCGACCCGAACAACCAGCAGAAGTTCGCGGACGGACTGCAGGGCGTCGCCGACGGTCTGAAGAAGATCGAGAAGATGGACCAGGACGCGCTGGCGAAGCTGCAGTCCGGCGAGCTCGGCACGGCCATGGCCAAGCAGCCCGGCTGCCAGAAGGTGACGCCGTCCGCCGCGCCCGGCCCGGCCGGCTCCGCGAGCGCCAAGCCCGGCGCGCCGGCGTCGCCGTCCGCCTCGGCCAAGCCGAAGTCGTAAGCCGAAGTTGTAAGCCGAGGTCGTAGGCCGAAGTCGTCACGCGCTCCGTTCCGACAGGCCACCGGCGGTCCCGCGTGACGGGATTGTCGGTGGCGGCGGTCACAATGGGGTGGTGAGTACGACCAGCGACACCCCCGGTCAGTTCCCCGGCCTGCCGACGCCCGAGCGGGCCGGCCGCCTCCGCGACGCGCTGCTCGCCGCCGACTTCACCGCCGACGGCCTGCTCGACCTGCTCGGCGCCCCCGCGTACGCCGCGCTCGCCCGCAGCGAGACCGTGCCCGCGCTGCGCGCCACCCGGGGCGGCAGCCCGGTGGAGACCCTCGTCCGGCTCTTCCTGCTGCAGCGTTCCGTCCCCGCCGAGCGGGCCGCCGGCGCGCTGCCGTTGGAGGAGGCGCTGGCCGACGGCTGGCTGGTGCGGGCCCCCGGCGCCGACGGCGAGGAGGTCGCCGCCGCCGTCGATGTACGGCCGTACGGCGGGCCCGAGGGGCAGGACTGGTTCATCGTCTCCGACCTCGGCTGCGCGGTCGGCGGTGCCGGAGGCATCGGTAAGAAGGACGAGGGCGTCGTGCTCGGCGTCGGGGGCGCGTCCACCACGCTCGCCGGCATCACGGTCCGTACGCCGGTGTCCTCGGCGCTCGACGTCGGCACCGGCTCCGGCATCCAGGCGCTGCACGCCGCCCAGCACGCCACCCGGCTCACCGCCACCGACCTCAACCAGCGCGCCCTGGGCTTCACCCGGCTGACCCTCGCCCTCTCCGGCGTGCACGAGGCGACGCTGCTCGAGGGCTCCCTCTTCGAACCGGTCGACGTCGAGACCTTCGACCTGATCGTGTCCAACCCCCCGTTCGTCATCTCCCCCGGCGCCCGGCTGACCTACCGGGACGGCGGGATGGGCGGCGACGACCTGTGCCGCACGCTCGTCCAGCAGGCCGGAGCCCGGCTCAACGACGGCGGATACGCGCAGTTCCTCGCCAACTGGCAGCACGTCGAGGGCGAGCAGTGGCAGGACCGGCTGCGGTCCTGGGTGCCGCGCGGCTGCGACGCCTGGATCGTGCAGCGCGAGGTGCAGGACATCACCCAGTACGCGGAACTGTGGCTGCGGGACAGCGGCGACCACCGCGAGGACCCGGAGGCGTACGCCCGCCGGTACGAGGGCTGGCTCGACGAGTTCGAGGCCCGCGGCACCAAGGCGGTCGGCTTCGGCTGGATCACGCTGCGCAGATCGGCGGCCGTGGAGGCCGGCGAGGCCGAGCCGTCGATCGTGATCGAGGAGTGGCCGCACCCGGTGGAGCAGCCGCTCGGGGACGTGGTCCACGCCCACTTCACCCGCCAGGACTACCTGCGCACCCACGACGACGCGGCGCTGCTCGCGGACGCGTTCCGCCTCGCGCCCGAGGTGGTGCAGGAGCAGGTCGGGCTGCCCGGCGCGGAGGACCCGGAGCACGTGGTGCTGCGGCAGAACCGCGGGATGCGGCGGGCCACCCGGGTCGACCATGTCGGGGCCGGGTTCGCCGGGGTGTGCGACGGCACGCTCAGCGCGGGCCGGATCCTCGACGCGATCGGCCAGCTGACCGGCGAGGACCCGGTGATGCTGCGGGACCGCACCCCCCAGGCCATCCGGCTGCTCGTGTCGGAGGGCTTCCTGGAGCCGGCCGCGCACTGAGCGGCTCCCACGGGCGGCGCGGCTCCCACGGGCGGCGCGGGTCCCACCGCGTACCGACCAGGTCGCCCGACCTGACGACGCCCGGATGGTTGCGCTCAGTACCGGCCATCTTCGTGAACTCGTCCGGCCGGGTCGCGTCGTTCACCCGGAATTCGCGCCCACGACGCCCGGAGGTGCCAGCCTCGGCCTCCGGGACGGGTGCCGTGGACACGGAAACGGGGTACGGGCATGGAGAGCGGACCTGCGATCTTCGCCGGAACGGCGTTCGCGCTGTTCGGGGCGGCACTGCTGGTCTGGACGGGGGCACGCCTGCTGCACCGCGCGCCGGTCGCCCACGGAGTCGGCCCCGCCGCGGCCGTCGCGTTCTCCGCCAACGCCGGCGTGATCTTCCTCGCTCTCGGGGTGTGGTGCTTCGGCCGCGTCTGACGGAACCGGAAGGAACCGGACGCGCCCCCGACCGGCCGGTCGAACAAGATCCGCTCGATGTGACGCAGGGTCCGGGCGGCAGGAATGCCCGGAGTCGGGTTACCGTTCGAGTGGCCGTTGCGGGCTTTTGCCGTTTGACACGGGTGCGGGTTGTACCGTCACACTCCGCAGCGACAGCAGGTGCCACGCCGCGGCCACGCACGCGCCACGCACCCTGCGCCGTACGTTCACCGAGCGTCGACCCGAGAGAAGAGCGAAGTTGTCCCCGACCAGCGAGACCGCACAGGGCGGCCGCCGACTCGTCATCGTCGAGTCGCCTGCCAAGGCGAAGACGATCAAGGGCTACCTCGGCCCCGGCTACGTCGTCGAGGCGAGCGTCGGGCACATCCGCGACCTCCCGAACGGCGCCGCCGAGGTGCCGGAGAAGTACACCGGCGAGGTGCGCCGGCTCGGCGTGGACGTCGAGCACGACTTCCAGCCGATCTACGTCGTCAACGCGGACAAGAAGGCGCAGGTCAGGAAGCTCAAGGAGCAGCTCGCCGAGTCCGACGAGCTCTACCTCGCCACCGATGAGGACCGCGAGGGCGAGGCCATCGCGTGGCACCTCCTCGAGGTCCTGAAGCCCAAGGTCCCGGTCCACCGGATGGTCTTCCACGAGATCACCAAGGACGCGATCCAGGACGCCGTGCGCAACCCGCGCGAGCTGAACAAGCGCATGGTCGACGCCCAGGAGACCCGCCGCATCCTCGACCGCCTCTACGGCTACGAGGTCTCGCCGGTCCTGTGGAAGAAGGTCATGCCCCGGCTCTCCGCCGGCCGCGTGCAGTCCGTCGCGACGCGCCTCGTCGTCGAGCGCGAGCGCGAGCGCCGGGCGTTCCGCACCGCCGAGTACTGGGACCTCACCGGCACCTTCTCCACCGGCCGCGCCGGCGATTCCTCCGACCCGTCGTCGCTGGTCGCCCGCCTGAACACGGTCGACGGCCGGCGCGTCGCGACGGGCCGCGACTTCGGCCCGGACGGGCAGCTCAAGGGCGCCTCCGCGGGCCAGGTGCTGCACATCGACGAGGCGAACGCCCGCGCGCTGGCCGCGGCGCTCGCCGAGACCGCGTTCGCGGTGCGCTCGGTCGAGTCCAAGCCGTACCGCCGCTCGCCGTACGCCCCGTTCCGTACCACCACGCTCCAGCAGGAGGCCTCGCGCAAGCTGGGCTTCGGCGCGAAGGCGACCATGCAGGTGGCGCAGAAGCTGTACGAGAACGGCTTCATCACCTATATGCGTACCGACTCCACCACGCTGTCGGACACCGCCGTCGCCGCGGCCCGGGCGCAGGTCACCCAGCTGTACGGCGCCGACTACCTCCCGGAGAAGCCGCGCCTGTACGCCGGCAAGGTCAAGAACGCGCAGGAGGCGCACGAGGCGATCCGCCCGTCCGGCGACCGCTTCCGCACCCCGGCGGAGACCGGCCTGACCGGCGACCAGTTCCGCCTCTACGAACTGATCTGGAAGCGGACCGTCGCCTCCCAGATGAAGGACGCGACCGGCAACTCCGTCACCGTGAAGATCGGCGGCCGCTCCGCCGACGGCCGGGACGTCGAGTTCTCCGCGTCCGGCAAGACGATCACCTTCCACGGCTTCATGAAGGCCTACGTGGAAGGCGCCGACGACCCGAACGCCGAGCTCGACGACCGCGAGCGCCGGCTGCCGCAGGTCGCCGAGGGCGACGCGCTGCGCGCCGAGGAGATCAACCCGGAGGGCCACGCCACCAAGCCGCCCGCCCGCTACACCGAGGCCACGCTGGTCAAGGAGCTGGAGGAGCGGGAGATCGGCCGCCCGTCGACGTACGCGTCGATCATCGGCACGATCCTCGACCGCGGCTACGTGTTCAAGAAGGGCACGGCCCTCGTGCCGTCCTTCCTGAGCTTCGCCGTGGTGAACCTCCTGGAGAAGCACTTCGGCCGGCTCGTCGACTACGACTTCACCGCCCGGATGGAGGACGACCTCGACCGCATCGCGCGCGGCGAGGCCCAGTCGGTGCCGTGGCTGAAGCGTTTCTACTTCGGCGAGACCGTGCCCGACAGCGGCTTCGCCGCGGGCGGGACCGGCGGCGCCGCCGACGCCGGCAACGGAGACGGGGACCACCTCGGGGGCCTGAAGGAGCTGGTGACCGACCTGGGCGCGATCGACGCCCGGGAGATCTCCTCCTTCCCCGTCGGCAACGGGATCGTGCTGCGCGTCGGCCGCTTCGGCCCGTACATCGAGCGCGGCGAGAAGGACACCGAGGGCCACCAGCGCGCCGACGTGCCGGACGACCTCGCCCCGGACGAGCTGACCGTCGAGCACGCCGAGGAGCTGCTCGCCGCGCCGAGCGGCGACTACGAGCTGGGCGCGGACCCGGTCAGCGGCAACGAGATCGTCGCGAAGAAGGGCCGCTACGGCCCGTACGTGACGGAGATCCTGCCCGAGGGCACCCCGAAGACCGGCAAGAACGCGGTCAAGCCGCGGACGGCCTCGCTGTTCCAGTCCATGTCCCTGGACACGGTGACGCTGGAGGACGCGCTGCGTCTGATGTCGCTGCCGCGCATGGTGGGCACGGACGCCGAGGGCGTGGAGATCACCGCGCAGAACGGCCGCTACGGGCCGTACCTGAAGAAGGGCACCGACTCGCGGTCGCTGACCAGCGAGGACCAGCTCTTCTCGATCACGCTGGAAGAGGCGCTGGCGATCTACGCCCAGCCCAAGCAGCGCGGCCGGGCCGCGGCCAAGCCGCCGCTGAAGGAGCTCGGCACGGACCCGGTCAGCGAGCGTCCGGTCGTGGTCAAGGACGGCCGGTTCGGCCCGTACGTGACGGACGGCGAGACCAACGCGACGCTGCGGACCGGCGACTCGGTGGAGGACATCACGCCGGAGCGCGGCTACGAGCTGCTCGCCGAGAAGCGGGCCAAGGGGCCGGCGAAGAAGACGGCCAAGAAGGCCCCGGCGAAGAAGACCGCCGCCAAGAAGACGGCCGCGAAGAAGACGACGACGGCCAAGAAGACGGCGGCGAAGAAGACGACGACGGCGGCGGCCAAGAAGACGACCGCCAAGACGACTGCCAAGAAGACGGCGGCCGCGAAGACGTCGACGGACGAGTAGGCAGGTCCCTGACGGGACGTCGCAGGCAGGTCCGGAAGGGTCCGGGGGCGGCGGCCTCCGGGCTCTTCGCGTTCCCGGCGGGCCGCCGTCCCGGATCGGCGGGATCCCGCCCTTGCCGAGCCACGCAAATGTTCGGGTGCGGAACCCAGGGAGCAGGGCGCTCCGGATAGGCTGGGCGGATGACGCGAGCCGAGCAGCCAGACTTCGACGCCGCACTCGTCGCGGACTCCCGAGAACGCGCCGTACGGGCGCTGCTGCGCCATCAGCCGCTCCGCAGGCTGTGGAGCGCGCAGTTCGTCGGCGGGACGGCCGACGCCCTCGCCCTCCTCGTCACCGTGCTGCTGGTCCTCCAGGCGACCGCCGCCGAGGGCGCGTTCGGCGGCGGGTACCGCGGTCTCGCCTTCGGCGTCGCCGCCGTACTCGGGGCGCGGCTGCTGGCGACGGTGCTGTTCGGAGCCGTACTCCTCGGTCCGCTCACGGCGCTGACCCGGTCCGGCGGCCCGCTCGACCGGCGCTGGACCATGATCGCCGCGGACGGGCTGCGGCTCGCGCTGCTCGTCATCGCCCCGCTGTGGATCGACTGGGCTCCCGAGCGCGCCGTCTGGTTCCTGCTCGGCACCGTCTTCGTGCTCGGCCTGTGCGAGCGGCTGTGGACCGTCGCCAAGGAGAGCGTCGCGCCCGCGCTGCTGCCCGCGCCGCCGCTGGAGGGCGCGGCCGTCCGGCCGCTGCCCGACCACCTCGACGCGCTGCGCCGGCTCTCGCTCCGTACGACCTTCGTCGCCGCCCCCGCCGGGGCCGCCGCCCTGCTCGTGGCCACCCTGATCGGCAACCTGCTCGGCACCGGCGTCGAGTGGTTCGCCCAGCACCAGGCGGCGCTCGGCTCGTACCTCGCCGCCGGACTCTTCTCCGCCTCGCTGTCCGTCCTGTACTTCGTCGAGCTGCCCGACGCGCAGACGCCGCGCCCGCGCTCCCCGCTGGAGGGCCTGCGCCGCCCCACCACCGGCGACGGCCCCGACAAGGGCCGCACCGGCGCGGTGCCGCTGCTCGTGCTCGCCTGCGCGACCGTCGCCGGAGCGATCGCCTCCGCCGCGGCCGTCGCCGCGCTGCACGCCTTCGACCTCGGCGGCGGCCCCGTCACGTACGCGCTGCTGATCCTCGCCCTGACCGGCGGGGTCGGCGTCGGCATCCGCACCGCCCCCGCCGTCCTCACGGTCCTGTCGCGCCGCCGGCTGCTCGCGATCGCGATCGCGCTGACCGGGGTGGCACTGCTGGCCATGGGCCTGGTCCCGGACACCGCGACCGTCCTCGGCCTCGCCGTCCTCGCCGGGTACGCGGCCGGCGTCGCCGCGAACACCGGGCACACCCTGATCGACCAGGAGAGCGAGGAGTTCCGGCGGGCCCGGTTCACCGAGCACCTGCAGGCCGTCGTCCGGGTCGCCATCGCGCTCGGCGCGATCGCCGCGCCGCTGCTCGCGGCCGCGATCGGCCCGCACCGACTGGCCTCCGGCGACTTCGTCTTCGCGCACGGCGGCGCGGCCTTCACGCTGATGCTGGTCGGCGCGCTGCTGCTGCCCGTCGCCGTGATCGTCCTCGCCAAGACCGACGACCGCGCCGGCGTCCCGCTCCGCCGCGACCTGCGCGACGCGCTGCGCGGCGCCGACCCGGTCCAGGCCCCGACCCCGACCGGCTTCTTCATCGCCCTGGAGGGCGGCGACGGCGCGGGCAAGTCCACGCAGGTCGAGGCGCTCGCGGAGTGGATCCGCGCCAAGGGCCACGAGGTCGTCGTCACCCGCGAGCCCGGCGCCACCCCGATCGGCAAGCGGCTCCGCTCGATCCTGCTCGACGTGTCCAGCGCCGGGCTGTCCCACCGCGCCGAGGCGCTGCTGTACGCGGCCGACCGCGCCGAGCACGTCGACTCGCTGGTCAAACCCGCCCTGGAGCGCGGCGCGATCGTCATCTCCGACCGGTACATCGACTCGTCCGTCGCCTACCAGGGCGCCGGCCGCGACCTGTCCCCGACCGAGGTCGCCCGCATCAACCGCTGGGCCACCGGCGGTCTCGTCCCGCATCTCACGGTGCTGCTCGACGTCTCCCCGGAGACCGCGCGGGAACGGTTCACCGAGGCCCCGGACCGGCTCGAGTCCGAGCCGCCGGAGTTCCACGCCCGGGTCCGGGCCGGGTTCCTGGCCCTCGCGGCCGCCGACCCCGCCCGCTACCTCGTCGTCGACGCCGGCCAGGAGCCGGAGTCCGTCACCACCGTCGTACGGCACCGGCTCGACCAGATGCTGCCGCTGTCCGAGGCCGAGGTGAAGGCCCAGGAGGAGGCGCGGCGCAAGGCCGAGGAGGACGCCCGCCGCAGGGCCGAGGAGGAGGCCGCGCGCAAGGCCGAGGAGGAGCGCCTGGAGCGTGAGCGCCAGGAGCAGCTCGCCAAGCTGCGCGCCGAGGAGGAGGCCCGCCGCCAGGCCGAGGAGGAAGAGGCGCGCCGCCGCGAGGCCGAGCGCCAGGCGGAGGAGGCCCGGCAGCGGGCCGAGGAGGCGCGCAAGGCCGCCGAGGAGGAGCGCCGTCGGCGCGAGGCCGAGGAGAAGGCCCACCGGGAGGAGCAGGAGCGGCTGCGCAAGCAGGCCGAGGAGGAGGCTCGGCTGCGGGCCGAGGCCGAGGCGCGCCGGCTGGAGAAGCAGCGCAAGGCCGAGGAGGCGCTGCGCCGCGCCGAGGAGGCGCGCCGGGCCGCCGAGGCGGAGGCCGCGGCCAAGGCGGCCGAGGAGAAGGCCGAGGCGGAAGCCGCGGCGAGGGCAGCCGCGAAGGCGCAGGCGGAGGCCGCCGCGAAGGCGCGCGCCGAGGCGGAGGCGGCGGCGACCGTGTCCGCGAACGAGGTGACGGTGCCGACCCCGGTCGTCTCCCCGAACGAGGTCACCGTGCCGACGCCGGTCGTCCAGCCGGACGACGTGACGCAGACCGTGCCGACGCCGGTGGTGAGGCCGGAGGAGGAGACCACGGTCCTGCCGCAGGTGCCGCCGTCGTCCTCCTCCGAGCGGTCCGCTGCCGCGGACGAGACGGCCGTGCTGCCGCCGGTGCGCGAGACGCGCGCCCCGCGCGCCGACGAGACCGCGGTGCTGCCGACCGTACGGGACGACGCCCCGGCCGACCGGGTGCCGCAGGGCTTCTTCCGCGACGAGCAGGCCGGGCAGGGCGGGCAGCCGGAGTCGCAGGGTGCCAACGACCGGACCGCCGAGCTGCCGCAGATGGACGAGCAGGGCCGGCCGCGGCGGCGCTCGGACTGGGCCGAGGAGACCCCGCTGGACGACCTGCCGAGCCTCGCGGACGAACTGCTCGGCCCGCACGACGACGAGTCGGACGGCGGCCGGCGCCGCCGTCGCTGACCCGTACCGCCCGGACCCGTACCGCCCGGACCCGTACCGCCCGGACCCGTACCGCCCGGACCCGTACCGCCCGGACCGGCCGTGCCCCGCTCGGGGTGCGGTCGGTCCGCGTTGTCGCCCTGTCAGTGGGGTGCCCCACAATGGAGTGCGTACCTGAGGCCTGAGGAGGCGGGGCGGACATGGCCGTGTGGGACGACCTGGTCGGACAGGAGCGGTTGGAGGAGCAGCTGGCCGCGGCCGCGCGCGACGCCGACGCGCTCGTGACCGCCCAGGCCGCCGGCGAGCCCGGCCCCGAGGCGTCCAGGATGACGCACGCCTGGCTGTTCACCGGCCCGCCCGGCTCGGGGCGGGCGACGGCCGCGCGGGCGTTCGCCGCGGCGCTGCAGTGCGTCAGCCCGGACCGGGCGCTGGGCGGGGCGCCGGGGTGCGGATTCTGCGACGGCTGCCACACCGCCCTGGTCGGCACCCACGCCGACGTGGAGGTCGTCCGTACCGACCTGCTCTCGATCGGCGTGAAGGAGACCCGCGACCTCGTCCGCCGGGCCCAGCTGTCCCCGGCCGTCGGCCGCTGGCAGGTCATCGTCCTGGAGGACGCGGACCGGCTCACCGAGGGCGCGGGCAACGTGCTCCTGAAGGCCGTAGAGGAGCCCGCGCCGCGCACGGTCTGGCTGCTCTGCGCGCCCTCCCTGGAGGACGTGCTGCCGACGATCCGGTCCCGCTGCCGGCACGTCTCGCTCCGTACGCCGCCGGTGGCGGCCGTCGCCGACGTGCTCGTACGCCGCGACGGCATCGAACCGGAGGCCGCGCACGCGGCGGCCCTCGCCACCCAGGGCCACATCGACCGGGCGCGCCGGCTGGCCACCGACGAGCGGGCGCGGGCCCGCCGGGCGACGGTCCTGAAGCTGCCGCTGCGCGCCGCGGACGTCGGCGGCGGGCTGCGCGCCGCGCAGGAGCTGATCGACGCGGCGGCGGAGGACGCGGCGCAGGTCGCGGAGGAGATCGACGCCAGGGAGACCGAGGAGCTGAAGGCGGCGCTGGGCGCGGCCCAGGGCGGCCGGATGCCGCGCGGCACGGCGGGCGTGATGAAGGAGCTGGAGGAGAGGCAGAAGCGGCGAAGAACGCGGACGCAGCGCGACAGCCTGGATCTCGCGCTCACCGACCTCACCGGCTTCTACCGGGACGTGCTCGCCCTCCAGCTGGGCGCGCGCACGCCGATCGCCAACGAGGACGTGCGGGACGCGCTCGACCGGATGGCCCGCGACACCACCCCGGAGCGGACCCTGCGCCGTATCGAGGCGGTCCTGGCCTGCCGTGAGGCCCTGGACAGCAACGTGGCGCCGCTGCTGGCCGTGGAGGCGATGACGATGGAACTGCGCGCCTGAGCGGCATGGAGGGCTCCGAATTGGACACGTTGCGTACCGACCTGGATACGCTCCGGGTATGAAGTCCAGCCGTCTGTTGCGCAGATCCGCCCTGGCCCTGGCCGTCACCGGCCTCCTCGTCTCGGGCTGTACGGCGGCGGGCGGCCACGCGGCCGCGCCGTCGCAGTCGGCGTCGGGGACGGCGGGCCTGAAGCCGTACTACGCGCAGAAGCTGAGCTGGCGGTCCTGCGGTGTGCCGGATTTCGAATGCGCGACGCTCAAGGCACCCCTGGACTACGCGCGGCCGGAGGCCGGCGACGTGAAGCTGGCCGTCTCCCGCGTGCGGGCCACCGGCCCCGGCGAACGGCTCGGTTCGCTGCTGGTCAACCCGGGCGGGCCCGGCGGCTCCGCGGTCGGCTACCTCCAGGGGTACGCGGGCATCGGCTACCCGGCGCAGGTGCGGGCGCGGTACGACATGGTGGCCGTCGACCCGCGGGGCGTGGCGCGCAGCGAGCCGGTGGAGTGCCTGACCGGACCGCAGATGGACACGTACACGCAGGTCGACGCGACGCCGGACGACGCCCGGGAGTCGGCGGCGCTGGCGGCCTCGTTCCGTTCGTTCGCGAGCGGCTGCGAGCAGCGGGCCGGGAAGGTGCTGTCGCACGTCTCCACGGTGGAGGCGGCGCGCGACATGGACATCCTGCGGGGCGTCCTCGGCGACGAGCGGCTGACGTACGTGGGCGCGTCGTACGGGACGTTCCTCGGCGCGACGTACGCGGAGCTGTTCCCGCAGCGGACCGGGCGCCTGGTCCTCGACGGGGCGATGGACCCGTCGCTGCCCGCCCGGACCCTGAACCGCGACCAGACGGCGGGCTTCGAGACGGCGTTCCAGGCGTTCGCGGCGGACTGCGTGAAGGCGGCGGACTGCCCGCTCGGCACGAAGTCCCCGCAGGAGGCCACGGCCCGGATGCGTGCCTTCTTCCGCGCGCTCGACGCGAAGCCGGTGCCGACGGACGAGGGCCGCGAGCTCGGCGAGTCGCTGGCCACCACCGGGGTGATCGCGGCGATGTACGACGAGGCCGCCTGGCCCCAGCTGCGGGAGGCGCTCACGCAGGCGATGGGCGGCGAGGGCTCCGGCCTGCTCGCACTCGCCGACAGCTACTACGAGCGCGAGGCGGACGGCACGTACTCGAACCTGATGTACGCCAACGCGGCCGTGAACTGCCTCGACCTTCCGCCGGCCTTCGCCGGCCCGGCGGAGGCCGAGAAGGCGGTGCCGTCCTTCGAGAAGGCGTCCCCGGTCTTCGGCCGGGGTCTCGCCTGGGCGGCCCTGAACTGCACGTACTGGCCCACCCCCGCGACCGGCCGCCCCCACCGCATCACCGCCGAGGGCGCGCCGCCGCTCCTGGTCGTCGGCACCACCCGCGACCCGGCCACCCCCTACAAGTGGGCCCGCTCCCTCGCCGCCCAGCTCTCCTCCGGCGTCCTCCTCACCTACGACGGCGACGGCCACACGGCCTACGGCCGCGGTAGCGACTGCATCGACACCGCCGTCAACGCCTACCTCCTGGAAGGCACGCCCCCGACCGACGGAAAGCGCTGCTCATGAGGCCCGCGCGGGGTTGGTCTGAGCACCCCGATTAACTGTGTAGACTTGGCGACGCTGCTGCACCCACCATGGGAACGCACGGCATGCCGCCTTAGCTCAGTTGGCCAGAGCAACGCACTCGTAATGCGTAGGTCTCGGGTTCGAATCCCGAAGGCGGCTCAGATGGAAAGTGGCTGGTCAAAGGCCACATGGCGATGGGCCCCACGGAGATCATTCCGAGGGGCCCATACGCATTCCGTACACCTGGATCTGATCACCCAGGCGGCATGAGCGACGCATCTGCCAGTGCCAGTGCGACCTTTCGGCCCGCATCGAGCGCGTCCGCCACCTCGTCGAGCCGGTCCGGGAACAGGTGCCCGTAGACGTTCAGCGTCATCGACGCGTCCTTGTGACCCAGCATCAGCTGAACCACCTTCACGTCCGCGCCGGCCGCGATGGCCAATGAGGCCGCCGTGTGGCGGAGCTTGTGAGGCGTGATGCCCATCCCGCCCAGGCCCGCCTCCTTGACTGCAGGGTCGAACACCCGGTTGCGGAAGTTGTTGTACCTGAGCGGCCCGCCCTCCGGCGCCGTGAACAGCAGGTCGCCCTGCCCCTTCCCGAGGGCCAGGCTGCCCAGCTCGTCGGCGAACGACCGGGGGAGGGGGACGGACCGCTTCTCGTGGTTCTTCACAGGGCCGAGGGCCAGCTCGCCCTTGACGTCGGTGTAGTTCTGGACGATGCGGATGCGGCGCTGCGGAACGCTCAGCCGTCCCGTCTTGACGGCCGACGCTTCCGCCCAGCGGATGCCGCAGTACCCGAGCGTCAGGATCAGCAGCCGGTACTCGCCGGCCGCGAGCGCCAAGCGCTCCAGCTGGTCGTAGGTGAGGTAGACGTGCTCGTCCTCGTCGTCCGGCCGCGGCAGGTCGTGGTCGTGGCACGGGCTCGTGCTGATGCGCTTGGAGAACACCGCGTGCTTCATCACCATCGACAGCACGCGGTACGTCTTGATGATCCGCTGGGCGCCGAGCTGCTTGCCGGACTTCCCCGGCTTCGTGCAGAGGTCCGTGAGCCAGCCGGAGACGTCCTCCCACTGGATCGCGGCGATCTGCCAGTCGCCCCAGTACGGGATGACGTAGTTGTCCAGCAGCTCGCGGTAGTCGTGGCGTGTCGTCCGGCCGATCTTCCTCTTGGACCCGAACCACTCCTCGGCGACGATCCGAACCGCGGTCTTCCCCGACTTCGGATCCCTGTAGCTGCCCTTGTCGAGGCGGGCCGTGATGGCGTGCACCTCGGCCTCAGCCTGCGGCAGCTTCAGGTACGTCTTGGCCTTGCCCTTGCCGTCCGGGCCGTACCAGCGGACCCGCCAACGGCCCGGCGGCTGACGCTTGCTGCCCGACTTCTTCGCGGCCTGCCACGCCTCCATCGACGCCTGGTAGTCGGCGTGCGCCTCCCGGTCCTCAATCCAGACCCTAGCCATCGGACTTCCTCGCCCAGTGGGTCAGGCGGTCGTCGCCTTCCTGGCTGTACAGGCCGATCGGCCGGGAGACCAGTTCGAACTCGCGGACGGCGCGCATGCCCTCTTCAGAGTCTTCGTCGGCCGGCATCCGCAGGGGTGACTGGCACCAGGCCCACATCCATGCGTCGTACCCGCTGACCGAGCCGGCTCCGGTCACCTCTGCCTCGCCGCGCGCGTTCGGCGGCAGCAGCAGGGCGGTGGGGGAGACACCCAGGACCACAGCCAGCGCCATCAGGTCACCTACGTCCACCCGCCGCTCTCCCCGCTCAACCTTGGCCAGGGCGGATGGGGCGATGGGGCGATCTGCTTCCTTGAGCTTCCTTGCCAGCTCATAGGTCGAGAGGCCGCGCAGTTCGCGGAGGCGTCGCACGTTCGCGGCGACGGTCCTTCCGGTCGCATCGGTGACTTGGGGCTTGGGGCGGGGCGGCTGCGTCATGGTCCTCAGCCTAGGCCGCGCACTCAATCGAGTCTCGTCTGTCCTCGGTACCTCTGCTACTGTCCTTGTCATGGGCCGATTGTGTCTCCAATTGAGTCCCAAAGCAACTCAACTGAGGAGCGAATATGCATGACTCACTGCTCGACCCGAAGCAGGTGCACGCCGAATACGGCTTCAGCCCGCAGACGCTCGCCAACTGGCGGTGGACGGGGAACGGGCCGGACTACATCAAGCAGACCCCCGGCAAGGGCGGGCGCATCAAGTACCGGCGCAGCGCCATCGAGGCGTGGCTGCAGGCGCAGACCGTCCGGACCGGAGGCGCCACGGTATGACCGAGAACGCAGAAACGCCCCGGCGGCTATCCGGGGCGTTTCAGGAAGACTCCGCCGGGGGCGGTGCGTCTGCGGCCACGGTACCCGACGAGTCGCCCGCCATCGACCCTGGCGACATCGTCCAGCTGTGGGCAGAAGCGCGAGCCCTGTACTTCGCCGGCGTCTACCCCAAGTACGCCAGCCCCGCATGGATGGACCTCGAGCCCGACGACCCCAAGCGGCTCGCCGGCGCACTCCAGGCCGCCGAGATGTGGCGCAAATACGGCGACGAAGAAGCGCTCATCGAGTGGCTCCGCAGCCTCGACGCCCCCCGCACACCGCTGTGGGCCCGCCGCACCAAAGACGAACTCGACGAACTCGCCAAGCCCGCCGAGCCGCACCAGCTGCAGGCCACCCCCGGATGGCCACCCATCCGCATCCCCGGCGGTCACGGCCGCTACCTGACCTACACCGAAGAGAGGAGGGCCGCATGAGCGAGCCCGATAAGCGGCCCATCCCCCTGCAGGCCGTACCTCAGCACGACGAAGAGCTGTGGTGGGGCAACGAAGAGCCGCCCGACCACGTCGACCAGGGCGACGCCAAGACCCCCGTCAAGGACGGCGACGGCAGCCTCACCGACGCGATCCTCGCCGACCAAGTCAGCAGCGAACTCCTCGCCGGACGCTTCTGCTGGGCGGCCGGCCTCGGGTGGATGCGCTGGGACGGCAAGCGATGGGACCGCTGCGACGAAGTCTCCGTGATCGAAGTGGTCCGCCAGTACATCGTCGAGGAGGTGAACCGAGAGCTGCCGAAGGTCTCCCAGGACTGGCGCGCCCGCGCGGCCCTGACCAGCCTCCTCGGCCGCAACCGGATCAACGCCATCACCTCCCTCGCGCGCGGCATCGTCGAGGAGAACGCCGAAGCGTTCGACAGCCACCCCGACCTGCTGAACACCCCGACCGGCATCGTCGACCTGCGCACCGGCGAACTGTCGCCCCATGACCCGGCCAAGCTCCTCACAAAGATCACGACCGTCGGGTACCGACCCGGCGCCCGACACGACGACTGGGACGCTGCGCTCATGGCGTGCCCCCAGGACTGCCACGCGTGGCTGCAGATCCGCGTCGGACAGGGTCTCACCGGCTACATGACCCCAGACGACACCATGGTGCTCCTCAAGGGCGGAGGCGAAAACGGCAAGTCCACCGTGATGGGCACCCTCATGGAGGCGGCCGGCGGCTACCACGTCCTCGTCTCGGACCGCGTCCTCATGGCCGACCCCGGAGCACACCCCACCGAGCTCATGGACTTCCGCGGCGCGCGCCTGGCCGTCGCCGAGGAGCTGCCCGAGGCGCGCCGCATGTCCGTAAAGCGGTTGAAGGACGCGGTCGGCACCCCGCGCATGAAGGCCCGGTACATCCGGCAGAACAACGTCGAATGGGAGGCCACGCACTCCCTGTTCCTGTCGACCAACTACCTGCCGATCATTGAGGAGACCGACCACGGCACGTGGCGGCGCCTGCAGCTGCTCACGTTCCCGTACAAGTTCCTCAAGCCGCACGAGCCGCTTACCGGCGCCCCGAACGAACTCCGCGGCGACCCCTCGCTCCGTCAGCGGCTCAAGGAGGGGCGTGAGCAGCGCCAGGCCGCGCTCGCCTGGGCAGTCGAGGGCGCCCGCCAGTGGTACGCCAGCCAGCGCGTCCTCCCCGAACCGCCAGCGCGGGTCGCGGCCGACACCAGGAAGTGGCGAGCCGAGTCGGACCTGATCCTCGGTTACTGGTCGGAGCGCATCGTGCCCGCGCCCGACAACCACGTCATGTCCCAGGATCTGCTCGACGACTTCAACACCTGGCTGCGGACGCACAACCACCAGAAGTGGTCCGACAAGACGTTCTACTCCCGCTTCGCCAGCCACGACGAGACGACGAAGCACAGGGTCGAGAAGCGACAGGTACGGCTCGATCCCAGCCTCTCCCGGCCGCCCATCGGCGAGGCATGGGACGAGCCCCACCGGCCCACGCCCATGCGGTACGCGGCCTGGCTCGGCGTCAGGTTCCGCACCGCGGCCGACGACGAGGAGGTGAGTGGCGAGGCGGAAAGCAGCAGCAACAAGGCAGCCGCCTGACCTGCGCTTTTCGCTAACTGGCACGGCTGGCACGGCTCCTCAGACAAAACCCCTTCTCTTCTATAGGGCGTTCCACAGAAGTGCCGTGCCAGCCGTGCCAGAGCCTCCCAGCCAAGCCCCCACTCACCCCCTTCTGCTGCCGCCTTTGGCAGCAACCACAGACCAGGAGCCACCGAATGACCGACCTCATCCCCGCACAGCCCGGCTGGTACCTCGAAGAGGCAAACGAGGAGGGCATCACCGAACTCGTTCCGATCATCGCCTGGAAGGCCGGCCAGGACGCCGACCTCGACGACGTACTGCTGCCCTACGTCAGCGGCGGCCACGGCTTCCCCGCGATCCTCATGAACCTCAGCGCCTTCGAGTACTGCAACCGGCGGATCGTCTACGCCCCGCTGCGTATCCACGCAGAGCCGGAGGTGGCGCCGTGACCTCTCACGTCGAGCAGCAGGTGGCGGCCCGGATAGCCGCAGCGAAGGCCAAGCAAGCCGAACGGCAGCAGCAGCGCGCCGAGTTCGGCCGGCGCCGCAGGATCGGCCTCAGGGCCCGCCACGCGGCGAAACTCCGCCGACTCAGCGCCGCCGGCAAGGGAGTACAGCCGTGACCCCCCGAGGATCCGCACGCGCCCGGAAAGCCGCGACCCGGCTCGGGTTCTGCGGCAGCTGCGCCAGGCCCCTCACCCGCGGCACCTACGTGCTCTGCAGCAAAGGCTGCGACGCCAAGCTCTGCCGCGGCCACAAGTGGTGCATCGGCCGGCACAACACCCAATGCCCCCGGCAGGCCCGCACGTACACCGACAGCCCCGGGAACACGGCATGAGCGACCTCATCGACGCGCACCGCGACGTCATCGCCGCCATCACAGCGCTCATCGCCGAAGACGACGCCCTCGCCGACACGCTCATCGCCGCCCTCATCGAGGTAGACCCTGGGTTCACCGTCCCCGCCCTCATCGGCGTCACCCACACGTTCATCAACGCCCTCGCCCAGTCCGAAGACACCACCCCCCAGGCGGTGTGGGCGATCTACGCGGCCAAGGTCGCCCAAGCCCACGCCGACGAACAGGCAGCACTCGACAAGGAGGAGCAGTGACCACCGACATCAGGCGGTCCAAGTGGGCCACGTTCAACACGTGGGCCAAGGACCGCCGCAAGGCCAAGCGTTCCACCCGCGCACACCGCGAGCTGCAGCAGCTGCTCGACCAAGCCCCCGCCGCACTCGCGGCCGCACGAGAGAAGAAGACGATGAGCGACAACTACTGGTCCGACGAAGCCATGGAAGCCCGCCAGGAAGCCCGCAGGCGGCTCATCGCCCGCTGCGGCAACCCCCAGCCCCGCCAGCGCGCGGCCAAGCAGCCCAGCGAGCGCGAACAGCTCCTCGCCGCCGGGTTCATCTTCTCCGACCTGGAGGACCGCCAGGCCGACGCGCGCGCCGAGCACGCCGCACGCCGACGCCGCGCGGACGCCGAACTCGCCAGCAGGGACGCCCTGTACGACGCCCTACGGGACAGCGAAGGCTCCGACTACGCCGACCAGTGGTTCGGCGGCGGAGACGCCGCATGAAGCCCCGCAGCCGCATCCTCGCCGAGCATGAGGCCGCGCACGCGGTCGTCGCCCGCCACTTCGGACTGCCCGTCGTCGAGATCGTGTTGGGTCGCAGCAGCGGGCACACCCTCGTCGACTTCGGTCCGGCCGAACTGTGGCAGCGAGCAGTCGTCACCGCGGCCGGCGACCTGTTCAACAAGGAGCAGGGGACCGTGCCCTACGAGGACTACGGGTGTGGCGACCTGCGGGACTTCGAGCGCGACCACGGACTGAGCCAATTGTGGGATGCGCAGCGTGCCGCACGCAGCGTGCTGAAGCAGCGTCGCGAGGCAGTCGTCAGGCTCGCCGACCAGCTGATGCGCACACCGCTGCTCAGGTACGACGAGCACGGACAGCTACGGCGGTGAGGTTCGGGTGTCGGTGCAGGCCGCGCGCTGCGTCACGATGCGTGTCCGTAGCCGCGGCCGGACCGGCGCCGCGAGGTCGCGCAACACCGAGAGCGACGCTCGACGCCCGTTCGTCACCCGAGAACCCCCAGGTAGGGGGGCGGGCAGTCTCCCTTGAGAAAGCGCAGATGAGCGACCCCAAAGCACTTCTCACCCGCTTTTTTTTGCGCCGAATTTCAACAAAAGATCTTGACCCGAATTCAAGATCAAGCCCAATTAGCGACGTCACTCTCCGTGACATCACTCTGCGTGACGCCCCGTCAGATCGAAAGGCACGCCATGATCGTCATCTACCGCCCGACCGACGGCGACGCCGAGCAGTACGACGCCACCACCCTCAAGTGCTCGGAGGCGTCGCTCGTCTCCCGCGCCACTGACAAGCCGTGGCCCGTCGTGCGGGCCGGCCTGCTCCTCGGCGACGTCGACGCCATGCGCGGCATCGCATGGGTCCTGAGAAGGCGCGAGGACCCCGACCTGCAGTTCGACGACTTCGACCCCGGCACCGACGAGCTGACCGCGGCGTTCGCCCCGCAGGAGGTCGCCGACTACTGCGAGCGCATCGCCGCCGCCGAGTCCTCCTCGGACCCGGACGAGATCGAGGCCGCCTACCGGGAGCTCGCCGACAGCGCGGCGGACCCTGAGGCCGCGGCGGTGTACATCGCCGAGTCGCGGGGCCGGCTGCCGGAGGGGGTGACGAACGGTGGCTGAGCGGCTGACGTTCACCCTCGACGGGCGGGACAACCTGTCCCGGGTCCTGAACCGGGCGGGCGACTCGGCGGACGACATGGGCCGCCGCATCGACGACGCGGCCCGCCAGGGCAGCAGCGCCCTGGCGCGCTTCCACAGGGACGCCAACGGCCGTCTGAGGGACGTGCAGGGCAGGTTCCTGTCGGCGGGTGAGGCGGCGCGCGTCATGGCTGGCGACACGGGCAGTGTGGCGCCCGCGCTGGGGGACCTGTCCAGCGCCGCTACGGACGCCGCGGGCAGCAGCGGCCACTTGGGCGGCGTGATGGCCAGCGTCGCCGCGATCGCGGGCCTGTCGCTGCTGCCTGCTCTGGGCGCGGTCGTGCCGATGGCTGCGGGCGCGGGCCTGGCGATCGGAACGCTGAAGCTGGGTTTCAAGGGTGTCGGTGAGGCTGCGGCGCTGGCGGGCGAGGACAAGAAGAAGTACGCCGCGGCCCTGAAGAAACTCAGCCCTGAGGCGCGGAGCTTCACGAGGGCCCTGGTCGACGTCAAGGGCGAGTTCGCGGGGATCGGCAAGAGTGTTCAGAGGGCGATGCTGCCCGGGTTCACGCAGGCCCTGAAGTCCAGTGGGCCGCTCGTGCGGATCGTCGGCCGCGGCATGACTGACATGGGCCGCGGGTTCGGGCAGGCGGCGGCCGGGCTCGGCCGGCTGATGAAGGACTCCGGATTCCAGAAGGACTTCACGCAGGTCTTGAAGCTGGGCGGCGTGTTCGTCAAGGACCTGACGACCGGCGTCGGCGGACTGGCCCGCGGGTTCCTCAGCTTCGGTGCGGCGTCCGGGCCGACGCTGCGGGTTCTCTCGGGCGGGATCCGTGACCTGCTGGGCAAGGGCCTCGTCGGCATGTTCCAGGGCCTGGAGCGCGGGATCGGCGGCACGTCGGCGTTCCTGTCCGGCCTGTTCTCGATGTTGAACCAGATCCTGCCCGCGCTGGGCCGGTTCGCCGGTGAGGTGGCCCGTACTTTCGGCCCGCTCCTTGGCGAGCTCGCCGTCAACGCAGGTCAGAGGACGTCTGCGGTGCTCGGCATGCTGGGCGGCGCGGTGCGGTTCCTCGCGCCGATCTTCAAGGACTTGGCGTTCGGGGTGAAGGCGACGACGCAGATGTTCGCCCTCATGGCCCCCGCTATCAAGGACACGGCGGGCGCGATCCTCGGCGCCCTGATCCCCGCCGGCACCAGGGTCGACGAGATGAAGGGCCCGCTGCAGCGGCTCTCGGAGTCGATCGAAGAGAACAAGTTGCTCATCCAAGAGGGCTCGCGCGTTATCGCGAACTCGATCATCAACTTCGTGGCGTTCGGGGTCGCCGCCCTGCCGGAGCTGATCGGCGGATTCAGGCAGCTGTCGTTCGGCGTGCTGCAGTCCCTCGACGTGATGGTGTCCGGCGCCGCCAGTGCGTTCGGCTGGATCCCCGGGATCGGCGACAAGCTGCGGGCCGCGGACGCCGCGTTCGACGAGTTCAAGGGCGGGTTCCTGCGCGGCCTGGCGGAGGCGGAGCAGGCCACGCGGAACTTCTCCCAGGAGACCCTGCCGCGCCTCGAACGCAACCAGCTGAAGATGAACATCGACAACTGGACGTCGCAGATCGCGACGGCCAAGGCGCAGATGAAGAGTGTGCCGCCGGAGAAGCAGGCCGAGCTGAAGGCGCGGATCAACGATCTGCAGGCGAAGGTTGCGCAGGCGAACCGGGCCCTGGCCTCGATCGAGGACGAGAACGTCAACGTCACCGTGACGACCCGCTACGTGGTCGTCGGTGACAGCAGCGCCGCCCGCAAGGCCGGCGTCCACGGCTCGCAGCTCAAGCTCGCCCGGGGTGGCCTCGTCGGGTTCCCGGGCGGCGGCATGGTCCACGGGCCGGGCACGGGCACGTCGGACAGCATCCTCGCCCGAGTCTCCAAGGGTGAGTTCGTGGTGCGTGCCGCGTCGGTACAGAAGTACGGGCCCGAAGTGCTGCACGCCATCAACCAGGGCCGGCTGGGGACGGCGATGCCCGCACCGACGCCGGCGCTGCCCGTTCCTCGCCAGGCGGCCGCGCGGCCGGCCGGAGACGTTCACGTCCACGTCCACTTCGACGACCCGGCGCTGCGGGATCTGATCAATGTGACGGTCGAGCCGAAGATCCGTGACTCGGAGCAGCGGCAGGCGCGGCGGGCTACGACGGGCCGGGCGCTGTGAGCGGTCCGGGAACGACGAAAGGGCCCCGCCACGGTCTGTGGCGGGGCCCTTCTGTACGCCCCTCTACCAGCGCTACCTCGCAGGTCAGAGCCCTCTACTGCCCCGGCTACCGGGGTAAAGAGGCCCCGCTACTTTGGGGGCCCTCGAGAGGCTGCGAGATACGACGCCGGCAAGGGTGCCCGGAGCGGGGGGAGTAGGGTCCTCCCCCGCTACCGGGAGCTACTGGGGGAACGGGATGGAGCCCTCGATGTCGCGGCGCTGGTATCCGGCGCCGTTCTCGCCGTTGATCTTCACCTGCTTGCTGGTGCGCTTCACGCCGGCCAGCTCGAGCTCCTTGGCGAGCTTCTCGGCGTCCCAGTCGCCGTAGGTGTCCTCGTCGAGGTTGACGAGCCGCTGCAGCAGGTCGCGGGTGAACATCCGCGGCGAGTGCTGCATGGCCTCCAGGACGTCGGACACGACGGCGGGGACGCGGTAGCCCTGCTCGCCGGCCTCTGCGACGACGTCGCCCGCGGCGTCGCCGGTGAGCTGCCCGGCTTCCTTCCGCAGCGTCCGGCCCTTGGCGCACAGGGCGTTGAACTCGGCCGTGGTGAGCAGGTCGTTCTTGACCGTGGCGAACGACGCCGGCCCGGTGACGAGGACGACGACGCCCTTGTGGTCCTCGGACAGCACGGACGCGTCGGCGCCCATGGACGCCTTGCCCTTGCCCAGCACCATGTCGCTGCTGGTCTGGTCGGTGACCTGCGTGCACGCCCGGACGGTGATGATCTCCCGCAGCTTCGTGGGCACGGACTCGGCGTCCGGGCGCTGGGAGGCGTAGTTGGAGATGAACCCGGCGGCCGGCCCGCGACGGGCGATGCGCGCCATATCGTCAATGACCTGCTTGCGCACCTTCTCGTCGCTGATCGCGATGAAGCATTCCTGCAGCTCATCGACGGTGAAGAAGACGAACGGCATGTTGTACCGCTCGACGATCTCCGGGGTCAGCTTGCCCTCCGGGCAGATGCTCGTCGGCAGCTCCCGCAGGATCGCGAAGCGGCGCTCCATCTCCCGCAGCAGCTCGTCCAGCATCGCGATGAACGCCTCGATGGCGTCGTCCTCGGCGCCGAGGACCAGGCGGTGAGCAACCTGCCGCATCTGCATCCAGTCCTGCCCGCCCTTGAAGTCGGCGACGTAGTGCCGCACGTAGGGGTCGAGCAGGCCGGCCGCAGTCATGAGCCGCTGCGTGAACGTCTTGCCGCGGCGCGGCAGGCCGCCGAAGAACATCGACTGCCACACGACCGGCACCGCGACCCGGTTGCCGCGGGCGTCCTGCCCGAACGGGATCGGGTCCCAGATGGAGAACCGCTCCATCTTCGCCAGCGCCGAGGGCACCGGGTCGGCCAGGTACGGGTCATCGTCCGCCACCCACATGCTGACGCGGGACGCGTTGCCGCCCTGCGCGGCGCGGACGCGGGACATGACCACCTGGATCTCGTCTACGCCGAGCTCGGCGGCGATGGTGGTGCGCTTCGCCAGGACGTCGGCAGCAGTCTTCCCGCCGCCCTTCGGCAGGTCGAAGACCACCGCCCAGCCGCGGCCGTCGCGGACCGGGCCCATGATGCAGGAGACCTTGGGGCCCTCGTCGTCGCCCTTGCCGCTTTTGAGGAGGCCGGAGGCGCGCAGGGCGTCGTTGAGCTGCTGGGCGGACATGTCGACGCGCAGCGGCGGGGTGCCGTGGTCGAGCAGCTGCGTCGCCTCGCCGCGGCCCAGGTAGGCGAGCGGGGTGACGACCGCGCCGGCGAGCCCGGTCTGCAGCAGCGGCGGCGCCAGGTACACGCCCAGCGCTGCGGCAGCGACACCGGCGGCCGCAGCACCGAACCGCCACCGCCGGGTCTTGGTCCGCTCGGCGTGCGCCATCTGCAGCCGCGTCGCCAGGTCGACGTCCTCCGGCTTCAGCTTCGTCTGCGCCTTCAGGGCCTTCACCGCCGCGGTGTGGTCCTGCGCCGACAGCGTCGGCCACAGACCGACGGACGCACGGAAGAAGCCGCGGGAGGCGAGCCACACGGTCTTCACCGCGTACTTGGGGACGCGAATGCCGTGGAAGCGGGTGTGCCACCAGCACAGCCGCGCCAGGGCGGTCGTGTTGGCCTTGAACACGGCGGGGGTGCGGGCCCACGCCGGGAGCACGGGCACGTCGGGGACGGTCAGCCAGTCGGCGAGCGGGTTGTCGTCCCGGTCGACGGCCTCGACGACCGGAACACTCTGCCGGTCATCGGCAGCCGGCTGCTCGGGGACGACGGTGTACTGCGGCTTGAGCAGGTTCACCTTCACGATGGGGTGACCGTTGACGGGTCGCTCGAGGAGTTCGGTCATGATGGTGCCTCCTTGCTGCTCTGGGGAGCGGTAGGGGCGCGGGGCGGCCGGTTTCCTTGCCCGGTGACGGCCGCCCCGCGGCGTAGCTACTTGCGCTTCGGCGTGAGCTGCACGGGCCCGCACGGCTGATAGCCGGCGGCCTGCACGGACTCGACGACGCCCTGCCGGGCCGCCGTCTCGCTGTGCGAGTCGACGAGGCCGCGGTGCTTGCCCCGGCGGCCCGTGCTGTCGGTCGCCTCGACGGTGAACTTCCACGTCGACAGGCGGGCGCTCACCGCTGCTTGCCGTTCTTCTCGGCCCGCTGCTGCGCGCCGTCGATGATCCGCTCGATCTTCCGCTCCAGGTCCCGCATGTGAACCGTCTCGCTCGCGACGGAGCGCTTCGCCATGCGGGCCACGTACCAGGCGACTTGCGCCTTCTCGCCTGCCGTCAGCTTCGGGTCGCTCACCGGTCGCCCTCCTTGGCGGTCTCGCTGATCGCGGCAGCCGTCGCGAGCTGTGCCCACACGGCGGCCTGCTCGACGGCCCACGCGCTGATGAACTCCGGCCGGTCGCCGGTCAGCAGGTCCTCGGCGCGCTCGCGGTACTCGGCACTGGTCATGAGTTCTTCTCCTTCTGGAGGTCGGTCCACATGCCCTTGAGGACCAGGGCGCAGATGGTCAGGCACACCGCGGTGATGGCGAACGCCACCAGCGAGATGGCGAGGGTGACGGCGAGGAACGGGGCGGCCACGCCGAGGGCGATCCACTTGCCGGTGTTCGGCTGCTGGAGGGGTGCCGGGGCGGGCGGCGGGGTCTGCTGCTGGACGAGCTGCTGTGCCTGCAGCACGGCCAGGACGAGGGCGACCTGCTCGGTGTTGGCCTGCGCCTCGACGGCGTCCCGGGCGGCCTTCTCGATGTCGCTCACGACGCCACCCCCGTGACCACTTCGCGGCGCAGCTCCGTCGCCTCACGGCGCGACAGCCCGAACTCTTCCCGCAGCTGGTCGATGGTCACCCCACGGCCGCCCGACCTGACCACCTGACGGTGCAGCGTGCGGGCCTTCTTCCGCAGCTCAGTGGGCGTGAGCGCGATCTGCTCGGTGACCACCTGCCGGGTCTGCTCGGCAGGTACCGCCGTGGTCACCTTGCTGGTCGCCCAGTCGTCCCACAGCGGCGTCGCAGCAGGCAGCTCGAGGCCCGGGGTGGTGACCGCCGGCAGCGGAACCACGTCGGCACGCTCGACGGTCACCGGGGCGGTAACCACGGTCTCGGCGTCCCGCGCCGCGAGGGCCTGGTGGATCTGACGCATCAGCGCGCCGAACGCCAGCAGCGCGGCCGTCGGAGGCACAGCGGCCACCACGTAGTCCAGTACCGGCACCGTGCCCGGGTCCCGGCTGCCGGTCACCCCGGCAACGTTCAGGACGATGGAGCCGAGCGAGCCGACCGTGGTGAGACCGATGGCCCACGGGTCGACCTTCTTCGCCAGCGCCGCCCGCAGCATCAGCAGCTCGCCCGCCACGATGAACAGGTCGAGGGTGGCCGGCCACGCCCACGCCCGCACCGGGGCCGCCCTGAGCCCGTGGGCCAGGGCGACCTCGGCGAGGTGCGCGTAGGACAGCCAGAACGCCGCACCCGTCAGGGCGACGATGACCAGCCCGGCGCCGACGGCGAGGGCCCTCGAGGGGTTGAAGGTCTTCACTGCTCGCCCACCCTTCCGAGAGCCACGCGCGCAGCCCTGTGCGCGCAGAGGTTGACGCCGTGCCGGTCGCCCAGCTGGTTCGCGGCCAGCAGGTCCGCCAGGACCACCTGAATCGGGGGAACCGCCCGCTGCACCAGGTCCGCCGCGCGGATGGCCGCGGCCTCCGTGGGTCGCGGGATCGGCCACTTCGAGGTCATCGCTCCATCACCCGCAGCTCTCGCGCCAGACGGCGCAGCGTCGCGGCGTGCTCGACGAGGACCGCGGCCGCCGCGTCCAGGTCCGGCGCCGCCAGCTCGTGCCAGTCGTCGCCCAAGTCGAGGGACACCAGCGTCCGCCGATCCCGCTCGCTGAACGGCCGCTGCACCAGGCACGCGACCAGCGTCGGCACCGGGCCGTGGCACGACGTCTCGACAACCGCCGGCATGTCAGCGCCGCGGTGCTCGATGTCCTGCCGGTAGTTCTCGCCCTCGTGCTCGTCGAGGCACCAGACCGGCTCGGGGATGGTGACGTCACCGTGGTCGCCGGTCCACACGGTCACCTTGCGAGCGGTCACTGGACGCCACCGCGGGCAACACGCGCCATCTCACGGATCTGGGCCGCGAACGCCTCAAGGTTGTCGGCGAACTCGTCGGCCTGGTCCGGGTTCGCGTAGTAGCCCTCGCCGCCGTCCTCGACGAGGACGAACGTCTGCCGGTGCTGCAGGTTGGAGGCCGTGGGGTCCAGGCCGAGCCGCGCGAAGGTGAACAGGTCGTCCGAGTCGCCCAGGTGGGGCAGCTTGAGGTCGACGTGGTCACTGCTGTGCCAGATGTCCTCGATGGGCTCGTTCGGGTCCTCGGTGTGGTCGATGGTGCACCAGGACGGGCACTCCACGAACACGCGGACGCCGGACGCGACCGCCGGCACCAGGCGCGAGCCCGGGACCGGCTCGGCCGCCTGACGGCCGGCCGTCGGCTGGGCGGGAATGCCGGGCAGGAACGCGGCCGGCAGAGAGGCGGGGAGGGCCTTGACGGCGGACGGTACGGTGAAGCTCATGGTTCGTCCCTTCGACAGAGGGTCGGTACCTAGGCCCCTTTCGGTGTTGGTAGCACCGTCTGGGGCCGCTTCCGTTTTCGGAAGCGATGAGTCGACTGTAAGCCTGGATGAGTCGAAAAGCAACTCACGCGACGACTCTTGGGTATCCCGTCGTAACCCCATGCCATTCCTCCTGGTGAGGGCGCTGGACGGTCTCACCATGACGCCCGTTTGACGCCTGGCGCGGCGTCACGGGAGGCGACACTTCGGCGTCCGATGGGGCGTCATTTCGGTGTCACTGAACGCGCGTTCGCGCTACGTTGAGCCCATGACCACACCGAACCCGACACTCCGGGCTGTACGCATGGGAATGCTCATGAGCCAGGACGATCTCGCCCACGCAATCCGCCAGGCCGGCGAACGGGTCGGCCGCCCCAACGGAGCCACCAAGCGGCTCGTACAGCGCTGGGAATCCGGCACCGTCACCGCACCCCGCCCCGAATACGCCCGCGCCCTCGAGACCGTCACCGGCCTCCCCATCGCCTCACTCGGCTTCGCCGGCATCGTCCCCACAGCACGCGTCGGCAACGACGGCCAGGGCGGCCACGACGTCGCCGCCACCGAGGAAGGCGTAGCGCCGCCCGTAACCGTCGCCGGCACCCAGCAGGAACCGCGCGCCAACTACTCCGGCGTCTGGCTCTCCCGCTACGAGTTCTACTCCAGCGGCCGCGACACCACCTACATCTGCCAGCACCACGTCGTCGTCCTGCAGCACGGCAACCGGCTCACCGTCCGATCCCTGCCCGGAGCCTCCACCAACCCCGACTCCCCGCTCACCATGGACCTCACAGCCGACGGAAGCGTCGTCACCGGCACATGGGTCGAGCAGACCGCCACCGACGGCTACTACCGCGGCGCCCGCTACCACGGAGCCGTGCAGATGCTCGTCGAACCGACAGGCCGGCGCATGGCGGGCAAGTGGGTCGGCTTCGGCAAGGACATGGACATCAACACCGGGCCGTGGGAGCTGGTCTTCCGCGACGCCTCGACGACGCAGTCCACCCTCGCCAGGTACAACCGGCCGCCGGAGTAGCCGTACACATGCCGTACACGTGACTCCGGGAAAGTTGGGGATAGTCGAAGATTGCCCGGGAAAGAAAACTCGCAGGTCAGGGCGCTGTCACGGCTTAGATGCTGGTCCGGGCAGGGGTCATCAAGACCTCGTAATGCGTAGGTCTCGGGTTCGAATCCCGAAGGCGGCTCTGTCGAAGGCCTCAGGACTCACTCGCCGTGACCTGGGGCTTTTGCTTTTCCTGCGGCCCCTCGGATGACTGCGTTTCATGATCACCGTAGGCTCTGGTGTTCATGACGGCGATGCGGCTCGGGCCCTGGCAGCAACTCCAGTCCATGGACACCTGCTTGGTCGAGGAGATCCCCAGGCCGGCGGTCTCCCGGCCCGCGGGTTCCGGGGGCTTCGACGAACTGCGGGGGCAGCGGCTCGCCGCGCTCGTCTCCGCCTACCACTCGGCCGGGCCGGACAGCGGTGCCGTTCTGCTCGGCTGGTCCCGCCCCGTGGCGGGTCGGCCTCTCGACGTGTTCGTGGGCGGCTCCGCCCTGGTGGGCGACCCGGCCGGGCCCGGAACGGACACGGCACTTCTGAGCCTTCCGGCCGGGGCGCGGGCGAGGCGGCAGGGCAGCGGCGTCGTCGCGGATGCGCTGGAGGCGTTCCCGTACTGGACGTCGATATCCGGGATCACCGACGGGCTGCTGATGGACGAGCAGCCGCGGGATCCGGTGTCCTCCGTGCTCCGGCCGACCCTGGAGGACTGCCTGCTGAGCGTGTGGCAGGGGCCCTTCGCCTGGCTGGTGTTCGCGGAACCCGTAGGCGCCGGCGTGATCGACGAACTGATCAACGACGTCGCGGACCGCAAGCACAGCGCGGAGCTCACGTCGATCATCGCCCCCGAATACGCCATGGACGCCACCAGGCTGAACCGCCGCCAGCGCGAGCTGGCCAAGGCCTCGTCGAGGGGGCTGTGGCACATCCGGCTGCTCGCCGGCGGCCGCACCCCGCAGGCGGCGACCCGGGTGGCGTCCCTGGTGTGTTCGTCGGCCGACCTGGAAGGCCTGCCGTACGCCCTCAAGCCCCACGGCGAGGTAGCCGGACTGAGCTCCGTCATCGACCGCAACGTCGGATTCGACGCCTCGTCCGATCTGCTGGCCGCGCTCGCCCGGCCCCCGGTCCAGGAGATCCCCGGAGTGCGGTTCGCCCTCCGGCCCGAGTTCGACGTCACCCCCGAGAGCCGCCCCGCCGCCGAGTCCGGTGGGATCCCGGTCCGCCTCGGCTCGGTCCTCGACCGCAACCTCCACCCCGTCGGCGACTTCTCGCTCCCGCGATCCAGCCTCAACCGGCACACCTTCGTCTGCGGCGCGACCGGCGGCGGCAAGTCCCAGACCGTACGCGGCCTGCTCGAAGCCGCATCCCGGGAACGTCTGCCGTGGCTGGTCGTCGAACCGGCCAAGGCCGAGTACCGGTTCATGTCGGCGCGCCTCGGCGACGAAGGCGAGGTCATCGTCATCAAGCCGGGCGAGCTCGCCGCCCTCCCCGCCGGGCTGAACCCACTGGAACCCTCCGTCTACGGCGACGGTGAACGCTTCCCGCTCCAGACCCACCTGGACATGGTCCGGGCGCTGTTCCTCGCCTCCTTCGACCCCCAGGATCCGTTCCCCCAGGTGCTCAGCGCAGCCCTGACGCGGGTGTACGAGGACCTGGGCTGGGACCTGACGCTGGGCGAGCCGCGGTTCCCCGGCACCGAACCCCGCTATCCCACCCTGGAGGACCTGGAGGACACCGCCCTGAAGGTGGTCTCCGAAATCGGCTACGGCAAGGAGATCACCGGCAACGTCCGCGGCTTCATCAAGATCCGCCTCACCAGCCTGCGGCTCGGCACCACGGGTCGGTTCTTCGAGGGCGGGCACCCCATCGACTTCGGGGAACTGCTGCGACACAACGTCGTGTTCGAGATCGAGGACGTCGGCGACGACAAGGACAAGGCGTTCCTGATGGGCACCGTCCTCATCAGGCTCGTGGAGTACCTGCGCATGGAGCAGCGCACGACCCGCCGGCTGGCTTTCCCCCTGCGGCACCTGACCGTCTTCGAGGAGGCCCACCGGCTGCTGCGCCGCTCGCAGAGCAGTGGGGCGAGCGCACACGCCGTGGAGATGTTCGCCGGCCTGCTGGCGGAGATCCGCGCCTACGGGGAGGGCCTGGTCGTCGCCGACCAGATACCCAGCAGGCTGGTCCCCGACCTCATCAAGAACACCGCCGTCAAGATCGTCCACCGGCTTCCGGCCCAGGACGATCGCGAGGCGGTCGGCGCGACCATGAACATCACGGAATCCCAGTCCGAATACCTCGTCACCCTCAAGCCGGGCGAGGCCGCCGTCTTCACCGACGGCATGGACTACCCCCTGCTCGTGCGCATGGAAGACGGCACCGAGCGGGAGGACGGTGCGGTGATCCGCCCCGCCTCACCGGCTCCGCTCGTCGCCCCGCGCAGCCGCGCCTGCGGCAAGGAGTGCCACGCCATGCCGTGTACGCTCCGGCAGCTCCGCACCGCACAGCACCTCACCGAACAGCAGGAGTTGCGGATCACCCTCTGGGCGGAGATGTCCGTCGCGGCCCACATGCTCGGCTGGACCACGCCGCTCCCCGGCGACGCGATGCGTCGCTCCCTGCAACCGTTGTGGACCGGCGACCGCCGCCTCGTCGAGTGCGCCATCGGCCAGGCCGTGGACCGCGCGGTCGCCGACCGGGGCGGTGCCATCGGCGAACCGGCCGCACTCGCGGGACACGTCGCCGAAACGATGCGCGCCCAGCTCGACGGCGACGACCCCTGTCCGGTCGGCGAACCTCGTTGGAAGGCCCGCAAGGGCACCAAGACCCGGCAGTACTACCACGGGCGCTACGCCCCGTCCCGCCTCGAGAAGATCACGGGCTGCCTCGACCCCTCCGAGGAGTGGTCGAAGCGCTTCGCAGCCGCGCTCAAGGCGTTCTCCCGCCCCATCCGCAAGCCGCGCCCGACTCCTGACGCCGAGGAGGACTAGTACCCCGTGGCAGGTGCTCGTTCGGTTAGCTGTGCTTAAGCGTTCCCTGAGGATTATTTGATTGTGCTGTCGATTCATCTGCGGCAGCGTCAGAACCATGCGTGCTGACTCCCCTTGGCGGGTGGCCGACTTCCGGGCCCTGTTCTCGGCCGCCGTGCTCGGCAATCTCGGAACCAACGTCGGCTACGTCGCGCTGCCGCTCGTCGCCGTCGCCTCCCTGGACGCCGGGCCCGGCGAGGTGGGGGCGCTGGCGACGCTGAGCACCGTGGCGTTCCTGCTGATCGGGCTGCCGGCCGGGGCCTGGGTGGACCGGATGCGGCAGCGGCGGGTGCTGATCGTCGCGGATCTCGCCCGGGGCCTGCTCTTCGCCTCCGTGCCGCTCGCCTGGTGGCTGGACGTCCTCACGCTCGGGCAGCTGTACGCGATCGTGTTCCTGGGCGGCTGCGCGACCGTGTTCTTCGACGTCACCTCGCAGAGCGTGCTGCCCCGACTCGTGGGCCGGGACGGCCTGGTGGCCGCCAACTCCGCGATGGTCGGCCTCCAGGCCGCCGCGAACGTCGCCGGCCGCGGCGCGGGAGGGGCGCTCGTGCAGTGGCTGACCGCGCCGCTCGCCCTCGTCTGGACCGCGGTGAGCCATCTCGGCTCCGCGATCCGGCTCGCCGGGGTGCGGGACGGCGGCGCGGTTCCGCCTCGGGCGCCGGAGAAGGCGGACGATGCGGACAGGGCGGACGAGGCAGACGGGGCGGGCAAGGCGGCCGCCGGGCTGCGGGCACAGATCGCCGAAGGACTGCGGCATGTGCTCGGGAACCGCGAGCTGCGGGCGCTCGCCCTCTCCGCCGCCGTCGTCAACTTCGGCATGCAGATCGTCAACACGATGCTCCCCGTGCTGTTCGTGCGCGAACTCGGGCTGTCCGCGGGCGCGCTGGGGGCCTTCTGGGCGGTCGGCGGGCTCGGGATCCTGCTCGGGTCGCGCTGCGCCGGATGGTTCGCGGCGCGGCTCGGGTACGGGCGGTCCCTCAGCGTCGTCGGGGTGTGTCTGGCGCCGGCCGGGCTGCTGGTCCCGCTGATCGACCGGGGCGCCTGGCTGTGGGTCGCGGCCGCGGGCTGGCTGCTCGTGCTCTTCATGGTCGGTACGAACAACGTCGTCGGCGTCAGCCTGCGTCAGCGGATGACCCCCGACACGCTCCTCGGCCGCATGAACGCGACCTTCCGCTTCCTGCTGACGGGCGCGCTGGCCGTCGGCGCCGCACTGTCCGGGGTACTGGGCGAACTCGTCGGACTCCGCCTCGCCCTGTGGGCCGGCGGCGTCGTGATGGCCGTCTCGTTCCTGCCCGTCCTCCTGTCGCCCGTTCGCACGCGGCGGGAGCTGCCGCAGGAGGGCGGCGGGATCGTCACGGCCCGGTCGGGCTCAGGTGCACGCGGGCCAGATGGGGCTCGTCCGCGATGACGTCGATCGCCGTGATCCGGCCGTCCAGGACCGTGAAGGCCAGGACCGTCCGCGGCGAGCCCTCCGCGGGCCACACCAGGCCCGCGACGCCGTTGACCAGCGCCGGCGTCGCCGCCGCCGCCCGCTCGGCGACGGTCCGGGCGACCGGCCGCGCGCCGTGGGCGGTGGTCGTCTCGTCGGTGCGCAGCACCGCGTCCGGGTCCAGCAGGGCCTCCAGGGCCTCCGCGTCGCCGCTTCGGGCCGCCGCCAGGAACGCCGCGACGACCTGCCGCTGCTGCTCGGGGTCGGGTTCCGGCAGGTCGTCCAGGCCCTCGGTACGCCGGCGGGCCCGGGCGGCGAGCTGGCGGGTCGCGGCCGGGGTGCGCTCGACGAGCGGCGCGATCTCGTCGACGGGCACCGAGAACAGGTCGTGCAGGACGAACGCCAGGCGCTCGGCGGGGGTGAGCGTGTCCAGGACCTGCAGTACGGCGTGATCCGCCGTGTCGGCGAGCAGCCCCCGCTCCTCCGGATCGGCGGCCTCCGCGTCCGGTGCGGTCGGCGGCTCACGGCCCGGCGGCCGGGCGCGCAGCATCTCCAGCGACACCCGGCCGACGGCCGTGACCAGCCACCGGCCCGGATCCGCGACGGGTGCGGCGCCCGTACGTTCCAGGCGTCGGCGGGTCTCCTGTACGGCCTCGTCCGCCTCGGCGAACGAGCCGAGCATCCGGTACGCGACCGCGCGCAGCTGCGGCCGGTGCTCCTCGAACAGCGCGGGCAGGGCCGCGACGGTCTCCTGCGACGGCATGGCGCGTTCCGGCGCCGCTCAGTCGCCGTGGCCGGGGCCGCCGCTGCCGAATCCGCCGCTGGAGATGCCGCCCCAGCGCCGCTTCTCCTCGCTCGGTGGCTCCGGGGAGGTCTCGGTGCCGGAGGTGCCCGAGTCGTTGAGCTGGTAGGGCATGAGCCGGTGCTCCCCGTCCGTCTGCGGCATCACCGCAGGTCGGCGGTACTCGGTCATCTCGCCGGGCAGCTCGTCGGTCTCCGGCCGGTGCGGTTGCTCCTCCGGCTTCGGGGTCCGGGACTCGCGGTTCCGGAGGTACCACCCCCAGGCGAAGGCGCCGAGCAGAAGGGCGACGAGGATCAGACCGCCCAGGACCTGGCCCAGTCCTGACTGCCAGACCCCGGCTGCCGACGTCATGTCTGCGGAGTGCAGGGCAAATGCGTTCATAACCGGACAAATACCCGGTCCGAGGTCGTATCAGTCCTGTTCGCGGCACCACAGGGAATCCGTGTGAAACATTCCGTGCGGGCCATCGCGTCATTGAGGTGTAGGGCGAAGAACGAAGGACAACGGGGGAGACGCGGCGCATGAGAAGGTCCCGCACGGACGAGTTCATGGAGTTCGCCTCCGCGCGCTCCGGGCATCTCTTCCGGTCGGCATGCCTGCTGACCAGCGGGGACGTCCACCTGGCCGAGGATCTGGTGCAGGAGACGCTGGGCCGGATGTACGCGCTGTGGGGACGCGCCTCCCGGATCGGCAACCCCGCCGGGTACGCGCAGACCGTGCTGGTGCGGACCTTCCTGAGCCACCGGCGCAGGAGGTCCGCGACCGAGCGGCCGCTGGGGGAGCTGCCCGACCGCGTCACCGACAACGGGGACGACCCGGCGCTGCGCATCGCCCTCCTCGACGCGCTGGCCGCGCTGGCGCCGAAGGACCGGGCGGTCGTGGTGCTCCGCTACTGGGAGGACCGCAGCATCGAGGAGACCGCCGACGCCCTGCACGTCAGTTCCGCCGCGGTCCGCACCCGTTCGGTGCGGGCCCTGGCGAAGCTCAGGGAACGGCTCGGCGGCAGCATCGCCGAGTTCGCCGCCCGCTGAGAGACACCGCGGTGACTGCGCCGGGCCCCGCCGAGCCCGACGAGACACCGTTTCCGATGACCGCACACACCGACCGGAGTTGATTCGGCATGCGCCAGGACCAGGACCCGAACCCGTTCGAGGAGGAACTCGGCACGGTGCTCCACCGCGCCGGGGACAGCTTCAGCGCCGTCACCCTGCCGGACCTCGCCTCCGGCGGGCTGAGCCGCGGCCGGCGCCGGCTGGCGCGCCGTCGCGCCGTCGCCGTGGGCGGCAGCGTGCTCGCGCTCGCCCTGGTCGGCACGGCCGGCGCGTACGGCGGCGGGCTGTTCGGGGGGAACGGCTCGGCCGACGTCGCGACCCAGTCGTCGGTCGGCGCGAACGGGACGGGGAAGGCCCGGAAGCCGATGCCGGAGGCGCGGATCCCGGTCCAGGACCTGGCCAGGGTCCTGAAGCAGAACACCCCGGCCGGCGACTGGAAGATCGACAACCTCGGCGGCACGGGGCAGTCCGTGACCGGCGTGTACGACGACGGCAAGGGCAAGGCGGCCGTATCCGTCGGCCTGTACCGGGCCGGCGACACCGGCGAGTCCGGGCGCGACCAGGTCACCTGCCCTGACGAGACGGCCGTCGAGTACGACGACTGCACCTCCACCACGGTGGCCGGCGGAGCCCGGCTGATGGTGTTCCAGGGCTACGAGTACCCCGACCGGCGCGAGGAGACGAAGAACTGGCGGGCGGTGCTGCTCACCCGGGACGGCTTCCTCATCGACGCGAGCGAGTGGAACGCCCCCGCCCAGAAGGGCGCCGAGGTCAGCCGTTCGAAGCCGCCGTTCTCGCCGGCGCAGCTGAAGACCCTGGTCACCGCCGCGGGCTGGGTACCGCTGCTGAAGCAACTGCCGGCCCTGCCGAAGCCCGACGACACCGGCCCCGGTCACGCCCAGCCGCCCGCGGAGCCGTCCTCGGCGGACATCCAGGCGACGCTGCGCTCGCTGCTGCCCAAGGGGCTGGGGGTCGTCAGCGACCACGGTCAGGACGGGTACGGGTCCCTGGTCGTCGACGACGGCAAGGGCAACAGCCTCGTCGGGATCAACGTGCAGCCGAACATGCGGGACGTGATGGACGACCTGTTCAGCGGCAGCGGCGTGGAGACGCTGCCCGACGGGACGCTGGTCAAGCTGGAGAAGAAGCCGGGCGAGAAGGGTGGCAAGAACGTCGTCTGGTGGACGGCCGACACCATGCGTCCGGACGGGTTCCGGGTCGTGATCTCCGCGTTCAACACGGGCGCGCAGCACGAGCCGGCCACGCGGAAGGAGCCGGCGCTGACCATGGAGCAGCTGAAGGCCATCGCGCTCAGCCCGAAGTGGCAGGCCCTGCCGGGGACCGCACAGCGGTAGGCACCCCATGACACCGGTCCCCGGCGGCGCGGCGGCGCCGTCGGGGACCGGTTCGACCTGCGCCGTTCGACCTGCGCAGGCGGGGTCCGTACTCGCGCCCGGTCCGCCGTATGCCGCCGGGCTCACTTCGCGTCCGAGTACCGCTCCACCGTGGCGATGGTGAACGGGAAGCGGACCGGGGTCTCGCCGAAGGCGATCCGGCCCGCCTCGTTCCCGGCCGCACGGATCGCCTCCGCCACCGCCTCGGCCTCCTCGGCCGGGCAGTGCACGATCACCTCGTCGTGCTGGAAGAAGACCAGCTCGGCCCGCATCCCCGCGGTCGCCCGGCGCAGCGCGGCGAGCATCAGCAGCGCCCAGTCGGCGGCGCTGCCCTGGACCACGAAGTTCCTGGTGAAGCGGCCCCGGGCCCGGGCGTCGCCGGAGGCGTACCCGGGGACGAACCCGCCGCCGTCGCCGCCCGCCGGGCCGGTGCCGGCCTCCGGCTCCTGCGGGATGCCCGCCTCGTCGGCGTCCGCCGCGCCCGCGGCGCGCGGGCTGGTGCGGCCGAGCCAGGTGCGGACCAGCCGCCCCTCCTCGCCGGCCTTCGCCGCGTCGTCGACGTAGGCCACGGCGCGGGGGAAGCGGCGCCGCAGGGCTGCCAGGTTCTTCAGGCCGTCGCCGCTGGTCTGACCGTAGATCGCGCCGAGCAGCGCCAGCTTGGCGTGCTCCCGGTCGCCGGAGAAGGCCCGGTCGGAGAGCCGGGTGTACAGGTCGTCGTGGTGGCCGGCGACCTCCATCAGTCCGGGGTCGCGGGAGATCGCGGCGAGCACCCGCGGCTCCATCTGGTCGGCGTCGGCGACGACCAGCCGCCAGCCCTCGTCGGCGACGACGGCCTGCCGGATCACCTTCGGGATCTGCAGCGCGCCGCCGCCGTTGGTCGTCCAGCGGCCGCTGACCGTGCCGCCGGGCAGGTACTCGGGCCGGAACCGGCCGTCCCGCACCCAGTCCTGGAGCCAGCTCCAGCCGTGCGCGGTCCAGATCCGGTACAGCTTCTTGTACGCGAGCAGCGGCTCCACCGCCGGGTGGTCCAGCTCGGCCAGCTCCCAGCGGCGGGTGGACCGCAGCCGGATCCCCGCCTGGGCGAAGGCGCGGATCACGTCGGCGGGCAGGTCGGGGCGGACCCGGCGGCCGAACGCGGCGGACACCTCGTCCGCGAGCTCGGCCAGACGGCGCGGCTCGCCGCCGCCCGCGTACCGCTCGCCCAGCAGCTCCCGCAGCAGCTCGCGGTGCACGTCGGCCCGCCACGGCAGCCCGGCGCGGTGCATCTCCGCCGCGACGAGCAGGCCCGCCGACTCGGCGGCCGTGAGCAGCCGCATCCGGCCCGGGTGCTCCGCCGCGTCGTGCCGGCGCTGCTGTTCCGCGTACACCTCCAGGAGGCCCTCGAACGCCAGCGGGGCCGAGGCGGGGCGCGGCTCGAACAGCGAGTCCTGCGAGCCCGGTTCGGCGGCGCGGGCGAGCGGGTCCGGCGGTACGGGGGCGTGGTGCAGCCGGGCCCAGGCGGCGGCCGCGGACCGGGGCTCGCCGAGGCGCCCCTCGTGGCCGAGCAGCAGCAGTTCGGCGTCCTCGACGTCGTAGCAGCGCTCGACCCGCACCCCGGCGGCCAGGAGCCGGGGGTAGACCTCCCCGGTGGACCGCCACACCCAGCGGGCGACCTCCGGCCGGGCGCGGACGGCCGCCACGAGGTCCGGCTCGCGCCGCACCTCGCCGGCGGGCGTGCCGTCGGGGCCGAGCGGGACGAGCCGCGCGCCGTCCCCCTCCGCCTCCGGCGCGAGCGCCCACCGTTCGTTCATGGGTGCGAGTCTGGCATCCGGCACTGACAGAGCGGAGGAGGCCGGACCGGAGGCAGGCCGGGGCGGGTCAGGTCGGCCTGGGACCCGTCGTGTCAGGCGGCGGCGTGGAAGAGCGCGGCGGCCTCGCCGCGCGAGCCGACGCCGAGCTTGGTCAGGATGTTCGCCACGTGGAACTTCACCGTCGACTCACTGATGTGCAGCTCCTGCGCGATCACCCGGTTGCGGTGACCGAGCGCCAGATGCTTGAGGACCTCCAGCTCCCGCGCGCCCAGGGCGGTGAGCGGGTCGGCGGCGCCCGTGGGGGCGTCCGGAGTGGCCAGCGGGATCGCGGCCGTGAGCGTGGTGCCCCAGCCGGGCACCGCGTCCACGTGCATCCGGCCGCCCAGGACCTCCAGCCGGTCCGCGATGGTGCCCGCGCCGATCCGGCACGACTGGATCGTGCCCGGTCCGTCGTCGCGCACCGTCGCCCGCAGTTCGTGCTCGGTGAACTGCCAGCCGACGTGGACCCGGGAGACCGCGTCCTGCTCCAGGACGATCAGCACCAGGGCACGGACGATCGCCCGCGCGCTGTGCGCCACGTCCGCGGCGATGCGGTGCGTCGCGTCGGGCGGGCCCAGTTCGAGGCGGACCGTGCTGTGCCGCAGCAGCGGGCGCAGCCCGTCCGCAAGCCGGGCGAACGCCTCGTCGGCGCGTTCCTCGGCCAGCGAGCGGTCCATCTCCGAGGCCGCGCGCAGCTCCACCAGCGCGGACACCGACAGCTCGGTCGCCGTCGCCCGCGCCGCCGCGTCGTCCAGGGCCCGGCTGCGGAGCACCCCGAGCAGCGCGGACAGCGTCGCCGTGTGCGCGCCGGTCAGCTCGGCGATCACCCGGGCCCGGGTGTCGGCGGCCGCCCGCGAGCGGGCCAGCGCGCCGGGCAGCGCCTCGGCCGCGAAGCGGTCGAAGTGCGCCGTCACCAGGTCCCACAGCGCCTGGGCGACCGCGAGCGCCTCCGCGCCGACGGGGGCCGCGCCGTCCTCCCGTACGAGGACGAGCACCGCGCCGCGCGGTGTGGCGTCGCTCCGTACGACCACGACCTCGCGCGCCGCGCCGCCCACGGTGGCGACGCCCTGCCACGGCCGGCCTGCCGCGCCGGACGTCAGGTACGGGGCCAGGTCGGCGGCGGTCGGCAGCCCGGCCGGCGCCCCCTCCTCCCCGTGGGACTTGAACGGCGAATGGGCGCAGTGTGTGGAGAGCTCCGCGGCCGCCCGGTGCGGGATCAGCGGGGCGAGGACCTCGGAGACCCGCGGCAGCACCGTCCCGAGCGGCCGCCGCACGATGTCGTGCGCCGCCGCCAGCGCGGCCGTCGCGGCTGCCGGGTCGTGCGCGGAGAGCACGGGCGCGGACGTCGGCGCCGGTGACGGTGCCGGGTCGGGACCGGGGTCTTCGGCGGCGGGCGGCACGACTCGGATCAGGTCCATGCCGCAAGCCTAGGCAATCGGACAGGAACACGGGCTGGCCTTTCGGGTAGGTCGAACTGGTCGATGGACGGGCCGGGTCGGGGTCGCCTCCCGCCGAAGGTTGAGTCATGCCAACCGACCGGCCGGGTCCCAACGGCCGGAACTGTGATGAATGGAGACGGTCCGTCATGGAAGCGATCGTGTACGAGGAGTTCGGCGGCCCCGAGGTACTGCGCCACACGACCGGGGCGCCCGTGCCCGAGCCCGGCCCCGGCGAGGTACGGGTCAGGGTGGCCGCGGTCGGGGTCAACCCGCTCGACTACAAGCGCCGCGAGGGCTGGGTCGAGCAGTTCTACCCGACGACCTTCCCGGCCGTCCCCGGCCTGGAGTTCGCCGGCACCGTGGACGCGGTCGGCGAGGGCGTCACCGAGGTCGCGCCCGGCGACGAGGTGCTGGGCTGGACGAAGACCGGCGCCTACGCCGAGTACGCGCTGGCCGGGGACATCGTCCGCAAGCCCGCCGAGCTGTCCTGGGAGCGGGCGGCGAGCCTCCCCGTCGCCGGGGAGACCGCGCAGCGCGTCCTCGACCGCCTCGGCGTGCGGCGGGGCGAGACCCTGCTGCTGCACGGCGCGGCGGGCGCGGTCGGGGCGATCGCGGTGCAGCTCGCCGTGGCCGCCGGCGTCACCGTCGTCGGCACCGCGTCCGAGCGCAACCACGACTACCTGCGCTCGCTCGGCGCGATCCCGGTGACGTACGGCGACGGGCTCGCCGCCCGCGTACGGGCCGCTGCACCGCAGGGCGTCGACGCGGTCTTCGACGCTGCCGGACACGACACCCTGCCGGTCTCGCTCGAGCTGACGGGCGGCTCGACCGAGCGGATCGTCACCATCGCGGCCAATGACGCGGAGCAGTACGGCGTGCACTTCTCCTCCGGCGGCACCCCGCCGGAGACCGTCCGCGCGGGCCTCACCGAACACGCCCGCCTCGCCGCCGAAGGCCGCCTCGACGTCCGCGTCGACCAGGTCCTGCCCCTGGCCCTCGCCGCCAAGGCCCAGGAACTGAGCCAGGCGGGCCACGCCAAGGGCAAGCTCGTCATCCGGCTGTGACGCCGCCTGCTCCGGCCCTGGAGAGGAGGGGGCGGGCCCCGGGCGCGGCGGCGGCCCGCCGGAGCCCCTGCCCCCTCACTCCAGTTCGCGTACCACCCGGGCCGGGTTGCCGACCGCCAGGACGCCCTCCGGCAGGTCCTTGACGACGACCGAGCCCGCGCCGACCACCGTGTTCGCGCCGATGGTCACGCCGGGGCAGACGATCACACCGCCGCCCAGCCACACGTTGTCCCCGATCGTGATCGGTATGCCCTTCTCCCAGCCTTCCCTGCGCCGTGCCGCGTCCAGCTCATGCGTCGGAGTGAGGAGTTGGACGTTGGGCCCGATCTGGACGTCCATGCCGATCGTGATGGGCGCGATGTCGAGGAACACCGCGTTGAAGTTCACGAACGTGCCGTCGCCGATGCTGATGTAGCTCCCGAAGTCGCAGTGGAACGGTGCCCGGATCCTCACTCCCTCGCCCACCGAACCCAGCAGCTCCGCCAGGAGCTTGGCCCGCCCCGCGGCATCCGGGACCGCGTCCCCCGTCGCGTTGTACGCCGCGCAGAGCGTGACCGCGCGCGCCGACTCCGCGGCCAGCTCGGGATCGTCCGGCACGTACCACTCGCCGGCCAGCATCCGCCGCTTGTTCTCGCCCATCGTTCAACCCCTCCCCGGGTCCCTCGACGACCAGCCTGTGCGGTTCGTCGTCCGGGATCTACCCGGGGCCCGCACAGCCGTACGCACCCGTGGCGAGTAGTGGACATTTGTACGAATAATCGAGGCGTCGGATCCAGGCGTCGGATCCAGGGATCGGATCCAGGGATCGGATCGATGGACCGGATCCAGGCGGGGCGGGGGCCCGGCTCCGACCCCGGCCCCCGCCCCGTTCCGTCCACCATCCCCGCTCAGCGCGTCAGCCGCCACGCGGGAAGCACCGACGCCACCACCGCGACGACCGCGCACGTCCCCGCCGCCGCCCCGACCGCGCCCCACGGCACCGCCACCACCACCGGCGCGGACAGCGCCGCCAGCGCCGCCGCGAGCCCGCCCAGGCACACGGCCGTCACCGCCGCCCCCAGCAGCGAGCCGATCCCCACCGAGAGCAGCGCCTCGCCCGCCACCACCCGCAGGACCTGCGCCCGCGTCGCCCCCGCCAGGCGCAGCGAGCCCAGCTCCGCACCGCGCACGGACGTCGCCATGACCAGCGTGTTCGCCAGCGCGATCACCGTGTAGACCACGGCGATGCCGAGCACGAGCAGCAGTCCGAGGCGCGTCGTACGGCTGACCGGCGGATGCGTCTCGGCTGCCCACGCGTCGGCGGTCCGCACGGTGCCGCCCGTGGCCGCCATGGCCCTGTCGAGCCCCGCGCCCGGCTCCCGGCCCTCGCCCCCGGCCCCGCCCCCGGTCCCGACGTCGATGCGGTCCGGCCGGCCCGCGCCCGGTGCGTTCGCCATGGTCACGTACGGCCCGTTGTCCCCGGTCCCGGGCGCCAGGACGGCCACGACCCGGAGCGTCGTCGTCCGCCCGTCCGCCAGCCACACCTGCACCCGGTCCCCGATCCGCCGCCGCTCCCACTCCTCGTTCACGACGATCGAGCGGTCGTCGAGGTCCCGGACGTCCCCGGCCAGCACCGGCAGCCGGGCGAGGTCCGCGAAGGCGGCCGGATCGGCGACGGCCCGGGCCCCGTACTTCACCAGCGCGGAGTCGCCGTCACGTACGAACACCGAGGTCGCGGCGGTCGCCGACACGGTCGCGCCCCTCGTCGAGCCCAACGAGCGCAACGGGCCCGCGTCCAGCCCGCCCTCGCCCCCGCCCCCGCCCTTACCCCCGCCCCCGTCACCCGTGATCACGTACCGCGCCACCGTCTGCTGCCGCGCCTCCGCGCCCTTCGCCGTCGCCACGGTGACGGCGGAGCCGAACAGCGAGCCGGCCAGCGCGACCGTCACCAGGACCGGCGCGGCCACGGCCGACGTACGGCGCAGGGCGGCGGCGGTGTTCGCGCGCACCAGCAGCCCCGTGACGCCGGGCAGCGGCAGCAGCCGCGCGACCGGCCGCACGAGGAGCGGGGCGAGCAGCGCGACGCCGGTGATCAGGAGCATCGGCTGCGTCGTGTACGTCTTGCGCTTCAGCAGCGCGTACGGGTCGTCCACGTACGTCCGCACGAGCAGCGCGGCCCCCGCCAGCAGCAGCGCCGCGCCGAGCAGGCGGCGGCCGAGCGGCAGGACGCCGCTGTCGACGTCGGCCTCGCGCAGCGCCGCGGCCGGCCCGATACGGCCGGCCCGGCGGGACGCGGCGACCGCGCCGGCGACGGCGACCGTCACGCCCGTCCAGAACGCGGCGTGGAACGGCCAGCGGGCGTCGCCGATCGCGAACCACCCGGGTGCGAGACCCTGCTCGACGAGCAGCCGGGCGAGGTGCGGGGCGGCCCACGCGCCCAGCGCGCAGCCCGCGGCGGACGCGAGGACGCCGACGCCCGCGGCTTCCGCCAGCAGCAGTCGGCGGACCTGGCCGGGGGTCGCGCCGGCGGTGCGCAGCAGCCCGAACTCGCGGCGCCGCAGCGCGACCGCGAAGGCGAAGGTCGAGGCGACGACGAAGACGGACACGAAGGACGTGACGCCGCCGGTCGTTCCGAGCAGCGCGTTGAGCGCGACCAGCGCCTGGGCGTCGCGCTCGGGGTCGGGGTCGGCGAGCCGCCGGTCGCCGCCGGTGAGGACGGTGGCGCGGTCGCCGACCAGGGCGCCGACCTCGTCGGCGGGCCCGTGGACGCCGACGGCGTCCGGGCCGCCGGTGACCGTCACCCGCCAGCGGGTGCGCAGTTCGTTCAGGAGTGCGGTGTCCACAGGGTGTGGACGGTCGAGCCGCTTGCCGACCTGTACGGTGTCCGGCCCCCGGCGTACGTCGACCACGACGGCGTCCTGCCCCCGGACGACGACGGGCGCGGCGGCGAACCGTTCCGGCTGCCGCTCGGGCGCATGGAGCGTGGACGCGAGCCCGAGCCCCATCGTGGCGAGCAGCCCTACGCCCAGCGCCAGCGCGACGAAGCTTCCGACGAACCCGGCCCAGCGGGTCCGGAGTCCGGCGAGCGCGACGATCAGCATGCGAGGCCCCCTGCCTCAGCACCGACGGCCTCCGTCTCCAGCGTCGCCATCCGCGTGGCGACCTGTTGTGCCGTCGGCGACGTCAAGGCGCCGTGGACGCGGCCGTCGACGAGGAAGACGACGCGGTCCGCGTACGAAGCGGCGACCGGGTCGTGGGTGACCATGACGATCGTCTGGCCGTCGCGGTCGACCAGTTCGCGCAGCATCGCCAGGACGTCCCTGCTGGTCGCCGTGTCCAGCGCGCCCGTCGGCTCGTCGCCGAACAGGACGGCGGGGCCGGTGATCAGCGCCCGCGCGATCGCCACCCGCTGCTGCTGGCCGCCGGACAGCTCCCCGGGCCGGTGCCCTGCCCGCGCGCCCAGGCCGACCCGCTCCAGCGCACCCCGCACCTCGGCGCGCGAGGGCCGCCGGCCCGCGAGCCGCAGCGGGAGCGCGACGTTCTGGGCGGCCGTCAGCGACGGCAGCAGGTTGAAGGACTGGAAGACGAAGCCGATCCGGTCCCGGCGCAGCAGCGTCAGCCGCCGCTCGCTCAGCCCCTCCAGGGCGGTCCCGCCCACCTCGACCCGCCCGGCGGTGGGCCGGTCGAGCCCGGCGGCGCACTGGAGCAGCGTGGACTTGCCGGAGCCGGACGGCCCCATGACGGCGGTGAAGGACCCGGCGGGGAGCGCGAGATCGACGCCGTCGAGGGCGCGTACGTCGCCGTAGTAGCGGCGGAGTCCGGTGAGACGTACGGCGGCCGCGGGTACGGCTCCGTCTGTGTCTGTGGCTCCGACGGCGTCTCTGGCTGCGCCTGTGGCTGCGTTGGCGTCTGCGTCTGCGGCTGCTGAGGTCATGCCTCAAGGCAACCGTTTCCGGCGCCCCCGATCACGACCGCTGGAGGGTGTCCTGGGGGTAGGGCGGGCCCTACTCCCAGGCTCCCCGCCGCGCTACTTGATGCTGGTGAAGGACTTCCAGCCGGTGCCGATCTTCGCGCCGGAGCCGATGGTTCCGGTGCCGGTGCCCGCGTAGCGGTAGAGGTCGCCGGCGGTGGTGCGGCCGACGATGTCGTTCTTCCCGTCGCCGGTGAGGTCGCCGATGCCGATCATGTTGACCATGCCGCCCCAGCCGGAGCCGATCTTCACGCCGGAGCCGATGGTGCCGCGGCCGGTACCGAGGTAGCGGTACAGGTAGCCGGTCGACGTGCGCGCGACGAGATCGCCGTGCCGGTCGCCGTTGAGGTCGCCGGTGCCGATGATGGTGAGCGACTTCCAGCCGCTGCCGACCTTGCCGACGCGGACGATGCCGCCGGACTTCGTCCCGGCGAACAGGTACAGGTCCCCGGTGGAGATCTGCCGGGCGATCAGGTCCGGCAGCTTGTCCCCGTTAAAGTCGCCGGAGTACGTGAACGCGTCGAACGCGTTCCAGCCGCTGGCGCCGATCCGGGTGCGGGGCGCGGTCGGGGTGACCGCCGTTCCGCAGGCCGGGGTGTAGCGGTACAGCTCGCCGACGGACGTACGGACGAGGGTGTCGTTGCAGCCGTCCCCGTCGAGGTCCCCGAAGGGGACCAACGTGGAGGTGGTCGGCCAGGTTCCCCCGTCGACCCGCGCGGACACGGTCCCGCCGGCGTTGCCCCGGTACACGTACAGCGCCCCGGACGCCGTCTGCGCGTACAGGTCCGGGAACCCGTCCTTGCCGACGTAGTCGCGGTGCTTGGCGGGTGCCGGGGGCAGAGGCGGAGCGGTGAGACCGGTGCCGGCGGCCCAGAGCTGATTCTCGTGGGCCCAGACGGCGGTCGCGTCACCGTCGGGCGCCACGGCGACGTGGCCCTCGGCGTACATGGAGCCGGCGCTGCTGAGCTGCTTGGGCGCCGTCCACACCCCGCTGATGCGGGCCGAGGTGTAGAAGCGCCGGTCGGCGTCGCCGGTGCCGTTCTGGGCCCAGCCGACCTGCACGGTCCCGTCGGTGCCGACGGCCGCGTCGAACTGCTCGGGCACATACCCGGTGGAGAGGGTCTTCGCCTCCGTCCAGGCGCCGTCCGGGTTCCGCGAGGCGGTACGGACGCCGATGACGTTGTCCTCGCCGGTGCCGACTCCCTCGGTCCAGACGAGGGTGACCTCACCCGTCGGACCGACGAGCGGAGCCTGGATCGCGCTGAACTCGGACACCGGGCGCGGTTCGTCGGCCGTCCAGCCCCCGCTGCCGGCGGACCGGACCGCGGTGACGATGGCCGCGGACATCGTGTCCGTGCCCTCGGTGTACTTCACCCAGGCCAGGGCGGCCGTGCCGTCCGGGCCCGTGCTCAGGTGCGCGGCGCCGCCGCCGTAGAGGGCCGAGACCGGCTTCGGGGCGGTCCACTCGGTGGCACCCGCGGGCCGCTCGATGCTCGTCACGGTCTGACCGAGCTCGGCCTGCTCGTCCCACACGACCATGACGGCGCCGTCCGGCGCGAACGCGACCTGGGGCCGGTAGGCCGACGTGCCGCCCAGGACCTTGGGCGCCGACCACGCGCCGGCGCCCGTGCGCTCCGACACGTACAGAACGCTGGTCTGACCGGACCCGCTCTCGTGCCAGACCGCCATGCTCTTGCCGGTGGCGGCGTCGTGCGCGAACGCCATCTCGCCGATGGAGGCGCGCGTGGCGATCGTGGTCGGCGCGGACCAGGCGGTCGATCCCTTGGCCAGGGTGGACGTCCGCAGCACTTCGGTGCTGCCGAGGTCCGCGACCCAGGTCACGACCATGGAGCCGTCGGAGGCCGGCGTCAGCACCACGCTCTCCGCTCCGTCCTTCGTGATGCCCAGCACCTTGGCCGGGGCCCAGGCCGTGCTGGTCGCGGGGCGGACCGCGATGCTCAGTTCGGCGTCGAGCGTTCCCTCGGGCCAGCGGTACCAGGCGGCTACGGCAGTGCCGTCCGTCGTGGTCGCCACGTCGACGACGGTCTTGCCGTCGGTCGTCCCGGTCAGCGCCGTCGGCGTGCTCCACGGTCCCGGCTGGGCCGCCGTCGCCACACTCGCCGTCGCCAGGACGGTCGTCGCGGCGGTTCCGAGGCTGATTCCCCCCAGGGCCAGCGTCGGGATCAGGGCCGCTGTGACGATTCTTCTGTTGTGCTTCAAAGAGATGTTCCTCCCCCTCCTACAGGTGCGCGCGACAGTAACAGCCGCGCTGCGAGACCATGAAAGGGGTTTCCACTACCGAGGGGTGACGTGAGCAGCACGGTTCAGAAGGCCTTTGAGGCCCTGTACGCCGAGGGTGACGCCGCCCTCGACGCGGCGGCCTCGCTGCTCGCCGCCGACCCCGGCGCCGACGCGGAACTCGCGCGGCGCGGCGAGGAGTTCGTGCGCAAGGCGTGGGAGCGGGGGTGGCAGCCCGCCGATCTCGCGCGGTTCGTACGGCGCGAGGCGGCCGAGCCGCACCACCTGCGGCTGCTCGCCGGGCTCGTCGTCGCCGAGACGCGCCGGTACTCCGTGCTGCCGCCCCGCTGGGACGCGCAGCTCGCCGAGCCGGCCGAGCTCGCCGCCTCGCCCTGGCGGGCCGACCGGTTCTCGTACGCGACGGCCGTCCTGGAGCTGTACCGGCTCCTCGTGCGGCTGCCCGCCCTGGAGCCCGTCGGGCCCGTTCCCGGGGACTCGCTCCTTCCGCCGCCCGCCGCCGGCGAGTCCCGCACGCTCACCCGGGTGCGCGCGCTGCTCGCCAAGGCCGAGGCGACGAACTTCCCGGAGGAGGCCGAGGCGTTGACCGCCAAGGCCCAGGAGCTGATGGCCCGGCACAGCCTGGACGGGGCGGCGCTCGCCGCCCGCAGTCCGGAGGCCGCGCGCGAGGCGCCGGGCGCGGTGCGGATCGGGGTGGACGCCCCGTACGAGACCGCCAAGGCGATCTTGCTGGACGCGGTGTCCGGCGCCAACCGCTGCCGGGCCGTGTGGAACGAGGCGTACGGCTTCTCCACGGTCGTCGGCTTCGAGGCCGACCTCGAACCGGTCGAACTCCTCTACACCTCCCTGCTCGTGCAGGGCACCGCGGCCATGACCCGCGCCGAGGCCGAGCAGCGGGCCGGCGGGCGCAAGCGCACCAAGTCGTTCCGCCAGTCGTTCCTGCTGGCGTACGCGAACCGCCTCGGCGCCCGGCTCGCCGCGACCTCGCGCCGGGTCGCCGCCGCCGAGCCCACTCTGCTGCCGGCCCTCGCCTCGCGCGAGGTCGCGGTGACCGAGCGGGCCGACGCGATGTTCCCGGAGACCCGTGCGACCCGGGTGCGCGCCGCCTGGGACGAGGCGGGCTGGTCGCACGGCACCTCCGCCGCGGACGCCGCCGCGCTGCACCCGCGCCGCCCCGAGGTGCCGCCGCGCCGGGGCTGACCGCTACGGCAGCCGGACCGCTACGGCAGCCGGACCGCCCCGCTCGCCGACGGCCCGGGGCCCGGGTCGGCCTCCTTCAGGGTGTCCTTCGGGCCGCCTTTCCAGGCCACGACGAGCGTCTTCCCGTCGTTCGACTCGATGGTCCCCTCGGTCCGCTTGGTCGTGGCGTCGGTGCAGCTCAGGCGGAGGGTGACCGGATCGGCCAGCTTGCCCTGGCAGATCTGCGCGCCCGCGATGACCACCGCGTGCCGCTTCCCGATCGACAGGCCGACGGGCTTGCCGTCGGTGATCCCGGCCCAGGAGCCCTCCAGCCCGGGCGGGGCCGAGGGCGTGGGGGTGGGGGAGAGGGGGACGGGGGACGTCGGCGCGGTGGGGGCCTTCGTCCCCTCGGCCGCGGGCTTCCCCTCCCCGCTGCAACCCGTCAGGACGAGCGCCGCGGCGGCCACGCCCACCGCGACCGTGCTCCGGTACGTCGTCGACATCGCGCCAAGCTACCAAGGAGTAGCCGCGTGCAGGGGGACCTTCCGAGGACGTTCACACACCCCGCAAACGCACCTCTGGGTACGCGGAGCCGCGACCTGCAGGAACCTGCCGGACTCCGGCCGCGTCCCTATACGAGCGGAGGGTGGTGTAGTCGACACACCACCCCTCGTGCACGTGCATCTGCCCGTGCGTCTGCTCATGCACGGCCCTGTGAACGGGGCTATGATCCGAGACAGTTGACACCTGCATCAAACGTCTCGGGGAGCTTCCAGTGCATCACGCGCACCACGCGTACAACGGCATGGCGGCCACCGAGCTGCAGGGCGTCGTCTGGCAGAAGAGCCGGCACAGCAACTCCCAGGGCTCCTGCGTGGAGTTCGCCAAGCTGCCGGGCGGAAACGTCGCCGTGCGCAACTCGCGACACCCCGACGGGCCCGCGCTCGTGTACACGCGGGCGGAGATCGAGGCGATGCTGCTCGGCGTCAAGGACGGGGAGTTCGACCACCTGGTGTGAATCCGGGGGTGACTGCCGGACAAGGCTCCCTGGGCGACTCGGCTCGTGCACATGCCAGATGCACGTGCACGCCCGCCCCTCCGCCTGCCCCTCCGCGCGTACGAAACAGGCCCCGGTGACCGTGGTCACCGAGGCCCTTCCTGCCGTACCTGACATATGCGCCGCACGCCGACGGCGAGTACCGGCCTACTCCGGGCCGAGCCGGAACAGCGCCCAGACCACCTTGCCGTGCAGTGTCCCCGCCAGCGGGTGCCAGCCCCAGCTGTCGCTGAACGAGTCCACCAGGAACAGTCCGCGGCCCGACTCGGCGGCGAAGTCCTCGCCCCCGGTACGGGCTTCCGGGCTCTGCCGGCTGGGGTCGCGCACCGCGCAGACCAGCCTGCTCGTCCAGTGCATCAGATGCAGCCGGACCGCCGTGGCCTGGCCGTCCTCGTGCGGGGCGTCGGCCGGGAGTGCGTGCCGCAGCGCGTTGGTGACGAGTTCGGAGACGACCAGGGAGACGTCGTCGAAGCGGTCGTGGAGATCCCATTGGGTGAGCGTCGACTGCGTGAACCTCCGGGCCCCGCGGACCGCTTCGTAGCGGGGCGGGAGGGCGCAGGAGGCGGAGCTGGAGACGGCCGCGGGATCGATCGGCGGAAGCCCCTGCCGTAACGGCTCGAGCATGGTCGATCCATTCGTCCCCATGCGAGGCACTCCCGGGAATCGCGGCTGTGGTGCTACAACACGAACGAGCACGCAGGTGCGCGAGGACCATGGTTCCGAATGCGACCTACGGATGCAAGGGCAGATGCACGTGCACGCGCCGGACCTGTCCGTCCCCGTGCCGTTTGTTGTGCATATCTTCTGCCGTCCACTTTCGTGCGTCGGCCGAAGACGCCCTCTTTCCGTAATCGAATGTGTACGGGCTGAAGCGTTTTGGTGGCAGAATCCGGGACTCGGAGAGCTCGGGGGTGCTCCCGCCAGAGAACACCAACCGACGTGAAGGGGAGGCCGGAGCCGTGACCGCAGGCGAAACCGGCGGGACGAGCGGGAGCGTCGTGCGACGCATCCTGCTGGGATCACAGCTCAGGAGGCTGCGCGAGTCGCGCGGCATCACACGTGAGGCGGCCGGCTACACGATCCGCGCATCCGAATCGAAGATCAGTCGTATGGAGTTGGGAAGGGTGAGCTTCAAGGCCAGGGACATCGAGGACCTCCTCACCCTGTACGGAGTCAGCGACGAGCTCGAACGGGGCGCGCTGCTCGGGCTCGCCCGCGAGGCCAACGTGGCCGGCTGGTGGCACAGCTTCGGCGACGTGCTGCCCGGCTGGTTCCAGACGTACATCGGTCTGGAGGGCGCCGCCTCGCTCATCCGGATCTACGAAGTCCAGTTCGTCCACGGCCTGTTGCAGACCGAGGCGTACGCGCACGCCGTCGTGGCCCGCGGCATGCCCGACGCCCCGCGCGCCGAGATCGAGCGCCGGGTCGCGCTCCGCCTGGAGCGGCAGAAGGTGCTGGTCTCGGAGAACACCCCGCACTTCCACGCGGTGCTCGACGAGGCGTCGCTGCGCCGCCCGTACGGCGACCGGACCGTCATGCAGGGCCAGTTGCGGCATCTGATCGAGATCTCCGAGCACCCCAACGTGACGCTCCAGGTGATGCCGTTCAGCTTCGGCGGGCATTCCGGCGAGAGCGGCGCGTTCACGATGCTGAGCTTCCCCGAGTCGGACCTGCCGGACGTGGTCTATCTGGAGCAGCTGACCGGCGCGCTCTACCTGGACAAACGCGAGGAGGTCGCCCAGTACCAGCGGGTGATGGAGCGGCTGCAGAAGGACAGTCCGGACCCCGAGGGTTCGCGCGATCTTCTCCGAGGTCTCCTTCAACTCTCCTGATACGTAAGTACGATGACGTGACATCAGTGCAGTCGTGTTTCCGATGTCCGCCACCGCGGTCAGGGGGTCCCGCCGTATGTCCTACTTCACCGATCTGGCGCTCCAGTACATCGACGGGGAGTGGAAGCCCGGCAGCGGCTCCTGGGACATCATCGACTTCAACCCGTACGACGGGGAGAAGCTCGCCTCGATCACCATCGCCACCGTCGAGGAGGTCGACCGGGCGTACCGGGCGGCCGAGCGCGCCCAGGTCGCGTGGGCCGAGACCAACCCGTACGCGCGCCGGGCGGTGTTCGAGCGGGCGCTGCGGATCGTCGAGGAGCGCGAGGAGCAGATCGCCGCGACGATGGTGGCGGAGCAGGGCGGCACGCGTCTGAAGGCCGCCTTCGAGCTGCACCTGGCGAAGGAGTTCCTGCGCGAGGCGATCCAGCTGGCGCTGCGTCCCGAGGGGCGGATCCTTCCGTCGCCGGTGGACGGCAAGGAGAACCGGGTCTACCGGGTGCCGGTCGGCGTCGTGGGTGTGATCAGCCCGTTCAACGTGCCCTTCCTGCTGTCGCTGAAGTCCGTCGCGCCGGCGCTCGCGCTCGGCAATGCCGTCGTCCTCAAGCCGCACCAGAACACGCCGATCACCGGCGGCACGCTGGTGGCGAAGATCTTCGAGGACGCGGGTCTGCCGGCCGGTCTGCTCAACGTGGTCGTGACCGACATCGCCGAGATCGGCGACGCGCTGATCGAGCACCCGGTCCCGAAGGTCATCTCCTTCACCGGTTCCGACCGCGTCGGCAAGCACGTGGCCACGGTCTGCGCGGCGAACTTCAAGCACGCGATCCTCGAACTCGGCGGCAACAACGCCCTGATCGTGCTGGACGACGCCGACGTGGACTACGCCGTGGACGCGGCGGTCTTCAGCCGCTTCGTGCACCAGGGCCAGGTCTGCATGGCGGCCAACCGGATACTCGTGGACCGCACGCTGGAGGCGGAGTTCACCGAGAAGTTCGTGGCCCGGGTGGGCGCGCTGCGGGTCGGCGACCCGGACGACCCCGCGACGCACATCGGCCCGCTGATCAACTCCCAGCAGGCGGCGGCGGTCTCCGCGGCCGTCGAGCAGGCCGTGGCGGCCGGCGCGACGGCGCTGGTGCACGGCTCGGCCGACGGCAACGTGGTCTCCCCGTCCGTGCTGACCGCCATCCCCGCCGACGCGCCGATCCTGGGCCAGGAGATCTTCGGCCCGGTCGCGCTGATCCTGCCGTTCGACGGCGAGGACGAGGCCGTACGGATCGCCAACGACACCCCGTACGGGCTCAGCGGCGCGGTGCACACCGGCGACGTGGAGCGGGGCGTACGGATCGCCAAGCGCATCCACACCGGCATGATCCACATCAACGACGGCACCGTGCACGACGAGCCGATCGTGCCGTTCGGCGGCGAGAAGCACTCGGGCGTCGGCCGGCTGAACGGCGAGGCGATGGTGGAGGCGTTCACCACGCAGAAGTGGATCTCGGTGCAGTACGGCCGCAGCCGCTTCCCGTTCTGATCCCGTTCGCCAAGAGCCCTGGGACCTTTGCGGACTTGCGGACCGTGGCTGTCCGCAAGGGTTCCTACTGTGAGGGGTGTCGAGAGGGAGGGCGCGCAGGCCCTCCCCCACACGCAGTACGGAAGGCGGATCCCATGGTTGCCCTTGTTCCCGCAGAGACCCCCGGCGACGAGCGCGGCGCGTTCCTGAACTTCGTGGAGGCCCAGCGTGCGGCCCTGCGCCGCGCCGCCCTCGGCCTCACCGAGGAGCAGGCGGCGAGCCGCCCCAGCGCCTCCGAACTCAGTCTGTCCGGGCTGATCAAACATGTCGCCGAGGTTGAGCTGAACTGGCTGCGGCTCGCGCAGCAGAAGCGGAACGAGAAGCAGCGCACCCAGGAGACCTGGGGCGAGGGGTTCCGGCTGGTCGACGGAGAGACGATGCCCGAGGTGCTGGCGTTCTGGGACGACGTGGCCAAGCAGACCGAGGAGTTCGTGCGGGCCGTGCCGAGCCTGGACGAGACCTTTCCGCTGCCGCCCGCGCCCTGGTTCCCGAAGGACGGCCGGGTCACCGTCCGCTGGATGCTGCTGCACCTGGTCCAGGAGCTGGGCCGGCACGCCGGGCACGCGGACATCGTGCGGGAGTCGCTCGACGGCGCCACCTCGTTCGAGCTGGTCGCCAGGGAGCAGCAGGCCTGAGTCGTGCCGGCCTGAGTCGTGCCGGCCCGAGCCCGTGCCTCTACCCTAGTCAAAGTTGATTAGGAGGTGGCAGGTATGTCGGCGATCCGGCTCCTCGTCCTGGGCGCGGTCAAGCAGCACGGACGGGCGCACGGCTACCAGGTCCGCAACGACCTGGAGTACTGGGGCGCGCACGAGTGGTCCAACGCCAAGCCCGGCTCGATCTATCACGCGCTCAAGCAGATGGCCAAGCAGGGACTGTTGCACGCGTACGAGATCGCGCCGAGCACGGCGGGCGGCCCGCCGCGCGTCGAGTACGAGCTCACCGAGCAGGGCAGGGAGGAGTACTTCGCGCTGCTGCGCGAGGCGCTGACCACCTACGACCAGAAGATGGACGTCCTGTCGGCCGGCATCGGCTTCATCGTCGACCTGCCGCGGGCCGAGGTCGTGGAGCTGCTGCGCCGGCGGTTGCGGGCGCTCGACGACTGGCGCGCCGCGGTGACCGAGTACTACACCCCGGAGGGCGGCCCGGAGCAGCTCGGGCACATCGGCGAGATCATGCATTACTGGGTCGCCACGGCCGACGCGGGCAAGGCGTGGACGCTGGGCCTGATCGAGCGGGTCGAGGGCGGGTCGTACGTCTTCGCCGACGAGGGTGAGCCGTTCATCGGGGTGCTCGCCGAGGGCCAGGAGAACCCGTACGCGACGGGCGGCGGAGCCGACGACGACGGAACCGGCGACGACGGAACCGGCGAGGAAGACTAGCTAATCAAGTTTGACCAATCCGATCCGGGGCATTACCTTCCCTCGGTGGTCAAATTTGACTACCAGGTGTGGAGGTGTGCGGGATGACAACGGACGCGATCCTCGTCGAGGGCGCGCGGAAGCGGTACGGGGACAAGCAGGCACTCGACGGACTCGACCTGGCCGTGCGGCGCGGCACGGTCCACGGGGTGCTCGGCCCCAACGGCGCGGGCAAGACCACCATGGTGCGGATCCTGGCCACGCTGCTGCGCCACGACGAGGGTGTGGTGCGGGTGGCGGGCCTCGACGTGCGGACGCAGGCCGACGAGGTACGGCGGCGGATCGGGCTGCTCGGCCAGCACGCGGCCCTCGACGAGGAGCTGGGCGGCCGGCAGAACCTGGAGATGTTCGGCCGGCTGTACCACCTGGGCTCCCGGCGCGCCGGGCAGCGGGCCGACGAGCTCCTGGAGCACTTCGGGCTCGCGGACACCGGGCGCAAGGCCGTCGGGCAGTACAGCGGCGGCATGCGGCGTCGGCTCGACCTGGCGGCCTCGCTGATCACGGAACCCGAGGTGCTGTTCCTGGACGAGCCGACCACCGGGCTCGACCCGCGCGGCCGGGCGGAGGTGTGGGAGTCGGTGCGCTCCCTGGTCGGCGGGGGCACGACGGTGCTGCTGACCACGCAGTACCTGGAGGAGGCGGATCAGCTGGCCGACCGGATCGCGGTCGTGGACCGCGGCCGGGTGGTCGCCGACGGCACCCCGGACGAGCTGAAGTCGCGGGCCGGACAGGACCGGATCGACGTGGTCGTACGGGACGCGGGCCGGCTCGCCGAGGCGGCCGGGCTGCTGCCGGCCCGGCCCGAGGACGTGGCCGTGGACCCGGACCGGCGGCGCGTCAGCGCGCCCGTGACCGACCGGATGGCCTCGCTCGCCGAGACCGTACGGGCCCTGGAGACGGCCGGGATCGAGGCGGAGGACCTCGCCCTGCGGCGGCCGACGCTCGACGAGGTCTTTCTGAGGCTGACCGGGGAGAAGCGCGCGGACGAGGAGAGCGGGGTGGCCGCATGAGCACGGCGTACGTGGTGAGCGACTGCTGGACGATGACCCGGCGCGAGCTCGCGCGCTGGGCGCGGCAGCCGGTGCAGGTCGTGGTCGGGCTGGTGTTCCCGGTGATGACGCTGCTGATGTTCGGCTATCTGATCGGCGGCGGCCGGGGCGTCGACGGCGCGTACGTGGACTTCCTGGTGCCCGGGATGTTCACGCTGACCATGGTGTTCGGCCTGGAGGGCACGCTGACGGCGGTCACGCAGGACCTCAACAAGGGCGTGGTGGACCGCTTCCGCGCGATGCCGATGGCGGACGGGGCGGTCCTGGTCGGGCGGTCGGCCGCCGACATGCTGCAGTCCGCGGTGGGGCTGCTGCTGATGATCGGAGTCGGGGCGGCGATGGGCTGGCGGGCGACCGGCGGCCCCGCCGCCTTCCTGGGCGCGGTGGGCCTGCTGCTCCTGCTGCGGTTCGCGATGCTGTGGATCGGGATCTGGCTGGGACTGGTCGCGGGGCGGCCGGAGCTGGTGCAGACCGTGCAGATCCTGGTCTGGCCGGTCGGGTTCCTGTCCAACGCGATCGCCCTGCCCGAGACGATGCCGGACTGGCTGGGCGCGGTCGTGGAGTGGAACCCGATGTCGGCGACGGCCACCGCGGTGCGGGAGCTGTTCGGCAACCCCGGCGGGGAGCCGGGCTGGACGGTCGCGGCGGTGCTGTGGCCGCTGGCGCTGCTCGCGGTGTTCTTCCCGCTGGCGGTACGGCGGTTCGCCAACTTGAGCCGGTAGCCCCGCCGTACCGCCGAACTGCCTTACAGCTAATGGTGGAACGACGTCGCCGCCTGCCGGTCCGCGGTGAACGGATGCGGCTGGCGGCGCAGTTCCGGCAGCAGCCGGTTCAGGTCGTCCATCAGCAGCCCCGCCAGGTCTTCCGAGAAGCCGCTGCGGCAGACCACCCGGAGCACGGAGAGGTCCTCCCGGTTGGCGGGGAAGGTGTACGCGGGCACCAGCCAGCCGTTCTCGCGCAGCCGGCGCGAGACGTCGAAGACGTCGTACGCAGTGACGTGGTCCGCCGTGGTGACGGCGAACACCGGCAGTTCGTTGCCGCGGGTCAGCAGCCGGAAGTCGCCCAGGGCCTCGAACTGTTCGGCGAGGCCCATGGCGACGTCTCTGGAGGTCTGCTGGACCACGCGGTAGCCGGCCCGGCCGAGCCGGAGGAACGTGTAGTACTGCGCGACGACCTGGGCGCCGGGCCGGGAGAAGTTCAGCGCGAAGGTCGGCATGTCGCCGCCGAGGTAGTTCACCCGGAACACCAGGTCCTCCGGCAGCTCCGCGGCCGAGCGCCACAGCGCCCAGCCGACGCCCGGGTAGACCAGGCCGTACTTGTGGCCGGAGGTGTTGATCGAGGAGACCCGGGGGAGCCGGAAGTCCCAGACCAGGTCCTCGTCGAGGAACGGGGCGACCATGGCGCCGGAGGCCCCGTCGACGTGGACGGGGATGTCGAGCCCGGTCCGCTCCTGGAGGGCGTCCAGGGCGGCGCAGAGCTCGGCGACGGGCTCGTACGAGCCGTCGAAGGTGGAGCCGAGCACGGCGACGACGCCGATGGTGTTCTCGTCGCAGAGGTCGGCCGCGGCCTGCGGGTCCAGGTGGAAGCGCTCGCCCTCCATCGGCACCAGGCGGGCCTCGACCTCCCAGAAGTTGCAGAACTTCTCCCAGCAGACCTGCACGTTGACGCCCATGACCATGTTGGGCCGGGCGCTGCCGGGATAGCGGTCCTTGTTGCGGACGGCCCAGCGGCGCTTGAGGGCCATGCCGGCGAGCATGCAGGCCTCGCTGGAGCCGGTGGTGGAGCAGCCGACGCCGGCGGACGGGTCGGGGGCGTGCCAGAGGTCGGCCAGCATGGCGACGCAGCGGCGCTCCAGTTCGGCGGTGCGCGGGTACTCGTCCTTGTCGATCATGTTCTTGTCGCGGCACTCGGCCATCAGCACCCCGGCCTGGGGCTCCATCCAGGTGGTGACGAAAGTGGCGAGGTTGAGCCGCGCGTTGCCGTCCAGCATCAGCTCGTCGTGGACGAGCTGGTACGCGCTCATGGGCGGCAGCGGGCCGTCGGGCAGGCGGTGCTGGGGCGGCGCCTCGGTCATGCCGCCGACGGGGTTGGCCTCGCCGAAGAACGGGTTGACGGCGGCCAGGCGGCGGTCCGGCTCGGGCGAGCCCTTGTGCAGCGGCATGGGAACTCCTCTGTATTTCCTGGTGGGGCGAACGATCGGGATCAGTGCAGGCTGTGCCCCGCGTCGTCGAGTTCGAGCTGCGGCCGTCCGGTGACGACCAGCCAGGCCGGCAGGGAGGCCAGGCAGAGCAGCGCGAGCATGGCGGGGGAGGCGGCGAGCACGGCGGCGGTGAACAGGCTCACCCAGCCCTGCCGGGTGGTCGCGAGGAGCACGCCGAGGACACTGGACGCCACCGCGACCGAGGGGTCCACCTCGGGAACGAGGGCATGGACGAGCAGGCCGAACGCGGCGCCGATGAAGACGGCGGGGAAGATCCGGCCGCCCCGGAAGCCGGAGGCGGCGGCGACGAGCAGGGCGACGATCTTGATCACGGTGAACTTCGCGAGCTCCCCGGACGACCAGCCGCCGATGTCCGAGGTGAGCTCCTTGACCTCCTCCAGACCCTTGAAGAGCGTCAGCGGGCCGCCCAGGGCCCCCAGCAGGCCCAGCAGCAGCCCGCCGACGGGAAGCATCACCATCGGGTGCCGCAGCCGGTGGAAGGCCGTGTGGAGCGGCGGGAAGGCGTAGCAGGCGATCAGGCCGACGAGCGCGGCGAGCGTGGCGACGATCATGGCGGCCAGCACGTCGCCCCAGCCCGGGTGGGTGAGCACGGGCAGGTCCATGTCGAAGGTGGGGTGCGCGACGAGCGTGGTGGTCATCGCGCCGACCCCGGCGGCGGCCAGCGGCGCGAAGAGCCGGTCCCACAGGGAGGCCGTCCCCGGCTGCCGGGTGAGCGCCTCGGAGATCACCAGGGCGGCCGCGACCGGGGTGCCGAACAGGGCGCCGATGGTGGCGGCCGAGGCCAGCGACACCCACAGCGCCCCGGGAGCGGAGGGGGCGACGCGGCGGCCCAGCCAGTACGCGAGCGCGATGTTGGCGGCGATGATCGGGTACTCGGGGCCCAGGCTGACCCCGCCGGCCAGCGCCAGCACGGTCGCGACGAGCAGGCCGGGGACGGTGCTCGGGGGTACGGGGGCCCCGCCGAGGCCGGCGGCGGCCGGGTCGTTGCCGGCGTGCCCGTACACCAGCCAGACGACCAGGCCGACGGCGATCCCGGTCGCCGTGAGCATCACGATGATCCACAGAGAGGAGTACCGGCCGATGCCGAGCGCGTCGGGCACGGTCTCCCACAGCACGTCCTGGAGGTTCTCGGCGAGACCGCTGATCGTCAGGAAGAGCAGGCTCGCCAGCGCCCCGACCACGACCGCGGGCACGACCAGCTTCAGCAACTGGCGCGCGGGCGTCGCCACCGGCGGGGCCGGGGCGGACGGTTCGGCCGGCGCGGGTGCGCCGGCCGGGTCTGCTGAGGGGCTGTCAGGGGCCACCGCCCCACCATAAAGGGGCAAAAGCGACACAACATCCCGAGAATCCGGGCCGAAGCCGCTTGAACCTCACGCCGCGTGAGGCGGCACGCTGGTCCTCGAACGCACGAAGGGAGCGGAGACGGTGAGCTATTCCGTGGGGCAGGTCGCCGGTTTCGCCGGCGTCACGGTGCGCACCCTGCACCACTACGACGAGATCGGACTGCTCTCCCCGAGCGCTCGCAGCCACGCGGGACACCGGCGCTACGACGACGGTGACCTCGACCGGCTGCAGCAGATCCTGTTCTACCGGGAACTCGGTTTCCCGCTGGAACAGGTCGCGTCCCTGCTCGACGACCCCGAGGCGGACCCGCAGGCACACCTGCGGCGCCAGCACGAGCTGCTCACCGCCCGGATCGCCGAGCTCCAGAAGATGGCCGAGGCCGTCGAACACGCCATGGAGGCGAAGAAGATGGGCATCAACCTCACACCCGAGGAGCGGTTCGAGGTCTTCGGGGACAACGACCCGGAGCAGTACGCCGACGAGACCGAGAACCGCTGGGGCGACACCGAGGCGTACAAGGAGTCGCAGCGCCGCACGGCCCGCTACACCAAGGCGGACTGGCAGCGCATGCAGGACGAGAACGCCGACTGGGGCCGCCGCTACGACGCCGTGATGGCCGAGGGCGAGCCCGCGGACGGCGAGCGCGCCATGGACCTGGCCGAGGAGCACCGGCAGCACATCAACGGCTGGTTCTACGACTGCGGCTACAAGATGCACACCTGCCTGGGCGACATGTACGTCGCGGACGAGCGCTTCACGGCGTTCTACGACGCCATCCGCCCCGGCATGGCCGCGCACCTGCGCGACGCGATCCACGCGAACGCGCGGCGCCACGGCCACACCCCGGACGCCGCCTAGACCGTACGGGGGGTGGGGCCCCGTCCCCCGTACGGCTGCCGGCTCCGCTCAGGCCTCGGCTCAGACCTTCGGCGCGACCACCACCGCCGTGCCGTACGCGCACACCTCCGTGCCCACGTCCGCCGCGGCCGTCACGTCGAAGCGGAACATCAGGACCGCGTTGGCGCCGCGCGCCCGGGCCTGCTCCACGAGGCGGTCCATCGCCTGGTTGCGGGTCTCCACCAGGGTCTTCGTCAGACCCTTCAGCTCGCCGCCGACCATGGACTTCAGGCCCGCGCCGATCTGGCTGCCGAGGTGCCGGGAGCGCACCGTCAGGCCGAAGACCTCGCCGATCACCTGCTGGACCTCGTACCCGGGCAGGTCGTTGGTCGTGACCACCAGGACGTCGGGGTGCGGGCCCTGTCCGCCGCCGTACTCGTCGATACTCATGGCGACAGGCTCACCCCGGAGCGTGGCCGCCGCATCCTGTGCGCGATGGTGCGGGCACCGGGGGTGCACCCGTGGAACCCGGGCTGTTCAGGAAGCGTTGGTACCTTTGGGCGGCCGCCCCGCGGCCGCCCTGCCCCCGCACGCGACCCTGGAGCCCGCAACCCGTGAACACGCTTGCCCTCGGCCCGAGCTGGCTGGACCCGGACTATCTGATCCAGACCTTCGGTCTGATCGGTGTCCTGGTCATCGTCTTCGCCGAGTCCGGACTCCTCATCGGCTTCTTCCTGCCCGGCGACTCGCTGCTGTTCACCACCGGCCTGCTGGTCACCACCGGCAAGCTGGACTCCCCGCTGTGGCTGGTCTGCACGTTGGTGGTCGCCGCCGCCATCATCGGCGACCAGGTGGGGTACCTCTTCGGCCGCAAGGTCGGCCCCGCGCTGTTCAAGCGCCCGGACTCCAAGCTGTTCAAGCAGGAGAACGTGGAGAAGGCCCACGTCTTCTTCGAGAAGCACGGCCCGAAGTCGCTGATCCTGGCCCGCTTCGTGCCGATCGTGCGCACGTTCACGCCGATCATCGCCGGTGTGAGCCGGATGAACTACCGCTCGTTCATCACGTTCAACATCATCGGCGGCGTCCTGTGGGGCGCCGGCGTGACGCTGCTCGGCGCCTCCCTCGGCAAGATCGACTTCGTGCACAAGCACATCGAGGCGATCCTCATCCTCATCGTGCTGATCTCCGTGCTGCCGATCGTCATCGAGTTCCTGAGGGCCCGCTCGCACGCCAAGAAGGAGAAGGCCCAGGCCGCCGACGAGACCAACCCGCCCGCCCAGGGCCAGGGCCGCGGCCGCCACGCCAAGCGGTAGCAGGTACGAGCCGGGAAGCCGCCTAGAAGCCCCGCGTGCGCTTGGCCGCGCGGCGCAGCGCCCCGACGCCGGGGGCCCGCATGAACATGCGGGCCAGCTCGCCTCCCAGGTTCACCCCGATCGCGATCGCCAGGGCCAGCGCCGCCGCCTTCGCCAGCGAGGCGAACCCCTCGTCGAGGTTGTTCTGGGCGATCGCCAGGACCCCGAAGTACGTCGCGGAACCCGGCAGCAGCGGCCCGATCGCCGCCGTCACGTACGGCAGCGACGACGTGTGCTCGTACCGGGCGATCAGCTGGCCGAACAGACCCACCAGACCGGCCGCCACCGCCGTCGCCATCACCGACGAGCCGTCCGCCGTCACGGCGATCGACGCGTACACCACCCAGGCCACGCCCCCGTTCAGGGTCGCGATCCACACCGTCGCCCGGCTCTGCTGCAGCAGCACCGCGAACGTCAGGCACAGCACCATCGCCGCCACGATCTGCACCACCGGCCGCTCGACCGGCTGCAGCGTCCCGTCCGGGTTCAGATTGGCGTCGAACTGCACCGCCACGTACAGCACGGACAGCACGCCGACCACGATCGCCACGAAGAAGTACCCGACCTCCAGGAGCCGGGCCGAGGCCGTGATGTAGAAGCCGGTCAGGCCGTCCTGCACCGCCGAGACCAGCGCCCGCCCCGGGATCAGCGCGAACAGACCGCCGGTGATCACCGCCGACGGCCGCAGATCCGCGTGCAGCAGCGTCAGCAGCGCCCCCAGCGTCGCCGGCGGCATCGCCGCCACCAGGAACTGGTAGAACTCCGGCAGCCCGCGCCCCGCGCACAGCCACGCCAGCCGGTCGCCGAGCACCGCGCCGAGCGCCGCCACGAAGAACACCGTCAGATCGCCGCCCAGCAGCACCGACGCCGCCCCCGCCAGCACGCCCGCCGCCAGGGTCAGCACCCAGCCCGGGTACGGGTGCCGGTTGCGGCGGATCAACGCGAGCCGCCGATACGCCTCCTCCGGCGAGACGTCGTGGTCCTCCGCGTTGATGTCGGCGAGCAGCTGGTACACCGCCTCCAGGCGGGTGTAGTCCGTGCCGCGCCGGCGCACCGTGCGGTTCGCCGTGACCGGCGCGTCCACCAGCGACGGCTGGTACGTGATCGACAGCAGCGTGAACGTCACGCCCGGCTCGCAGCGGTCCAGGCCATAGCCGCGGCAGATCGCCAGCATCGCCGCCTCGACGTCCTCCGCGCCCTCGCCGCCGGCCAGCAGCAGCTCGCCGATGCGCAGCGTCAGGTCGAGCACCCGCGGCACGTTCGGCCCGGCCGCGCCCTCCGGCACGGGCTGCTCCGGCACGGGGCGCTCCGCGGCCGGCAGCCGCAGCATCGTCCGCATCCGGTCCTGCCACGGCGCGTCCTTCGACAACCGCACCATCGGCACGCCGAACGCGGGCGTGAACGCCGGCGGCGAGGTCGCCGCCGAGTACGCCGACGGCGTCGTGAACGCCGAACCCTCCTGCTCCGCCGACGGCTCCGGGCCCGCCACGCCCTCCGGAATCGCGAACTCGGAGGTCGGATGATCCTCCTCCGGCGCGGCCGGCTGCTCGACCCCGGCGGGCGGCGTGAACGCGCTGTGCGCCTCGTCCGACCGCGGCTTGCGGTCCTCCGCAGCCTCGTCCGGGCCTTCCGGGCCCTCCGGGCTCGCCACCACTCGCTCCGCCTTCGCTCCCTGCCCGGCGCCCGTCACCGCCCGGCCCTCGGTCGGTCCCAGTATGAACGCGCGACGGGCGGCGCACCCGACGCGGGTGCGCCGCCCGTCACGGACAGCGGAAGGGAGAGGGCTCAGTGGCCGCCCTGCTCCTGGAAGCGCTTGTACGACTTCTCGACCTCGGCCTCGGCCTCGGTGCGGCCGACCCAGTCGGCGCCCTCGACCGACTTGCCCGGCTCCAGGTCCTTGTAGACCTCGAAGAAGTGCTGGATCTCCAGGCGGTCGAACTCCGACACGTGGTGGATGTCACGCAGGTGCTCCACGCGCGGGTCCGTCGCCGGGACGCACAGCAGCTTGTCGTCGCCGCCGGCCTCGTCCGTCATGCGGAACATGCCGATCGCGCGGCACTTGATCAGACAGCCCGGGAACGTCGGCTCGTCGAGGATGACCAGCGCGTCCAGCGGGTCGCCGTCCTCGCCGAGGGTGTTCTCGATGTACCCGTAGTCCGCCGGGTAGGCGGTCGACGTGAAGAGGCGGCGGTCCAGGCGGATGCGACCCGTCTCGTGGTCGACCTCGTACTTGTTGCGCGACCCCTTGGGGATCTCGATGAGAACGTCGAACTCCACGGGTGGCTCCTCCTGAATCAACACATGTCAATGCTCGCGACGGCGCGCGGTGATTAAGTGTCCCTCACGCAGGTGTGTGATCGCGAAAGGGGCTGGTCAGCCATGCCGGAGCCGAGACTGTGGCAGCTCACGGCCGGCTCGGCCGTCCTCGGGCTCGTCCTGGCCGCGTCAGCGGTGGCCGCGGCCGGTCCCTGGGACAACGGTCAGCGTAAAGCCGAGCGGAGCAGGGCGGTCGCCGCGGAACGGACAGGTGGCGCACATCACGCCGCCGCCCGCGCCGCCGAGGGCCTGCCGCCGGCTCCGGAGCCCGCCCCCAGCGCCCCGGCCGTCCTCGGCCCGCTCGGCCCCGGCGACCCCGCCCCGGCGGCCGCCGGACGCTCCGCGGGCCGCCCCAAGGACCTCGCCGCCGCGCTCGTCCCGCTCCTCGGCGACCCCGGCCTCGGCCCGCTGCGCACCGCCTCCGTCGTCGACGTCGCCACCGGAAAGCAGCTGTACGGGCAGGGCGCCGCCACCCCGATGACACCCGCCTCCACCATCAAGATCGCCACCGCGGCCGCCGCGCTCACCGCGCTCGGCCCCGGCCACCGCATCCCCACCGCCGTCGCCGCGACCCCCGACGGCCGCCGCGTCACCCTCGCCGGCGGCGGCGACCCCACCCTCGACCGCGCCGGACTGCGCGCCCTCGCCGCCGGCGCCGCCCGCGCCCTGCGCGACCGCGGCGCGACCAAGGCGACCCTCACGTACGACGCCTCCCGCTACACCGGCCCCGCCGTCCACCGCATCGGCCCCAACGACAACATCGCCCCGGTCAGTGCCCTCATGCTCGACGAGGGCCGCACCGACGGCTCCACCAGCGGCCCCGCACCCCGCAGCGCCGACCCCGCCCGCGACGCCGCCGCCGCGTTCGCCGAACTGCTCGGCCAGGCCGGGATCACCGTGCAGGGCGCCCCCGTCGCCGGCCGCGCGCCCGCCGGTTCGGCCGTCGTCGCCCGCACGTACTCCCGGCCGCTCGCCGCCCTCGTCGAGCGCATGCTCACGAACAGCGACAACGACCTCGCCGAGGCACTCGCCCGCCAGACCGCGCTGAAGGCCAAGAAGCCCGCGAGCTTCGCCGGCGCCGAGCAGGCCGTCCGCGACCGCCTCAAGACCCTCGGCGTCCCCCTCGCCGGGGCCCGCCTCGCCGACGGCAGCGGCCTCGACCGCACCGACCGGCTCTCCGCCGCCGCCCTCACCGCGATCCTCACCCGCGCGGCCGACCCGGACCGCCCCGAACTGCGGCCCGTCCTCACCGGACTGCCCGTCGGCGGCTTCACCGGCACCCTCGCCGGCCGGTACACCGACCCCGCCACCACCCCAGGCGCCGGAGCGGTGCGCGCGAAGACCGGCACCCTCACCGGCGTGAACACCCTCGCCGGCACCGTCGTCACCGCCGACGGCCGGCTGCTCGCCTTCGCGTTCCTCGCCGGCCGCACCCCCTCCCCGTACACCGCACAGCCCGCCCTCGACCGGCTCTCCGCCGCACTCGCCCCGAACGGCTGACCGGCCGGAACCCTCACCGATCGCGCCTCGAGAACGTACGGTTGACGCATGACGAGCATCAGTGGTGCCGAGATGGTCGACTGGAACCTCGCGGTCGCGACCGCGACCCGACTGGTGCGCCCCGGGCCGGAGGTGAGCCGCGACGAGGCCCGCGAGGTCGTCGCCGAACTCCGCCGGCACGCCAAGGCGTCCGAGGAACACGTGCGCGCCTTCACGCGCATGATCCCCGAGGGCCACGAGCCGGAGGACACGCCCGTCCTCGTCGTCGACCGGGCCGGCTGGATCCGCGCCAACGTCGCCGGCTTCCGCGAACTGCTCTCCCCGCTCCTCGGCAAGATGCAGGAACGCCGCGCCGGCACCCCCGGCGGCACCGTGCTCGGCGCGGTCGGCGGCAAGGTCACCGGCGTGGAGCTCGGAATGCTCCTGTCCTTCCTCGCCTCCCGCGTCCTCGGCCAGTACGAGACCTTCGCCCCCGCCTCCCGCGAACTGCCCGCCTCCGACGGCGGCGGCCGACTGCTCCTGGTCGCCCCCAACATCGTCCACGTCGAACGCGAACTGGCCGTCGCCCCGCACGACTTCCGGCTCTGGGTCTGCCTCCACGAGGAGACCCACCGCACCCAGTTCACCGCCGTGCCCTGGCTGCGCGACCACCTCCAGGGCGAGATCCAGTCCTTCCTCGCCGCCACCGACGTCGACCCCGCCACCGTCCTCGAACGGCTCCGCCAGGCCACCCAGGCCTTCGTCGGCGGCCGGCCCGAGGGCGAGGAGGGCGAGCCGAGCCAGTCGCTCGTCGAACTGGTCCAGACCCCCGAGCAGCGCGAGATCCTCGGCCGGCTCACCGCCGTGATGTCCCTGCTCGAAGGCCACGCCGACTACGTGATGGACGGCGTCGGACCCCAGGTCGTGCCGTCCGTCCAGGAGATCCGCGAGAAGTTCCAGCAGCGCCGGGCCCGCGGCGCGTCCCGCCTCGACCTCGCCCTGCGCAAACTGCTCGGCCTCGACGCCAAGCTCCGCCAGTACCGCGACGGCGAGCGCTTCGTCCGCGCCGTCGTCGACCAGGTCGGCATGGACGGCTTCAACCGGATCTGGACCTCCCCCAACACCCTGCCCACCAAGGCGGAGATCGCCGAACCCGCGGACTGGGTGGCGAGGGTGCACCGTAAAGCAGACTCCTGAGTCTGGTGGTGCCGATGACGGAAGAAAGCCCCGCCCATCACCCATCCGAGGGACCGTAGGCGAGGGGTAGGCGTGCAATGCTCGGGTAACGGCCGAGTTCTGTCACCATCGACGCACTCTGAGTGACCGAACCCCCTCTTCCGACCGTTAAGACTCCGAACCGAGCCACTCCCTCCCTCTCCACGAAGGGCACCGGACATGGGTCCCCATCCTGCGGTCGCGGCGATACGCCTGGCGGTCCGCCGCGTACTCCACGACGTCATCAACGAACACCGGGCCGCCGACGCCCCGCACACCCCGCTCGTGCTCGTCGCCTGCTCCGGAGGCGCCGACTCCATGGCGCTCGCCTCCGCGCTCGCGTTCGAGTCCCGCAAGCTGGCCGTCCGCGCCGGCGGCATCACCGTCGACCACGGCCTCCAGGACGGCTCCGCGCTGCGCGCGGCCGAGGTCTGCGTCCGCATGACCGCGCTGGGCCTCGACCCCGTCGAGACCGTCGCCGTCACCGTCGGCCGCGAGGGAGGTCCCGAGGCCGCCGCCCGCGACGCCCGCTACGCCGCCCTCGACGCCACCGCCGAAAAGCACGGCGCCGCCGCCGTCCTCCTCGGCCACACCCGCGACGACCAGGCCGAGACCGTCCTCCTCGGCCTCGCCCGCGGCTCCGGCATCCGCTCCCTGTCCGGCATGGCCGCCGTCAGCGGAGCCACCCGCCGCTACCGCCGCCCCTTCCTGCAGCTCGACCGGCAGACCGTCCGCAAGGCCTGCGTCGCCCAGGAACTCGCGGTCTGGGACGACCCCCACAACGCCGACCCCGCCTACACCCGCTCCCGGCTCCGCCACGAGGGCCTCCCCGCCCTGGAGAAGGCCCTGGGCAAAGGCGTCGTCGAAGCCCTCGCCCGGACGGCCCAACTCTCCCGCGACGACGCCGACGCCCTCGACACCTGGGCCGCCGACGCCGAGGCCGCCGTACGGGACGAGACCGGGGTGCTCGAGTGCGCGAAACTCTTCGGCCTGCCCCCCGCGGTACGCCGCCGCGTCCTGCGCCGCGCCGTCATCGCCGAGGGCGCTCCCGCCGGCTCGCTGTTCGCCCGGCACATCGAAGAAGTCGACCGGCTGATCACCGGATGGCGCGGCCAGGGCGCCATCAATCTGCCCGGACGCGTCGAGGCACGGCGTCAGGGTGGCAGACTGGTCATCCGGCAAGGCTGACGCAAGCTGCAACGAAAGTGACCCGGGTGAACGAGAAGGACATGAGCACCGACCTCCAGTCGGTGCTCATCACCAAGGAAGAGATCGACGCGAAGCTGGCCGAGCTGGCCGCGAAGATCGACGCGGAGTACGCGGGCAAGGACCTGCTCATCGTCGGTGTCCTCAAGGGCGCCGTGATGGTGATGGCGGACCTGGCGCGCGCGCTGTCCACCCCCGTCACCATGGACTGGATGGCCGTCTCGTCGTACGGCGCGGGCACCCAGTCCTCCGGCGTGGTCCGCATCCTCAAGGACCTCGACACCGACATCAAGGGCAGGCACGTCCTGATCGTCGAGGACATCATCGACTCCGGCCTGACCCTGTCGTGGCTGCTGTCGAACCTCGGCTCGCGCGAGCCGGCCTCCCTCGAGGTCTGCACCCTGCTGCGCAAGCCGGACGCCGCGAAGGTCGCGATCGACGTCAAGTGGATCGGTTTCGACATCCCCAACGAATTCGTCGTGGGATACGGCCTCGACTACGCCGAGAAGTACCGCAATCTCCCCTTTGTCGGCACGCTCGCCCCGCACGTCTACGGCGGCTGAGGCACACTGCCCCCAACCGGACACCGCCCGGGAACCCGCACCGCCCTCCCGCCGTTGAACCATGGGAAGGCGGTCGGGGCCCCCGATGCTGAGGTACCGTCCGAAGAACAGCTTTTTCTCATAGCAGCATTTACCTACGGGCAGGAGGGACGGGGCGTTCTCGCTCCGTATGGATGGACGTGAAGCGATACTTCCGTGGGCCGGTCATGTGGATCGTGCTGGCCGTCCTCGCCGTGGTCGTGTTGATGCAGGTCGTCGGCTCGTCCGGCGGCTACAAGACGGTGGACACCGCCAAGGTCGTCCAGGCGATCGACGACAACCAGGTCGACCAGGTCAAGCTGACCACCGGCGACGATCAGATCATCAAGGTCGAGCTCAAGAACGGCGCCGACAAGAACAAGTACGGCGGCAGCGACAAGATCCAGGCGAGCTACATCGGCACCCAGGGCGCCGACCTCGCCTCCACCCTGCAGAAGAAGTACGCGGCCGGTGAGATCGAGAACGGCTACACCGTCTCGCCCTCCAAGCAGTCGCCGTTCGTCTCGGTGCTGCTCTCGCTGCTGCCCTTCGTCCTCATCGTGGTCGTCTTCCTGTTCCTGATGAATCAGATGCAGGGCGGCGGCTCCCGGGTCATGAACTTCGGCAAGTCCAAGGCCAAGCTCATCACCAAGGACACCCCGAAGACCACCTTCGCCGACGTGGCGGGCTCCGACGAGGCCGTCGAGGAACTCCAGGAGATCAAGGAGTTCCTCCAGGAGCCGGCCAAGTTCCAGGCCGTCGGCGCCAAGATCCCCAAGGGCGTGCTGCTGTACGGCCCGCCCGGCACCGGCAAGACGCTCCTCGCGCGCGCCGTCGCCGGCGAGGCCGGCGTGCCCTTCTACTCGATCTCCGGCTCCGACTTCGTCGAGATGTTCGTCGGCGTCGGCGCGTCCCGGGTCCGCGACCTGTTCGAGCAGGCCAAGGCCAACGCCCCCGCCATCGTCTTCGTCGACGAGATCGACGCCGTCGGCCGGCACCGCGGCGCCGGCCTCGGCGGCGGCCACGACGAGCGCGAGCAGACCCTCAACCAGCTGCTCGTCGAGATGGACGGCTTCGACGTGAAGGGCGGCGTCATCCTGATCGCCGCCACCAACCGGCCCGACATCCTCGACCCCGCGCTCCTGCGCCCCGGCCGCTTCGACCGGCAGATCGCCGTCGACCGCCCGGACATGCAGGGCCGTCTGGAGATCCTCAAGGTCCACCAGAAGGGCAAGCCCGTCGCCCCGGACGTCGACCTGGGCGCGGTCGCCCGCCGCACCCCCGGCTTCACCGGTGCGGACCTGTCCAACGTGCTCAACGAGGCGGCGCTGCTCACCGCCCGCGGCGATCAGAAGCTGATCGACAACAAGGCGCTGGACGAGGCGATCGACCGCGTGGTCGCGGGCCCGCAGAAGCGGACCCGGATCATGTCGGACAAGGAGAAGAAGATCACCGCGTACCACGAGGGCGGTCACGCCCTGGTCGCGGCGGCCTCGCCGAACTCCGACCCGGTCCACAAGATCACCATCCTGTCCCGCGGCCGGGCCCTCGGCTACACGATGGTGCTCCCGGACGAGGACAAGTACTCGACCACCCGCAACGAGATGCTCGACCAGCTGGCCTACATGCTGGGCGGCCGGGCGGCCGAGGAACTGGTCTTCCACGACCCGACCACGGGCGCCGCGAACGACATCGAGAAGGCCACCACCACGGCCCGCGCGATGGTCACCCAGTACGGCATGACCGAGCGTCTCGGCGCGATCAAGTTCGGCGGCGACAACACCGAGCCGTTCCTCGGCCGGGAGATGGCGCACCAGCGCGACTACTCGGAAGAGGTCGCCGCGCTCGTCGACGAAGAGGTCAAGAAGCTCATCGAGACCGCGCACAACGAGGCCTGGGAGATCCTGGTCGAGAACCGCGACCTGCTCGACAACCTCGTCCTCGCGCTCCTCGAGAAGGAGACCCTCGGCAAGGAGGAGATCGCCGAGATCTTCGCCCCGATCGTGAAGCGCCCGGCCCGCCCGGCGTGGACCGGCTCGGCCCGCCGCACCCCGTCCACCCGGCCGCCGGTCCTCTCCCCCAAGGAGCTGGCCCTGACCAACGGCGCGACCCCCGCGTCGACGGTGGACACCACCAAGGCGATCGAGGTCGCCCCGGAGGAAACCCCGGAGGCCTAGCCCCCGGACCCGGAATGGAAGCCGCGCCCTCACAGGTTCTAGCCTGTGGGGGCGCGGGTTGTTTCCGCGCCCATCAGTCAGACGGAACGAGGCACACATGACCGACCCGGTGACGCTGGACGGCGAGGGCACGATCGGCGAGTTCGACGAGAAGCGCGCCGAGAACGCCGTACGAGAGCTCCTCATCGCGGTCGGCGAGGACCCCGACCGGGAGGGGCTGCGGGAGACGCCGGCGCGGGTGGCGCGGGCGTACCAGGAGATATTCGCGGGCCTCTGGCAGCAGCCCGAGGACGTGCTGACGACGACGTTCGACCTCGGCCACGACGAGATGGTGCTGGTCAAGGACATCGAGGTGTACTCGACCTGTGAGCATCACCTCGTCCCGTTCCGGGGCGTGGCGCACGTCGGCTACATCCCGTCGACGTCCGGCAAGATCACCGGGCTGTCGAAGCTGGCCCGCCTGGTCGACGTCTATGCCCGCCGGCCGCAGGTGCAGGAACGACTCACCACGCAGGTGGCGGACTCCCTCATGGAGATCCTGGAGCCGCGCGGGGTGATCGTGGTCGTCGAGTGCGAGCACATGTGCATGTCGATGCGCGGCATCCGCAAGCCGGGTGCGAAGACCATCACCTCGGCCGTCCGCGGCCAGCTGCGCGACTCCGCGACCCGCGCCGAGGCGATGAGCCTGATCATGGCGCACTGAGCCGTCCGGGAGTACGGGGGCGGTCGGTACGGCTCATTTGGCCGTGCCGGCCGCCCCCGTCCCGTTCTCGTCATCCGGGAGGCGGCAGACGCGTTCCAGGAAGAGGGCGGCGGCGATGACCGCGATGCCGGCGACCACCGAGAAGGCGGCGTAGACGGCCTGCTCGCGGCGGGCCGGCATGTCCAGGGAGCCGAGCAGGAAGACGCCGGCGCCGCCGTACATGCCGGAGACGACGGCGGCCACCAGGGCGCTGGCCTGACCGAAGACCACCGCGCGGGCGGCCATCAGCGGCTCGACGCCCTTCGCGCCGGGGCGGCGGTCGCGCTGGGCCTTCAGGCGGGCGCGGAGGGACAGGGCCGTGGCCGCCAGGACCACGGCGATGGCGGCCAGGACGATGGGGGCCGCGAGCGGGACGCTCGGCAGGGTGCCGACGGCGTCCCACAGGCGGGCCGCGCCCCAGGAGAGGACTCCGGCCCCGAGGAACAGCCCGGCGAGGACCTTCAGCCGTAGTTGTTTCACCGGGTGCCCTTCGTGATCGGTCGTCGCTCAGCTCTCGCTGAGAGTAACGGCTACTCGGGCAGTCGGAGTTCCAGGTCGGGGCGGGCTTCGACACCGGTGCGGCCGACGGTGGCGAGCAGCTCGGCGACGGGGCCGTGGCCGGTGAGCCGGGCCTCGGGTTCGACGTCGTGCCAGGGGGCGAGGACGAAGGCGCGCTGGTGGGCGCGGGGGTGCGGCAGGGTCAGGACGGGGTCGTCGGAGACGACGTCCGCGTACGCCACGATGTCGACGTCGATGGTGCGGGAGCCCCAGCGCTCCTCGCGGACGCGGTGGAAGGCCTCCTCGACGGCGTGGGCGCGCTCCAGGAGGGAGGAGGGTGGCAGCGTCGTCTTCACGACGACGACGGCGTTGAGGTACGAGGGCTGGCTGCCGGGCTCGACGCCCCACGGCTCGGTCTCGTACACGGGGGAGACGGCCTTGACCCGGACGCCGGGGGTGTCCTCCAGCGCGTCCACGGCGCCCTGGAGGGTCTCCAGGCGGTTGCCGAGGTTGGCGCCGAGGGCGATGACCGCCCGTTTCGGGTTGGACAGGGTGACGTCCGCGGCGTCTACCGTCTCGACGACGGAGGCCGGCACGGGCTGCACGGTCGGGTCGCTGTGCGTGGCGTTCATACGCGGCTCCGGGTGATGGTGACGGTGACGTCGTCGAAGGGGACGGTGATCGGTGCGTCCGGCTTGTGCACGACGACCTCCACCTCCTGGACGAGGTCGTGCTTGAGGCACTTCTGGGCGATTCGTTCGGCGAGCGTCTCGATCAGGTCGACCGGCTCGCCCTCCACCACGTCGACGACCTCTTCGGCGACGACGCCGTAGTGCACCGTCTTGGTGAGGTCGTCGTCGGCGGCGGCGGGGCGGGTGTCCAGGCCGAGGACGAGGTCCACGATGAAGGTCTGGCCTTCCTCGCGTTCCTTGGGGAAGACGCCGTGGTGCCCTCGGGCCTTGAGGCCGCGCAGCGCGACACGATCCACGCGAATCACTCCTGCTGTCGTAGTTCGGTGCACACGCCAGCCGGGTGCGGACGGCCGGGTGTCCTCTTCGAATCTACCTGCGGGGTCCGACAGCGTTGTTCCATGGGGGCGTGGCGGAGGCGGCCGCAGGGGTTGGTGGTCGCGCCTACCCCGTGCCTGGGATTCCAACCCTCCGGATTGCGCCGGATGGCTCGCCGACCTGGTCAGGAGCCGCCTTCGGCGGGAGTTTCCTCCTCGTCCTCGGTGAGTACCGGGGAGGCGTGGTGGGACCAGAGTTTCCAGCCGTCGGATGTGCGGCGGAACACATTGGTGGCGACGACGAGCTGTCCCACGAGGGGGCCGAGCTCGCCCTCGTCCTCTGCGGGGCCGCCGCTGAGGATGTTCTCGGTGCAGGTGACCACGGCGACGTCGCCGGCGAGGGAGACGCGGACGTCGGTGAGGAAGAACTGGATGTACTCGGTGTTGGCCATGATCACGGCGTAGGAGCGGAGCACCTGGCCGCGGCCGAAGAGCAGGGGCCAGCCGGGGTGGACGCAGGAGATCCCGGAGTAGGGGGGTCCGTCGGCGTCGGAGATCCAGAGGGTGGAGACCGTGTCGAAGTCGCCCCGTTCCATCGCCTCGTAGAAGGCGGTGTTGGCGGCCGCGACCGCCTGGGTGTCGCTCTCGTGGGTCACCGGGCTCCTTCGACGGCTCTGGCGACCCGTACGGCGTCGGCGGTGGCGCGGACCTCGTGGACGCGGACGGCCCAGGCGCCTTCGTGGGCGGCTATGGCGGACACGGCGGCGGTGGCCGCGTCGCGTTCGCGGGCCGGCGGCGGGGCGCCGTCGGTGCCGGCGAGGACGGCGCCGAGGAACCGCTTGCGGGAGGCGGCGACGAGCAGGGGCCGGCCGAGGGCTCGGAACTCGGCGAGGTGGGCGACGAGGGCCAGGTCGTGCGGGGCGAGCTTCGCGAAGCCGAGGCCGGGGTCGAGGACGAGGCGTTCGGGGGCGATGCCGCCGTCGACGACGGCGTCCATGCGGGTGCGCAGTTCGGCGAGGACTTCGCCGACGACGTCGTCGTACACGGCGAGGCTGTTCATGTCGGCGCTGAAGCCACGCCAGTGCATGACGACGAAGGGGACTTCGGCGGCGGCGACGGCGGGGATCATCTGCGGGTCGGCGAGGCCGCCGCTGACGTCGTTGACGAGTGCGGCGCCCGCCGCGACGGCGCGGGCGGCGACGGTGGCGCGCATGGTGTCGACGGAGACCGTGACTCCTTCCGCGGCGAGTCCGCGGACGACGGGGACGACGCGGCGGAGTTCCTCCTCCTCGTCGACGCGGGTGGCGCCGGGGCGGGTGGACTCGCCGCCGACGTCGATCAGGTCGGCGCCTTCGGCGACGAGGTCCAGGCCCCGCTTGACGGCCGCCGTGGTGTCGAACCAGCGGCCGCCGTCGGAGAAGGAGTCCGGCGTCACGTTGACGACGCCCATGACCGCACAGCGGTCCCACTCCGGCAGGCCCCAGGCCGTGCCCCGTCCGTGCAACGTACTCATACGTCCAGCGTAGGGCCCGGCGGCTGTGGCGCTCCTCCGGGCGGGGGGTACGCCCGGCCCCCCGACCGGGCGTACGGTCACGCGGCGCGGACCTCGTGCTCGGCCATGGCCGGGCCGTGCTCGCCGCCGACGCGGTCGATGTGGGCGCAGGGCCGGGGCGCGCGGGCGGGGCGGCGGCGGGCGAAGGGGCGGGGCAGGGCGAGGTCGACGAAGCCTTCGGCCTGCATGGCGGCGAAGCCGATGCGGGGCAGGTCGCGGCTCTTGCGGTAGACGACGAAGCGGGGTTCCCAGCGGGGCTGGAACTTGGCGTTGAACTTGTACAGCGACTCGATCTGGAACCAGCGGGAGAGGAAGACGAGCAGGCCGCGCCAGATGCGGAGCACGGGGCCGGCGCCGATCTTCTCGCCGCGGGCGAGGGCGGCGCGGAACATGGCGAAGTTGAGGGAGACCCGTTCGATGCCGAGGCGGGGGGAGTCCTGGAGGGCGGCGACGATGAGGAGTTCGTTCATGCCGGGGTCGGCGGAGCGGTCGCGGCGCATGAGTTCGAGGGACATGCCGTCCTCGCCCCAGGGCACGAAGTGGATGATCGCCTTGAGGTCTCCGTACGGGGAGTCCGTTTCCGTGGCGGCGTCCGCCCTGTGGGCGGTGGCGATCACGGCGTCGCCGTCGGCGGGGTCGCCGATGCGGCCGAGGGCCATGGAGAAGCCGCGCTCGTTGTCGGTGCCGCGCCAGTCGGCGGCGGCGAGGCGGATGCGGTCCAGTTCGTCCTGGTCGAGGTCACGGGCGCGGCGGACGCGGGTGGTGTAACCGTTCCGCTCGATGCGCTTCACCATCTGCCGGACGTTGCGCATGGCCCGTCCGGACAGGGAGAAATCCTTGACGTCCACCACCGCCTCGTCGCCGAGTTCGAGCGCGTCGAGGCCGGTCTCGCGGGTCCAGACCTCGCCGCCGGTCTCGGAGCAGCCCATGACGGCGGGGGTCCAGGAGTGGGCCTTGGCCTCGTCCATGAAGCGTTCGATGGCGCCGGGCCAGGCTTCGACGTCGCCGATGGGGTCGCCGCTGGCGAGCATCACGCCGGAGACGACGCGGTAGCAGACGGCGGCCTTGCCGCTGGGGGAGAAGACGACGCCCTTGTCGCGGCGGAGCGCGAAGTGGCCGAGGGAGTCGCGGCCGCCGTGCTTGGCGAGCAGGGCGCGCAGCCGGGTCTCGTCGTCCTCGGTGAGCCGGGCGGCCGGGTGTTCGGGCCGGAAGGCGAAGTAGATGGTGGTGAGGGCGGTGAGCATGCCGAGCGCGCCGAGCGAGTAGCCGACGACCCAGTCGGCGTTGCCGGTGTAGCCGATGGGGCCTTCGACGCCGACGAGTCCGTACAGGACGTGTTCGAGGCGGTCGGTGAGGCCGGGGCTGCCGATGATGCGGCGCGGGTGGGCGCTGACGACGACGAGGCCGAGGGCGATGGAGCCGGCGCCCATGAGGACGAAGTTGGCGAGTGCTCGCCAGCGGCTGCGCGGGTCGGGCAGGGCGGCGAACTGGTCGCGGTGGCGCAGCAGCAGGGTGAGCAGCACGAGGGAGAGCAGTGCGCCGAGGACGGAGTGCCGCCAGGTGAACTGGGCGGCGGCGCCGAGCGGTAGCAGGACCACGGCGGCGCGCCAGGCGCGGCGCTTGTGGCGCTTGAGGCCGTGGGCGAGGAGCAGCAGCAGGACGCCGGCGCTGAGGGAGAGGGCGGCGGACAGCGGGCCCAGGGTGCCGGGGAGGACCTCGGCGAGGGCGTGCATGCGGCTGGCCCGGAAGCGCGGGAAGATTCCCGCGGCGACGTCGATCAGGCCGATGACCGTGCAGGCCGTGCCGACGAGGGCCGGTACCGCTTCGGGGCGCGGTCCGCTGAGGATCCGTCGCACCCAAAGCGGAACCGATCGTGATTTGTCCCCATCTACCGTGACAGACATCGCTTCCCGTGGCTCCGCGAGAGATTCTGGCTCCGGCGGCCAGCGGGCCCTGCCGGAGGAGTTGCGCCCTCTAGGACGGCGCTTCCGGGGGGCGGGTTCACTCGCTCACAGGAAATTCTCCACGAAGAAAGTTCAATCGCCTCATGGGTCTCACCAGTAACAAGGTTCTGGCGCTGGCCGTCACGCTGGCCGTGGTGTGTTTCGTCGCCACGGTCTGGCTGTGGCCGCGCCTGTCGGGCCGGAACTGGCGCGCCGTGTCCGGCCGGATCGGCCTGATGCTGGCGACCCAGCTCGTGCTGTTCGCCTCGGTCGGGCTCGCGGCCAACAAGTCGTTCCTGTTCTACGGGTCCTGGGCGGACCTGTTCGGCCAGGAGCAGGAGCTCGGGGTCGTCGTCGACCACTCGGCCGGGAAGAGCGGCGTGAAGGTGGTCGGCACGCAGCGTCTGGACGTGCCGGGCGGTCAGCGGCCGTCGGTCGGCGGGCAGATCCAGAAGATCGTGGTCGCGGGCGTCCGGTCGGGCATCACCAGCCCGGCGTACGTGTACCTGCCTCCGGAGTACTTCCAGCCGGCGTACGCGAAGTCCACGTTTCCGGCCTCGGTGGTGCTGACCGGGTACCCGGGCACGGCGGAGAACCTGCTGAAGGGCCTGAAGTACCCGCGGACCGCCTTCCAGCAGGTGAAGGACGGGAAGATGCGGCCGATGATCCTGGTGATGCTGCGGCCCACCGTCGCCCCGCCGCGGGACACCGAGTGCGTGGACGTCAAGGGCGGCCCGAAGACCGAGACCTTCTTCGCGCAGGACCTGCCGGCCGCGGTCTCGGAGACCTACCGGGTCGGCTCCAAGGCGCGGAACTGGGGCTTCATCGGCAACTCGACCGGCGGCTACTGCGCGCTGAAGATCGCCCTGCACCACCCGGAGCGGTACGCGGCCGGCGCCGGCCTGTCGGCGTACTACAAGGCGGCCGAGGACGTCACGACGGGCGATCTGTTCCGCGGCGACAACCGGGCGCGCAAGCGGGCCAACCTGCTGTGGAGCCTGGACCACCGGCCGCAGGGCCGGTCGTCGTTCCTGGTCACCTCGTCGAGGGAGGGCGAGGGGAACCTGAAGGGGACGCTGGAGTTCATCAAGAAGGTGAAGGCCCCGGCCCGCGTCTCCTCGATCATGCTGGACAGCGGCGGCCACAACTTCAACACGTGGAACCGGGAGATCCCGCCGGCCCTGGTCTGGATGAGCGGCCGGCTCAGCGCGAGCTGACGGACCTTCGCAGGGCCCGGTGCAGCGCGGCCGCCGTGAGCACCCCGACGGTACGGCCGTCCTGCTGCGGGTCGGTGACCGGGACGTGGTCCGCGTCGTGCAGCAGCAGCGCGGACAGGGCGTCCTTGAGCGGGGCGCCGAGAGGGACGGCGGCGGGCGGGGCGTCCTTGGTGAGCCCCGGGCGTTCTTCGAGGTCCTGACGGGTGATCGGGGTGACCGCGAGCCGCTTGAGGCCGCGGTCCTGGCCGACGAAGTCGGCGACGTACGCGGTGGCGGGCGCGGCGAGCACGGCGGCGGGGGTGTCGAACTGCTCGATGCGGCCCTGCCCGTAGACGGCGATGCGGTCGCCGAGGCGGACCGCCTCCTCCAGGTCGTGCGTGACGAGCAGGACCGTCTTGCGGACGGTGGCCTGGAGGTTCAGGAACTCGTTCTGCAGCCGCTCGCGGACCACCGGGTCGACCGCGCCGAACGGCTCGTCCATCAGCAGCACCGGCGGGTCGGCGGCGAGCGCGCGGGCCACGCCGACGCGCTGGCGCTGGCCGCCGGAGAGCTGCTCGGGGTAGCGGTGGCCGAAGGTCCCGGGGTCGAGGCCGACCAGGTCGAGGAGTTCGGCGGCGCGTTCCCGGGCGTGGTTCTTCTTCCAGCCGAGCAGGGCGGGGACGGTCGCCGTGTTGTCCAGGACGGTGCGGTGCGGGAAGAGGCCGACCTGCTGGATGACGTAGCCGATGCGGCGACGGAGCTTGACCGGGTCGATGCCGGCGACGTCCGCGCCGTCCAGCAGGATCCGGCCCTCGGTGGGCTCGATCAGCCGGTTCACCATCTTCATGGTGGTCGTCTTGCCGCAGCCGGACGGGCCCACCAGGGTGACCAGTTCGCCCTCGGTGACCTCGAAGGAGAGATCGTCGACGGCCGTGGTGCCGTCCGCGTACCGCTTGGTCACGTGCTCGAACCGGATCATGCGCCCCATTGTGGCCGGTCGCCGTCGGGCGCGTGTGAAGGGCGTGTTGCCGCATCGTGGCGGTCCTCGGCGATTGTCGGCGGCGGGGGTTAGGGTCGCAGCACCGGACTTTGCACAGACGTTCGGAAGGCCGACGCGACCGGGGGGAGGCGCATGAGCACGGCGAACTGCCTGGTGACCAACGACTGGATCTGCGGCGAGTATCTGCGCACCCGCAGCGGCGAGTTGACCGAGGCGACGCTGCAGCACATCGGCATCACCACCGCCTCCGTGCTGCTCGGCCTCCTCGTCGCCTTCCCGCTCGCCCTGCTCGTACGGGCCCGGCCGCGGCTGGCCGCGCCGGTCCTGGGGCTGACCACGCTGCTGTACACGGTCCCGTCGCTCGCGATGTTCTCGCTGCTGCTGCCGGTCTTCGGGCTGTCCGCGTCGCTGGTCGTCACCGGCCTGGTGCTGTACTCGCTGACGATCCTGGTGCGGAACATCCTGGCAGGCCTGGATGCGGTGCCCGCCGATACGCGGGAGGCCGCGCGCGGCATGGGGTACGGCGCGGGCCGGCTGCTGTGGGAGGTCGAACTGCCGCTGGCGCTCCCGGCGGTGATGGCCGGGGTGCGGATGGCGACGGTCTCGACGATCGCCCTGACGACGGTCGGCTCGATCGTGGGCCGGGGCGGTCTGGGCAATCTGATCGAGGACGCGCTGCCCACGTTCTTCAAGGCGCAGGTGCTGGCCGCGTCGGTGCTGTGCGTGCTGCTCGCCGTGACGGCGGACCTGGCGCTGCTCGGCGTCCAGCGGCTGCTGACGCCGTGGACGCGGATACGCACGGCCCGGGGGGCGGTCGCGTGAACGCGGTGTCCGGCGCCTGGGCCTGGCTCGCCGACGGCGCCAACTGGGCCGGGGCGGACGGCGTCCGGCAGCGGCTCGCCGAGCATCTGTACGTGAGCGGGCTCGCGCTGCTCGTCGCCTGCGCACTGGCGCTGCCCCTCGGGCTGTGGCTGGGGCATCTGGGCCGGGGCGGCACGGTCGCGATCAACGTGTCCAACGTGGGCCGGGCGGTGCCGGTGTTCGCGGTGCTCGCCCTGTTCATGGTGTCGCCGCTGCGCAACGCCGGCTATGTGCCGACCGTGACGGCGCTGGTGCTGTTCGCGGTGCCGCCGCTGCTCACCCACGCCTATGTGGGGGTGCGGGAGGTGGACCGGGCCGTGGTGGAGGCGGCGCGCGGGATGGGGATGTCGGGCGGGCAGCTGTTCCGGCGGGTCGAACTCCCGCTGGCACGGCCGCAGCTGATGACGGGCCTGCGCTCGGCGACCGTGCAGGTGATCGCCACGGCGACGATCGCCGCGATGGTCGGCCAGGGCGGCCTGGGCCGGATCATCACGGCCGGCTTCGCCACGTACGACACCGCTCAGGTGGTGGCGGGCGCGCTGCTGGTCGCGCTGCTCGCCCTGCTGGCGGAGGCGGCCCTGGTGGGCACGGACCGGCTGCTGGGCCGGCCCGAACGGAAAGCATGACAACGGAGAAGGGTGAACTCGTGAGCAGGACCTCGCGCGTCGCAGGAGCGGTGCTCGCCGTCGCGGCGCTGACCGGCGGGCTGACCGCCTGCGGCGGCGACAGCCTGGAGAAGGCGGGCGGTGCCGGAGCGGCCGGCGGCGGGAAGAAGGGCACGCTGGTCGTCGGCGCCGCCGCCTTCACCGAGTCGAAGGTGCTGGCGGAGCTGTACGCGCAGCTCCTGGACGACGCCGGCTACGACGCCTCCGTCACCACCGTGAAGAACCGCGAACTGTACGAACCCGCCCTGGAGAAGGGCGAGATCGACATCGTGCCGGAATACGCGGCGACGCTTGCGGAATTCCTGAACGCCAAGGTGAACGGCCCGAAGGCGCCGGAGGAGAAGCCGGTCGCGTCGAGCGACGCGGCGGCGACGGTGGCGGCGCTGCGGAAGCTCGCCGAGCCGCGCGGACTGAAGGTCGGGGCGCATGGCGACGCGGTCGACCAGAACGCCTTCGCGGTGAGCCGGGAATTCGCCGAGAAGAACAAGCTGACCAGCCTTTCCGATCTGGGCCGGGCGAAGCTGAAGGTGAAGATCGCGGCGGGCGACGAATGCGCGGTACGGCCGTTCTGCGCACCGGGGCTGAAGGCCGCGTACGGCATCGACGTCGCCGGGATCGACCCCAAGGGCGTGGGCACCCCGCAGGCCAAGCAGGCCGTGAAGGACGGGGTGGACCAGGTGGTCCTGACGACCACCACGGACGCCACGATCGAGTCGTTCGGGCTGGTCTTCCTCGCCGACGACAAGAAGCTGCAGAACGCCGACAATGTGCTGCCGGTGCTCAATGCGCAGGATGCCGGGGCGCCGGAGATCGCGGCCGCGCTCGACAAGATCACCAGGGTGCTGACCACCGCCGATCTCGCCGAGCTGAACCGCAAGGTGGACGCCGAGCGGGCCAAGCCGGAGGACGTCGCGAAGGCCTATCTGGAGTCGAAGGGCCTGCTCGGGAAGTAACGGCGGAGCAAAGGGAATCGGTCATTCCGACAGGCCTGCACGAGATGGCCGAAGAGATTGCGGGGGCGGCCCCCCACGGGCCGCCTACGCACGGTAAATTTCAGGCCATGCCACGTGGACGCCACCGCCATTCCCCGCCGTTGCACAAGCTCCTGCCGCCCTCCGCGGTCGCCGGCGCTTCCGCTGTCTGTGCGGTAGGCGCCTGGCTGTTCGCGGATCCGCTGGTCCTGCGGCTGCTCGTGGCGGCCGCGGCCGCCGCCGCGGTCACCGGCTCCGTCATCATGCGCAGCTGGGACCGGAGCGCCGGTCGCAGGGTCGCCGAGCTGGGCCGCGCCCGCACCGCCGACCAGTGGAAGTCCGAGGAGCGGATCGCCGAGCTGGAGTCCGACCTGGAGGAGTCCCGCGAGCTGCGGGCCCGCCTGGAGACCAAGCTGCGCGCCAAGCGCGTCGAACTGGCGGGCCTGCGCAACGAGCACGCGGAGCTGCTGCGCCGGTACGCCACCGCCGAGACCGCCCGCGCCAGCGCCCTGGAGGGCCGCCGCCGGCTCGCCCTCGAAGCGTCCGTCCCCGCCAAGGAGCTGCCCGCCGCCGGGTCCACGCCGACCCCGGAGACGTACCGGCAGGCCGCCGAGGCCCTGCGGAACCTCGCCCGCAACGCCGCCGCCCAGGAGGCCCGGCGCACCGTCGAGGCCGCCCGCAGCCGCGACCTGGCCGAGCGGTCCCGGGAGGAGGAGCCGCAGGGGAAGCACGCGGCCGCCGCCGGGACCGAGCAGCATGCTCGTACGGCCGCCGCGCTGCCCGCGGCGCCGGCCGCCCCGGCCGTCCGTACCGTCCCGGCCGCGGCCGCCGTCGTTCCGTACCACGCCCGCCGGCCCGCCCCGCGGCCCGAGGGCAGCTTCGACTTCTTCGGCACGCAGGCCGCCGCCGCGGCCCTGCCGGCGGCCGCGAAGCCGCTGCCGCCCGGCCAGAGCGCCAAGGCCCTGCAGAGCGGTCAGAAGAAGGCCGTCGCCGCGATCGAGGCCGTGCAGCACGAGGACCTCGCCGACGTGGTGGGCGAGGAGGCCCTCGCCGAGGCGACGGCGACCGCGACCGCGACCGCCCCGCGTCCGGTCCCGCGGGCCATCGGCCAGGTCATCGACCTGACCGCACACGACGAGACCGAGCAGCTCGACGTGGCCGAGCTCCGCGGCGCCGTCAACTCCTGACCGACGGAAAAGCCGCCGGATCCGCAAGCAGCGGACCGGCGGCTTTCTGCTGTGCGGGGCTGCCGCTACTTGTCGATGTCGCCGACGACGAAGAACAGCGAGCCGAGGATCGCCACCATGTCGGCGACCAGCGTCCCCGGCAGCAGCACCGTCAGGGCCTGGATGTTGTTGTACGAGGCCGAGCGGAGCTTGAGCCGGTACGGGGTCTTCTCGCCCTTGGAGACCAGGTAGTAGCCGTTCACGCCGAGCGGGTTCTCGGTCCAGGCGTACGTGTGGCCCTCGGGGGCCTTCAGGACCTTCGGCAGCCGCTGGTTGATCGGCCCCGCCGGCAGCTCGTCCAGCCGGTCCAGACAGGCGTCGGCCAGCTCCAGCGAGTTGTGCGTCTGCTCCAGGAGGCACTCGAAGCGGGCCAGGCAGTCGCCCTCCCCGCGGGTGACGACCCGCAGCGTGTCCTGCAGCTCCCCGTACGCGAGGTACGGCTCGTCGCGCCGCAGATCGAAGTCGACCCCGGAGGCGCGGGCGATCGGCCCCGTCACGCCGAAGGAGTGCACGGCCTGCGCCGACAGCGTCCCGACGCCGCGGGTCCGGCCGCGGAAGATCTCGTTGCCGAGCACGAGGCGGTCGTAGACGTCCATCCGTGCCTGCGCGTCGGCGATCGCGGTGCGGGCCCGGCCGAGCCAGCCGGCCGGCAGGTCCTCCTTGAGGCCGCCGACCCGGTTGAACATGTAGTGCATCCGGCCGCCGGAGATCTCCTCCATGACGGCCTGCAGCTCCTCCCGCTCTCGGAAGGCGTGGAAGATCGGCGTGATCCCGCCGAGTTCGAGCGGGTACGAGCCGAGGAACATCAGATGGTTGAGCACCCGGTTCAGCTCGGCGAGCAGCGTGCGCATCCACACCGCGCGCTCGGGCACCTCCATGCCGAGCATCCGCTCGACGGCCATGACGACGCCCAGCTCGTTGGAGAACGCGGAGAGCCAGTCGTGGCGGTTGGCCAGCATCACGATCTGCCGGTAGTCGCGCGCCTCGAACAGCTTCTCCGCGCCGCGGTGCATGTACCCGACGACCGGCTCGGCGTGCCGCACGACCTCGCCGTCGAGGACCAGCCGAAGACGGAGCACACCGTGCGTGGAGGGGTGCTGCGGCCCGATGTTCAGCACCATGTCGGTGCTCTCCGCCGCCCCGCCGATACCGATGGTCGTCTCCGTCATGGGACCAGTATCCCCGCCGGGTGACCTGTTGTGGGCACGTGTTCCGCGTTGTGGGCAATGGTCCGGCACGGGAGCGCGGTGCCTTGTCAGGGCCGTTCACCCCAGGGACGTCACACGTCGTGCCGCAACCACAGAAAGTCCCCGAGACCGCCCCGCGCGGTGAGCTCCGCCGCCTCCCCCGCGGAGGCCAGCGCCCGCACATACGCCCCCGGATCCGCCGACGCCAGCGACAACGGCGGCCGCTCCCCGGACACCCCCAGCCCCCGCAGCGCCTCCCGCTGCGTCAGCAGCGCACCGCCCTCCCCGGCGGCGGCGCCACACGCGTCCATCGCCACATGCGCCGTCACATCGCACGACCCGTCCGGCACCGCCGTCACCTCCCGCCCGTCCCGGAACCCGGTCAGCGTCCCGAAGGGCGGCCGGGTGTCGCGTACATGCCCGTAGTCCACCGCCACCGCCGTCCCGGCGGCGACGCACGCGACCGCCGCCGCCCACGCCTCGTCCCGCGGCCGCCCGATCTCCGCCCGCTCCTCCGGCGACCCCGTCGGCCACCACCGCGCCAGCCACTCCGCGTCCGCGCCCGACACCTCCCCGCCGGGCCGCTCCTCGCCGTCCGCCGTCCGCACCTCCACGTAGCGGACGGTCCCCGTCCCGTCCGCCCGGGCCACGTCCACCGGCACGTTGTCCAGCCACTCGTTCGCGAACAGCAGCCCGCGCACGCCCTCCGGCACCCGGTCCGTCCACGTGATGCGCGCGTCGAGCCCGGCCGGCCGGGCCGCGCGCTCCACGCCGTACGCGCGTACCGCGAGCCCCTCCGGGACCGCCGCGAGCACGCCGGTCAGCAGCTCGCCCCGCCCCGCGCCGACGTCGACGAAGTCGACCTCGTCCGTCCCGAGCCGGTCCGCGACCTCGGCCAGCAGCCGGGCCACCGCGCCCGCGAACAGCGGCGAGGCGTGCACCGACGTACGGAAGTGCCCGGCCGGCCCCTCCGGCCGCAGGTAGAAGCCGCCGGGCCCGTACAGCGCCCGCTCGGTGGCGTCCCGCCAACCGCACCACTGACACGTCTCATCCGTCACGCGCCCAGTCTCCACCTTGCGGAGTACGGTGCTCACGGCAAGGATCGGCCCTCCGGTTGACCCCTGCACCTGTCCCCCTTCCCTACGCTGGGGCACGTGCAGCGCGTCTACGACTTCCTCCGCAGACACCCGACGGGCGTCGACGGCTTCTGGGCCGTCGTCCTCTTCGGGTTCTCCGTGCTGTGGGTGGCCACCAGCTACCCGTCGGTGGAGACACCCCTCGCGTACGGGGTGGTCGGTGCGCTGTTCTCGGCCGTCGTGGCGCTGCGGCGGCGGATGCCGGAGCGGATGCTGCTGCTCTCCATCGCGCTGGGCGTGGTGCAGCTCGTGTTCGGCCTGATGCCGTTCTTCGCCGACTTCGCGATGCTGGTGATCATCTACACGGTCGCCGCGCACGACGGGCCGCGCTGGGCGTCCCGGCTGGCGCTGGCCGGCGGCCTGAGCGCGGCGACGCTGGCCCAGCTCAGGTGGCCGGCGGAGGGCCCCGGTTCGACGGGGGCGCATGTCTTCTTCACGGTGATCATGACGGTGCCGTTCGCGCTCGCGTGGGTGCTCGGCGACTCGCTGCGCACCCGGCGCGCGTACTTCGCGCAGCTGGAGGAGCGGGCGTCCCGGCTGGAGACGGAGCGCGAGGCGCAGGCGAAGGTGGCCGTCGCGGCGGAGCGGGCCCGGATCGCACGCGAGCTGCACGACGTGGTGGCGCACAACGTGTCCGTGATGGTCGTCCAGGCGGACGGCGCCGCGTACGTCCTGGACAGCTCGCCGGACCAGGCCCGCCAAGCCCTGGAGACCATCGCCGGCACCGGGCGGCAGGCGCTCGCCGAGATGCGGCGGCTGCTGGGCGTGCTGCGCACCGGGGAGCACCAGGAGGCCGGCGAGTACGTGCCGCAGCCGGACGTCGAGCAGATCGAGGACCTGGTGGAGCAGGTCCGGCAGGCCGGACTGACCGTCGACTTCCGGATCGAGGGCTCGCCGCGGCCGCTGCCGAGCGGTGTGGAGCTCACCGCCTACCGGATCGTGCAGGAAGCGCTCACCAACACCCGCAAGCACGGCGGCCCCGAGGCCGGGGCCAGCGTCCGGCTGGTCTACTTCGACGACGGCCTCGGCCTGCTCGTCGAGGACGACGGCCGGGGCGCGACGCAGGAGATGTACGAGGACGGGGGCGCCGACGGCCGCGGCCACGGCCTGATCGGCATGCGCGAGCGGGTCGGCATGGTCGGCGGCACCCTGGACGCGGGGCCGCGGCCGGGAGGCGGCTTCAGGATCAGTGCCCTGCTCCCGCTGAAACCCGCGTGACACGTACCCGCCCACCAGAAACCCGAAGGAACCCCATGTCCATCCGCGTGATGCTCGTCGACGACCAGGTGCTGCTGCGCACCGGCTTCCGCATGGTCCTGGCCGCCCAGCCGGACATGGACGTGGTCGCCGAGGCGGGCGACGGCGTGGAGGCGATCCAGATCCTCGGCACGGCGGAGGTGGACGTGGTGCTGATGGACGTCCGCATGCCGAAGCTCGACGGGGTGGAGGCGACCCGGCGGATCTGCGGCGGCGAGAACCCTCCCAAGGTGATCATCCTGACCACCTTCGACCTGGACGAGTACGCGTTCTCCGGCCTGAAGGCGGGCGCGAGCGGCTTCATGCTCAAGGACGTGCCGCCGGCCGAGCTGCTCGGCGCCATCCGCGCCGTGCACAGCGGCGACGCGGTGGTCGCCCCGTCGACCACCCGCCGCCTCCTGGACCGCTTCTCGCCGATGCTCCCGTCCTCCGGCAGGGAGCCGCAGCACAAGGAGCTGGAGAAGCTGACCGAGCGCGAGCGCGAGGTGATGATGCTGGTCGCCCAGGGCCTGTCGAACGGCGAGATCGCCGCCCGCCTGGTGCTCTCGGAGGCCACGGTCAAGACCCACGTCGGCCGCATCCTGACCAAGCTGGCCCTGCGCGACCGCGTCCAGGTCGTGGTCCTCGCCTACGAGACGGGCCTGGTCCGGGCGGGCGGCGGCGCGGCCTGACCGCCCGGCCGCCGGATCGGTCCGGCGGCCGCGGTCCGCCCCGGTCAGTCCAGTACCTCCAGGAACCCCCGAGCCGCCTCCCGGACGTCCTCGGCATTCCACTCCAGGCCCGGGGCCGAGACCGTCACCTCCGTCGCCGCGACGCCCGGGGGGCCGCCGGCCGGGGCCCGGAACCAGCGGCGGAACAGAACGGTGCCCGTCTCCTCGGTGAGCCGGAGCGAGGCGGCCGTCAGGTCCTCCGGGTCGTACGGGAGCCAGACCTGGAACTGGTGGGTGTGCGGGGTTTCGGGGTGGACGCGGAACCAAGGGACCCCCGCCTCCGCGAACGCCTCCCGCAGCGCCGCTGCCACCATGCGCGCATGCGCGACGTACGACGGCAGGCGCGGCAGCTCCTCCTTCAGGCCGCGCAGCGCCGACAGGGCGGCCGGGTACTGCTGGAAGAGCAGCCCGCCGTACCGGTGGAGCCACACCCGTGCCTCCGCCATCACGTCCTCGGGCCCCGCCAGCGCGGCCCCCGACATCCCGCCGAGCGACTTGTAGAACGACACGTACACGCTGTCCGCGAGCCCCGCGATCTCCCGCAGGTCCCGGCCGTCGAAGTGCGGGCCGCACTCCCACAGCCGCGCCCCGTCGAAGTGGACCACCGCGTCCCGCTCCCGGGCCGCGTCGACCGTGTCGACCAGCTCGTCCCACGTCGGCAGCACGAAGCCGGCGTCCCGCAGCGGCAGCTCCAGCATCAGCGTGCCGAACGGCTCCGGGCAGTCGCGGACCTCCTCGGCCGTCGGCAGCCGGGGCTCGGTCGTCGGATGGACCGTGCGCAGGCCGCTCACCGCGCCCAGCGCCCCGTCCTCGTGGACCTCCGGATGGGCGAGCGGATGCAGCGCGACGACGTCGCTGCCGGTCCGCCCCGCCCAGCAGCGCAGCGCCACCTGCTGGGCCATCGTCCCGGTCGGGAAGTACACGGCCGCCGGGAAGCCCAGCAGCTCCGCCACCCGCTGCTCCACCTCGGCGACCGGGCCGCCGCCGTACGTGTCGATCAGCTCGTACGGGTCCATGAGCCGGTGAGCGACGTCCAGCAGCTCTCGCAGCTCGGTCAGCCGTTCGCCGACCGAGGCCTCCGCCGGGCTGCGCCACAGCGCCCGTTCGGCGTCGTGCCAGGCCGTGGCCCGCCGGCGCCGTGCTTCCTGCTCCGCGTCTTCCACGTCTTCCACATCTCCCATGAGCTGATCATCACACTGCCGCTCACGGTCTGTGGAGGGTCGCGAGACGGGGTGAAACGCTGGCGTAGCATGGCCAGAAATCGTCCGGTACCCGCCGAGGACTGGAACGGAAGGCCGCCGTCAGCGTGAACGCACCACCCGAGACCCGAGCCGAGGACCGCCCCGCCCGGCTCACCGTCGGCGTCGTCGGCGCCGGCCGCGTCGGACCCGCGCTCGCGGCGTCCCTCCAGCTCGCCGGACACCGCCCGGTCGCCGCCTCCGGCGTCTCCGACGCCTCCCGCCGGCGGGCCGCCGCGCTCCTGCCCGACGTGCCGCTGGTGCCGCCCGCCGAGGTGCTGGCCCGCGCCGAACTGGTCCTGCTGACCGTGCCCGACGACGCCCTGCCGGGCCTGGTCCAGGGCCTCGCCGAGACCGGCGCCGTACGGCCCGGGCAGCTGCTCGCGCACACCTCCGGGCGGTACGGGGTCCAGGTCCTCGACCCCGCGCGCAGGGCCGGCGCGCTGCCGCTCGCCCTGCACCCCGCCATGACGTTCACCGGCACCCCGGTCGACGTCCAGCGGCTGGCCGGCTGCTCCTTCGGGGTGACCGCGCCCGAGGAGCTGCGGCTGGCCGCCGAGGCCCTGGTGATCGAGATGGGCGGCGAGCCCGAGTGGATCGCCGAGGAGAACCGCGCGCTGTACCACGCGGCCCTCGCTCTCGGCGCGAACCACCTGGTCACCCTGGTCGCCCAGTCGATGGACCTGCTCCGCACCGCCGGCGTCGCCGCCCCCGACCGGATGCTCGGGCCCCTCCTCGGCGCCGCGCTCGACAACGCGCTGCGCTCCGGCGACGCCGCCCTGACCGGCCCGGTCGCGCGCGGCGACGCCGGCACGGTCGCCGCGCACATCACGGAGCTGCGCCGGCACGCCCCCGGCGCGGTCGCCGGCTATCTGGCCATGGCCCGCGCCACCGCCGACCGGGCCCTCGCCCACGGCCTGCTCAAGCCCGAACTGGCCGAGGACCTGCTGGGCGTCCTCGCCGAGCGCCCCACGACGTCCCAGGGAGACGACCGATGAGCCTCGTCCCGGTCCGCACGGCCGCCGAGCTGAGCACGCGGGGGGCCGCCGGTCCCCGGGCCGTCGTCATGACCATGGGCGCGCTGCACGAGGGCCACGCGAGGCTGGTCCGCGACGCCCGCGCCCACGTCGGCCCCGAGGGCCATGTCACCGTCACCGTCTTCGTCAACCCGCTCCAGTTCGGCGCGGGCGAGGACCTCGACCGCTACCCGCGGACCCTCGACGCCGATCTGAAGATCGCCGAGGAGGCCGGCGCGGACGCCGTGTTCGCCCCGTCCGTCGACGAGGTCTACCCCGGCGGGGAGCCGCAGGTGCGGATCACCGCCGGTCCCATGGGCGAGCTCTTGGAGGGCGCGTCCCGGCCCGGGCACTTCGACGGCGTGCTCACCGTCGTCGCCAAGCTGCTCCACCTCACCCGCCCGGACGTGGCGTTCTTCGGCCAGAAGGACGCCCAGCAGCTGGCCGTGATCCGCCGGATGGCCCGCGACCTGAACTTCCCGGTCGAGATCGTCGGCGTGCCGACCGTCCGCGAGCCCGACGGCCTGGCCCTGTCCAGCCGCAACCGCTACCTCTCGCCCGCCGAGCGGCGCACCGCGCTCGCCCTGTCCCGCGCCCTGTTCGCCGCCCGCGACCGGCTCGGCGCCCAGCACGCGCTGCGCGCCCGCGCCGCGTCCCTGCCCGCCTCCGAGACCCGTGCCGAGGCGCTGTCGCAGATCGGCGAGGCCCGCGCCGCCGCCGACGCGCACGCCGTCGCGCAGGCCGGCGAGGGCGGCGGCGCCGACGCCGTACGGGCCGCGGCCCGCGCCGTCCTGGACGAGGCGGCCGGCGCGCACCCGCCGCTGACCCTGGACTACCTGGCCCTCGTCGACCCGGCCGACTTCACCGAGGTGGCCGACGACCACGACGGCGAGGCGATCCTCGCCGTCGCCGCGCGTGTGGGGACGACGCGGCTGATCGACAACGTCCCCCTGAACTTCGGAGCCACCCAGTGACCGGAAGTCACCCGTCCGCGGAGCACGTGTCCGGCATACGCCTCGACGCCCCGGCCCCCGGCTGGGCCGTCGAGGCCGACGTCGTGGTCGTCGGCTCCGGCGTCGCCGGCCTGACCGCCGCGCTGCGCTGCACCGCCGCCGGTTTGCGTACGGTCGTCGTCACCAAGGCCAACCTGGACGACGGCTCCACCCGCTGGGCGCAGGGCGGCATCGCCGCCGCGCTCGGCGAGGGCGACACCCCCGAGCAGCACCTCGACGACACCCTGGTCGCCGGCGCCGGTCTCTGCGACGAGCAGGCCGTGCGCGCCCTCGTCACCGAGGGCCCGGACGCCGTCCGCCGGCTCATGGCCACCGGCGCGGACTTCGACCGGGCCGCCGACGGCACGATCGCGCTGACCCGCGAGGGCGGCCACCACCGCCGCCGGATCGCGCACGCCGGCGGCGACGCCACCGGCGCGGAGATCTCCCGGGCGCTGGTCGAGGCGATACGCGAGCGGGGCGTGCGCACCGTCGAGCACGCCCTGGTCCTGGACCTGCTCACCGACGCCGAGGGCCGGACGGCCGGCGTCACCCTGCACGTCATGGGCGAGGGGCAGCACGACGGCGTCGGCGCCGTCCACGCCCCGGCCGTGGTCCTCGCCACCGGCGGCATGGGCCAGGTCTTCTCCGCCACCACCAACCCGGCCGTCTCCACCGGCGACGGCGTCGCCCTCGCGCTGCGCGCCGGGGCCGAGCTGTCCGACCTGGAGTTCGTCCAGTTCCACCCGACCGTGCTGTTCCTCGGCGCGGACTCGCAGGGCCAGCAGCCGCTGGTCTCCGAGGCGGTGCGCGGCGAGGGCGCCCACCTGGTCGACGCGGACGGTGTCCGCTTCATGCTGGGGCAGCACGAGCTGGCCGAGCTCGCGCCCCGGGACATCGTCGCCAAGGCGATCATGCGCCGGATGCAGGAGCAGGGCGCGCTGCACATGTACCTCGACGGCCGGCACTTCGGCGCGGAGATGTGGGCGCGGCGCTTCCCGACGATCCTGGCCGCCTGCCGGGCGCACGGCATCGACCCGGTGACCGAGCCGATCCCGGTCGCCCCGGCCGCGCACTACGCCTCCGGCGGCGTCCGCACCGACCTGCGCGGCCGGACGACCGTGCCGGGCCTGTACGCCTGCGGCGAGGTGGCCTGCACGGGCGTGCACGGCGCGAACCGGCTGGCGTCGAACTCGCTCCTGGAGGGCCTGGTCTTCGCCGAGCGGATCGCCGACGACATCGCGGCGCACGCCCCGTACGGGGAGGGCGCGCCGGTCGTGGCCCCGCATTGCCCGCACGTGATGCCGGCGGTCGACCCGGCCCGGCGCGCGGAGATCCAGCGGATCATGAGCACGTACGCCGGGGTGCTGCGCTCCGCGGAGAGCCTGCGTACGGCGGCCGGCGAGCTGGAGACGCTCGGCATCGACGCGACCATGGCGTTCCTGGGGGAGAAGCCGGCCGTGCCCGGCACCGAGTCCTGGGAGACCGCCAACCTCCTCGAAGTGTCCCGGGCCCTGGTCGCCGTCGCCCTGGAGCGCGAGGAGACCCGCGGCTGCCACTGGCGCGAGGACTTCCCCGAGCGCGAGGACGAAACCTGGCAACGCCACCTGATCGTGCGGCAGACCGCCGGGGGACTGGCCGTCACCCCCACCGCCACCGCAGACTTTCCGCCCGTAACCCCCGAAGCAACCAGGGAGCCGCAGTCGTGAGCACGCCCGAAGAAGCACGTCCGGAGCCCGTCGACGTGCCCCTGATCCACATCAACGCCCAGGCGGAGGCCGCGGGCGGCTGCGGCGACGGCTGCGGCTGCGCCGACGGCGACGAGGTGTACGAGTGCGGGCTCGACCCGGCGCTCGCGCAGCTGCTGGCCGAGGCGGGCCTGGACCCGATCCAGGTGGAGGACATCGCCCACCTCGCGATCGCCGAGGACCTGGACGGCGGGGTGGACGTCACGACCGTGGCGACCGTCCCCGAGGACGCGGTGGCGACGGCGGACTTCACCGCCCGCGAGGCGGGCGTGGTGGCCGGTCTGCGGGTGGCCGAGGCCGTGCTGTCGATCGTCTGCACCGACGAGTTCGAGGTCGAGCGGCACGTCGAGGACGGCGCGCGGGTCGAGGCCGGGCAGAAGCTGCTGTCCGTCACCAGCCGCACCCGCGACCTGCTGACCGGCGAGCGCAGCGCGCTGAACATCCTGTGCCGCCTCTCCGGCATCGCCACCGCCACCCGCCGCTGGGCGGACGCGCTGGAGGGCACCAGGGCCGAGGTCCGCGACACCCGCAAGACCACGCCGGGCATGCGCGCCCTGGAGAAGTACGCGGTGCGCTGCGGCGGCGGCGTCAACCACCGCATGTCCCTGTCGGACGCGGCGCTGGTCAAGGACAACCACGTGGTCGCCGCCGGCGGCGTGGCGCAGGCGTTCAAGGCCGTGCGCGAGCAGTTCCCGGGCGTGCCCGTGGAGGTCGAGGTCGACACCCTGCACCAGGTCCGCGAGGTCCTGGACGCGGGTGTGGACCTGATCCTGCTGGACAACTTCACCCCGGCCGAGACGGAGGAGGCGGTCGCGCTGGTCGCCGGCCGGGCGATTCTGGAGTCCTCCGGCCGGCTGACGCTGGAGAACGCGAAGGCGTACGCGGCGACCGGCGTGGACTACCTGGCGGTCGGCGGCCTCACCCACTCGTCCCCGATCCTGGACATCGGCCTCGACCTGCGCGAGGCGGCTGTCTGATGCTCCTCACCATCGACGTCGGCAACACCCAGACGACCCTCGGTCTCTTCGACGGCGAGGAGATCGTGGAGCACTGGCGGATCTCCACGGACCCGCGGCGTACGGCCGACGAGCTGGCGGTCCTGCTGCACGGACTGATGGGCATGCATCCCCTGCTCGGCGTGGAGCTGGGCGAGGGCATCGAGGGCATCGCGATCTGCTCGACGGTGCCGTCGGTGCTGCACGAGCTGCGCGAGGTGACCCGGCGGTACTACGGGGACGTCCCGGCGGTCCTGGTGGAGCCGGGCGTCAAGACGGGCGTGCCGATCCTCACGGACAACCCGAAGGAGGTCGGCGCGGACCGCATCATCAACGCGGTCGGGGCGGTCGAGCTGTACGGGGGGCCGGCGATCGTCGTCGACTTCGGCACGGCGACGACGTACGACGCGATCACCGCGCGCGGCGAGTACGCGGGCGGGGCGATCGCGCCGGGCATCGAGATCTCCGTCGAGGCGCTGGGCATGAAAGGGGCCATGCTCCGCAAGATCGAGCTGGCCCGGCCGCGCAGCGTGATCGGCAAGAACACGGTCGAGGCGATGCAGTCCGGCATCGTCTTCGGCTACGCCGGCCAGGTCGACGGGGTGGTGACCCGGATGAAGCGCGAGCTGGCCGGCTCGGGCGATCCGTCGGACGTCACGGTGATCGCGACCGGTGGTCTGGCGCCGATGGTCCTCGGGGAGTCGGCCGAGATAGACGTCCACGAGCCGTGGCTCACGCTGATCGGCCTCCGCCTCGTCTACGAGCGCAACATCAGCCGCCACTGAGCGGGCGGGGGCGGGGGCGGGTCCGTCGGCGCGCGGCGATTCAGTCGGCGCGCCACGTTTCGTGGGATAAGCGAAGTTTGTCTGATTAGCGCGTATCGTCGCCGCATGCCCACGCCATACGGATCCCGCGGCGGCCTGGCCTTCGGCGCCGACGAGCTGCGCGTACTGCGCCGCGCGCTCGCCGGCGCCCTGTGCCCGGCGCCCCTCGACGACGAGGACGTGCAGGACTGTCTGCGGCTCGCGGACGCACTCGACGAGGCCGCCCGCGAGGCCGGGCGGCTGCGCGCCTTCCTGCTCGCCGACCTCGACCGCTACCGCGCCGCCCTCCCCGGCTCCGCCCCCGGCTACCTGGAGCTGCTCCAGGACGCCCTGGCCGCCGGCTACGACCCCCGCCCCGAGGACCTCGCCGCGCTGCGCTCGCTGCGCGCCCGGCCGGTCGCCGCCGCGCTCCTCGCGCGGTGCGCCGAGCTCGCCGAGCGCTCGGTGCTGTCCCGCCTCGCGAGGGTCGCCGCCCCCGCCCCCCGTACGCGGCTGCTCGCACTGCCCGGCGGGCGCGCCGCCGACGAGCCCAAGCCCCGGCCGAAGCCGGCGCCGAAGCCCGTGGAGCGCCCGGTCCCCAAGCCGTCCGAGGTGTTCCCGCCACGCCGTCGGCCCGTCCCGCCGCCCCCGCCCGAGGAACGCGTCGCCGGATAGCTAGTCTGGACGCCATGGAATACGTATCCGCGCTCCTGCCCCCCATCGTGATGGCCGTCTTCTTCACGTGTCTCGTCGTGACGATCGTGAAGAGCCAGGGCGGTCAGAACAAGGCCAAGGAGGACGCGGCCGTGGACGCCGCGCTGGCCCGCGCGGAGTCGACCCGCCAGGCCCGGGCCGAGGGCGGCGCCCGCTAGCCGCAGCCCGCACCGCGCCACCGAGGGCGTACGACCACGTTCGTGGGCGTACGCCCTTTTTGCTACGTCAATAACCGGCCATTCCGGCATCGCGGACTAAGGTGGCATTGTGCCCCGTCAATTGGGAGAGCTCGAAGACGCCGTCATGACCCGCGTCTGGCAATGGAACCGCCCGGTGACCGTCCGGGAAGTCCTGGAGGATCTCCAGCAGGAACGGTCCATCGCCTACACCACCGTCATGACGGTAATGGACAATCTCCATCAGAAGGGCTGGGTGCGCCGGGAAGTCGAGGGCCGCGCCTATCGATATACGGCGGTCTCCACGAGGGCCGCGTACTCCGCCGCGCTCATGAACGAGGCCTGGGCACAGAGCGACAACCCCGCCGCCGCGCTCGTCGCCTTCTTCGGGATGATGTCCGCCGAGCAGCGCGAAGCCCTCGACGACGCCGTCCGGATCGTCCAGCGGGACACCCCGAATCCCCCGGAAGGACTCCCCGCCCGCTCCGCGCAGGGCGGCGCGGACACCGCAGGTCCGGAGCGATAACGTCCCTCCATGTCGTCGTCCTCCTCTTCCGCCTCCGCGACCGCGGCGAAAGCCGTCACCGTACGCCGCGCCCGCACCTCCGATGTCGCCGCGGTCCGCCGCCTCCTCGACCCGTACGCGCGCCGCGGCATCCTGCTCGACAAAGCGACGGTGACGCTTTACGAGGACATCCAGGAGTTCTGGGTCGCGGAACGCGACAGCGACGGAGTGGTCGTCGGCGTCGGCGCGCTGCACGTGATGTGGGAAGACCTCGCGGAAGTGCGCACTCTGGCCGTCGACCCCGACTTCAAGGGCGCCGGCGTGGGTCACCACGTACTGGACAAGTTGCTCCACACGGCGCGCTGGCTCGGCATCCGTCGTGTTTTCTGTCTCACCTTCGAAGTGGACTTCTTCGCGAAGCACGGCTTCGTCGAGATCGGTGAGACGCCGGTCGACGGAGATGTCTACAGCGAGCTCCTGCGTTCCTATGACGAGGGCGTCGCCGAGTTCCTCGGTCTCGAACGAGTGAAGCCGAACACCTTGGGCAACAGCCGGATGCTTCTGCACCTGTGATCGTAAGCAGTCCGCGGATCCCTATGTCCGAATCGCGCACGTTTCCCGCGCTGCCGGGCTTCTGAACCTCTGCCAGGGGTTTGTGTTTTTCCGGGAAAAGCGGTTTCCTTTCCGCGTACTGCATTTTCGATGAAAGGAAATCCGGTGGCACAGAAGGTTCAGGTCCTTCTTGTCGACGACCTCGACGGCGGCGAGGCGGACGAGACCGTGACGTTCGCGCTGGACGGCAAGTCCTACGAGATCGACCTCACCACCGCCAATGCGGACAAGCTCCGCGGCCTGCTCGAGCCGTACACGAAGAGCGGGCGGCGTACGGGCGGCCGTGCCGCTTCCGGACGCGGAAAGGGCCGCGTCGCCGCGGCCGGCAGCAAGGACACGGCGGAGATTCGCGCGTGGGCCAAGGCCAACGGTTATGAGGTCAACGACCGCGGCCGCGTCCCGGCCACGGTGCGCGAGGCCTACGAGAAGGCCAACGGCTGACGACTGCGCGTCAGCCGGAGCCGGTGGCACTCCGTGGCCGCCGCCTCCACCAGTCGTACGAGGCCGGGGGCGTCCCCGCGGCCTCCGAGCGCCGGCAGTGCCGGCAGCGACGACTCGACCTCGCGGCCGGGCACGGGGGGCCGCAGCCACACGGCGGCGCCCGGCCGGTCGGATCCGCACCATCCTGGGGGAACGGGAGCGGTGATCCGGCCGCCGGGGCCGAGTCCGGCGAGGTCCAGGGCGATTCCGCCCCACTCCAGCCAGTCGAGCAGCCCCGGCAGCTCCTCCGCGCTCCCCGCGGCCACGAGCAGCCGCATCCGGCGCCCCATGAGGGCCACCGGGCCGGTGCCGCCCACCCGTCGCAGCACCGCGTGTCCCGCCGCCGCGGGCAGCTCGAGCACGTCGAACCGGAGCCCGGTCGGCAGCAGCACCGGCGGCCCGGGGGCCGTGGCCCAGCCGAGCCCGTGCTCGTACCAGCGCGTGAGGCCGTCCTCGGACGGCGAGCGGGGAAGCGGAACGGTCGGCGCCATGCCCGGGGAACTCCCGCGGCTGCCGAATGGTTACGCCGCCGGTGACACCCGGTCCCCGCACGATCACGCACCGTATGCGACCCGGGATGCACCTGTGCATTCGGCTGCGCAAGGATGTTCGCCCTTAGCGGAGGGAACCCGGGTGTGCCGCATGGAGTGTCAGTGCTTACGGGTAAGACATTCCACGTGGGGAGGGACGACACGCGGGCTTCGGCGGTCTCACGTTCGCCATCGGCGTACTGATGGCACGGGTAACTGCCTGGCCTGCGGGAACATCGTCTCGCACCATCGGGTTAGGACGGTTGTCGGCGTTCGGGGTCAGGAGGCCAAGTACGGGTGTCGGCAGTTGGAATGAGCGGTCCCCGCTTGCGGGACTAAGCTGCGGAAGGACAGGGAGGGGATCGACCCCTAACTGACTGACCGCTCTGAGGAGCGATTAACGATGTTCGAGAGGTTCACCGACCGCGCGCGGCGGGTTGTCGTCCTGGCTCAGGAAGAAGCCCGGATGCTCAACCACAACTACATCGGCACCGAGCACATCCTTCTGGGCCTTATCCATGAGGGTGAGGGTGTCGCCGCTAAGGCCCTGGAGAGCCTCGGGATTTCGCTCGAGGCGGTCCGCCAGCAGGTGGAGGAGATCATCGGTCAGGGCCAGCAGGCCCCGTCCGGTCACATTCCCTTCACCCCTCGTGCCAAGAAGGTACTGGAGCTCTCGCTCCGCGAGGCGCTCCAGCTCGGCCACAACTACATCGGCACCGAGCACATCCTGCTCGGCCTGATCCGCGAGGGCGAGGGCGTCGCCGCCCAGGTCCTCGTGAAGCTGGGCGCCGATCTGAACCGGGTCCGGCAGCAGGTCATCCAGCTGCTCTCCGGTTACCAGGGCAAGGAAGCCGCCACCGCCGGCGGGCCTGCCGAGGGCACGCCCTCGACGTCCCTGGTCCTCGACCAGTTCGGCCGGAACCTCACCCAGGCGGCCCGCGAGTCCAAGCTCGACCCGGTCATCGGGCGCGAGAAGGAGATCGAGCGGGTCATGCAGGTGCTGTCCCGCCGCACCAAGAACAACCCGGTGCTCATCGGCGAGCCCGGCGTCGGCAAGACCGCCGTCGTCGAGGGCCTGGCGCAGGCCATCGTCAAGGGCGAGGTGCCCGAGACCCTCAAGGACAAGCACCTCTACACCCTGGACCTCGGCGCGCTGGTCGCCGGCTCCCGCTACCGCGGTGACTTCGAGGAGCGCCTGAAGAAGGTCCTCAAGGAGATCCGCACCCGCGGCGACATCATCCTGTTCATCGACGAGCTCCACACCCTGGTGGGTGCGGGCGCCGCCGAGGGCGCCATCGACGCCGCCAGCATCCTCAAGCCGATGCTGGCCCGTGGCGAGCTGCAGACCATCGGCGCCACCACGCTCGACGAGTACCGCAAGTACCTGGAGAAGGACGCGGCCCTCGAGCGCCGCTTCCAGCCCATCCAGGTCGCCGAGCCGTCGCTGCCGCACACGATCGAGATCCTCAAGGGTCTGCGCGACCGGTACGAGGCCCACCACCGGGTCTCCATCACCGACGAGGCCCTCGTCCAGGCCGCGACCCTGGCCGACCGGTACATCTCGGACCGCTTCCTGCCGGACAAGGCGATCGACCTGATCGACGAGGCCGGCTCCCGGATGCGCATCCGCCGGATGACCGCGCCGCCGGACCTCCGCGAGTTCGACGAGAAGATCGCCGCCGTCCGCCGGGACAAGGAGTCCGCGATCGACTCGCAGGACTTCGAGAAGGCCGCCTCCCTGCGTGACAAGGAGAAGCAGCTCCTCGCCGCCAAGACCAAGCGCGAGAAGGAGTGGAAGGCCGGCGACATGGATGTCGTCGCCGAGGTCGACGGCGAGCTGATCGCCGAGGTCCTCGCGACCGCCACCGGCATTCCGGTCTTCAAGCTGACCGAGGAGGAGTCGAGCCGCCTGCTCCGCATGGAGGAGGAGCTCCACAAGCGCGTCATCGGGCAGAACGACGCGGTCATCGGTCTCTCCCGTGCGATCCGCCGTACCCGTGCCGGTCTGAAGGACCCGAAGCGCCCCGGTGGCTCGTTCATCTTCGCCGGCCCGTCCGGCGTCGGTAAGACCGAGCTGTCCAAGGCGCTCGCCGAATTCCTCTTCGGCGACGAGGACGCGATGATCTCCCTCGACATGTCGGAGTTCAGCGAGAAGCACACCGTCTCGCGGCTCTTCGGCTCCCCGCCGGGATACGTCGGCTACGAAGAGGGCGGCCAGCTCACCGAGAAGGTGCGCCGCAAGCCGTTCTCCGTGGTCCTCTTCGACGAGGTCGAGAAGGCCCACCCCGATATCTTCAATTCCCTTCTCCAGATCCTTGAGGACGGTCGCCTGACCGACTCCCAGGGCCGGGTCGTGGACTTCAAGAACACGGTCATCATCATGACGACCAACCTCGGGACCAGGGACATCTCGAAGGGCTTCAACCTGGGCTTCGCGGCACAGGGCGACACGAAGTCCAACTACGAGCGGATGAAGGCGAAGGTCAGCGACGAGCTGAAGCAGCACTTCCGCCCGGAGTTCCTCAACCGTGTGGACGACATCATCGTCTTCCCGCAGCTGACCCAGGACGACATCCTCAAGATCGTCGACCTGATGATCGGCCGTGTGGACGAGCGCCTGAAGGACCGGGACATGGGCATCGAGCTCTCCCAGTCCGCCAAGGAGCTCCTCGCGAAGAAGGGCTACGACCCGGTCATGGGCGCCCGGCCGCTGCGCCGGACGATCCAGCGCGAGGTCGAGGACACGCTCTCCGAGAAGATCCTCTTCGGCGAGCTGCGTCCCGGTCACATCGTGGTCGTGGACACCGAGGGCGAGGGCGAGCAGAAGACGTTCACCTTCCGAGGCGAGGAGAAGTCGGCGCTGCCCGACGTCCCGCCGATCGAGCAGGCGACGGGCGGCTCTGCCGGCCCGAACCTCTCGAAGGAGGCGTGAGGCGTTCTCGTAGCGCCTGTGGGGCGGCCCCCGGAACCGACCGGTTCCGGGGGCCGCCCCCTTTTCTGCTACTTGTGCACGGTCAGGCGGGAGCCGAGGGCCGCGCGGCCGGTGATCCGCCGCTCGGGGACGCCGGTGACGGTCACCTCCAGCCGGCGCGGCGCCTGGTGCAGCGGTGTCAGGTCGAGCCCGCAGTCGGGCAGCTTCGGCACCGCCAGGATGAGCCGGGTGAGCAAGGGCAGTTCGGCGACGCCCTCGAGATCTCCGGCACCCAACTGCGGTGCCAGCAGAATCAGGTCCTCCAGCGTGCCGAGCCCGGCGAGCGTGCCGACACGGACGCGCGGACAGTGATTGATCTGCACCTGGCGCAGCTCCACCCCGCAGGCGCGCAGGAACCCGAGGTCGGTGACGACGTCGTTCTCCGCGATCACCACCGAGTTCACGGAGAGTCCGGAGAGCACGGTGGCCAGCTCCGGCGCGTCGAAGTCGCCTCGGAAGGCGAGATGACGGGCGTGCGGCAGCGTCCGCAGCAGCGGCAGCTGCCCGGGCTCGGTCACGTTGAGCACCTGGTTCGCCAGATCCGCCTGCGACAGCACCTCGCGGGCGTACACCTCGGTGGGGAACCTGGCCCAGCTCTGCGTCAGCGCCACAGACCGGTCAGCGTGGGCGAAGGCCCGGGCGTACGGGACCGCCTCCGAGCCGCCGACCTCGCAGATCAGCGAGACGACCATCGTCAGCGCCTCCTTGGACGTCCGCTCCGGGGACGGCAGCAGCGGCAGCACGTACGAGCCGAGGGCGGCGAGCTGGGACAGCTGGGTCGCGTCGCGCGGCGGCAGTACGGACTTCACCGCCTTGCGGACCCGGGCGTGCAGCTGCTCCGACAGCCACGCCGCGTGCTGGGCGCACCGTGCCGCGAGGACGTACAGCGTCGTCTTCTTTCCCCGGTCGCGGACGGACGAGCCGGCCTCGAGCACTCCCTCGACCAGGACCGGCAGTTCGCGCCGGGAGCAGTGTCCGGCGGCGAGCAGCAGGACGTCGTGCCACTGGTGTTCGCGCACGTGCCGCAGCAGTTCGGAGACCAGGTCGTCCTCGACGAGTTCCTTGGCGGCCAGGAAGTCCTGGAAGGTGCGGTGGGCGAACTGGAAGACGTCGTCGGCGCGTTCCTGCAGGAGCCCGCTGCGGTTGAGCAGATGGGTCAGTATCTCCGCCGGCGAGCCCTGCTCCATGACCCGCGGCATGCCCGGCAGGGCGCGGGTGAGCTGGTTCAGGGCCTGCTGCCGGGTGAACTCGGTCTGCCCGCCGCGTACCAGCCAGGCCGCGATCCGCTGCAGCAGCTGCTGGTGCTCCTCCACGGACATGCGGATGCCGTCCGGGGCGTCGATCCGGCGACGCTTGTCCCGGTCGCCGAGCAGCAGTTGCAGCGCGGACCGGTACAGCGCCCAGCGGCTCTCCGGCAGGAAGCCCTCGCGCAGCCGGTGCAGGGCGCAGATCACCGCGCAGAGCAGGGGGGTGCGGGCGAGGTCGGCGAGCACGGGGTTGTGGCGGAACTGGAGGGACAGGTCCCGTTCGAGGACGTCGAGACCGGCCCGGTCGGCGTCGTCGAACCGGGCCGCGTCGTGCCAGGCGGCGACGAACGCCTGGATGTCGGCGTCCCGCATCGGCAGCAGGGTCAGCTCCTCGAACCGCTCCGCGCCCAGCCAGTCCGGGTCCACCGCGAGCGGGCGTACGGTCGCCACGCAGCGGGTGCGGGGGTAGCGGGCGAGGAGCCCGGACAGCCAGGCGTGGGCGGCGTCCCGCTCCTCCTGCGGCACCTCGTCCAGACCGTCGACGAGCAGCAGCCCCCGCCCCGCCGCGAGCACCCGGCCGGCCCAGCCCTGGGGCGCGGGGTCGACCACGAGTCCGGCGACGCCGGGGAGGGCCTTCAGGTCGGGGAAGCCCTCGCCCCGGGCGCGCAGGGTGCGCAGGGGGACGACGAAGGGGACGAGGCCGTTCAGCTCGGCGAGGTTCGGCCCGAGCGTGCCGGTGGCGGCGTGCGCGGCGAGCCACCACACCAGCGTGGTCTTGCCCGCGCCCGCGTCCCCGCGGATCAGGACGCGGGGCCGGGAGGCGAGGAGATCGTCGATCCGCTGGGGTACGGACGCGGTGTCGCCGCGTCCCTTGGCGGCGGCCTCCAGGGACAGATAGGCGGTGTCGAGGTCCCACTCGGAGGCCCGGCGGTCCAGCTCGTCAAGCCCGAAGATCTTGGTACGGCGGTAGGCGGCGCCGAGGGCCTGCGCGTACTCCTCCTCGTACGGCTGGTCCTCGGGGTGGGTCCGGACGACCGGCGCGGGTGCGGCGACGTCGCGGGGCAGGAGCCGGCGGACGTCCGGCTGGTCCAGGACGGCGGCGAGCGGGACGCACTCCAGGCGGTGATGGCCGCGGCCGCGCGGGACGGCGCGCACGATGCCGATGAGCCCGCCGTCGGCGTAGACGGGGGCGCCGGAGAGCCCGGCGAGGGGCGAGGGGCCGTCGTCGGCCGTCTCGGCCGGCGGGCGGTCGAGCTCCACGGTGAGCGCCCGGCGCGCGAGGCCGGCCATGGGCAGGGCGGTGCCGGTGTACTGGTCGAGGTCGAGCTTCTGCCCGTCGTACCGCTGGACCTTCGGGAAGCCGAGGATCTCGCAGCCGGGGACGGGTCGGTCGGTGGCGAGGTAGCCGAGCCTCGGGGCGGGGCCGAGGGGCTGCTCGCTGTGCAGGAGGGCGAAGTCGAGGCGGTCGTCGCAGCGGATGACCCGTAACGCGGACGGCTGCCCGGTGCCGACGGCGGCGACGTCGGCGTACTCCTTCGCGCCGACGACATGGGCGCTGGTCAGGATGAGGTGCGGGGTGAGCAGGACGCCGCTGCCCTGCTGCCGGCCCAGTACGGCGAAGACCTGGCGGCCGGGGGTCACCGCGACTCGTCCCCTCCGCCGAGGCCGGACACGTCGGCGGCGTCGTCGTTGCCGACGAGCCAGGCCCCACCGGTGGCCGCGTTCCGCGGCTTGAGCGTGAACGAGACCCGGTGGGTCTCGCCTCTGGTCCGGCTCGCGTCGGCCCCGGCCTCGACGACCCAGGCCTTCACCTTGGCCCCGCCCTTCACCTCCTTGCGCAGCTCGATGGTGAACTCCATCTCGATGTCGCCCACCTCGAAGGCGACGGCCTGCCCGGTGGCCCGGGAGGCGGCCGCTATGAGCTGGTCACGGACGGATTCGATGGCGTCGGCGAGTTCGATGTCGTTCGTGGTCATGATCGCGAACGTACCCCGTCAGGTGAGTAGCGGCGGAGGGGTTTCGGAACCCGTCGGTTGCGTGACCCAGGTCGCAATGCGGGGGGTGCGCTGGTGACAAGGCGCACAGGCGGTTTCGGGGGTACTAGCCGGAATAGTGGTGTTGTTTCGCCCCTCATCAGGGCATTGCGGGCAAGTCGGGCGGGACCTTGGTCCCGGGGTGCCCCGGATCGGCCCCCGCCCTGCGGTTTCGTCGGTTCCGACCGGTCCCTACATGCGGTTAAACGAATTCTTTCGGCAGGTTTTGTCCGTTTTCCAAAGGTTCCGGCGACGGCGTCAAGAGGCGATCCGTGGACGGGATCGCTACGACGCGATGTCGTAGATGGGGCGTTTTGGGATGGGCTGGGGTGCGGGTTACCAAGGGATGGCCAGCCCGGCGCAGCGAACGCGCCGGGATCGTTCTTCCCGGAGGTTTTCCCCCGTATGTCGAAGCGCGTCATGAACCCCGCCCGTACCGCCGTCGTCGCCCTCGCCGCCGCGGGTCTGGGAGCGTCTGTGGTGGCCGGAGCAGGGTCCGCCTTCGCCGCCGAGGGCAAGGCTCCGGTCCGGGCCCTCGCCGCGGTTCCCGCGTCCGCCGCCGTCGCCGCTCAGGCCGACGCCCAGGCGCAGGCCGCCGCCAAGACGGCCGCCGCCGTCAAGAAGGCCGCCGCCGTCAAGAAGGCCGTCGCGAAGGCCAAGGCCGCCAAGCCGGTCGTCGTGAAGAAGGCCGCGAAGAAGAAGGCCGCCTGGGTCAAGCCGGTCAGCCGCTACACGCTGACCGCCAGCTACAACCAGGGCGGCGCCATGTGGGCCCACAAGCACTCCGGCCAGGACTTCGCCGTCCCGGTCGGCACCCCGGTCAAGGCCGCCGGCGCCGGTACCGTCGTCAAGGCCGGCCCGAACGGCGGCGGTGACGGCCCGGCGTACGGCAACGCCATCGTCGTCAAGCACGCCAACGGCAAGTACTCGCAGTACGCCCACCTGTCGAAGATCGACGTGCACATCGGCCAGAAGGTCGGTGCCGGCCAGAAGATCGCGCTGTCCGGCAACACCGGCAACTCGTCCGGCCCGCACCTGCACTTCGAGATCCGCAACACCCCGAACTACGGCTCGGCGCTGAACCCGGCGGCCTTCCTCCGCACCCACGGCGTCAGCATCTGACCTGCCTGACGTCAGGCCCCGTGGGCCTGGGCGATCAGATCGAGGGCGACCTCGAGGACGGCTTCGTGCTTCTCCTCGGGGTCGCCCTCGACGTTCTGCATGAAGAACATCCCCGCGTGCATGGTGAACATCGCGCTGATGCAGCGGACCTTGTCCTTGACCGGGAAGTCCGGCTCCGTGATGAGCCCGGACAGCTCCAGCATCCGCTCCTTGAAGGTCAGGCCGACGCTCAGCTCGCGCACCGTCGCCTGGTTCTCCTGCATGAAGCGGAACAGCGGGGCCGCGTCGGCCAGGGCGGCCTGGTAGCGGCGCAGGATCTCCTGCTTGGTCTCCAGCGTGCGCGGCTGCTCCCGGGCCCAGACGATCAGCTCGTCCATGGGCCGGGTGAGGTCGTGGAAGAGCCCGACGAGGATGTCCTCCTTGGTCTTGAAGTGGTAGTAGAGCGCCGCTTTCGTGACGTCGAGCCGCTCCGCGATCTCGCGCAGCGAGGTCTTCTCGTAGCCCTGCTCGGCGAAGAGCTCGAGGGCGACGTCCTGGATGCGCTGGCGTGTGTTGCCTCTGGCCACGGTGTGCTCCCGGCTCGGACCGTTACTTACTTGACGACCGGCAAGTGCCGCGTCTACCGTCCCCAGTGTAGTAACTAGCCGGGCGGCAAGTAAGTGCATGTGGGGAGCAGGGGACGATGACGACCGAGACCGTGAAACAGGCACCCTCCGGGGCGACGCCCGCAGAACAGGCACAGGAAGACAAGCCGGCGCGCAGCGTCCGCGTGGTCCTGCTCGCCCTGATGATCGCGATGTTGCTCGCGATGCTGGACAACATGATCATCGGCACGGCGATGCCGACGATCGTCGGCGAACTGGGCGGTCTCGCGCACCTGTCCTGGGTCGTCACGGCCTACACCCTGGTCACCGCCGCCTCCACCCCCATCTGGGGCAAGCTCGGCGACATGTACGGCCGCAAGGGCGTCTTCCTCGCCTCGATCGTGATCTTCCTGATCGGCTCGGCGCTCAGCGGCATGGCCCAGGACATGGGCCAGCTCATCGGCTTCCGCGCCGTACAGGGCCTGGGCGCCGGCGGTCTGATCGTCGGCGTCATGGCCCTCATCGGCGACCTGATCCCGCCCCGCGAGCGCGGCAAGTACCAGGGCATGATGGCCGGCGTCATGGCCCTCGCCATGATCGGCGGCCCGCTGGTCGGCGGCACCATCACCGACCACTGGGGCTGGCGCTGGTCCTTCTACATCAACCTGCCGCTCGGCGTCGTCGCCCTCGTGATGATCACCGCCGTGCTGCACCTGCCGAAGAAGGAGCGCCCGGCGCAGAGCCGGATCGACTTCCTCGGCGCGGCGCTGCTGACCGTCGGCATCACCTCGATCGTGCTCGTCACCACCTGGGGCGGCACCGAGTACGACTGGGACTCCGCCGCCATCCTCGGCCTGAGCGCGGTCGGCGTGCTCTCGCTCGCGGCCTTCCTGTGGGTGGAGACCCGCGCGGCCGACCCGATCATGCCCCTGCACATCTTCCGCAGCCGCAACTTCACCCTCATGTCGGTGATCGGCTTCCTGACCGGCTTCGTGATGTTCGGCGCGGTGCTCTTCCTGCCGCTGTTCCAGCAGTCGGTGCAGGGCGCGTCCGCCACCAACTCGGGCCTGCTGCTCCTGCCGATGATGCTCGCCATGATGGTCGTCTCGCTGGTCTCCGGCCGGATCACCACCAACAGCGGCAAGTACAAGGTCTTCCCCATCGCGGGCGGCGGCCTGATGGTCCTCGGTCTGTTCCTGCTCGCGCAGATGGACACCGGCACCTCCCGGCTCACCTCCGGCCTCTACATGGCGGTGCTCGGCGCCGGCATGGGCTTCCTGATGCAGATCACGATGCTCGTGGCGCAGAACAGCGTCGAGATGAAGGACATGGGCGTGGCCTCCTCCGCCACCACCCTGTTCCGCACCCTCGGCTCGTCCTTCGGCGTGGCGATCATGGGCGCCCTCTTCACCTCCCGGGTGCAGGACGAGATGGCCGCCCGCGGCGGCGGCGCGGCCACCGCGCAGTCCGCCCAGCTGGACGCGGCGAGCCTGGCCAAGCTGCCGGAGGCGGTGCGCGAGGCGTACCAGCACGCGGTGGCCTCGGGCACGCACGGCGCGTTCCTGGTCGGCTCGGCGGTCGCGGTGATCGCCTTCCTCGCGGCGTTCTTCGTCAAGGAGGTCGCGCTGCGAGGCACCGGCCCGCAGAAGCCGGAGCCGGAGCCGGAGCCGGAGCAGAAGCAGAAGCCGGAGCCGGAACCGGCCGCGGTCGCGGAGAAGTCCGCCGCCTGACCCGTACGGCATACGGCATATGGGATACGGGAAGGGGCCGGGGCGCAGCGCGCACCCCGGCCCCTTCCCGTATCCGCGGGACAGGCCCTACACGTCCCGCAGTATCGGGAAGCTCCCCGTGTTCGTCGGCGCATGGTCCGGCAGCCACAGCACCGCGATCGCCCCGCCGTCCGGCGCCGCGTTGCGGAACGTCAGCCGGGCCCCCAGCACCCGCGCCTGGCCCGTCGCGATCGTCAGGCCCAGGCCGTGGCCCTTGCCGGCCCGGTCGCTCGAACCGGTGCGGAAGCGGCTCGGACCCTCGCGCAGCAGCTCCTCGGGGAAACCGGGGCCGTTGTCCCGGACCCGTACGACACGGCCCTCGACGGTGACCTCGACCGGCCCGCCGCCGTGCTTGGCCGCGTTGGCCAGCAGATTGCCGAGGATCCGCTCCAGCCGGCGCGGGTCGGTGCTCACATACGACTCGTGCACCACGTTCACCACCGCGTCCGGGTCGAGCACCCGCACCCGCCGCTCCACGAACTCGCCCAGCGCGATCTCCTGGAGCTCCGCCCGCTCCGACGCCCCGTCGAGCCGGGCGACCTCCAGCACGTCCTCGACCAGCGTCCGCATCGCCTGCGCCCGGTCCCGCACCAGCTCCGACGGCCGGCCCGGCGGCAGCAGCTCCGCGGCCGTGAGCAGCCCGGTCACCGGGGTGCGCAGCTCGTGCGCGATGTCCGCGGTGACCCGGCGCTCGGCCTCGATCCGCTCGTTCAGGGCGTCGGTGAGCGCGTCGATCGCCCGCGCCAGCTCGTCGGTCTCGTCCCGTACGACGCCGCCGACGGCGTCCCGGACCCGTACCTCGGTGTTGCCCTGGGCCACCTTGCCCGCCGCGGCCGCCGCCTTCCGCAGCCGCCGGGAGAGCTGGCCGCCGATCAGCACACCGAGCGCGCAGCCGCCGAAGACCACCGACACCGAGCCGATGATCAGGGTCCGGTCCAGGTTCTTCATGATCGTGGCGCTGCGGTCGGCGAACGGCATGTGCAGCGACAGCACGTCCCCGTTGGCCAGCGGCACCGCCGCCCACACGTCCGGCGTGCCGCCCGAGGCGTGCTCCTGCACGAAGGTGCCGCGCCGCTCGTTCCGCATCAGCCGGTCGAGCTGGCGGGGCAGCATCGGATCGTTGATCTTCGCGCCGAACCGCAGCCGCGGCCCGCGCGTCTTCGGCGTCGACTCGTACTGGAGCTGGGCGAGCAGCAGCCGGTCCATCATGACCTCGCGGGTGTTGTCGAGCATCGACACCCGCGCCTCGTTGTGCACCACGATCGACAGGGCGGCGGCGACCAGCGCGCCGACCGCCGCGATCGCGATCGAGATCTTCCAGCGGACCCCGGTGCGCAGGGCGAACCGGCTCATGCGTTCCGCCTCATATGTTCCGCCTCATGCCTTGAGCTTGTAGCCGAAGCCGCGGACCGTCTCGATCCGGTCCTGGCCGATCTTCGTGCGCAGCCGCTGCACATGGACGTCCACGACGCGGGTGTCGCCGCCCCAGCCGTAGTCCCAGACCCGCTCCAGCAGCTTGTCGCGGGAGAGTACCGTGCCCGGCGCGGACGAGAACTCGAGCAGCAGCCGCATCTCGGTCGGGGTCAGGGACACGGCGGCGCCGGCCCGCCGGACCTCCATGCCGTCCGTGTCCACCTCCAGGTCGCCGAAGACCAGCAGCCCGCCCGCGGGGTCCTCGTCCGCCCCTTCGGCCGAGCCGCCGGCCCCCGCGCCGCCCGCGTGGCCGAAGCGACGCAGCACCGCGCGGATCCGGGCCATCAGCACCGCGCCGTCGAAGGGCTTGGTGACGTAGTCGTCGGCGCCGGCCTCCAGGCCGAGCACCACGTCGATCGAGTCGGCGCGCGCCGACAGCATGATCACCGGGACGGTCGACTCGTCGCGGATCCGCCGGCACAGGCTGACCCCGTCCATCCCCGGCAGCATCACGTCGAGCAGCGCGATGTCCGGCTGCTGCGCCCGGAAGGCCTCCAGGCCCGCCAGCCCGTCGGGCATGGCGGTCACCCGGAAGCCGTCCCGCTCCAGGGCGAGCTGGGTGGCCTCGCGGATGACGTCGTCGTCCTCGACGAACAGCACATGGGTCTCGGCCATCGCGCGTTCCCTCGGTCCTCGGTGGTTCGCGCCGGACTGCGCCGGCACGGGTCAGTTGCTGGGGGCGGCCGTCGCCGGGCCGTCGATGCCCCCGTCGCCGACCGCCTTGCTGTACTCGTTGTGCACCCAGTCGTGCTGGCTGAACTTGTTGCCCGCCCAGCGGTACGTGAGCACGTCCTCGCCCGAGGGGTACGCGACCGGGTCGCCCTTGGCGTAGATCTGCTTGGTGACGATCAGGTCGCCCCGGTCGATCGTCGCGTAGACCGCCGCGTCCTCGGCCATGAAGACGTTCTCGTAGCCCTTGGCCGCGTTGCCCATGCGGTACACGTACGTGCCGATGCCCACCGCGTCGCCGCAGGTCATCACGTTCACCACGACGTCGGGCGCGGTGCTCCCGGTCAGGTTCCCGTACGAGGTGTCCACCGGGTACGCGTCGGCGGCGCAGGGCTTCAGGCTCTCCTTCACCCGCGCGCCGATCTTCGGGTCGGCCTTGAGCAGCGCGATCGGGTCCGGCCGTTCCGTGCTGTACCCGGCGCCGGCGGACGGCGCGGGGGAGGCGACGGAACTGCTCGGGGTGCTCGAGTCGGCGCGCGCGGCGCCCTCGTCGCGGGAGCCGGTACCGCCGGTCGAACAGCCGGTCAGGAAGACCCCGACGGCCGTGAGTACACCGACGGACGCGAGCACGGCCGGCGTCGCCGGCCTGCCCGCGTCGTTCACTGAGAGCTTGGGCCCTAGGCCGCGCACCGCTCCTGCCCCCGTTCGTAGCGTCGGACGGAACGCTCCGGCGCGCGCGGGGCCGGGATCCGGGCCTCGCTCTCGGCGGACCGGCTCTCCAGCTCCTGGCGCAGCCGCGCGAGCGCGCGGTGGAGCGTGCTCTTCACCGTACCGGTCGACATGCCGAGCGCCGCGGCCGTCTCCTCGGTGCTCATCTGTTCCCAGTGCCGCAGCACCACGACGCTGCGCTGCTTGGGCGCGAGGACCTTGAGGATGTCCATGAGCAGGGCCCGGTCCGCGTGCTGGTCGGTCCCGTCGTCGAACGACGCGTCGTCGGGCAGCACCTCGGTGGGCACCTCCTCCAGCTTCCGGGCGCGCCACCACTCGGTGCGCGTGTTGATCATCACCCGGCGAAGGTACGCGTCCGCGAGCGACTTGTCCGCGATCCCGTCCCAGCGACCGTACGTGCGCACCAGCGCGGTCTGCAGCAGGTCCTGCGCGTCCACCGGGTCGGGGACGAGCCGACGGGCACTGCGCAGCAGGGCGTCCTGCCGTGTGCGGACGTAATCCTCGAAGTCGAGCACCTCGCCGTGCGCCATCTGAACCGCCTCCATTCCCCGGATCATCCCCGTGACCACCCGTTTTCCGTACGCCGAGGACGCTACGGAGCGGTTGTCACGGGGTTGTCCGAGCGAGCCGTCGGAGGACGCACGGCTGCCCATCGGTTTTGTAACAGCGATTCGGGGGTAGGGCTGAAAGTTTCGGCGCCCGTCAGGTCAGTGGCAGCCGGTACAGCCCGTCCGGCAGCGGCTCCACCAGACCGTCCGCGACCAGCCCGTCCAGGGCCCGGGCGCGCTGCACCGGCTCGTCCCACACCGCGTCCAGCCGCTCCTGCGGTACGGGCGCGACCGCCTCCCGCAGCACGGCCAGCAGCTTGCCCCGCACCTGTCGGTCGGTGCCCGCGTACGTCTGCGCGCGGCGCGGCGGCCCGTCGTGGGCCGGCTTGCCGGCCAGCCGCCAGGCGCAGGAGCCGGCGATCGGGCAGCGCCCGCAGTCCTCGTTCTTCGCCGTGCACACCAGCGCGCCCAGCTCCATCGAGGCCGCCGCCCAGCGCGCCGCGGTCCCCTCGTCGTCCGGGAGCAGCGCCCGCGCGAGGCGGCGCTCGGCGGCGGTGGTGGCGTTCGGCGGGTACTGGACGCCGGTCGCGGCCCGGGCGAAGACCCGGCGGACGTTGGTGTCCAGGACCGGATACCGCTGCCCGTACGCGAACGAGGCCACCGCCGCCGCGGTGTACTCGCCGATCCCCGGCAGCGCGAGCAGCTGCGCGTGGTCGCTGGGGACGTCGCCGCCGTGCCGCTCCGTTATCGCGACGGCCGCCCCGTGCAGCCGCAGCGCGCGGCGCGGGTAGCCGAGCCGGCCCCAGGCCCGCACGGCCTCGCCGGGGGCCTCGGCGGCCAGGTCCGCGGGGCGCGGCCAGCGGGCCAGCCACTGCTCGTACACCGGCAGGACCCGGACGACCGGGGTCTGCTGGAGCATGAACTCGCTGACCATGACGCCCCACGGGCCTGCCTCGGGCCGTCGCCAGGGCAGGTCCCGGGCGTGCCGGTCGAACCAGGCGAGGACGGGCAGGTGCAGGGCGGCGGGGGCGGTCCCGGCCGGGTCCGCGGCGGTGGTGTCCGCCGCGGACGGGGGCGCGGGGGCGGAGGCGTCGGTGGAAGTCATGGCATTCCGATCCTGGCACGTCCGGCGGGACCGGGCCCGCACGCCCCCGGGGCGCACGGGGGCGTGCTGCCGGGGTCCGCGCCCCGCGCACCCCTGCGCGGCCGGGCCGCGGGCGGTCCGCGCCCTGCCGGCGAGGACCGCGGCCCTGCGCCCGGGACATCCCGCTCAAGTCGCCGCCCGGGATGTGATCATCGGCAAAAACTGCCTCTGGGGCGGCATGGGGGGCGGGAGTTGGCCCCGAACTCTCGTAAGGTTCGTGGCGTGGGATCTCTGCGCAACCCGGTCGGTCCGCTGCCCTCCTCCATCTACTGGCGACGGAGGGCGGTCGCCCTGTGTCTGATCGCGCTGCTGACGGCCCTGGCCTTCTGGGCCGTCGGCACCGGCGGCGACGTCGGCAAGAAGACGGACGACGGTGCCAACGGGGCGAGTCCCGTGCCCTCGATCACTCCGGGACCGTCCTCCTCCGGGCCGGCGATCTCCGAACAGCCGGGCGGGCGCGACGAGTCGGGCGACGCGGGCGGTGACACCGGGACCGGCGCGGACGCGGGTGGCGGGGACGGCGACGGCAAGAACGGCGACCCGGCCGGTGGTTCGGGCACGGGAGGTACGGGAGGCGCCGGCGGCGCGGGCGCGCCCCAGCGGCTTCCCGCCGATTCACCGCTGCCCAACTGCGCTGCCGGGGCGCTGAAGTTGTCGCTGCGCAGCACCAAAGTCTCGTACGAGCAGGGCGAGAAGCCCCGTTTCGAGCTGATCGCCCGTAACACCTCGTCCGCCACGTGCAAGGCCGACTTCGGGCCGCGCAGCGCGGTGCTGACGATCAGCGACGCGCAGGACGACGAGGTGTGGACCTCGAAGGACTGTCCGCGTCCGGCCGGGAGCGTGCTGCTGGGCGTGCCGGCGGGCTCGTCGGTGACGTACGCGGTGGAGTGGGACCGCCGGCCGAGCGACCCGCAGTGCCCGACCCCGCAGGGCGACGCGGCGGGCCCGGGCACCTACCTGGTCGAGGCGGTCTTCCCGGGGGCGCAGGTGCTTCCGGCGTCCTTCACACTGGCGAAGGACTGAGAAGGACTGAAACGGAGCCGGACCTTCCGGGCCGGCCCGCGGCGGTCAGACGTACCGCTCCAGGATCGACGACTCGGCGAGCCGGGACAGCCCCTCGCGGACGCTGCGCGCCCGGGCCTCGCCGACGCCGTCCACGGTCTGCAGGTCGTCCACGCTGGCGGCGAGCAGCTTCTGCAGCCCGCCGAAGTGCTCCACCAGACGCTCGATGATCGCGCCGGGCAGCCGCGGCACCTTCGCCAGGAGCCGGTAACCGCGCGGCGAGACGGCCGAGTCGAGCGTCTCGGGGGAGCCGGTGTAGCCCAGCGCCCGCGCCACGTTGGAGAGTTCGAGCAGCTCGGCGTGGGTCAGCGCGTCGAGTTCGGTCAGCGCCTCGGCGACCGTGCGGGACCGCTTGGCCGTGGGCTCGGGCACGTAGTCGCGGACGACCAGCTCGCGCTCCGGCTCCACGCCGGCGATCAGCTCGTCCAGCTGGAGCGAGAGCAGCCGGCCGTCGGTGCCGAGCTCGACCACGTACTCGGCGATCTCGGTGGCGATCCGGCGGACCATCTCCAGGCGCTGCGCGACCGCGGTGACGTCCCGGACGGTCACCAGGTCCTCGATCTCCAGGGCGGAGAGCGTGCCGGCCACCTCGTCGAGCCGGAGCTTGTACCGCTCCAGGGTCGCCAGGGCCTGGTTGGCGCGGGACAGGATCGCCGCCGACTCCTCCAGGACCCGGCGCTCGCCGTCCACGTACAGCGCGATCAGGCGCATGGACTGGGAGACGGAGACGACCGGGAAGCCGCACTGCTTGGAGACCCGGTCGGCGGTGCGGTGCCGGGTGCCGGTCTCCTCGGTCGGGATCGACGCGTCGGGGACGAGCTGGACGCCCGCCCGAAGGATCTTGCTGAGGTCCTTGTCGAGGACGATCGCGCCGTCCAGCTTGCACAGCTCGCGCAGCCGGGTGGCGGTGAACTCGACGTCGATGACGAAGCCGCCGGTGCACATCGACTCGACGGTCTTGTCCATGCCGAGCACGATGAGACCGCCTGTGTTGCCGCGCAGAATGCGCTCCAGGCCGTCACGCAGGGCGGTGCCGGGGGCGACGGCGCTGAGCGAGGCACGCATCAGTGCTTCGTTGTCCTTGGCTGCCACTGCACTCCTCCGGCTCGTACGGATGGGCGAGACCAGGGCAAAGTCTAGCGACCCCGCCCCGCACCGGTTCGCGGTGCGCGGATTCGCCCCCGCGAACCCCTGCCCCGGGCGTACGGCGGTCATGCCCCGGCCGTACGCCGGTCATGCCCCCGCCCTCCCGTACGGACGCCCGCTCGAACGCCCGCCCGCCCCGGGAAAGGGCCCCGGCCGACCCGGGAAAGAGCCCCCGGGCGGCCCCGCGACCGGGCCCCCGCGCGGCCCCGTTCCGGCTAGCCGGCAGGTGCCTCGGCCTTCGGGGGGCGGCGGCTGCGCGGCAGCACCCGCAGCGCGTCGCCCATGTCCGCGACCTCGATCACCTTCATGCCCGCCGGCACCTTCCCCGGGTCGCCCGGCACCAGCGCATGGGTGAAGCCCAGCCGGTGCGCCTCGGCCAGCCGGCGCTGCACGCCGGTGACCCGGCGGACCTCGCCGGCCAGACCGACCTCGCCGATCGCGACCAGGTTCTTCGGCAGCGGGGTGTCGCTGGCCGCCGAGGCCAGCGCCAGCGCGATCGCCAGGTCGGCGGCCGGCTCGGAGAGTTTCACGCCGCCCACCGTCGCCGAGTAGATGTCCCGCTTGCCGAGCGCGGTGATCCGGCCGCGCTGCTCAAGGACCGCCAGCATCATCGAGACCCGGGAGGTCTCCAGGCCCGAGGTCGTCCGGCGCGGCGACGGGATCTGCGAGTCCACCGTCAGCGCCTGCACCTCCGCCACCAGCGGACGGCGGCCCTCCAGGGTGACGGTCAGACAGGTGCCCGGCACCGCCTCGGCGCGCCGGGTCAGGAACAGGCCCGACGGGTCGGCGAGGCCGGTGATCCCCTCGTCGTGCAGTTCGAAGCAGCCGACCTCGTCCGTCGCCCCGTACCGGTTCTTCACGCCCCGCACCAGACGGAGCCGGGCGTGCCGGTCGCCCTCGAAGTGCAGCACCACGTCGACCAGGTGCTCCAGGAGCCGCGGGCCGGCGATCGCGCCGTCCTTCGTCACATGGCCGACGAGCAGCGTGGACATGCCGCGCTCCTTGGAGGCCCGGATCAGCGCCCCGGCGACCTCGCGGACCTGCGCCATGCCGCCCGGCGCGCCGTCGATCTCCGGGGAGGCGACCGTCTGCACCGAGTCCAGGATCAGCAGCGAGGGCTTGACCTCGTCGAGATGGCCGAGCACCGCCGACAGGTCCGTCTCGGCGGCGAGATAGAGGTGCTCGCTCAGGGCGTCGATGCGGTCGGCGCGCAGCCGGACCTGGCTCGCGGACTCCTCGCCCGTCACGTACAGCGTGCGGTGCGCCTCGCTCGCCGCCTTCGCGGCCACGTCGAGCAGCAGCGTGGACTTGCCGACGCCGGGCTCGCCGGCGAGCAGCACCACCGCGCCGGGCACCAGGCCCCCGCCGAGCACCCGGTCGAGCTCGTCGACGCCGGTCGAGCGGGCCGTGGCCTGCCGGCCGTCGACCTGGCCGATCGGCAGCGCGGCCGAGGACACCCGGCCGGCGGCGGTCGTGCGGACGGCGGGCGCGCCGTACTCCTCGATCGTGCCCCAGGCCTGGCACTCGGGGCAGCGGCCGAGCCACTTGACGGTCGTCCAGCCGCACTCGGTGCAACGGTAGGACGGCCGGTCCTTGGCGGTTTTCGTACGGGCAGCCATGAGCGACACCGTAACGGGCGGCACCGACAACGCGGGGCCGGGCGCTCCCTGACGGACTTGTGTCCCCTTTCGGGGGATACGTTCACCCGTAAGGATTAAAAGCGTTCAAGAGGTACGAACACCCACAGCCCACTGCCTACGGTCGCCGGGTGACGAGCAGCAGGCTGGATCCCCCCGCCCACACCACCGGCGCACACCGGGCGCGCCGCCGTGACGACCACGGCCCCCGCACGCTCGGCCAGCGCCCGCCCGCCCGTTACGAGGCGTACCTCGACGGCCTGTTCACGTACTGCCTCTCCGTGCTCCACGACCACGACACCGCCACCGCCGTCCTCGGCGACGTCCTCGCGGTGGCCGAGCGCCGGCACGCCCGCTGCCCCGACGACGAGGACGGGCGCAGGGCCTGGCTGTACGCCCTGGCCCGCTGGGCCTGCCTGCGCAGCCTCGCCGAGCAGCGCGGCAAACGGCAGGGCGCGCACACCGGCCGCCCAGCCACCGTCCCGGCCCGCGAGCCCCACGTCTCCGAGGAGACGGCCGAGCGCCGCCGCGCGGAACTGGCCCGGCTGGCCTGGCCGGAGGCGGCCGGCACCACCCCCGAGCAGCGCGAGGCCCTGGAGCTCGCCGTCCGGCACGGCCTGAGCCGCGACCAGGTCGCCGCCGTCCTCGGCCTGGACGCCCTGGCCGCCCGCGAGCTGCTGGCCTCCGCCGCCTGCGAGGTCGAGCGCACCCGGGCCGCCCTCGCCGTCGTCGAGGCCGGCAGCTGCCCGACCGTCGCCCGGCTCACCGACGACCACCAGGTGCTGCTCTCCGCGGCCCTGCGCACCGAGCTGGTCCGGCACGTCGACGACTGTCCGCGCTGCCGCCGGGCCGCCGAGCGGGCCGGCGCGGCCGCGCCCTGGCCGGGCGCCAACGTCACCCCGGCCCGGCTGCCCCTGGTCGAGGCGCCGCGCGCGGCCGCGTACGTGGCGATGCTGCACGTGCCGCGTGCCCGGGCCGGGGCCCCGCGGTTCGGCCCCGGCGGCTTCCCGCTGGACCCCAAGGACCACGCGGCGCGGCGCGACCGGATGCGGGCCCGCGCCATGACCACGACCGTCGTCGCCGCGGTGGTCGCCGCGCCGGTGCTCGCGCTGTGGGCGGCGTACCGAGGGGCGCCGCTGACGGGGGAGGGCCGCGGCGGCGACGCGGTCAGCGCGCGCGAGGACGACGGGAAGGGCGGCGGCCCCGGCGACCCCGGGTACGACCGCTACGAGAACGCCGGCAACGCCAGCACCCGCCCCGATACCCGGTTCACCCGCGGCAGCCGCTCGCCGGACGTCTCCGTCGAGATCGTCGACCCGGGCGCGCCCCCCGTGCCCGCCGTGCCCGGTCGGGCCGGGCCCGGCCGGATCGCCGTCTCCGCGCACTCCGCGGGCGACACGACGGTGCTCACGCTCACCAACGCGGGCGGCTCGCCGGTCGACTGGTCGCTGTGGACGGACGCGTCCTGGCTGTACGTGAGCCGGCCCACCGGCACCCTGGGGCCGGGCGAGTCGGCGACCGTGTACATCAAGATCGACCACTCGCGCGAGCCGTCCGGCGCGTGGAGCGGCCGGGTGGGCGTCCAGCCGTCCGGGGCGGTACTGCGGATCCACGGGTACGGGGCGGCCGATCCCGGTCCGACGGACCCCGGCCCCAGCGACCCGGGCCCCCGCCCGTCCACGCCGCCGCCCACCTCTCCCGGCCCGGACCCGGACCCCGGCCCGACGGATCCGACGCCGACCGACCCGGGCCCCACGGACCCCTCGCCGACCGATCCGACGCCGACCGACCCGTCGCCCACGGACTCCGGCCCCGGCCCGACGACCCCGCCGTCCGACGGCGGCCCGTCCGACGACGCGCCGCCGTCCGACGGGGGCTCGGGCACGCCGAGCGACCCGGGTTCCCCGTCGGCCTCGTGACCGTCCCCGACCAGCCGTTTCGGACCAGCCGACCGGGTCCAGCCGTCCCGGTCTAGCGGGCCGGGTCCGCCGGGTGCGGCGCCACCAGCGGCAGCTGCGAGGCGAGCCGCGCCTCGCACAGGCCGGCGAGCACCTCGTACCCCTCCTTGCCCATCAGCTCCGTCAGCTCCGGGCGGTACGTCACGTACACCGGCTCGCCCGCGCCGTGCGCCGAGGTCGCCGAGGTGCACCACCAGTGCAGGTCGTGGCCGCCCGGGCCCCAGCCCCGGCGGTCGTACTCGCCGATCGACACCTGGAGGATCTTCGTGTCGTCGGGCCGCTCGATCCAGTCGTACGTGCGCCGCACCGGCAACTGCCAGCAGACGTCGGGCTTGGTCTCCAGCGGCTCCCGGCCCTCCTTGAGCGCCAGGATGTGCAGCGAGCAGCCCGCGCCGCCGGCGAAGCCGGGCCGGTTCTGGAAGATGCAGGAGCCCTCCCAGCGCCGGGTCTGCCGCTCGCCGTCCTCGTCGAGCTGCACCCAGCCGGTCTCCGCGCCCACGTCGTGGAACTGCCACAGCTCCGGCGTCAGCCGGTCCACGTACGAGGCGACCCGCTTCTCGTCGTCCTCGTCGGAGAAGTGCGCGCCCAGCGTGCAGCAGCCGTCGTCGGCGCGGCCCGCCTGGATGCCCTGGCAGCCGCTGCCGAAGATGCAGGTCCAGCGGGACGTCAGCCAGGTCAGGTCGCAGCGGAAGACCTGCTCGTCGTCCGCCGGGTCCGGGAACTCGACCCAGGCGCGGGGGAAGTCCAGGCCCTTCTCGTCAGGCTCGGACCCGGCGTCGTCAGCCGAGCCGCGGGCCTTCGGGGCCTTGGGGGCCTTCGTCACGCGCAGGTCCACCGCGTTCTTCGCGGACCCGCCGGCCTTGGCACTGTCTTTGCCCTGCTTCGCCTTTTTCGTCTTTGGCACAACCCCAAGCGTATGCGCCCGGCGCAGTAGCGTTCCGTCCATGAGACTCGGAGTCCTCGACGTCGGTTCGAACACAGTGCATCTGCTCGTGGTGGACGCCCACCCCGGCGCCCGCCCGCTGCCCGCCCACTCCCACAAGGCGGAGCTGCGGCTGGCCGAGCTGCTCGACGGGCACGGGGCGATCGCCCCGGCCGGAGTCGAGCGGCTCATCGCCACGGTCGCCGAGGCGGTGCAGGCCGCAGAGGACAAGGGCTGCGAGGAAGTGCTGCCGTTCGCCACGTCCGCGGTGCGCGAGGCGTCCAACGCAGACGCGGTGCTCGCCCAGGTCAAGGAGGCGACCGGGATCGACCTCCAGGTCCTCACCGGCGACGAGGAGGCCCGGCTCACCTTCCTGGCCGCCCGCCGCTGGTTCGGCTGGTCAGCCGGCCAGCTGCTGCTGCTCGACATCGGCGGCGGCTCGCTGGAGATCGCGTACGGGATCGACGAGGAGCCCGACGCGGCGGTCTCGCTGCCGCTGGGCGCGGGCCGGCTGACCGCGGGCTGGCTGCCGGGCGACCCGGCGCAGGCCGAGGACGTCCGCACGCTGCGTCGTCATGTACGCGCCCAGATCGCCCGTACGGTCGGCGAGTTCACCCGCTTCGGCAAGCCCGACCACGTGGTGGCCACCTCCAAGACCTTCAAGCAGCTCGCCCGGATCGCCGGCGCGCCCGGCTCCGGCGAGGGCCTGTACGTCCAGCGCTTCCTCGGCCGTGCCGCCCTGGAGGAGTGGGTGCCCCGCCTCGCCGCGATGACCGCGGCCGAGCGCGCCGCCCTGCCCGGCGTCTCGGAGGGCCGCGCCCCGCAGCTCCTCGCCGGCGCGCTGGTCGCGGAGGGCGCGATGGACCTGTTCGGCATCGACGCCCTGGAGATCTGCCCCTGGGCCCTGCGCGAGGGCGTCATCCTCCGCCGCCTGGACCATCTGCCGGCCATGGGCCCGCAGTCGACGGAGGCGTAGCGGAAGCGGGAGCGGGGGTACGTACGGGCGTCGGCCGGTGGCCGGAACCACATCCCGGTCCGCCGGACCGCCCCGTACCCTGTCCCTCGTGGCAGAACCAGCGGTGCGCGTCCCGGATGCGAAGGTCGCCCTGTCGACCGCCTCGGTCTATCCGGAGTCGACGGCGACGGCCTTCGAGGTGGCGGCGCGCCTCGGCTACGACGGCGTCGAGGTCATGGTGTGGACCGATCCGGTCAGCCAGGACATCGAGGCGCTGCGCCGGCTCTCCGACTACCACCAGGTCCCGATCCTGGCCGTGCACGCCCCCTGTCTGCTGATCACCCAGCGCGTCTGGTCCACCGACCCGTGGGTCAAGCTCCGGCGCGCGCAGGCGGCGGCCGAGAAGCTCGGCGCGTCCACGGTCGTCGTCCACCCGCCGTTCCGCTGGCAGCGCCAGTACGCGCGCGACTTCGTCACCGGCATCTGGCGGATGGCCGACGAGACGGACGTACGGTTCGCCGTCGAGAACATGTACCCGTGGCGGTACCGCGATCGCGAGATGCTCGCGTACGCCCCGGAGTGGGACGTCACCAAGGACGACTACCGCCACTACACGGTCGACCTCTCGCACACCGCGACCGCCCGCACCGACGCCCTGGCGATGGTCGACCGCATGGGCGACCGGCTCGGCCACGTCCACCTCGCCGACGGCCGCGGCTCCGCCAAGGACGAGCACCTGGTGCCGGGCCGCGGCACCCAGCCCTGCGCCGAACTCCTGGAGCGCCTCGCGGTGAGCGGCTTCGACGGCCATGTCGTCATCGAGGTCAACACCCGGCGCGCGATGTCCGCCGCCGAACGCGAGGCCGACCTCGCGGAGGCCCTCGCCTTCACCCGGCTGCACCTCGCCTCCGCGCCGTCCCGGCCCACCCGGACGCCCGGCTCATGACGGAGCAGGCCCCGCGCCGTCGCGGCCGCCCCTCCCGTACCGCCGAGGACAGCGGCCCCGGGGCGCGCGAGCGGATCCTGGAGGCGGCCCGGACGCAGTTCGCCGAGCGCGGGTACGACAAGACGTCGATGCGCGGAATCGCGAAGGCGGCGGGCGTCGACGCGGCCCTTGTGCACCACTACTTCGGCACCAAGGACGAGGTCTTCGCGGCGGCGATCGAGGTGTCCTTCGAGCCCACGACGGTCGTCCCGGCGATCGTCCAGGGCCCGCGCGAGGCCATCGGCGAACGGCTCGCGCGGTTCTTCATCGGCGTGTGGGAGAACCCCGCGACCCGCGCCCCGCTGCTCGCGATCATCCGCTCCGCGCTCACCCACGAGGCCGCGGCGAAGGTGCTCCGGGGTTTCGTGCTGCGCAGGCTCCTGGAGCGGATCGCCGGTGACCTGGACGTGCCGAACCCGAAGTTCCGCGCCGAGCTCGCGGCCTCCCACATGATCGGGATCGCGATCCTGCGGTACGTGATCCAGGTCGAGCCGCTGGCCACGGCGGACACGGAGGAGATCGTCGCGATGGTCGCCCCGACCCTCCAGCGCTACCTCACCGAGGCCTGACCGGAAGCTGGACGGCGCGTCCGCATCGCGGACACCATGTCCAGATCTTGGAGCCGGAGCGTACGCTCGACAGCAAGCACACCCATCACGAGGAGCGAGCGACGATGCCCGAGCTGAGGTCCCGCACTGTCACCCACGGCCGCAACATGGCGGGCGCCCGCGCCCTTATGCGGGCCTCCGGTGTACCGGGCGCGGACATCGGCCGCAAGCCGATCATCGCCGTCGCCAACTCGTTCACCGAGTTCGTGCCCGGCCACACCCACCTGGCGCCGGTCGGCCGGATCGTCTCCGACGCGATCACGGAGGCGGGCGGCATCCCGCGCGAGTTCAACACCATCGCCGTCGACGACGGCATCGCCATGGGCCACGGCGGCATGCTCTACTCGCTGCCCTCCCGCGACCTGATCGCGGACAGCGTCGAGTACATGGTCGAGGCGCACTGCGCGGACGCCCTGATCTGCATCTCCAACTGCGACAAGATCACCCCCGGCATGCTGATGGCCGCGCTGCGCCTGAACATCCCGACGGTCTTCGTCTCCGGCGGCCCGATGGAGGCCGGCAAGGCCACCCTGGTCGACGGCACGGTCCGCACGCTCGACCTGGTCGACGCGATGTCCGAGGCCGTCAACGACAAGGTCTCCGACGAGGACATGCTCCGCATCGAGGAGAACGCCTGCCCGACCTGCGGCTCCTGTTCCGGCATGTTCACCGCCAACTCGATGAACTGCCTGACCGAGGCCATCGGCCTGTCCCTGCCGGGCAACGGCTCCGTCCTCGCCACGCACACCGCCCGCAAGGCGCTGTACGAGAACGCCGGCCGCACCGTCGTCGAGCTGACCAAGCGGTACTACGACGAGGACGACGCCTCCGTCCTGCCCCGCAACATCGCCACCCGCGCCGCGTTCGAGAACGCCATGGCCCTCGACATCGCGATGGGCGGCTCCACCAACACGATCCTGCACCTGCTCGCCGCCGCGCAGGAGGCCGAGCTGGACTACGGCCTCGCCGACATGGACGCCGTCTCGCGCCGCGTCCCCTGCCTTGCGAAGGTCGCCCCGAACGTCGCCCCCGGCGGCACCTACTACATGGAGGACGTGCACCGCGCCGGCGGCATCCCCGCGATCCTCGGCGAGCTGTACCGCGGCGGCCTGCTGAACGAGGACGTCCACACGGTCCACTCGCGCGACATCAAGGAGTGGCTGGACACCTGGGACGTCCGCGGCGGCTCGCCGTCCGAGGAGGCCGTCGAGCTGTGGCACGCGGCCCCCGGCTGCAAGCGCTCCGCCACCGCCTTCTCGCAGTCCGAGCGCTGGGACTCCCTCGACACGGACGCGGCCGGCGGCTGCATCCGCGACGTGGCCCACGCATACTCGAAGGACGGCGGCCTGGCGGTCCTCAGGGGCAACCTGGCGGTGGACGGCTGCGTCGTGAAGACCGCCGGCGTCGACGAGTCGATCTGGACCTTCGAGGGCCCGGCCGTCGTCTGCGAGTCGCAGGACGAGGCCGTCGAGAAGATCCTGATGCAGCAGGTCAAGGAGGGCGACGTCGTCGTCATCCGCTACGAGGGCCCCAAGGGCGGCCCCGGCATGCAGGAGATGCTCTACCCGACCTCGTACCTGAAGGGCCGAGGCCTGGGCAAGGCGTGCGCCCTGGTCACCGACGGCCGCTTCTCCGGCGGCACTTCGGGCCTGTCCATCGGCCACGCCTCCCCGGAGGCGGCGTCCGGCGGCACGATCGCCCTGGTCGAGGACGGCGACCGGATCCGCATCGACATCCCGACCCGCGCGATCGAACTCCTCGTCGACGAAGCCACGTTGGCCGCCCGCCGCGAGGCCCTCGGCGGCGTCTACGCCCCGAAGAACCGCGACCGCAAGGTCTCCGCGGCCCTGCGCGCGTACGCCGCGATGGCCACCAGCGCGGACAAGGGCGCGGTCCGGGACGTCTCCAAGCTCGGCTGACGAGAACGCCGACCCGGTACGACGGCGGGGGGGGTGCGGGTCGGGCGCGCCCCCCCCGCCCCCCGGGGAACAAGCCGCCCGGGGCGCCCCCGCCCCCCC
>NZ_JBICVX010000004.1:491645-499495 GCF_043199435.1 Streptomyces sp. NPDC048604
GCGTCGACATGGCGGGGGTCGGGGGGGTGGGGGGGCACCTCAACCCGGTTCGTTTGCCTCCCCGCCGGGGGCGTCGGGGGGGGGGGGGGGGGGGGCGCCCCCCCCCCCCCCCCCGCCTCCGTGTCACCAGGCCGCCGGATCCGCCCCGTCCACCGCGAACACCGACCCGTCGGGGGCCGTGCCCACGACACGCGGTCCGACGACGACGGGGGCGGGCACGGACGCGGCGTGGCCGAGCCTGCCGCCGCGCAGCCGGGGCTCGGTCTGCCCCAGCAGCACACCGCGCGCCGTGTCGACCGCGAGCAGCCGTCCGTCCGCCGTCGAGAAGTACAGCCGCCCACCGTCGCCGAGGACCGGCGCGGAGACCCGGCCGGCGGCCGTCTCCAACTGCCAGAGCGTCCGCCCGCCCACGGTGTCCACGGCCACCAGGATCCCGGCGCGGGTCAGCAGATGGACGACGTCGCCCGCCACCACGGCCTGGGGCTCCTCCAGCCGGAACGGCAGCGGAACGTGCTCGGCCGCGCCGGTCGCGGGGTCGTGGCGCACGACCGCCTCGGTCAGCCCGTCGAGGCCGCGGGCCGTCAGGAACAGCGCACCGCCCGAGACGCCGGCCGGGACGAGACGGCCGTTCAGCACGCGCCGGTGCACCGTCTCGCCCGTCCGGGCGCGCACGCTGCTGACCAGCGTGCGCGTACCGTCCGGCGTCTCCTCGAAGACGTGCACCACACCGCCGGACCCGTCGTACGGGCCGAACAGCGGGGCCCGGTGCCCCGGCAGCGCACGCCGCCAAAGCCGCTCGCCCGTCCGCGCGTCGACGGCGGTCACCGTGCCGGAACCGGAGCCGAGGAGCAGCGTGTCGCCCGCCGGGTGGACGGCACCATTGGCCGGCACGGCGGTGCTCCAGCCGGGGCGGCCGCCGGCCGCGTCGTACGTGACGAACCGTCCGCCGTCCTCGCCGACGCTCGCCCCCACCGTCCCGGCGGCAAGCACCGGCGCGGCGACGGCGATGCCCGTCCGCTCCTGCCGCGACCAGACGACCGCGCCGGTCGAGGGGTCGAGCTGGGCGGCCCCGGTGCCGCGCGCCGCGCAGTACACGGCACCGTCGGCGCCCGCGGAGCAGGCGGGCGCCGAGTCGCCGGCCGTGCGCAGCGGTGTCCGCCAGGCGCCGATCGGCTTCGTCGCGGACGCCCGCTGCCGCCGGTCCTGGCGCTCGTCCCCGGCCTCCGGCCACGCGGCGAGCACGCCGCCGACCGCCAGCGCGACGACCACGGCCGCGGCCACGAGGCCGAGCGGCCGCCTGCGCCGCCGTACGGCCCGGGTGCGCGCCTGGTCCGGCGCCCCGACGGTGGCGGCCGGATCGGGGCCGGCGGGCCGCAGCCCCAGGGTGGCTGCGCCCGAAGGCGACAACGGCCGCCGCTGGGCCGGGACGAAGGCCGCCGCCTCGTACGACGGCGGCTGCAGCGCCGCCATGATCTCGTCCGGCGTGGGCCGGTCGCCCGGCTCCTTGGCGAGGCAGCGGGCGACGAGCGGCGCCAGCTCCGCCGGGACGCCGCTGAGATCGGGCTCGTCGTGCACGACCTGGTACGCCACCAGGTACGGGCTGTCCGAGTCGAACGGCCCGGTCCCTGTCGCCGCGTGCACCAGCACCGAGCCGAGCGCGAACACGTCCGCAGCCGGGCCGACCTCCCGGGGCCGCTGGAACTGCTCGGGCGCCATGAACGGAGGCGAGCCGATCAGCTTGCCCGTCTCCGTGCGCACATCGCTGTCCGAGGGCCGGGAGATGCCGAAGTCGATGACCTTCGGCCCGCTGTCGGTGAGCAGCACATTGCCCGGTTTGAGGTCCCGGTGCACCACGCCGGCCCGGTGGATGTCCCGCAGCGCCTCGGCGAGTCCGGCGGTCAGCCGGCGCAGCTCCGCCGGGCTCAACGGCCCGCTCCGCTTCACCTGTTCGGCGAGCGTCGGCCCGGGCACGTACAGCGTCGCCATCCAGGGCCGCTCCGCGTCCGGGTCGGCGTCGACGACGGGCGCGGTGAACGCGCCGCTCACCCGCCGCGCCGCCGCGACCTCCTGCCTGAACCGGGCCCGGAACTCCGGGTCCGACGCGTAGCCCTCATGGACGACCTTGACCGCGAGCCGCAGCCCGGACGCGGAGTGGGCCAGGTGGACGACGCCCATGCCGCCGGAACCGAGACAGGCTCCGAGCCGGTACTCGCCCGCGTACTCCGGATCTTCCGCCTCCCGGCCGACGCCGGTGCTGCGCAACGGTGGCATTGCCCCACCCCGTGTGATTCCCCGTCAATTCGTGCGGCGCGCACGACGCACGGAGCCTATGCCATGACGCATTGATTCCGGACATGGCTTGGTAGCCTGCGCGCGTCATCCGAACGGGGGGATCCATCGTGTCCATTGACGAGTCCGCAGAGTCGGTCGCCGCGGCGGCGTCGGCCGTCCGCTACCCGATCGCGCCGGGCTACCGCGTGAACGTCCGCTCCGGCCCGGGCACCAAGTACCGGGTCCTGTACACACTGCCGGTCGGCGCTTCGGTGGCGATCTACTGCCAGACGCCCGGCGAATGGGTCACCGGCCCGTACGGCACCACCAACATCTGGGACAACATCGCGGACGGCGCGTTCGTCTCGGACGCGTACGTGAAGACCGGCCGCGACGGCTACGTCGCCCCGCGCTGCTCCTGATCCCGCGCCCGTCGCCGCTCGCGGGATAATCGGTCCCGTGAGCGACGACGACCGCACCGGCCCCGACCAGCCCGGCCCCGAGCAGCCCGCCCCGGCCGGACAGCCCGCCGCCGGACCCCGGCCCGAGGAGATCCGGTTCTTCGGGACGACCTGGGTGGAGCACGACGGGCACTACGGGCTGCGCCGCCTCGCCGTGGGGCTCGGCGCGCTGCTCGCCGCGGCCGCCGGCTGCTTCGTGCTGCGGTTCGCGTACCAGGGGCTGGAGGTCGCCGAGGTCGGCGGCTTCGTCAACGTGCTCGTGGTGGTCATGTTCGCCATCTGCAGCGCCATCGCCTTCCGCAAGACCTGGGAGGGCTTCTCCCGCCGCCCCGCCGACCCGGCCCGCGAGGAGTCCCTGCGCAGCCTCAAGGTCATCGGCTTCATCGGCTCGCTGCTCGCCTACTTCTTCCGCACCTTCACCGAGGCCCCCGGCGAGAAACTCCGCCGTGCCGAGTACGAGACGGCCCGCGCCCAGTACGAGAAGCGCCGCTCCTCCCGCACGGGCAACCCGGCCGCCAAGCGCAGGCCGAAGCCCAAGCGCAAGTAGCGCAGCAGCCGCCGGAAGCGGACGGCCCCGCCCCGGGGCCGTCCGCTTCCGCGTTTCCGCGCGCCCGGAGTCTTGACGCCCCTTACCCTCGCGAGCAGTATTCATCGCATGATGAATAAATCCGCCGACGCTCCGGCCGACCCCGCCCCCGACCCGGGATCCGGAGCGATCGTCGCGCGCGGTCTCACCGTCGTCCGCGGCGACCGCGCCGTCCTGCGCGGCATCGACTTCACCGTCCCGCCCGGACGGATCACCGGCCTCCTCGGCCCCTCCGGCTGCGGCAAGACCACCCTCATGCGCGCCGTCGTCGGCACCCAGGCCAACGTCACCGGCACCCTCCACGTCCTCGGCCGCCCCGCCGGCGACGCCGAGCTGCGCTCCCGCATCGGCTACGTCACCCAGGACCCGTCCGTCTACGACGACCTCACCGTCCAGCAGAACCTCGACTACTTCGCCGCCGTCCTCTTCCCCGGCCGCGCCCGCCGCGACGAGCGCCGCGCCGCCGTCGAGCGGGCCATCGCCGACGTCGACCTCGCCTCCCACGCCCACGCCCTCGCCGGCCGGCTCTCCGGCGGCCAGCGCAGCCGCGTCTCCCTCGCCGTCGCCCTCCTCGGCGCCCCCGAACTCCTCGTCCTCGACGAACCGACCGTCGGCCTCGATCCCGTCCTCCGCCGCGACCTGTGGAACCTCTTCCACCGCATCGCCACCGAGCGCGGCACCACCCTGCTCGTCTCCTCCCATGTCATGGACGAGGCCGAGCGCTGCCACCGCCTGCTCCTCATGCGCGAGGGCGAGATCCTCGCCGACGACACCCCCGAGGCCCTCCGCCACCGCAACGACACCCCCACCGTCGAGGCCGCCTTCCTCCACCTGGTCGACGCCGCCAACGCCCGCGCCGCCCTCCCCGTACACCAGGAGTCCCAGCCGTGAGCCTCGACCGCACCCTCGCCACCGCCGCCCGCGTCCTGCGCCAACTGCGCCACGACCCGCGCTCGATCGCCCTGATGCTCCTCGTCCCGTGCCTGATGCTCCTGCTGCTCCGCTACGTCTTCGACGGCAGCCCGCAGACCTTCGACAGCATCGGCGCCTCGCTGCTCGGCATCTTCCCGCTGATCACGATGTTCCTGGTGACCTCCATCGCCACCCTGCGCGAACGCACCTCCGGCACCCTCGAACGCCTCCTGGCCATGCCCCTCGCCAAGGGCGACCTCATCGCCGGCTACGCGCTCGCCTTCGGCCTGCTCGCCGTGATCCAGTCGACCCTCGCCACCGGCCTCGCCCTGCGGTTCCTCGGCCTCGACGTCGTCGGCTCGCCCTGGCTGCTGCTCCTGGTCGCCCTGCTCGACGCGCTCCTCGGCACCGCCCTCGGACTCTTCGTCTCCGCCTTCGCCGCGTCCGAGTTCCAGGCCGTCCAGTTCATGCCGGCCGTGATCTTCCCCCAGCTGCTGCTCTGCGGCCTGTTCACCCCGCGCGACCAGATGCAGCCCGTCCTCGAAGGCATCTCGAACGTCCTGCCCATGTCGTACGCCGTCGACGGCATGAACGAGGTCCTCCGCCACACCGACGTCACCGCCGACTTCGTCCGCGACGCCCTCGTCGTCGCAGGCTGCGCCGTCCTCGTCCTCGGCCTCGGCGCCGCCACCCTGCGCCGCCGTACCGCGTGACCGCCCCTCGGACGCCCACGCCGCCGGACCGGGCACGGTGCGAGGATGGCCGCACGTACCCCCTCCGGCGAGGTGAACAGAGCCATGACCCAGACCGTCGCAGTCCTCGGCACCGGCAAGATCGGTGAAGCGCTCCTCAGCGGCATGATCCGCGCCGGCTGGCGCCCCGCCAACCTGCTCGTCACCGCCCGCCGCTCCGAGCGCGCCGCCGAACTGCACGACCGCTACGGCGTCGAGGCGGTCTCCAACGCCGACGCCGCCAAGCGCGCCGACACCCTCATCCTCGCCGTCAAGCCGCAGGACATGGGCCGGCTCCTCGACGAGCTCGCCCCGCACGTCGCCGCCGACCGGCTCGTCATCAGCGCCGCAGCCGGCATCCCCACCGCCTTCATCGAGGAGCGGCTGACCACGGGCACCCCGGTCGTCCGCGTCATGCCCAACACCCCCGTCCTCGTCGACGAGGGCATGTCCGTGATCTCGGGCGGCAGCCACGCCACCCCCGAGCACCTCGCCCACACCGAGGAGATCTTCGGCGGCGTCGGCAAGACCCTGCGCGTCCCCGAGTCGCAGCAGGACGCCGCCACCGCGCTCTCCGGCTCCGGACCGGCGTACTTCTACTACCTCGTCGAGGCCATGACCGACGCCGGCATCCTCCTCGGCCTGCCCCGCGCCCAGGCCCACGACCTCATCGTCCAGGCCGCCATCGGCGCCGCGGTCATGCTCCGCGACAGCGGCGAGCACCCGGTCAAGCTCCGCGAGGCCGTGACCTCCCCGGCCGGCACCACCATCAGCGCCATCCGCGAACTGGAGAACCACGGCGTAAGGGCCGCCCTCATCGCCGCCCTGGAAGCCGCCCGCGACCGCAGCCGCGAACTCGCCTCCGGCAACGGCTGACCCGACGGAGGAAGAGAGCAGACGCCGGGGCAGGACACGCACCCACCCCGGCGCCCGCCCCTCCTCCTCAGGCGGCCGGCAACAGCCCGATGGCCCGATAGGCCCGGTCCACCACCGGCCGCGCCATGCCCCGCGCCCGCTCGGCCCCCTCCCGCAGCACCCGGTCCACGTACCCGGGATCGGCGGCCAGCTCCGCATGCCGCTCCCGCACCGGCCGCAGCAGCTCGACGACCGCCTCCGCCGTGTCCCGCTTCAGAGCCCCGTACGCGGAGTACTCACCGGCCAGCTCCGCCGGCGCCCGGTCCGTCGCCGCCGCCAGGATGTCGAGCAGATTCGCCACCCCGGGCCGCGCCTCCCGGTCGTACACGACCTCGGTGCCGCTGTCGGTCACGGCCCGCATGACCTTCTTGCGCACCACGTCCGGCTCGTCGAGCAGATAGACGATCCCCGAGCCGTTCTCGTGCGACTTCCCCATCTTCGACATCGGGTCCTGCAGATCCATCACGCGCGCCGCCACTGCGGGATGCGTCGCGCGGGGCACGGTGAACGTGTGCCCGTACCGCTGGTTGAACCGCAGGGCGAGATCGCGCGCCAGCTCCACGTGCTGCCGCTGGTCCTCACCGACCGGCACGTCGTCCGTCGCGTACGCCAGGATGTCCGCCGCCATCAGCACGGGATACGTGAGCAGCGACAGCCGCACACCGTCCCCGGCCGCCCGCGCCCGGACGCTCTTCTCCTTGTACTGGATCATCCGCCGCAGCTCGCCGTCCGTGGCCGTGCACTCGAGCAGGTACGAGAGCCGCGCGTGCTCGTCGACATGGCTCTGCACGTACACCGTGCACAGCGCGGGATCCAGGCCCGCCGCCAGCAACAGCGTCGCCGCCTGGCGGCTCAGCCGCCGTAGCCGCGCCGGATCGTGCTCGACGGTCAGCGCGTGCAGGTCCACGACGCTGAACAGCGCGTCGGAGCGGTGCTGATCGGCCTCGACCCACCGCCGTACGGCCCCGAGGTAGTTGCCCAGCGTCAGATGCCCGGTCGGCTTGACCCCACTGAACGTCCGCGAACGCTTCTGGTCCATGGCTTCGGTGCTTCCTCTCTCCGTGGCGCCGGCCCGACGGCCGGTCCCGGAGGGGACAACACGAACGGCCGCCGAGGCGGCGGCCGTCTGGTTGCATGCGCAGGAGGGGCCGCCGTCAGGCGGCCCACCACTGGGTGGTGTGCGCATGCGTAGTCATGCGGGGAGGCTAGGGCCCAGGACCGGGGTTGACAAGGGATTTCCCCGTGCGTAGTGTTCTCCGAGTTGTCCGACGTGAGCACCGACTCCGGTCGGCCCCGGACAGCCACTCCGCAAGAACCACTACGAGCAGGCGCTGCCTCGTTGCATCGCCATGCTTTCCGTGCGTTTTTGCGAAATGAGGAATCCGCGTTCGAAGGTTTGAACGCAGCCGCCCGATTAGCGTCGGAGGCAAGGAATCCGCTAAAGTCTCACTCGTCGGAACGGCCCAACAGCCGGAAAGACAACTCCCGCTGACTGGGAATCAGACGCCGAAAGGATCTGATAGAGTCGGAACCGCCGGAAGGGCCCAAGCGAAAGCGAGGGACCGGAAAGCAGCCGAAAGGCACCGAGGAAATCGGATCGGAAAGATCTGATAGAGTCGGAAACGCAAGACCGAAGGGAAAAGCCCGGAGGAAAGCCCGAGAGGGTGAGTACAAAGGAAGCGTCCGTTCCTTGAGAACTCAACAGCGTGCCAAAAATCAACGCCAGATTAGTTGATACCCCGTCCATCTTCGGATGGTCGAGGTTCCTTTGAAAAGTCCATCCCGCTTGCGGGGTGGCAATACACAGCGAGGACGCTGTGAACGAGTCGGACTATTCCTCCGGCTTGTTCCGCTCAACGCGAGTGTCACCGGATAACCGGTAAACATTCACGGAGAGTTTGATCCTGGCTCAGGACGAACGCTGGCGGCGTGCTTAACACATGCAAGTCGAACGATGAAGCCCTTCGGGGTGGA
>NZ_JBICVX010000005.1:0-71469 GCF_043199435.1 Streptomyces sp. NPDC048604
TTCCCCGGGCCGTCCCCCGCTCGGGGGCCCCCCGGGGGGTTTGGCGGCACCCCAAACCCACCGGCCCGGGGCGGCCCGGCCCGCCGGGCCCCCCACGGCGGAGACGCGAGAGGGCGGGCTAACCGACCGGCAGCGTCGTAACAGGATCGGCGGGAAGCTCCGCCGGCGGGTCGACCGGAAGGGTCGACACGTCGGGCAGTTCCAGCTCGGGCAGCTCGGGGACCGGCACCTCGACGCCGAGCACCGCGTCGAGCACCTCGCTGATCAGCGAGGTCACGGTCGTGGTGAGTTGCGGGACGAGGCTGAGCGGATCGCCGGTGAGGGAGTCGAGCAGGTCGGCGACGGTCTGCTGGACGGTCTCGAGGACGTCGTCCGTCAGATCCGCCGGGGCGGCCGGCGCGGATCCGGGGGCTGCGGGGGTGACGGGGGACACCGCGGCGGTCTCCGCGCGGAAGGCCGGGGCGGATTCGGCGAAGGCGGGTCCCGCCGCGCCGAGGGTGAGAGCGGCGCATATCGCGATGACGGAGGCGCGGCTGGATACCAGGGGACGCATGTGTGTTCCTTTTCCTATGCGTCGGACAACTTCCCTTCCAACCTGACCTGCATCGACTCCGCTCCGCAACCGCTCGGCCACGTTCCGCGCCCGAACGTGTTCCGGGGCGGCGAAAAGGCCGGTGCGCCGCGCCCCCTCGAAGGGAGCCGCGGCGCACCGGCCCGGGCGGCTGCACGGGCGCCGGGCCCGTGCGTTCGCGCTGGGGTCAGTAGTTGAGGCAGGTGTTGCCGAACGTCGGGTTCAGGGCGCCGATCACGGAGATGGTGTTGCCGCACAGGTTGATCGGGATGTGCAGCGGAACCTGGATCAGGTTGCCGGAGATGACGCCCGGGGAGTGCACCGCGGCACCCTGCGCGCCGGAGTTCGCGGAGGCGGCGCCGGCGGTGCCCGCGACGGAGGCGGCGGCGACGGCGGACAGGGCAACGGCCTTGGCGATACGGGACATGGAGTAGTGCTCCTCGATTGTGCTGACGGTGCGGACGGTTTCGCCCGGCTCCATCAACAACGCAGTCCTATTTCATCGGTTGCTCTCCCGAACGGGTGACGTTCAGCAGATCTTTGGGCCGATAGAGGGGCACGTTCTGCATTCGGCCGGGGAAAGGCGCAACCGGTTCAACGAGCAAACTGCCGAAAGGATACGGAAGTTAGCGTTTAAGGGCATCTAATGCTTACTATCGCCCGGCGTTGGGGTAATACCTGCCATCCTCCGGACCCTTCTCGACGGTTCCGGACCCTTACTCGCCAAAGCGGAGAACCAATATGAGTGGTGCAGCGGTTCTTCCCCCGACCGTCCTTCACCTGGCCCAGCCCGGTGACGGCGGCGTCGCCCGCGTCGTGGCGGACCTGGTCGCCGACCAGGCGGCCCGCGGGCTGCGGGTCGCCGTCGCCTGCCCGCCCGGCACCCCGCTGGCCGCCGCCGTACGGGACCGCGGCGCGGAACTCCACCCCTGGCGGGCCGGACGCCCGCTCGGCACCCAACTCGTCCGCGAGACGCGCGACTTGGCCCGGATCGTACACGCCGTGGCGCCCGGGCTCGTGCACGCGCACAGCGCCAAGGCCGGGATGTGCGGGCGGCTCGCCGTCCGCGGCCGGATCCCCACCGTGTACCAGCCGCACGCCTGGTCGTTCGAGGCGGTCGAGGGCATGACCGCCGCGCTCGCCCGGTGTTGGGAGCGGTACGGCGCCCGCTGGGCGCACCGCGTCGTCTGCGTCAGCGAGGCCGAGCGCCGTACCGGTGAGCAGGCCGGCGTACGGGCCGCCTGGGCCGTGGTCCGCAACGGCGTCGACATCGCGCGGTTCGCCGCGCCGGACGCGGACGACAGCCTCGCGCCGGACACGGACGACGCCCTCGCACCGGACCTCGGCGGCCGGGCGCCGACCGTCGTCTGCGTCGGCCGGCTCTGCCACCAGAAGGGGCAGGACGTGCTGCTGCGCGCCTGGCCCGCGATCCTCGACCGGACGCCCGGCGCCCGGCTCGTCCTCGTCGGCGACGGCCCCGACGAGCAGCGGCTGCGCGCCGCCGCGCCCGACTCCGTACGGTTCACCGGCGCGGTCGCCGACACCGCCCCCTGGTACCGGGCGGCCGACCTCGTCGTCCTGCCGTCCCGCTGGGAGGGCATGGCGCTGGCGCCGCTCGAGGCCATGGCGGCGGGCCGGCCGGTCGTCGTCACCGACGTGGACGGGGCACGCGAGAGCCTGCCGCCCGGCCACGCGACCCACTGCCTGGTCCCGCCCGAGGACCCGGCCGCGCTCGCCGCCGCCGTCGGCCGCCTGCTCGGCGGTCCGGAACCCCGGCGCACCCTGGGCCGCCAGGCCCGCGAGCACGTCCTCAGCACGTTCGATGTGCGGCGCACCGGTGCGGCCGTCGCGGAGCTCTACCGCGAACTGGCCCCCGTGCGGGGCACCCGGCACGAAGAGCGGATCTTCCAGTGAACACGGAAAGCACCAGCGTCCCTCCTCCGCCCGGCCCCCTGTCCACCGCGGGCCGCCCCTCCGTCGCGCCGCCGCGCGGCTCCTCGGACCGGCTCGCGCTGCCGCCGCGGCGGCGCGCCGCACCCGCCCGGGGCGCCGCCGCGCCGCTGATCGCCGTGGACTGCCTGGCCGTCCTCGGCGCGGTGGCCCTGCTGCCTGCCGTCCACCTCGGGCCGCTGCTGCTCGTGCCGCTCGTCGCCGGCGTGCTGCTGCTCGACGCGCGCGCCGGGCAGCACCGGCCGGGCGGCACGCTGGGCTCCGTCCTCGACGAACTGCCCGCGCTCGCCGGCCGGGCTGCCGTCGCCTGGTGCGCCACGGCCGCCGCCGTCGCCGCGGCCGACCCGGCGCGGGCGTTCGGGCCGGCCGCGCTGGCCGCCGCGTACGCCGTGCACCTGGCGGTCGCCGCGGTCGGCCGGGTCGTGGTGCACGCGCGGATCCGCCGGCTCGCCGCGGCCCGGCCGCGGTCCGCGCTGGTCGTCGGCCCGAGCGGCGAGGCGCAGCGGTTCGCGGCCTCGCTCGGCGGCCGTCCCGCGTACGGCATCCGGCCGGTCGGGGTGGTCGGGCTGCGGCAGGACGGCGTGCCGCCGGACGCGGGCCTGCCCGCGCTGCCGGTGCTCGGCACCGCCGAGGAGATCCACCGGGCGGTCATCCAGAACAGCGTCCGCGAGGCGGTGTTCCTCGCCGACGACCCGGCGCTGGTCACGCTGTTCCAGCACTATGGCTGCGCCACCTGGCGGGTCGACGACGCGGGGACCCTGGACACGCCGATGGGCGCGCATCTGTGGGGGCACGCCTGCCGCCGGATGACGCCGCTCGGCGAGCGGCGCGGGAGGATCGCGAAGCGGCTCCTCGACCTGGCGGTGACGGCGCCGGCGCTGCTGGCCGCCGCGCCGGTGCTGCTGGCCTGCGCGCTGGCGGTGCGGCTGTCGGACGGGCCCGGGGTGCTGTTCCGCCAGGAGCGGGTCGGGCAGCACAACCAGCCGTTCACACTGCTGAAGTTCCGTACGCTGCGGCCCGCCGACGAGACCGAGGCGGCGACCAAGTGGAGCGTCGCGAACGACTCACGGATGAGCGCGGTGGGCAACTTCCTGCGCCGTAGCTCGTTGGACGAGCTGCCGCAGCTGTGGAACGTGCTGCGCGGCGACATGAGCCTCGTCGGGCCGCGGCCCGAACGGCCGTACTTCGTCGCGCAGTTCAGCCGGATCCACGCGGGCTACGCGGCACGGCACCGGATGCCGGTCGGGCTGACCGGCCTCGCCCAGGTGCACGGGCTGCGCGGCGACACCTCGATCGAGGACCGCTGCCGGTTCGACAACCACTACATCGACCACTGGTCGCTCTGGCAGGACGTCTGCATTCTGCTGCGGACCGCCGCCGGCCTGGTCCGTCCGACGGGGAGCTGACGATGACGGGGGCGGGACGGCGGCTGCATCTGGCGCCGGTGATCGTGGTCGTCGCCCTGCTGACCGTGCCGGGCGGGGGCGGGGCCGAGGGCGGCACCGGCGGCACGGGGACGCTCGCGGACGCGGCGTCCGGGCTGCTGGTGCTGTACTGCCTGGCCCTGGTGGTCCGCAGCGGGGCACGCCCGCTGACCCGGACCGCGGCGGTCGTCCTCGGCCTTCCGGTGCTGGGCGTCTGCGCGGCCGCGATCACCTCCCACGACCCGGCCGCGAGCCTGCCCGGAGTGGCGCGGTACGTGCAGATCTTCGTCCTCGTCCCGGCGGCGGTGCTGCTGCTGGTGCGGGACCGGGGCGACTTCGCGGTGCTGGCGTGGGCGCTGGTCGCGCTGGCGCTGTTCCAGGGCGGGGTCGGGGTCGTGCAGTACCTGACCGGCACCGGCGCCTCGTACATGGGCGCGGACGTGCGCGCGGTGGGCACCTTCGGGCCGACGGACGTGATGGGCATGGCGACGGTGGTGGCCTTCGGGCTGGTCGTGGCCGTGGGCCTGGTGCTCGGCGGGCCGGCCGGCCGGGCCCGTACGGCCGCCCTGGTGTGCGCGGCGCTGCTGGTCGTCCCGCTGGTGCTGTCGTTCAGCCGGGGCGCGTGGATCGCGACGGTCCTCGCCTGCGCGGCGCAGCTGGTGCTGTCGGGGGTGCGGCGGGCGGTGCGGACCGGGCTCGCGGTGGCGGCGCTGGCGGTGGTGCTGGTGGGCGGGCTCGGGGTCGGCTCTGCGATGGTGAAGGAACGGGTCGAGAGCATCACGCAGGTGACGGCCGCGCCGGACTCATCGGTCACCGACCGGTACACCATGTGGGCGGCGGCGGCCGGGATGTGGCGCACCGACCCGCTGACCGGCGTCGGACTGAAGGGCTTCCCGCAGTACCGCGACAGCCACGCGTCGCTGGCGCTGTCGTCCGGCAGCGACACGGCGGGCGCGGGCCGCGGCTTCCTGCGCCAGCCGCTGCTGTCCCCGCACAACATGTACCTGCTGGTGCTCAGCGAGCAGGGCCTGCTCGGCGCCCTCGCCCTGACCGGCAGCTGGCTGGCCCTGCTGGCGGCGGCCGCCGGGCGGCTGGGCCGGGGCGCGGAGTGCGCCCTGATCGCGTTCGGCCTCCTGGCCTGGCAGCTGATCGACTTCGCCTACGCCGACATCGGCGGCCCGTCCACGGTCCTGACCGCGGTGGTCCTGGGCCTGGCGGCCTGGGCGGCCCTGTCGCCGTACGCGCCGGGGGTGCGGGAGGTCCGGTATGCCTGAGCCGGTCCGGGTCGACGCGCTGGTGGCGGCGGCCACCGCCGACACGCCGCCGCGGGCGGTCGTGCGGCAGGCACGGGGGCGGCACCGGTCGGAGCGCCCGGGGGCGTCCGGGTTCCTCGCGCGGGCCGCGTTCGTCACCGCCGGACTGACCGCCGCCGGCTCGCTGTTCGGGCTGGTCCGGGACCAGATCCTGGCGGACTCCTTCGGCGCCGGCGCGGACAGCGACGCGTTCCTCGTCGCCTGGACGGTGCCCGAGTTCGCGTCCACGCTGCTGATCGAGGACGCCATGGCGCTGATCCTGGTGCCCGCGTTCAGCCGGGCGCTGCTGCGCCGCCACGGGGCGCCCGCGCTCGTCCGGGCCACCCTGCCCCGGCTGGTGCTGACCGTCGCCGCGGTGGCGCTGCTGCTGGTGGTGCTCGCGCCGCGGCTCGTCGCCGTCCTCGCGCCCGGCCTGCCCGATCCGCAACTGGCCGTCGACTGCACCCGGTTGACCGCGACCTGTGTGCTGAGCTTCGCGCTCACCGGGTACTGCAGCGCCGCGCTGCGCGCGCACGGCCGGTTCCTGCCGCCGGCCGCGATCTACGTCGCGTACAACATCGGGATCGTCTCGACCGTGCTGGTGCTGCGCGAGCCGCTGGGCGTGCGGTCCGCGGCGGTCGGCGTCGCCGTCGGCGGCACCCTGATGGTGCTGGTCCAGGCCCCGTCCCTGGTACGGGCCCTGAGGAGGCCTCAGGCGCCGGCCGCACCCGACGACGTGCCCGCGGACACCGCCGCGCCGCTCGTCGTGCTCGCACTCGTCGCACCGGTCGTCGTGTTCGCCGTCGCCCGCCAGTCGCAGGTGCTGATCGAGCGATTCCTCGCCGCCCCGCTGCCGTCCGGGGCGATCTCGCACCTCAACTACGCGCAGAAGATCGCCCAGATGCCGATGATCCTGTCGCTGATGCTGTGCACGGTGACCTTCCCGGTCGTCGCCCGCGCCATCGCGGCCGGCGAACGGGACACGGCCCGCCGCCGCGTCGAACGGGACCTGCTGCTCGCCGTGCTCGTCGTGCTCGTCGGCGCGTCCGTCGTGATCGCCGCCGCCCCGCAGATCGTCGACGTGCTCTTCCAGCGCGGCGCGTTCGACCGCGCCGACACCGAGGCCACCGCCGCCGTCATGCGGGTGTACGCGCTCGGGCTGCTCGGCCAGACCCTCGTCGGCGTCCTCGTCCGCTGCTACTTCTCCGCCGCCCGCCCGCTGTGGTTCCCGGCCGCGACGATGCTCGCCGGGCTCGCCGCGACCGCGCTCGCCGGGGCCGTCGGCGTACGCCTCTGGGGGGTGCTGGGCATCGCCGCCGCCAACGCGCTCGGGATCACCCTGACCGCCGTCCTGCTGCTCACCGGCTCGGGCCGGCAGAGCGTGCCGCTCGGGGCCGGGCGGGTCGCCGCCGGAGTGGCGCGGCTCGCCGCGACGGCCGCCGCCGCGACCGCGGCCGCCTGGCTGTGCGCGGCCGCCGTCGCCGCCGCCGCGCCACAGGGCCTCGCCCCCGCCGCCGGGACGGCCGCCGCCTGCGCGGTGGTCGCCCTCGTCTTCCTGCCGTCCGCCGCGCGCGCCGTCCGGGCGCCCGGGGCCCCGCCCCTGTTCCTCCCACCCCTGTTCCGTCCCGCCTCACGGAGGCTCGCCCATGCCCGCTGTCTCGGCCCCCGACCGCGCCCGCGCGGCACTGCGCCGGCTGCTGCCGACGCCGCCCCCGTGGGTGGCGATGTACCACTCGATCGCGGACACCCCCGATGACCCGTACCAGGTGACCGTCTCCCCCGTGCGCTTCGCCCGCCAGCTGCACTGGCTCGGCGACCGCGGGCTGCGCGGCGTGTCGGTGCGCGAGCTGCTCGCCGCGACCGCCGCCGGGCGGGCCCGCGGCCTGGTCGGGCTGACCTTCGACGACGGCTACGCGGACTTCCTCGACTCGGCGCTGCCGCTGCTGCGCCGGCACGGCTTCACCGCGACCGTGTTCGTGCTGGCCGGCCGGCTCGGCGGGGAGAACGCCTGGGACGCGGACGGCCCGCGCAGGCCGCTCCTCGACGAGGACCAGGTCGCCCGGATCGCCGCCGCCGGCATGGAGATCGGCTCCCACGGCATGCTGCACAGCTCCCTGCTCACCGCCGACGACGACACCCTCGCCGAGGACACCCGGCGCAGCCGCGAGATCCTCACCGAGCTCACCGGCACACCGGCGGACGGCTACTGCTACCCGTACGGGCATGTCGACGCACGCGCGATCCGGGCCGTGCGGGCGGCCGGGTACCGGTACGCCTGCGGCATCGACCCGGGCGCGTTGACCAGCACGTACGCGCTGCCGCGGGTCCACATCGGGGAGCAGGACACCTCCTGGCGGCTGGCGGCGAAGCGCGCCGTGCACCCGCTGCGGCGCCGCCGGCCCGCCGAGGCCCCGGAGCCGTTCCGCCCGGCCGGGGCGGCCCTGTCATGAAGGTCCTGCATGTCATCACCGGCCTCGACATCGGCGGCGCCGAGCAGCAACTACGGCTCATGCTGCGGCACTTGCCGGTGCGCAGCGAAGTCGTCACGCTCACCGCGCCCGGCCCGGTGGCCCGCGGCATCGAGGCCGACGGCACCCCGGTCACCCATCTCGGCATGGCCGGCAACCGCGATCTGAAGGCGCTGCCCCGGCTCGTCCGGGTGGTCCGGCAGGGCCGGTACGACGTCGTGCACACCCATCTGTACCGGGCGTGCGTGTACGGGCGGATCGCCGCCCGCGCGGCCGGGGTGCGCCACGTCGTGGCGACCGAGCACTCGCTGGGCGACCGGCAGATCGAGGGCCGCCCGCTCAGCGCGGGCACGCGGGGCCTGTACCTGGCCACGGAGCGGCTCGGCTCGGCCACGGTCGCCGTGTCGGACAGCGTGGCGCGCCGGCTGGAGGCGTGGGGGGTGCGGCCGGCCCGCATCCGGGTCGTGCCCAACGGGATCGAGCGCAGCCGCTTCGGCTACGACGAGGCCGCGCGGCGGGCGGCCCGGGCCCGACTGGGGCTGCCGGAGGACGCGTTCGTGGTCGGCGGGGTGGGCCGGCTCGCCCCCGGCAAGCGCTTCGACCGCCTGGTCCGCGCGGTCGCCTCGCTGCCGGACGCTTGGCTGCTCCTGGTCGGCGACGGGGAGCAGCGCGCCCGCCTGGAGGCGGTGGCCCGCGCCTGCGGGGCCGCGGACCGGGTGCTGCTGCCCGGTGCCTGCGAGGACCCGCCGCGCGAACCCGCGGCCGGACTCCCGTCGCTGCCCGCGCTGTTGTCGGCGATGGACGTGTTCGTCTCCGCCTCCCCCGACGAGGCGTTCGGGCTCGCGGTCGTCGAGGCGCTGGCCGCCGGGCTGCCCGTCCTGTACGTCGCCTGCCCGGCCGTCGACGACCTGCCGCCGGACGCCGCGCCGGGCGCCCGCCGCATCGGCGAGACCGTGCCCGAGCTGGTCTCCGCGCTGATCGGGATCCGCGAGGCACGGCTCGGCCGGCTGCCTCAGCCCGCCGCCGCCCACCGGTACGACATCGCCCGCAGCGCCGGGCAGTTGCTGTCCCTGTACGAGTCTCTCCCCTCCCTCCCCGCGAAGCGAGTGGCCCCATGAGCAAACACGACGCTCCGATGACCGAACGCCCTTCCTTGCCCGCGCTGTTGCGGGCCCGGGCGCGCCTGTGGGCGCTGCCGGCGGCCGTGTTGCTCGGCACGGCCGCGGGCGCGGCGTACGGACTGGTCACCACGCCCGAGTACGCGGCGACCAGCTACGTCGTGGTGGTCCCCGGCGAGAAGTCCGACCCGGCGGCCGCGCTCGGCTTCGCCCAGGCGTACGGGCGGGTCGCCACCGACCTCGCGGTCACCGGCGACGCGCAGGTGTGGGCCGGGGTCTCGGTCGCGACGCTGCGCAGGAGCGTGCAGGCGGCCACCTCGCCGGACGCGCCGATGATCTCCGTGACGGCCCGCTCGCCGAAGCCCGCCACCGCCGTGGCCATGGCGGACGGCGTCGCACGGGCGCTGGTGACCAGCGGGACGCACGCCGCCGCCGGGACGGGGGTGAAGGTCGTCCAGTTCGCCCGCGCGACCGAGCCGACCAGCCCCGTCTCACCGTCCACGCCGCTGTCCGCGCTGGTCGGCGGCAGCGCGGGCGGGCTGCTCGGCGGGCTCGCGCTGCTCGTCCGGCCGCGGCGCGGGACGCAGACCGGCGCGGAGGAGCGCGCGCGGACCGCCGCCGTACCGGCGCCGGCCGCCGCGCCGCAGCCGGAACCGGAGAGGGCGAGGGAGACGGTATGACGACCGCCTCGCTGACCTCCGAAGTCTGCCGGGACGGCGAGGAGTTCGGGCGGCTGGCCGAGGAGTGGACCGACCTGTGCGCGCGGTGCCGCACCGCCACCCCGTTCCAGAGCCACGCCTGGCTGCACTCCTGGTGGACCTCGTACGGCGTCCCCGGCGCGCTGCGCGTGTTCCTGATCCGCGACCCGGCCGACGGCCGCCTGGTCGGCGCGGCCCCGCTGATGCTGCGCCGCGGCCCGCTGCCCGCGCTCACCCCGCTCGGCGGCGCGATCACCGACTACTGCGACGTCCTGCTCGACGACTCCCGGCCCGAGACCGCCGGCGCGCTCGCCGCGGCCCTGGCCGACGCGGCCCGCACCGCCCTGATCGACCTGCGCGAGGTACGGCCCGGGGCGGCGGCCGAACAGGTCTACGCGTCCTGGCGCGGACCGCGCCGCCGGCTCGACGACTCCCTGTGCCTGGAACTCCCCGCCGTACCCATGGACGCGCTCATCGCCCGGATGCCCAGCTCCGGAGCCCAGCGCACCCGCGCCAAACTGCGGAAGCTGGACGCGCTCGGCATCGAGGAGCGGATCGTGGCGGGAGACGAGGTGCCGACCGCGCTGGAACGGCTCCTCACACTGCACCGGCGGCAGTGGGAGGGCCGCGGGGTGACCCCGGAACACACCACCGAACGGTTCGCCCGGCATCTGACGCGGGCGGTCGCGACCATGGTGACGAGCGGGCAGGCGCGGGTCACCGAGTTCCTCCTCGGCGGCGAGGTGGTGGCCGCCGACCTGACCCTGCTGTCACCGAACCTCGCCGGCGGCTACCTGTACGGGGCCGATCCGGGGCTGCGGAAGCGGAAGGTCGATGTGTCGACGTTGCTGCTGCGGTACGGGGCGCGCGAGGCGGACGCCGAGGGACGGACCACGCTGAGCCTGCTGCGGGGCTCGGAGACATACAAGAACCACTGGCGGCCCGAGATCGTCGGCAACCGGCGGCTGCTGCTCGCCCGGCGGCGTACCGGGCTGCTCCTGCTGCTCCGCGCGACGGCGGCCGGCGCGCGGGGATGGGCCGCCGGGCAGGTGCGGCAGCGGGAGTGGGCGAGGCGGCTGGTGGAAGCGGCACGGCGGCGGAGGGTGGCCTCCGCCGCCGCGGGGTGACGCGCCGGGTACGGGTCAGAAGGGCCAGAGGTCCTTCAGGTCGTCCTTCCACCCGTCGGTCGGCACGCAGACGGACCCGCCGACCCACTCCTCCACCCACGACCCGAGGTTGACGCCCGCACAGGAGTCATCGGAGGGCGCGGGGACGGGCGCGGGCTTGGGTTCCGGCTTCGGCTCGGGCTTGGGCTTGGGCTCAGGCTTGGGTTCCGGCTTCGGCTCGGGCTTGGGCTCAGGCTTGGGCTCAGGCTTCGGCTCGGGCTTGGGCTCAGGCTTGGGTTCCGGCTTCGGCTCGGGCTTGGGCTCAGGCTTCGGTTCCGGCTTCGGTTCCGGCTTCGGTTCCGGCTTCGGCTCAGGCTTCGGCTCAGGCTTCGGCTCAGGCTTCGGCTGAGGCAAGGGGATCGAGGCCGTCGGGTCCACCTGGCCCCAGGGGTCGGTCGGGTCGATCGGCTCCCAGGGCTCCCACACGCCGTCCGGCGGGAAGTCCGGCTCGCCGGGCTCGGTGGGCTGAGTGGGCTCGGTCGGCTTCGTGGGCTCGCTCGGCTCCGTCGGATCCGTCGGGTCCACCGGCGGCACATCGGGCTCGGTCGGCTCCGTGGGCTCCGTGGGCTCCGTCGGCTCCAGGTCCGACAGCATCGTGCGGAAGACCTCCGCCGACTTCGGGTTCGCCTCGCACTGCCACACGCCGTGCGGGCAGTAGTCGGTGATCGTGTGGTACACCGGCTTGTGCTGCTGCATCCATTCGAGCATGCGGCGCATGTACGTGGGGTTGTCCCCGTTCCGGAAGAGCCCCCACTCCGGGTACGAGATCGGCTTGCCGTGCTCCTTGGCGAAGTCGACGTGCTTCTGCAGCCCGAACGGCTCGCTGATGTGCTGGTCGAAGTCCATGCCGGGCGGCTGGTCGTACGAGTCCATGCCGATGATGTCGACGACGTCGTCGCCCGGGTAGCACTCGGTCCACGGCACCGCGTCCCGGCCCCGGCTGGGCGTGAAGTCGAAGCGGAACCTCTGCCCGGGGACCGCCCGCATCGCGGTGACGATGCGGTTCCAGTACGCCTTCCAGGCCTCCGGGTCCGGCCCGCAGCGGTGCGTGTAGGTGATCCCGTTCATCTCCCAGCCGAGGACGAGGACGGTGTCGGGCACCCCGAGCCCGACCAGCCGCTCCGCCAAGGCCGTGAAGTGCTGGTCGAACGCCCCGTCCGCGCCGCGCCGCAGCTGGCGGCGGACCTCCGCGTCGGAGACGCCGGCCTCGTTGCGCTCCAGCATGGGGACGTTGAGCACGAACAGCCGGTCGGCCTTCTGCGTGCGCCACTGCGCCCAGGACTCCAGGAACCCCGGCCGGCCCTCGATGTTGGACCAGACGTCGCCGGGCAGGTAGGTGTGACCGACCCTCAGTTCCGTGCCGCCGCCCAGCCATTTCTCCAGTTCGGCGATGCGGGCGACGCCGCGCGGGCCGTAGTCGAGGTACGCGCCGAGGGCGGTGGTCAGCGGCGCGGCGGGCGCGGCCGGCCCGGGATCCTGCGGCCCCGCGGCCGGCCGGGGGTCCTGCGGCCGGGGGGACTCGGCGGCGTGACTCGGCGAGGAGAGCACGACGGAACCCGTGGCGAGGAGACCTGCGGTGAACACCCCCAGCCATCGACTCGTCGTCCGTCGGTTCCCAAGGGTCATGGCCGCGCTCCTTCGCACATCGCGTTCGGTATGACCCCAGGTGTTCTCAGAAAATATGCTTAATAAGCCGGACGGAAAGGCAGTCACCTGATCAGTCGTCAGAGTTCCTGGCTCGGACGGTGGAAAACGGAACGGAAAACCGAAAGGCCGGTCCCGGCCGGGCGGGAAGCCCGGACCGGAACCGGCCCCTTTCGCTCGCGTCAGGCGTTGACGCAGACGTTCCCGACAGTCGGGTTCACCAGGCCGATCACGTTCACGGAGTTGCCGCATGCGTTGATCTGCGCGTGGATCGGCACCTGGACGACGTTGCCGGACAGCACGCCCGGACTGCCCACCGCCGCGCCGATGGCACCGGCGTCGGCGATCGCGGGCGACGCCGCACCCAGGGCCATGACGAGTCCGGCGACGACGGTCGCAGCCTTCTTAACCAGCATTTCGCCTGATTCCTTTCTGCGGCGGAGGAGACTCGCGACTCTCGCGAAACCCGGGCCCGAAAGGACCTGGGCCTCCGCTGCACACATCAGAACGACCATGCGATGTCCGGTCGCGCAGCGCCCGGCGACAGGGCCGCTTTCACCCCATCGACCGGCCCGGATTCCCCCGTGCGCCGAGCCGTTCGGCGGAACTCCGGCGTGTCGCGTTCCCGTCTCAGCTCGGCGCGGAAAGGGCCCGCGCGAGGGCCTCCGGATCGGTCGTCGGCGCCTCGCAGGCGAAGTGCCGGCAGACGTACGCGGCGGGCGCCCCGCCCACCAGCGGCCGGTCCGCGAGCAGCGGGAACTCGTCCCCGCCGGGCGGGCCGAAGGCGACCACCGCGCCCGGGGCGGTGCCCAGCAGCGCCGTGCGGTGCAGGGCGCGGACCTCGGGCCCGTCGCCGACGACGGCGATCTCCCGCGGCCCGTCGAGGAGCGCCTCGGCGGCGGCGAGGCCCCAGCCGATGTGGCGCGGGGCGCGCGGGCCCAGGGCCCGTACGACGCCCAGACCCGCCTCGGCGGCCGAGCGGTGCGCCTCGGAGCCGGTGTGCGCGGCGTACGACAGGAGCGCGTTGGTCGCGGCGGTCCAGCCGGACGGGGTGGCGTTGTCGGTGGGGTCCTGGGGGCGGCGGATCAGGGTCTCGGCGTCGTGCGCGGTGTCGTAGAACGCCCCGCCCTCGGCCCGGAAACGGTCGAGCACCATGTCGAGAAGGAAGCCGGCGAACTCCAGCCAGACGCCCTCGCCGGTGACGGCGGCCAGCGCCAGATAGCCCTCGGCGACGTCGGCGTAGTCCTCCAGGACGCCCGCGTTGGCACCGGCCCGGCCGTCCTTGGAGGTGCGGACCAGGCGGGCGGAGTCGTCCATGTGAAGGCGGAGCAGCAGGTCCGCGGCCTCCGTGGCGCGGGCGACCAGGTCGGGCCGGTCGAAGTACGCGCCGGTCTCGGCGAGCGCGGCGATCGCCAGGCCGTTCCAGGCGGCGACGATCTTGTCGTCGCGCCCGGGCCGCTCGCGCCGCTCCCGCGCGTCGAGCAGCCGCTGCCGGATCGAGGCGAGCCTCTCGGCGTCGGCGACTCCCGCGTCCTGCGGGAGCTGGAGTACGGACGCCCCCTGCTCGAAGGTCCCCTCCTCGGTCACCCCGAAGTACCGCGCCGCGTATTCGGCGTCCTCCTCGCCGAGCACGTCGACGAGCTGCGCCGGCGTCCACACGTAGTACGCGCCCTCGACGTGCCGGCCGGTGCCGTCGTCGCTGTCCGCGTCGAGCGCGGAGGCGAACCCGCCCTCGGCGGTGCGCAGCTCGCGCACCATGAAGTCCGCGGTCTCCAACGCCACCCGCCGGGCCAGATCGCTTCCGGTCGCCCGCCACAGATGGGCGTACACCCGGCAGAGCAGGGCGTTGTCGTAGAGCATCTTCTCGAAGTGCGGGACGACCCACTCCCGGTCCACGGCGTAGCGGGCGAAGCCGCCGCCGAGCTGGTCGTAGATCCCGCCGCGGGCCATGGCCTCGCAGGTGTCGGCGGCCATCTGCAGCGCGCCCTCGGCGCCGGTGCGGGCGTGGTGGCGGAGCAGGAACTCGAGCGCCATCGACGGCGGGAACTTGGGCGCCCCGCCGAAGCCTCCGGCCCGCTCGTCGTAGTCCCGGACGAGCCCGAGCAGCGCCTGAGCCGTCTCCTCCTCGCCGGGAACGCCCTCGCCGCCGAACGCGAGGGAGCGCTCCGACAGGTCGCGGGCGATCTTCCCGGCGACCTCGCCGACCTCCTCGCGCCGCTCGCTCCAGGCGCGGTGCACGCCGTCGAGGACCTCGGGGAACGACGGCATGCCGTGCCGGGCCTCGGGCGGGAAGTAGGTGCCGAAGTAGAAGGGCTCGCCGTCCGGGGTCATCCACACGGACATCGGCCAGCCGCCCTGCCCGGTCGCCGCCTGCACGGCCTCCATGTAGACGGCGTCGACGTCGGGCCGCTCCTCGCGGTCGACCTTGATGTTGACGAAGTGCTCGTTCATGTAGGCCGCCGTACCGGCGTCCTCGAACGACTCGTGCGCCATGACGTGACACCAGTGGCACGAGCTGTAGCCCACGCTCAGGAAGACGGGCACGTCCCGGCGTCTCGCCTCCGCCAGCGCCTCCTCCCCCCACGGCCACCAGTCCACGGGGTTGGCGGCGTGCTGAAGCAGATAGGGCGACTGGGAATCGGCCAGACGGTTCATACCGGCATCGTCGCACGCCGCCGGCGCGACGGTGCGCGTCCCCTCGGCGACACCTCGTGTCCGGGTGAGCACGGGGACGACGACGTGGCCCGTCCCGGGTCCGGGCGGGCCTCGTCGTCAGGCGCGGGGGTCAGTAGTCGATGCGGTCGGCCTTGGCCAGCCAGGCGTCGAAGGGCTCCGTGCGGTTGGGGAGGTCGAGGCGCTCGACGTCCGTCGGCCAGTCCGACTCGGGGCGCTTCTCGAAGAGGTCGTAGAACTTGCGGTCGTCGAAGCCGGCCACCGCGGCGTCGTCGCGGTCGGCGGCGAAGACGATCCGGTCGACGCGCGCCCACAGCGACGAGGACAGGCACATCGGACACGGCTCGCACGAGGTGACGAGGACGCAGCCCTCCAGCGAGAAGGTGTTCAGCTGCTTGCAGGCGGCGCGGATCGCGCTCACCTCGGCGTGCGCCGTCGGGTCCAGGTTGGAGGTCACCTGGTTGTTGCCGATGGCGACGACCTCGCCGTTCTTGGCGATCAGGGCGCCGAACGGCCCGCCGCCGTTCGCGACGCTCTGGGTGGCGAGTCTGATCGCCTCTTCCAGCCAGGCGCGCTCGAGCTCCTGAGTGCTGGCTTCGTGGGTGTGCGCGGTCATGCTCGCTCCTTGTTCGGCGGGGTGGGGGCCGGGGGCACCGCCAGGCGACCGGCTCGGGTCGACGGCGTCCCCGGGGGAAATCAGCGCGGCTCCACGCCGCGGTCGTGTTCCGGGGAGGCGGGGGTGCGGGTGAGGTGCGGCCCCGTCGCTTGTACCGCCCACAGGTCCGAGGAGTACGCGTACTCGCCGCTCGCCGCTTGTGCGGCGTCCGGGCGCCGGGTCCCGGCGTCCGGTGCTGCCGCCCAGGTGGCGGGTCGGAAGTAGTCCACTGCACTCATCCCTTGCTTCGTCACGCTCGTGCTTGGAGTACACAGCCCGGCGTGGGGGGTGAGCCAGAGGCGGAAGGCATGAAGACGTCAGCGGGGCGATCTTCCCGCTTCGTGGTTTTCTACAAGTGGCGCGCTCTGCGACGCCGTCACTCTCGGTTCATTCGGAGTGTCACCAGGTGATCCCGGCCGGGATCGCGGGTACATCGCGGGTACGGAGACATGGAACGGCCCCGTTCCTCGCACTGGCTCTGCGAGGAACGGGGCCGGCCCACGGAAGGGGGAGGCGTCAGCCGCCGACGTTCCCGTTCTGGGAGAGGACCTCGCCCAGGATGTGCGACAGGGCGTCGTCGCCCTTCTGCTGCACCGAGTTCTGGTTGCAGGTCTGGTTCGACATCGGGTTGCCGAGCACGTCCTGGACGGCGACCGGGACGGCGATGACGCCGACCGGCACCTGGGCCTGGACCTTCTGGATGTCGAAGCAGTGCAGGACGCCGCCGTTGACGAGACCGAAGTTCGGGCTCATGTAGCCACCGGTCTCGTTGGAGCCGATGGACTGCTTCGACGTGTTGCCGATGATGTTGGCGGAGCCGCCGTCGTTGCCGGCCGCCATCGCCGTGGTCGCGGACATGCCGGCGACGGAGGCTGCAACTGCCGCGGTGGCGAGAACCTTCTTGATCACGAGATCGTCCTTCTTGAGCCGAGGGGCCTGGAGTGCTCCGTAGCCGAAGCACGCTGATCAACTGCCCGGCCGCTGTTTGGTTCCGGGCAGTCACCCGGAAGCCTCAATCAGCAGATCAACGCCATCGAACAGGGAAGATTCGGTCAGACGCCCACCCCTGTCCCCGGGGTCCTCGACCGCGCACCCGCGGCCCTCGACCGCTCGACTTCCGGGCCTTCACCGGACGTCCCTCGCGCCGACGCGCGTCACGCAGGACACTTGGGGCCGGAAGCGGAAGCTCTCGGAGGGGGACGCACATGCGGGACGGCCACCGGACCGAAGCCGAGCGGCTGTTGGCGCGCGCCGTGGAGGAGGAGGTGCGCCGCTCCGGCGGCGCACTCGACGCCACCGCGCTGCTGGCGCGCGGACGGGCCGCGCTGGACTCCATGGCGGCGAGCGCGGGCGAGGAGTACACGGCGTACCGGCTGGCCCTGGAGGAGGCCGAGGCGGGCAGTACGTCGCTGGCCGAACGGTTCACCGGGCCGGCGGTCGGAACTCCCGTGCTGGTCACCGCCGTTGCCGCCGCGGCGGCCGTCGTGGCGGACCTGGCGCTGGGCACCGCCACGGGCACGGCGCTGACGGCCGGGGCCGTCGTGGCGGTCGCGGGCGCCGCGGCGACCGTGCTGAAGGTGACCGCCCAGCACTGGCCGGCCGCCCACCGCCGGGCCGGGGCGCTCGGCCAGCCCGGCGGAGCCGAGCAGCTGCGACTGCAGTGGCTGACGGCCCTGGAGGTACGCGGGATACGGCCGTTCCTGGACCAGCAGCGGATGCTGCACACGGCGACCGCGGCGACCGCCACCCCGGCGGCACGGCCGGTGCCGCGCCAGCGGGGCGGCGACCGCAGCGCGGCGGCCCGCCGGCGGCACGCCCTCGAGCAGTCCTTCGGCCATCTGCCCGACCGGGACGGGCCGTTCGCCGGCCGGCGCGAGGAGCTGGGGCGGATCACCCAGTGGGTGCAGGCCGCCCGCGCGGCGACCACGACCCGGCCGACGGTGGTGGTGCTGCACGGCGCGCCCGGCTCCGGCCGGACGACGCTCGCGGTCCGGGCGGCGCACACGCTGCGGGACCAGTTCCGCGGGGCCTGCGTGGTGGACCTGCGCGGCGCGAGCCGCGGCGAGAAGCCGCTGGCCACCCGCGACGCGCTGCTGCACCTGCTGAACCGGCTCGGCGCGCCGCGCGACCAGCTGCTGTTCCGCGACCGCAGCTCCACGGAGCAACAGGTGCGCCGGCTCACCGAGTTGTACCACCAGCACCTCACCGGACTGCCGGTGGCGATCGTCCTGGACGACGCGGTGGACGCGGCGCAGGTGCGCGCCCTGCTGCCGGAGCGCTCCGACAGCCTCGTCCTCGTGACCGCGCGGCAGCCCCTGGACCTGGGCGCGGACGTGGCCGCGTCCGTGCACCGCCTGGAGGTCGCGGCGCTCGACGCGGCGGGCGCGGAGGAGCTGCTGCGGGAGACGGCCGGAGACTCCGACCCGGCCCCGTACGACGCGGAGGCCTCGATGCGGATCCGGGAGCTGTGCGGCGGGCTGCCGCTGGCGCTGCGGGTGGCGGGCGCCTCGCCGGCGACACGGCCCCTGGGGCAGCAGGCGCGGCTCCTGGAGCGGTACGGGCAGGACGGCGGTCCGGTCGAACGGGCCCTGGCCGCACGGTACTTCACCGACCTCGACGAGGAGGGGCGGCTGCTGCTGCGCCGCCTCGCGCTGGCCGGGCGGGCCTCGCTCGGCGCGGCGGCGGCCGCGGCGCTGCTGGACGGCGGCGAGGCGGAGGGCGCGCGGCTGCTGCGCGAGCTGGCCGGGGCCGGGCTGATCGACCACGTCCGCGGGGAGCGGTACCGGCTGCACGAGGCGGTGCGCGCCTTCGCCTCGGCCCGGCTGCTCGACGAGGAGGACGGCACGGCGATCGCGGCCGCGCAGGAGCGGCTGATCCGGAACCACGCGGAGCTGGCCGACGCGGTGATCCGGATGGTCGACGGCAAGATGTCCACCCGGGCGGACAGGTTCGGCGGGCACGGCTTCGGCTCGCTGGAGGCCGCGCTGCGCTGGCTGGACGACGAGTCCAGCTTCATCACCGCCGCGCTGCGGCACGCGGAGGGCGTCGACCAGGAAGCGGTACTGCATCTGCTCGGCGCGCTGTGCGACTACTGCCTGCTCCGCGGCGACCTGTACCGGCTCGGCGAGATCGAGGAGCTGGCGGATGCGCTCGGGCACGGCGGGCGGCTGTCCCGCTCGGTGCAGTGGCGGACCGGTATCGCGGCCCGTCAGCTGGGCGAGCTGGACAAGGCGCGCACGACGCTGACCTCGGTGGTCTCGCTGTACCAGGAGGCCCACCAGGACGCGGGCGCGGCGCTCGCGCTGTGCTCCCTCGGGATCACCCTGCACCACCAGGGCAATCTGCCGGAGGCCTCGGCCCGGCTGCGGGAGGCCCTGGAGCTCCAGACCCCGGACTCGCTGGCCGCGGACCGGGCGTGGACGCTGCACGCGCTCGCGGGCGTGGAGCGGGACCGGGCGAACCTCGCGGAGGCGGTGGAGCTGCTGGACCGGGCGCTCGCGCTGCACCGCGCCTCGGAGTCCGTGCACGGCGAGGCCTGGTCGCACTTCCAGCTCGGCCAGGTGTGGCTGCGCCGGGGCGACGTGCCGCGCGCCGAGGAGGAGCTGCGGGCCGCCCTCGACGGGTACGGCCGTACCCAGGACGGCCGCGGCGAGGCGTGGGCGCTGACCCAGCTGGCGCGGGCCCGCCTGGTGGGCGGCGACGCGCCGTCGGCCGTGGACGGGCTGCGGCAGGCGCTGTCCCGGCACCGGGAGCAGGAGGACGCCCGCGGCGAGGCGTGGACGCTGTACTACCTGGGGCAGGCCCTGGAGGAGCGCGGCGACCTCGACCAGGCGGTGCGGGAGCTGGAGCGGGCGCGGACGATGTTCTCGCGGATGCGGGACGTGTACGGGCTGGCCTGCGCCCGGCACCACTCGGGCCGGGTGACGCGGGACCTGCGCGCCGCGCAGACCGGCAACCTGCGCAACTCCGGCTTCGCCCGGCAGCTCCTGAGCGACGCCCGGCAGGACTTCCGGCGGATCGGGGTGGCGCACGGCGAGGCGTGGACCTGCCTGGAACTGGCGGTCGTCGACGCCGGCAACAACAAGACGGCGCAGGCGCTGGAGCTGTGCGAGGAGGCGGCGGCCCTGTTCGCCTCGTACGGGGACCGGCGGGGCGCGGACTGGGCCGGCTTCCTGCGGGTCACGCTGCTGCCGTACGCCTCGCCGGGCGGGGTGGAGATCGGCACGGTGGTCGCGGAGGAGGAACTCGTCCGGTTGACCGAGGACCGTCACGAGCTGCGGGATGCGCGGCTGACGGAGTGCGCCGGGACGTACGGGCTCGCCCTGGCGCGCGGCGTCCGCCTGGACGCGGGCTGGCAGGCCTGGCCCCTCGGCCTCACACCGAACCGCCACGCCCGGGAGGTCATGGGCGTGGCGGTGCCGTAGCCACGCCGCCGCCCCGTGTGGGCGACGGCGGGCGCGGGCCGCTACTCCTGCGGGGGCTGCTGCTTCTGCCGGGTGCCGGCTGCCGCCGGGGTCTCCTCGAAGGAGACCTTGCCCATGTGGCGGTTCATGGACTTCATCAGCATCCAGACCGCGCCCGCCATCACGGCGAAGACGATGAACCCGAGGACGCCGGGCGTCACCTTGTTCTCGTCGAGTTCCTTCGCGAGCGGGACGAGCTGGGTCAGTGCGAGGTGTGCGCTCATGCTAGGCATTGTCGCGGATGCCCGCGAAGAGGTCGCTCTCGGGGAGGGAGGTGTCCACCAGAGACTTCGCCAGCTCGTACTCCTCCGTGGGCCAGACCTCCTTCTGGATGTCCATCGGCACGCGGAACCAGCCGCCGTCCGGGTCGATCTGCGTGGCGTGCGCGATCAGCGCCTTGTCGCGGATCTCGAAGAACTCGGCGCAGGGCACGTGCGTGGTCAGCGTCCGCTCCTTGCGCTCGAACTCCTTCCAACGGTCCAGCCACTCCCCGTACGGCGACTCCATGCCCCGGTCGAGCAGCGCGTGGTGCAGCGCCAGGGTGCGCGGCTTGTTGAAGCCCTGGTTGTAGTAGACCTTCAGCGGCTGCCAGACCGGGCCGAACTCGGCCTCGGGGTACTTCTCCGCGTCCGTCGCCCCGTCGAACGCCACCATCGTGATCTTGTGGGTCATGATGTGGTCGGGGTGCGGGTAGCCGCCGTTCTCGTCGTACGTGGTGACGACCTGCGGGCGGAACGCGCGGATCTTGCGCACCAGCTCGCCGGCCGCGTGGTCGACGTCCTCCAGGGCGAAACAGCCCTCCGGCAGCGGGGGCAGCGGGTCGCCCTCGGGCAGGCCGGAGTCGACGAAGCCGAGCCACTCCTGGCTGACGCCGAGGATCTCCCGGGCCTCGTCCATCTCCTTCTTGCGGACCTCGTGGATGTGCTCCTCGATGTACGCGTCGCCCTGGAGCTTGGGGTTGAGGATGGAGCCGCGCTCGCCGCCCGTGCAGGTGACCACCAGCACGTCCACCCCCTCGGACACATACTTGGCCATCGTCGCCGCACCCTTGCTCGACTCGTCGTCGGGGTGGGCGTGCACGGCCATCAGACGCAGCTGCTCAGTCAAGACTCGATCCCTGTCCATTGGTCGCATCGGGCAACTTCTATAGTGACGGAATCGGGGGGCCGAAAATTCCGCCGTCCGGCGCCACGAAGGGATCCGCCATGAGCTCGGTACGCGAGTCGCTGCCCGAGGGCCGTTACGGCCGCTCCGCGGACGAGCGCGCCGACGGCCGGCTCAAGATCGCGGGCCTGGTGCTCGGTGTGCTCTTCACCGGTCTGCTCGGCTGGTTCGGCTGGCACTACGTGGTCGACGCGAAGCTCAGCGCCGAGGTGATCAAGTTCGAGGTGGTGGGCGACCGCGAGGTGCAGATGCACCTGGAGGTCCGCAAGGACGCCGGCGCCGCCGGCACCTGCACGCTGCGCTCCCGCTCGGAGGACGGCGCCGAGGTCGGCCGGAAGGACGTCCGCTTCGAGGGTCCGCGGACCCGGATCGACGAGGTGGTCTCCATCCGCACCACCGCGCGCGCCACCAGCGCCGAGCTGGTCGGCTGCACGGAGCGCTAGAAACGCCGCGCGCCCGTCGCGTCAACCTGCCTGACCAGCGTTGACGTCATTCTGATGACTTTCGTCCCTTCCTTTTTCGCCACCAATTGTTAGGCTCGTGGTTTCGCCCATCCAGGAAGGCACATCCTTCTGGGTAGGGCGATGCTTTGTATTCCCAGTACCTACGAGGAGCACCTGTGACCCAGACCAGCGACAACGTCACCTGGCTCACCCAGGAGGCGTACGACAAGCTCAAGGAAGAGCTTGAGTACCTGTCTGGTCCCGCGCGTACCGAGATCGCCACCAAGATCGCCGCGGCGCGCGAGGAGGGCGACCTGCGCGAGAACGGCGGGTACCACGCGGCCAAGGAGGAGCAGGGCAAGCAGGAACTCCGCGTCCGACAGCTCACCCAGCTCCTGGAGAACGCCAAGGTCGGCGAGGCGCCGGCGGACGACGGCGTGGTCGAGCCGGGCATGGTGGTCACCGTCGCCTTCGACGGCGACGAGGACGACACCATGACCTTCCTGCTGGCCTCGCGCGAGTACGCCAGCAGCAGCATCGACACGTACTCCCCGCAGTCCCCGCTCGGCGTGGGCGTCCACGGCAAGAAGGCCGGCGAAGACGCGGAGTACGAGCTGCCGAACGGCAAGATGGCGATGGTCAGGATCCTCAGCGCCAAGCCGTACACGGGCTGACGGCCACGACGACGACGTACAGGGCCGGACCGCAGCGGCGGTCCGGCCTTCTGCATGTGCATGCAGAGGCACGTGCGATGATGCGGGCGGCCGTCACGTCCTGAGGGGGAAGACACACGTGCTGTTACCGCTGCGCGAAGGCGCGCCCGCGCGGATCGGGCCGTACGAACTCCTGGCGCGGCTCGGCGCCGGCGGCATGGGCGAGGTCTTCCTCGGCCGCACGCCGAGCGTGGCGGGCGCGCACGACGGCACGTACGTGGCGGTGAAGACCGTCCGCCGGGACGTCGTCGCCGAACCCGCCTTCCGCGACCGGTTCCGGCGCGAGATCAGGATCGCGAGCCTGGTCGCCAGCCCGTACGCGGCCGCCCCGCTCGGCGGCGACGCGGACGCGGAGACGCCCTGGCTGGCGACGGCGTACGTGCCCGGCCCCAGCCTCTCGCAGGCGGTGCGCCGCGGCGGCCCGCTGCCCGTCCCGACCGTGCGCGCCCTCGGCACGGCGCTCGCCCGCGCCCTCGCGGACCTGCACGGCGGCGGGGTGCTGCACCGCGACCTCAAGCCCGGCAACGTCATGCTCGCCGCCGACGGACCGCGGGTCATCGACTTCGGCATCGCCCGCAGCAGCGGCGCCACGACGATGACGGCGACCGGAATGATGGTCGGCACCCCGTCCTTCATGTCCCCCGAGCACGTCGCCGGCGCGCGGCACGTCACCGGGGCCTCGGACGTCTTCTGCCTGGGCTCCGTGCTCTGCTACGCGGCGACCGGCGAGGACCCCTTCGGCGACGGTCCGCTGGCGGCCGTGCTGTACCGCGTCTCGCAGGCCGAGGCGGACCTGAGCCGCGTCCCGGCCGAACTCCACGACGTCATCGCCTCCTGCCTGGCCGCCGACCCGGCCGCCCGCCCCACGCCCGAGCGCCTGGTGGAGATCCTCGGCGGCGGGGACCGGGCGAGCTGGCCGCAGGCGGTCCTGGACCACATCGGCGAGTACGGCCGCGAACTCGCCCAGCTCATCGCCACGGGCACGGCCCTGCGCGAGGTCGCGCCGGCGCCGATGGCCCCGGACCAGCTGCCGACCCTCCCACCGGACGCCCCGACGGTCCAGGCGAAACCGCGGATGCGCGGCCGCCGCGCCCTGCTCGCGGCGGCGGTCGCGCTCGCGCTGGTCGCGGGCGGGGTAGGGGCGTACGTGCTGTGGCCGGAGGGCGGGAAACCTCCGGCGGACGCGAAGAAGCCTCCGGCGAAGCCGGGGCCCCGGGTTCCCGGCGTGGACGATCGGGGCCTCGCGGACGCGTCCGGCCTGGTGCCGCAGAACACGGCGCAGCGCCCGGCCGGCTGGAAGCCCTGGCAGGCGAAGCTGACCGCGCCCGCCTTCGGCTGCTCGGCCGGCGAGTCGGTGCTGGTCTGCCGGACGACGGACGGGCGCTACGAGGCGCTGGACACGAGCAACGGCGCCAAGCTGTGGGACGCGAACCTCGTCGAGGACGCGCGGGACAACCGCAGCTTCGTGGGGCCCACCGGCGGCGTTTTCATCGCGGGTTCCACGGCCCGCCCCGTCGTCCACGACGGCGTGGCCGTCATCGCCACCCGCGACCGGCTCCAGGTGCGGGACGCGCGCTCCGGCGCGGTCCGCTGGGAGAAGAAGGCGTGGGTGCAGCAGGGCGAGGGCAGCCGTGCGCTCGTCGCCGAGGGCATCGTCTTCGCCGCGACGTCCGGGGAGGAGCTCGACCTCGAGCAGTACGGCCTGACCGCGTTCTCCCTCGCGGACGGCAAGCAGCTGTGGAGCAAGGCGCTCACCAACGCGGAGATCCCCCGTTCCGAGATCAAGGACTTCGAGCCCGTGGCCTACGCCAAGGGCGCCGTGTACGCCCTGAGCGACGCCGGGCTGATCGCGTTCGACGCGAAGACCGGCACGGTACGCGGACAGGTCGACGAGGAGGCGGAGGACTGCGAGGAGCTCAAGGTCCTCGACACCGCCGCGTACTGCGTCAGCACTCCGCACAACAACAGCGGGAACGAACGGCTGCATCTCCTCGACTCCGGCACGCTCGCCTCGAAGGGAAGTCTGCCCGCCCCGGTGAGAGGAGTACGGCCGGACGCCGTCGGCCCGACGGCGGTCGTCGAACTCGACGACGACGGGCTGAAGGTCCAGGACCCGAAGGACGGGTCCCTGCTCGGCTCGTACCCGGCGAAGGCCGCGCCCAAGGGCCTCGCGCAGGCATGGTCGGGGCCGCTGCTCGCGGGCGACCAGGTGGTCTACGCCGACTACTCCACGCTCTACACCGTGCGGCTCGGCGCGGACGGCAAGCCTGCCGGACTGAAGGCCACGACGGTTCCCGGAGCACCCGGGCCACGGGCGGAGAAGGAACCCGACCCGATGAACGGGATGAGCTACGACGACATGATCAGGCCCCCGGAGGTGCTGCCGGTCGGCGGGATCGCGTACATCGTGTACGACCAGGGGGCCGTCGCCTCCGTCGAGCTGCCCAAGTGACGTACTGAAAGGACGTGTTCGGTGCTGAAGGCACTGCCCGACGGGCAGCCTCCGCGTCTCGTCGGGCCCTACCGGCTGCTCGCCGCGCTCGGCGCGGGCGGCATGGGCGAGGTCCATCTGGCCTGCCGGGCGGACGCGCCGACGGCCGATCCGTACCGGATGGTCGCGGTGAAGACCGTCCGTGCCGACCTGGAGGTCGACAGCGACTTCCGCACCCGGTTCCGGCGCGAGATCACCGCGGCACGGGCGGTGAGCGGCCCGTACGCGGCGCTGCTCCTCGACGCGGACCCGGACGCGGCGGCCCCGTGGCTGGCGACCGAGTACGTGCCCGGCCCCTCCCTGGCCGAGGCGGTGAGCCGGGCGGGCACACTGCCGGTCGAGGCCGTACGCGCCCTGGGCGCCGCGCTGGCCCGCGCGCTCGAGTCGGTGCACGCGGCGAAGGTGCTGCACCGGGACCTGAAGCCGGCGAACGTGCTGCTCGGGGCCGCCGGGCCGAAGCTGATCGACTTCGGCATCGCGCAGGCTTTCGAGGCAACGGCCCTGACCTCGACGGGACTTGTCGTCGGTTCGCCCGGCTTCATGTCCCCGGAGCATCTGGTCGGCAGCCGGGCGGTCGTACCCGCATCGGACGTGTTCTGTCTGGGCGCGGTGCTCGCGTTCGCGGCGAGCGGGCGGGGTCCGTTCCACGACGAGGAGATGGCGTCGGTCGTCTTCCGGATCAGCCGGGCCCAGGCCGAACTCGACGGTGTACCGGACGAGTTGCGGCCGATCGTCGAGCGCTGCCTGAAGCTCGACCCGGCCGAACGGCCGACGCCGGCGGAGCTGGCGGCCCTGCTGGGCGGCGCGGCGCCCACGGCCTTCCCCTGGCCGGGCGGGGTGCTGTCGCTGCTCGCCGAGTACGGGGACACGGCCCGCCGCATAGGCGAGTCGGCGGCGTCCGGCGCGGGCGTGGCCGACCTGCCGACGATCGGCCCCCAGGTGCCGTACTCCCCCACGGCGGCGGGCTACCGGCCGGCCGGCCCGGCGACGCCGGAGCGCCGCCGGCCCCCGTGGGCGGCGATCGCCGCCGGCGTGGTGGCGGCCGCGGTCCTGGCGGCGACGGGCGTGGTGCTGCTCAACCGCCAGGACGGGCAGGAGAGTACGGCCGGCGGCGCCGCCGGACCCTCTGCCGGCACGAGCAGCGGGCCGAAGGCTCCGGCGACGCTCAGCCAGGTGTTGCTGCCTTACGGCGGCGAGGGCCACGGCGGCGACTTCGGGAAGACCGGCACGGACCGCTCGTACCGGCCGGCCGGCTGGTCGCCCTGGAAGGCGCAGGTCGAGGCCGGCACTGAGGCGTGTGCACTCGCCCCGAAGGTGCTGGTGTGCGCCGGGAGCGGCGGCGCGGCGGTGGGCCTGCGCGCCGCCGACGGCCGCAAGCTGTGGTCGGCGCCCGCACGCAAGACGCCGGGCGGGGAGGGGCTGTACTCGACGGCCGGGTACCCGGCCGTCGTCGGTGAGACCGCGTACATCTCCGGTCCCGACGGAGTGACGGCGTACGGGATCGAGGACGGCAAGCAGCAGGGGGTGGTCCCGGCGCCCGGAGGCGACTGGGCGGTGAAGGGCTCCGACCTGCACGACGGCGTCCTCTACTCCACGTACGTCAACCTGCGGAACGACGCCAAGGGACTCGTCACGGCCGTGAAACTCGACGGCAAGGGCGAGGAGCTGTGGCGGAGCGAACTCGACGGCATTCCGGAGCAGCCGGTCGCCGCCGGGGGCCGTGTGTACGTGCCGATCGGCGTCGCGACCCCCGTGGCACTCGACGCCGGTACGGGCAAGGAGACCGCGCGGGGCTCCGCCGATCTCACCTGCGGCGAGATCATCGTGCACAAGGAGTACGTGCTCTGCCCGGCCTCGTTGGACAGCGGGGTGCCCGTGCTGGACGCCCGAACCCTGCGCCTGAAGCGGACCCTCGGCAAGGGCTTGACGATCACGGGCGGCCCGGCGGTGAACAAGGACGGCACGGCGGCCGTGATCGGCGGCGACCGGGGCCTGACGATGGTCACGTACGACCTGGGCAGCGGCCGCGAGCGGTGGCGCGCGGACGTGCACTGGAGCTACGGGGTGGGCAACGCGCCGCTGAACCGGGTCTGGTTCGTGGGAGACCAGGTGGTCGCCGGCGGCCGGAACCACGTGCACACGATCGCCCTGTCCGGGCCGGAGGGGGACTCGGAGCACCAGTTCGAGACCTTCTCGGCGGTCCTCCCGGAGGGCGTCGACGAGTCGAGCCTGACGTCCACGGAGGCGCTGGCCGCCGGAGGGGCCGTGTTCCTGCCCTTCTCCGACGGCCTGGTCGTCTCGGGCTATCTGCCCTGACCGTACCGGTGACTCACCCCGCCGCCGACCGGTACTTCCGTACCGACAGCGTGCGGAAGACCACGATGATCAGGAACGACCAGATCAGCGAGGCCCACACCGGGTACTGCATCGGCCAGGCGTCCGACGGGGAGACGCCGGGGTTGCCGAAGAGTTCGCGGCAGGCCTGGACGGTGGCGCTGAAGGGGTTCCATTCGGCGATCGGCTGGAGCCAGGACGGCATCTGGCTGGAGTCCACGAACGCGTTCGAGATGAACGTGACCGGGAACAGCCAGATCAGGCCGCCGGACGTGGCCGCCTCGGGGGTGCGGACCGAGAGGCCGATGAGTGCGCCGATCCACGAGAAGGCGTACCCGAGCAGGAGCAGCAGCCCGAACGCGGCGAGCGCCTTGGGGATGCCCTCGTGGATGCGCCAGCCGACCAGAAGGGCGACGATCGCGAGGACGACGAGCGTCAGCATGGTCTGGACGAGGTCCGCGAGGGTGCGACCGGTGAGGACCGCGCCGCGGGCCATCGGCAGGGACCGGAAGCGGTCGATGAGGCCCTTGTGCATGTCGTCGGCGATGCCCGCGCCCGCTCCGGCCGTGGCGAAGGTGACGGTCTGCGCGAAGATGCCCGCCATCAGGAACTCGCGGTAGACCTCGGGGGAGGTCGAGCCGCCGATGTTCATGGAGCCGCCGAACACGTAGCTGAACAGCACCACGAACATGATCGGCTGGATGAGCCCGAAGATGACCATCTCGGGGATCCGGGTCATCCGGATCAGGTTGCGCTTGGCGACGACGAGCGAGTCGGCGATCGACTGGGCGATCCCGCCGCGCGGCTTCGGCGCCGCCGTCGGGACGGTGTCGGAGATCGTGGTCACTTCACCGCCTCCTTCCCGCTCCGGCCGCGGCCGCCCCGGGCGGCCGCGGCGGCGCCGCTCTCCTCCTCGTCCAGCTGCTCGGCCACGTGGCCGGTCAGCGAGATGAACACGTCGTCGAGGGTGGGGCGGCGCAGGCCGATGTCGTCGATCTCGACGCCGACGGTGTCGAGGTCGCGGATGACCTCGGCGAGCAGCTTCGCGCCGCCGGCGACCGGCACGGTCAGCTTGCGGGTGTGCGACTCGACGGAGACCTCGCTGTGGCCGATGCCGGCCAGTCCGTAGCGGGCGAGGACGTCCCGGGCCGGGTCGATCTGTTCGGGCTGGTGGACGACGACCTCGACGCGCTCGCCGCCGGTCTGGGCCTTGAGCTCGTCCGAGGTGCCGCGGGCGATGACCTTGCCGTGGTCGATGACGCAGATGTCGTCGGCCAGGTGGTCGGCCTCCTCCAGGTACTGGGTCGTCAGGAGCAGCGTGGTGCCGCCGGCGACGAGTTCCTGGATGATGCCCCACAGGGCCTGCCGGTTGCGCGGGTCGAGGCCGGTGGTCGGCTCGTCCATGAACATCACGGGCGGCGAGACGACCAGGGCGGCCGCGAGGTCGAGCCGGCGGCGCATGCCGCCGGAGTACGTCTTGGCGGGCCGGTCGGCGGCGTCCACGAGGCCGAAGCGGTCGAGGAGCTCGTCCGCGCGGACCTTCGCCTCCTTGGCCCTCATCTGGTACAGCTGGCCGACCATCTGCAGGTTCTCGCGGCCGGTCAGGTACTCGTCGACGGCGGCGAACTGGCCGGACAGGCCGATCGAGCGCCGTACTTCGTTGGGGTGCTTGAGCACGTCGATCCCGGCGACGACGGCGCGGCCGCTGTCGGGCTGGAGGAGCGTCGTGAGCACCCGCACCGCGGTGGTCTTGCCCGCGCCGTTCGGGCCGAGCAGGCCCAGGACCGTGCCTTCGGGCACATCGAGGTCGACGCCGTCCAGAGCTCGTACGTCGCCGAAGGTCTTCACCAGACCCTCGGCGTATATCGCGCCTGGCATGTGGGTTCTCCCAGGGATTTCGGGCGTTTTCCGCCCAAGTCTAGGTACGCCGGACGCCCTGCGCCCAGCGAATGAGTGACCTGGAGCACACCGTAACGCGATACATCGCGAGCGACAACGGGCGTGCGGGGCCCATCCCGCCGTCGCCCCGGCCCGCCGTCACTTCAACCCACCGCCGCCTCAGCCCGCCGTCACCACGTACCCCGCCTCCCGCAGCGCCGACTCCACCTCCGCGCAGTGCTCCGGGCCCTTGGTCTCCAGGTGCAGCTCCACCTCGACCTCCGTGAGCCCCAGCCGCGGGTCGGTGCGGACGTGGCCGACGTCGAGGACGTTCGCGTCGGCCTCCGACAGCACGCCCAGCAGGTTCGCCAGCACGCCCGGCCGGTCCGCGACGCGCAGGCGCAGGCTCAGATAGCGGCCGCCCGCCGCCATGCCGTGCCGCAGGATCCGCTGCAGCACCAGCGGGTCCACGTTGCCGCCCGACAGCACCGCCACCACCGGGCCCTGGAACGACTCCGGCTCGCTCAGCAGCGCCGCCACCGGGCTCACCCCGGCCGGTTCGACGACCAGCTTCGCCCGCTCCAGGCAGAGCAGCAGCGCGGACGACAGCGCGTCCTCGGAGACCGTGCGGACCTCGTCCACGTACTCCCGGACGATCCCGAACGGCACGTCGCCGGGCCGGCCCACCTTGATCCCGTCCGCCATCGTCGCCGGCGACTCGATCGACACCGGGTGTCCTGCCGCCAGCGACGGCGGGTACGCGGCCGCGCCGTCCGCCTGCACGCCGATCACCTTCACGTCCGGCCGCAGCGACTTCACCGCGAGCCCGATCCCCGCCGCGAGCCCGCCGCCGCCGATGCCCACGACGATCGTGCGGACCTCCGGGCACTGCTCCAGGATCTCCAGGCCCACCGTGCCCTGACCGGCGATGATGTCCGGGTGGTCGAAGGGGTGGATGAACACCGCCCCGGTCTCGTGCGCGTACTCCTCCGCCGCCGCCAGCGTCTCGTCCACGACATGGCCGTGCAGCCGGACCTCCGCCCCGTACTCGCGGGTCGCGGCCACCTTCGGCAGCGGGGCGCCGAGCGGCATGAAGACCGTCGCGTGCACGCCGAGCAGCGAGGACGCCAGCGCGACACCCTGCGCGTGGTTGCCCGCCGACGCCGCGACCACCCCGGCCGCCCGCTGCTCCGGACGCAGCCCGGCGATCCGCACGTACGCGCCGCGCAGCTTGAACGAACCGGTCCGCTGCAGGTTCTCGCACTTGAGGTGCACCGGGGCCCCGACCAGCGACGACAGATACCGGCTGCCCTCCATCGCGGTCATCCGCGCGACGCCGGAGAGCATCTTCTGCGCGCCCCGCACGTCGTCGAGGATCAGGGGGTGCAAGGGGCCAGGCGCACGGTAGCTCATGACCGCAAGTCTCCCAGCTCACCGCCCCTCCGGCCGCCGCGCGGCCACGCGTCCGAGCGGGTTTGCGCAGCCCCGGTACGGACCTGCTTCCGCACGCGTACTCTGTCCCCCACCAAACCGACCACGCACGAGAGAGCCACCACAGCCATGCCCACGTCTCAGGACATGACGACTGAGCTCGACCCCGGTCTCCTCGATGCCCTCCAGCACCAGGTGGCCGTCTTCGCGCGCCGCGCCGAGCAGACCCGGCTCGGCGGCACCGGCCAGCTCCGCAACTCCATGGACCGCGCCGCCTACCTGCTGCTCAACCGCCTCGACCAGGAAGGGCCGATGGGCGTGAAGGCGCTCGCGGCGGGGATGGGGATCGACTCCTCCACCGTCACCCGCCAGGTCGCCCCGCTCGTCGACACCGGCCTGGTCAAGCGGACCTCGCACCCCGAGGACGGACGCGCGGTCGTGCTGCAGCTGTCGCCGCGCGGCCAGGCCCGTCTGGAGGAGGTCCGCTCCTCGCGGCGCGCGCTGATGGCCCAGGTCACGGAGGGCTGGACGCCGGACGAGCGCGCCTCGTTCTGCACCCTGCTCACCCGCTTCAACTCGGCCCTGTCCGCCCGGCAGTCGGGGCTGCCCTCGCAGGCGGAGGCGAGCCCGGCGGCACCGGCGCAGCAGTCCTGACCGCGGCCCGGCCCTCGCCCGCGCGCGAGTATTGACCTGAACCGCACCCCTGTCCTCATATGAGGACGTGGCAGACCGACGCGGCGATCAACGATCCCGCCGCACGCGCGAGTTCGAGGCCTTCGTCGCAGGAGCCGGCGGCCGGCTGCTGCATGCCGCTGCGCTGCTCACCGCCGAGCCCCCGGCCCGCAGCCCGCGCGCCCGCGCCCTGCTGACCGCCTCGCTCGCGCACACCTACGCCCACTGGGACCGGCTGCGCGGCGAGGACCCGTACGACCGGACCCGTACCGAACTCGCCACCCGCTTCGCCCGCGCCGCCTGGCGGCACCACGGCGGACACGGAGGCGTCCTGTCCGCGCTCACCCCGCAGGAACGGCTGATCGTCGTGCTGAGGCTGTACGAGAACGTGGCCGAGGAGCAGACCGCCGCGATCCTGGGCCTGCCGACGGACCGGGTCCGCGCGGTGTGCGCCCGCGCGGTCGCGGTCCTGCGGCGCCCGGCACCGGGGGCGGCACCGGGGAGGGCGGCGTCGTGAGCGCGCGTAAGAAGGGCGACGCGTCGTGAGCCGGTCCGCCGACCGGCGCGACGACGAGATCCGGCGGCTGCTCGGCGGCGCCGGCCACCCCGCCGTGCCGGCCGACCTCGCCGAACGGGCCGTGGCGCGCGGCTCGCGCATGCTGCGCCGCGAGCGGCTGCTGCGCCGGGCCGGCTGGACGCTGTTCGCCCTGGCCGTCCTCGCCTTCGTCGTCTGGGCCGCGGTGGCCCGCCCCTGGGAGCCGCCGCCCGCGACGACGCCCCCGCTCGAAGGCTGGTGAGGACGGGCGGGCACGGGTACAGGTGTCACACCCGTACCCGCACCCGTACTACAAGGGCCGACTAGCCCAGCGCCTGCCGCAGGTCCGCCAGCAGGTCCTCGACGTTCTCGATGCCGACGGAGAGCCGGACCAGGTCCGCCGGGACCTCCAGGGCCGAGCCGGCGACGCTGGCGTGCGTCATCCGTCCCGGGTGCTCGATCAGGGACTCGACACCGCCGAGCGACTCGCCGAGCGTGAACAGCTTCGCGCGGTTGCAGACCTCGACGGCCGCCTGCTCGCCGCCCTCGACCTGGAAGGACACCATGCCGCCGAAGTCCTTCATCTGCTTCACGGCGATCTCGTGGCCCGGGTGGTCCGGCAGACCCGGGTAGAGGACCTTCGTGACCTTCGGGTGCTGGGTCAGCATCTCGACGATCCGGGCGGCGTTCTCGCTGTGCCGGTCCATGCGCACGGCGAGGGTCTTGATGCCGCGCAGCACGATCCAGGAGTCGAACGGCCCGGCCACCGCGCCCATCGCGTTCTGGTGGTACGCGAGCTCCTCGCCGAGCGCCTCGTCGGCGGTGACCAGGGCGCCGCCGACGACGTCGGAGTGCCCGCCCATGTACTTGGTGAGCGAGTGCACGACGACGTCCGCGCCCAGCGACAGCGGCTGCTGGAGGTAGGGCGAGGCGAAGGTGTTGTCGACGATCAGCTTCGCGCCGGCCTGGCGGGCCACGCCCGCGACCGCGGCGATGTCGGTGATGCCGAGCAGCGGGTTGGACGGCGTCTCCACCCAGATGAGCTTGGTCCGCTCGTTGACCGCGGCCCGCACCGACTCGATGTCGGAGGTGTCCGCGACGGAGAAGTCGACGCCCCAGCGCTCGACGACCTTGGCGAAGAGCCGGAAGGTGCCGCCGTACGCGTCGTTGGGGATCACCACGTGGTCGCCGGGGACGAGCAGGGTGCGCAGCAGGCAGTCCTCGGCGGCGAGGCCGGAGGCGAAGGCGAGACCGCGCCGGCCGCCTTCGAGGGCGGCGAGGTTCTCCTCCAGCGCGGTACGGGTGGGGTTGGCGCTGCGGCTGTACTCGTAGCCGCCGCGCAGCCCGCCCACGCCGTCCTGCTTGTAGGTGGACACCTGGTAGATGGGCGGGACGACCGCGCCGGTCAGCGGGTCGGCGGTGTTGCCCGCGTGGATGGCGCGGGTCTCGAAGCTCTGATGGCTGTGCTGGTCGCTCATGGTCAGGAGCGTAGTCCCGCACGGGGTGCACCGCCGCCCGTGCCCGCAGCCGGAGTCCTGGACAGCGTCCTGGCAGTGTCCTGGCAGTGTCCTGGACAATGGACGCATGGAGATTCTGTGGGTCCTGCTCGCGTTGGCGATGCTGTTCGCGGTCCTCGGTCCGGTCATGATGCGGCGGCGCGGCGGCATCCGGCTGGCGTTGCCCGGATCGCCCGACGCCGCCGACCCCGAGGCGTACGGCTTCCTGCGGCAGGAACAGCAGGACGTACGGATGCCCGGGCCCGACCACGACCTGGTGGACGTGCTCGACGTCGTCCAGCACACGCAGGACTGGCGGGCGGCGTCGCAGCTGCTTGCCGGTACGGACAAGAGCGACGAGCTGCGGTGGCAGCGGGTGCAGGCGTTCGCCGGGGCGGCGTCGCTGGAACTGAAGGAGCGGCCGGGCGTCGGCGGCGGATGGCTGCGGGCCTGGCGGGCGGAGCAGCCGAAGGACGCGGGCGGGGCGGCGGTGCACGCGGAGTTCCTGGTGCAGCAGGCGTGGCGGACGTCGGCGGCCGGCACGGACGAGTTCCGGATCATCCTGGAGGAGGCCCGCAAGGCCGCCGGCGAGGCGGCGCTGCTCGCGCCGGGCGACCCGGTGCCGTACATCGTGGAGCTCGCGGTGGCCCGCGGGCTCGGCTACCCGCCGGAGCAGTTCGACCGGGTGTGGGCGCAGGTGATCGACCGCGCGCCGCAGCACATGGGCGCGCATCTCGCGGCGCTGCAGTACTGGTGCGAGAAGTGGCACGGCTCGCGGGAGGAGGCGGACCACTTCGCGACGACGGCCGCCGCCCGCGCCCCGCACGGCTCGCTGCTCGCGGCGCTGCCGCTGTTCGCGGTGTACGAGCACCTGCCCGAGGTGAACCTGGTGCAGGGCTTCTACCGGAGCGAGGTCGTGACCAAGGCGGTCGAGGGCGCGCTGTACGCGGTCCACTCGGCCCGCGCGGACGACCCGATGCTGGCCCATGTCCGCCACCTGCTGATCCTGTTCCTGATCCGCTCGGAGCGCTGGGCGGAGGCCATGCACCAACTGGTCCACGTCGACGGCCACGTGGGCGCGATCCCGTGGACGGCGGTCCACGACCCGGCGGCGGAGTACGTCGTCCACCGCAACCTGGCGGTCGCGGCCTACGAGGCCAACGGCGGCAGCCCGGCGACGCTCCCGCACTGAGCCGGGGGACGTCGGAGGACGGGAAGGGGGCGCGGCCACGACGGCCGCGCCCCCTCCTTCTTCCCGCCGACTCAGAAGGCGGTCTCGCGCGAGTCCCAGTCGTAGTCGAGGCCGTCCTGGGCCAGGGAGCCCCAGCCGTTGTTCCGGTACAGGGTCAGCAAGGGAGCGTCCTGGCCGTACAGGTCGCCGTTCCTGCCGTCGCCGTTGACGTCGCCCAGCCCGAGGATGCGCTCGAACCGCTTCCAGCCGCTGCCGATCTGCTTGCGCGCGCCCAGACCGCCGGTGCCCTTGCCCGGGTACAGCAACAGATTGCCGGAACCGTCGCGGGCGACGAGGTCGTTCTTGCCGTCGCTGTTCATGTCACCGGCCCCCACCAGGGCGGTCATGCCCGCCCAGCCGGAGGTGCCGATCTGCTTGCGCGGCTCCAGGGTGCCGTTGGCGCGTCCGGGGAAGAGCCAGAGCCGGCCGCTGGAGTCGTTGGCGACGATGTCGCCGCGGCGGCCGTCGCCGTTGAAGTCGCCCATGGCGGTGACGTTCCGCAGCGTCGACCAGCCGACGCCGATCTGCACGCGCGCCTTGAGCCCGCCCGTGCCGTTGCCGGGGTACATCCACAGCACGCCGTTGCCGTCCCGGGTCACGAGGTCCTCGGTGCCGTCGCCGTCGCGGTCGCCGTGCCGCTGGAGGACGTTCATGGAGTTCCAGCCGACGCCGATCCGGGTGGCGGTGCCGTCGCCACGCTGGAAGTAGAGCGCGCCGGTGACCGTGCGGAACAGCAGGTCCGTGGCGCCGTCACGGTTGAAGTCGCCCACGGGCTGGGCTCCTTGCCGTCCCCACGACGGCGAGTTCCAGACCATGTACGGCGCGCCGCTCATGCACTCGTGGGACGTGCGGGCCAGCCGGAAGGAGCTGACGTTGTCGGCGAGCCGGCTGTTCGCGTCCTGGTAGGGCGTGAGGTCGTGGCCGTCACTGGCCGTACCCGCCTGCAGGACGACGTGGTGCACGCTGTCGGTGTAGGCATGCTTCGGCTGGCTGTAGACGCAGGCGTGCAGGCCGGTGCGGTTGCGCATGCCCGCCGCCCAGTTGTCGTACGCGCCGAGCGCGGCCATGCTGCCGCTGTACGTCGCCATCGTGCCGGTGCCGTCGGCCTTGTCGAACAGACAGAACCGGCCGGCCGGACACCGGTCGTATCCGGTCGCCGCCTGGGCCGCCGGCACCCCCGTCGCCAGCAGCCCCAGCGTGGTGAGACCGGCGACGACCGCCGCTCTCATCGAAAACTTCATGCTCAAGTACTCCCTCGGGCCCCATGCCCCCCACGGGCATCGAATGGCTGAACCGTACACGTCACGTCTCGCGAGGGCCCGAGGGAATCCCCGCGCAGGCCCCCGCGTTGTCATGGGGGCGTCGAGCAGTCGAGGAGAGCCCGCATGTACCTGTCCCGCACCCCCGTCCTCCCCACGCCCGAGCAGGCCCTGAAGGGCCGCTCGGAACCCGAGTTCCCCGTCCCCGAGCGCCACACGGTCCTGGGCAACCCGCTGGTGGGCCCGTACCCGGAGGGCCTGGAGGTGGCCGACTTCGCCCTGGGCTGCTTCTGGGGCGCCGAGCGGAAGTTCTGGCAGACCGCGGGCGTCTGGACGACGCTGGTCGGCTACCAGGGCGGCTACACCGTGAACCCCGCCTACGAGGAGGTCTGCTCGGGCCTGACCGGCCACACGGAGGTCGTCCGGGTCGTCTTCGACCCGCAGAAGGTCTCGTACGAGCAGCTCCTGAAGGTCTTCTGGGAGGCCCACAACCCCACCCAGGGCTACCGCCAGGGCAATGACGTCGGCACCCAGTACCGCTCCGCGATCTACACCCACTCCCCCGCCCAGGCCGCGGCCGCGGAAGCCTCCCGCGAGGCGTACCAGCAGGTCCTGACCCGCGCGAACCACGGCGCCATCACCACCGAACTCCGCCCCGCCGCCGACCGCCCCTTCTACCCGGCGGAGCCGTATCACCAGCAGTACTTGGACAAGAACCCCGCGGGCTACTGCGGCATCGGCGGCACGGGCGTGAGCTGCCCGATCGGCGTCGCGAAGGCCGACGGGTGACCGCCGCCGACGCGGCTTCGTCGCTGACCGCCGCGCTGTGGCGGGAGCGGCGGGCGGCGGGGCCGCCCGTCGGTCATACGTTCAAGGGTGCATACGCGGACCGGTGGGTGCGGTTCCACAGTCTTCCCGGGTCGAAGCGGTATCCGGAGTCCGAGGACGAGTACGCCGTCGTGCTGGACCGGTACAACACGGTCCTTGATGAGCTGTTCGCCGGCGGGGACGTCTTCGTCGTGACCATGGACTGGTCGTACACGCCGGACGGGCCCGCCGGGTTCCCGAGCCCGCGCGAGGAGCTCCATCCCGGCGGCGTCCGCTGGTGGACCGAGTCGGATACGGACGACCCCGACCCGGAGTCCCACACTCATACGCGTCTCTACGCCGACCGGCGTCCGTGGCGACGCGGGTGCATCGACGACCTGTTGTGCGCCGTCGCCGACGAGGCGGTCGTCGAGGTGTTCGTCACCGACACGGAACTGCGCCGCATCCACCATCCCTACGACGGCGGCGCGGACGTCGTCCTCGCCACGCCCGCCGAACGCGACCGGCTCCGGGAACGTCACTCCGCCTGGCTTTCCGGACATCGCTCCGGCCTGTGACCACAGTGACCCGCGTCACATCCGTCCCATGTCACAGTCGGGACGTCTGCCTCCATCTGCTGGTTGTCGGCGATTCGAGGAGGACGGAACGATGGACGTACAGCACCGTGTGGTGATTCTGGGCGCGGGGTACGCGGGCATGGCCGCCGCCGTACAGCTCGCGGCCCGGGCGGGGCGGCGTGACGGCGTGCAGGTGACCGTGGTGAACGCGCAGGAGCGGTTCACCGAGCGCATGCGGCTGCACATGACGGCGACCGGCCGGCAGCTCGCCGAGCTGAGCGTTCCGGAGCTGCTGGAGGGTACGGGGGCGCGATTCGTCCGCGGCTGGGTGACGGCGGTGGACGCGGACGCGAGGACCGTGCTGGTCGACGACGGCCGGGTCCTGCCCTACGACACGCTGGTCTACGGGCTGGGCGGTGTGGCCGACACGTCGGCGGTGCCGGGCGCCGAGGACCACGCGTACACCCTGAACAGCGCCCAGGACGCCGAGTTGCTGGCCGACCGGCTGGGGCGGCTGCGCGGCGGCACCGTCGTGGTCGGCGGCAGCGGGCTGACCGGCGTCGAGTCGGCCGCGGAGATCGCCGAGCGGTATCCGGAGCTGGACGTGGTGCTGCTGGGCCGGACCGAGCCGGGCGCATCCATGAACGCCAGGGCACGGGCGTACGTGCGCGCCGCCCTCGACCGGCTGGGCGTCAAGGTGCGCACCGGGGTCGAGGTGGTGAAGGTGCGGCCCGGGGGTGTCGAACTGGCCGGCGGGGAGAGCATCGCCGCCGACGCGGTCCTGTGGACGAGCGGTACGCGGGTGTCGCCGCTGGCGGCCGTCGCGGGGCTGACCGTCGACCCGCGCGGACGCGTCGTCACGGACGCCGCGCTGCGCTCGGTGTCCCACCCGGAGGTGTACGCGATCGGCGACGCGGCCGCGATCCGCCAGGGCTACGGCGTCATGCACGGCACCTGCCAGGGCGGCATGCCGACCGGGGTGCACGCGGCGCTGTCGATCGACCGGGTGCTCAGGGGCAAGCGGCCCAAGCCGTTCCGCTTCGGGTACTACCACACGCCGGTGAGCCTGGGGCGGGGCGACGCGGTCGTGCAGTTCACCCGCCCCGACGACGGCCCGCGCCGGTTCTGCCTGACCGGTCGCGCCGCGGTCCGGTACAAGGAGACGGTGACCGCCTCGCCCTGGCCGACGTACGGCCGTATGAAGAAGCTCCCCGCCTCCGGCGCGTTCTGGCCCCGCGGGGGCCGCTTCACCCGTGTCCGGGACGCCGGATGACCGGCCCGTCCGGTCACCAGGGCCGTCCGGGCCACCGGGACCACCAGGTGTTCCTCGAGCACCGCCGGCTGCTGTTCTCCGTGGCGTACCGCCTCCTCGGCAGCGCGGCCGACGCCGAGGACGCCGTCCAGGACGCCTGGCTCAAGTGGTCGGCCGCGGACCGCTCACAGGTGGCCGACCCCAAGGCGTACCTGACGCGGATCGTGTCGAACCTGGCGCTGGAGCGGCTGCGTTCCACCCGGCACCAGCGGGAGACGTATGTGGGGCCGTGGCTTCCGGAGCCCATCCTCACCGGCGGGGACGCCTCCGAGACCGTCACGGAAGCGGAGTCGGTGTCGACGGCCATGCTCGTGGTGCTGGAGACGCTCAGCCCGCTGGAACGCGCGGTGTTCGTGCTGAAGGAGGTCTTCGCCTTCAGCTACCCGGAGATCGCCGAGACGGTGGAGCGCTCCGAGGCCGCGGTGCGTCAGGCCGGGCACCGGGCCCGCGAGCACGTACGGGCCCGGCGGCCGCGCTTCGCCGCCGACCGCGTACGGCAGCGTGAGGTCACCGAGCGGTTCTTCGCCGCCGCGACCGGCGGCGACGTCAACGCGCTCATGGAACTGCTGTCCCCGGACGTCACCCTGTGGACCGACGGCGGCGGCAAGGTCCGTCAGGCCCTGCGTCCGGTCGTGGGCGCGACCACGGTGGCGGCCTGGTTCGCGGCCGTCGGCACCGTCACCTACCAGGGCGTCGCGCCCGCCGACATGCGCGCCGAACTCGTCGAGCTCAACGGCGGGCCCGGTCTGGTGTTCAGCGGGCCCGACCGGGTGATCGCCACCGTCACGTTCGACTTCGACGCCGACGGCCGTATCACCGCGCTCCACAACGTGGCCAACCCGGACAAGCTCCGGGCCGTCGCCGGCGGCACCGCGTACGACATGGGCACGCGGTGAGCGCCGCCGCGGGGATCGGCCCGGATCAGCCCGACCATTTCGCCGTCTCGAAGGACGCGCTGCCCGCCTCCTCCGTCGGCGCGGTCGGGAGTTTCGACCAGGCCAGGTAGGAGCCCTTCGCGTACACCACGCTGAAGCCGTCCTCCGTGCCCAGCCGCCACAGGCGGCCGTGCGCGAAGTCGTAGACGTACTGGCCCGCGTCGCCCGCCGCGCTGCCGTTGCCCCAGGCGAGGAACTGCGGGGTGGAGCGCAGGAACATCGTGGCCGGGGCGGCGTGGCCGAGGGCGAAGGTGACGGCCTTCTTCGTCCTCGTGTCCAGGGCGTACAGCGTCGCCGTCTGCTGCTCCGGCGCCGCGACCACCCAGCTGACGTGGTCTCCCGCCACCGTGAGGGCCGTGATCTCGCGGCCCGTCGGCAGCGGGCCGCCGGTGACGAGGGCGTCCTCGCCGTCGGGTGTCACGCGGCGGATCTCGTAACGGTCCTTCGGGAAGTCCGGCGACACGTCGGCGGAGCGGACGTAGTACAGGTCCTTGCCGGCGGCGCGCGGCAGCTTGGCGCCGTCCGCCACGGTCGCCGGCTCGCCGCCGCCGTTCAGCGCCTGCGCGACGACGCGGACCCCGAACTCCCGCTTCCCGGTGGTCGGGTACGCGGTCGCCCAGTACGCCTTCCCGTCGCCGATCGACGGGGCGGAGGAGCCCGGCGCCTCCGGCATGTCCTTGCCGTGGGAGACGGCGGCGGAGTCGCCGAGCAGGGTCGTCGTGCCGGTCTTCGGCGTGTACGCGAAGACGCACCAGTCGAAGACGTACAGGTTCGTGCTGGCGGACTCGGTCCAGACGACCACGCCGTCCCGCTCGTCGGCGTAGACGGCCTGGCGCGGCCGGTCCGAGCAGGTCCGCCGGGCCTTGGGGAACGGGGCGAAGCCCGCGCCGCGCTGGAGGCCCATCTCGCTCTGTCCGATGGTCACCGTGCCGTCCCCGGTCTTCGGGGCCGGGTTGGCGGCCGCGACCAGCCCGCCGCCGGACGTGACGTCCAGGACGGTGAGGGTGCGGCCGCCGGATGCGTGCGCCGGGGATACGGAGCCCGGCCGGTACTGCCGGCCGGCAGTCGCCGTTCCGGCCTTCTGCGTGTCCAGCGCGGAGGAGACGCCGAACGGCGTGGTCGGTGCCGTGGTGGGAGGACGGGTGGCGCCCGCGTCGTCGCGGGAGCCACCCTCACCCGTGCACGCGACCAGGCCGACGAGGAGAGCCACAAGGGTTACTGCCGACCGTGCGCGCATGCTAGTAGGCGATCCCGTTCGACTGGAGGAAGTAGCGGGCGAAGTTGCCGGTGTTGTAGCTGAAGGTCTTGTTGACCGACGACCACACGGTGGTGGACGGGTCCGCCCACTTGCTGGTGCCGCCGCTGTTGCTGTAGCCGTACGCGGTGATCCAGTGGCCGATGGTCTTGTTGACCGGATGGCCGTTGTAGTGGCGGCCGTTGGCGAACTCGACCGTGTCGGCGGCGACCGGCATGCCGTTGGTGCCGATGGCGTGCCGGATGGCCTTCGTGGTGAGGGTGGCGCTGGGCCGGTCGACCTGCACGTAGTAGGGCTCACCGCGCCAGCGGTTGATGCCGGTGACGAACCGCTTGCTGCTCCAGTCCGTGCGGCCGGCGTTCTGGGTGTTCATGTGGGCGCTGTTGGCCAGGTTGGCCTGGCTGAAGGCGTTGCGGTTGTACTTGCTGCGGATCGCGCCGTCCTTCATCTTGATCATCATCGCGGCGGTGGCGGGACCGCAGTAGAAGTTCTTCGCCTGGCCGTAGTGGGTCAGGCGAAGGGTCCGCGAGGTCGGGGCGGCCATGGCGGCGAAGCCGCCGCTGCGGGCCTGGACGGTGCGGTTGTCGGTGAGCTTGTACTTCTTCAGGTACGCGGTCTCCCGCCGCTGGACGGAAGCGAGGTCGCCGTGGCCCTCCACGGCCGCGTACCACGCCTCGGTCAGCGCGATCTTCTCCTTGGCCTGGGCCGTGAGCGGTTCGGCGGACGGGCCGGTGACGTCGGCGCCGGTGTAGTTGCCGGTCACCCCGCCCCGGGGGCCGTCGGCGGCGTGCGCGGCGGGTGCGCCGAGCACGGCGACGGATGCGAGGGCGAGGCCGCAGACCCCGGCGGTGACGCCGGTACGGCCGCGTCGAGATGCATGCATGATGGTTTTCCACTCCTTGAGCGCCCGAGGCGCGAGTACACGGATGTGTGCACGACAAAGGAGGGCGCGGGCGTGGTCGACGCCCGCCGGCATCCCGCCGCCCGGTGACGAGCGGCGGGATCCCCCCGTGAAGCACCGCCCATACAACTCGCGGCCCAACAGCACCACAACGGCCCCCAGGGCCCAACTGCCGTAACCCCAGGGCCCATTCAGCCCCTGGGCCCACCGCCGCACGTGGACAGCGAGCACCAGCGGCGGCGGCCCGTGGAGTCCAGGAACAGCCAGCCGCAGTCGTCGCTCGGGCAGCTGCGGACGGTGAAGCGGCGCGGGTCGGTGAGCAGGTCCGCGGCCGCCCGCGCGGTGGCGTACAGCGGCAGCCGCAGGCCGGCCGCCGGAGTCGGCCGCCAGTGGGCCAGGCCGTCCGGGCCGAGGGTGAGCACCGCGGCGCGCGCCGCCTCGCGGGCCGTCGCCGCGACGGCGGCGAAGGCACGGGTGTCCGCGGGGCCGGTCAGGCAGGCGTACAGCTGCGTGCGGAACGCGCGCGCCTCGGCCAGCGCCGCCTCCGCCTCCTCCGGGGTCCGCTCGGCCCGCTCGACGAGCTGGGCGACCACTCCCTGGTCCGCGAGGTCCAGATGGCCGGCCCACACGGCGAGCGTGCGGTACGTGCGCAGCCAGTCCGAGCCGGGGATGCGCGGGGCGTGGTGCCAGCCCGCGAAGGTGTTGCAGAACTCCAGCGCCGGATGCCCGCTGGTGGACCAAGGCAGCCACTCCTCGTCGACCCGCACCGCGTACAGCGGGGCCGGCGGCCGGTCGAGGCGCGGGTCGGCGGTCAGAACCCGCTGGTGCAGGGTGCTCAGCGCGGGACCGGGGTCGATGCCGAGCTCGGCGGCCAGATGGGCCCGGGTCCGCTCGTACAGCTCCAGCGCCTCGGCGCGGCGGCCCGCCCGGTACAGGGCGGTCATCCGCGCCGCCACCAGGCCCTCGCGTTCGGGGAGTTCGCCGGCGAGCGGGGTCAGGTCGGCGAGGACCCGCTCGTGCAGGCCCATGGCGAGCTGGGCCTGCGCGCGCTGCTCCAGGGCGGACAGCCGCAGCTCGGCGAGCCGCCCGGCGAGCCGGTCCCGCAGCTCGTCGTCGATCACGTCGGCGAGCAGCGGGCCCCGCCACAGCGCCAGCGCCCGGTCGTAGCGGCGCACCTTCTCCGCGGGGTCGCCGGCCACCGCCGCCTGCCCGATCTCGTCGCGGAACTCCCGTACGTCCACGGTGTGTCCGTCCGCCTCGGCGAGGTCGAGCGCATAGCCGTCGTGCCGGGTGTCGACGCGCAGCCCGTACGGCCGCAGCGCGGCCCGCAGCCGGCCGACGTACGTGTGGACGGTCGCCCGCGCGGCGGAGGGCGGGGCGTCGTTCCACAGCAGGCCGATGAGCCGGTCCGTGGTCACCGCCGCGCCCGGCTCCAGGAGCAGCACCGCGAGCAGACAGCGCTCCTGGCGGCGCAGTCCGCGGAGCACCCGCTCACCGTCCTGCCACGCCCCGAACGGGCCCAACAGCCGGAATTCCAGGGGGGACAGGACCGTCGTCACGCGGTCACCCTAACGACCCCGGCCGGCGGTCGGCCGCGTGGTCAGGATCCGGTCAGGCGTCGGGGTGAGGCTCGGACCGTTCGAGGGGACGCGGCCCGCGCACGCGAGGCCGCCGCCCCTTTTCCGTCTCGTCCGTTCAGGAGTCCTTCATGCGCGCGTTCACCGTCTCTCTCGCCACCGCCACCGCCCTGCTCGTGCTGACGGCCCCCGCCCGGGCCGCCGAGACCACCGCGGAGGGCTGGGTCCCCTCGCCCACCCCGTCGTACTCCTTCCCCGCCGGGACGCGCTGCGACTTCCCCGTCCGCACCGAGCCGGTCGTCGACGAGGTCGTCCGCAACACGATCCGGTCGTACGAGGACGACAGCCCGAGGCTCGTCGCGTACCGGGGCGACCTCGTCGTCCGCGTCACGAACACGGAGACCGGCGCGTACGTCGACGCCGACGCGGGCGGCCGCGCGCTCGTGGAGATCCGCCCGGACCGGTCCCAGTTCTGGCAGGTGTCCGGTCCGATCCTCGCGGGCTTCGGCGAGAACGCCGGCACGCTGCCGCGCGGCCTGTACACGATCGACGGCACGTACACCCTGGAGGTCTCCGCCGCCGGCCGGAAGACCCTGACCATGGCCCAGGGCACGACCGAGGACCTGTGCGAGCGGATCGGGTAACGCCCGCCCGGAGAACGCCGCAGGCGGCGGCGCCCCCTCTCGGGGCGCCGCCGCCTGCAGGGCGGAAACCGGGGACGCGTCAGACCGCGGAGCCGGCCTTCCACTGGGCCCAGCTCAGGTTCCAGCCGTTGAGGCCGTTGTCCGGGGCGATGGTCTTGTCCTTGGAGTTCTTCACGACCACGACGTCGCCGACGATCGAGTTGTCGTAGAACCACGCGGCCATCTGGTTCGGGTCGCCCGCGCCCTTGACGTCGTTCAGGCCCACGCAGCCGTGGCTGGTGTTGGCGGAGCCGAAGATCGAGTCCGGGCCCCAGTAGTTGCCGTGGATGAACGTGCCCGAGGTGGACAGGCGCATGGCGTGCGGCACGTCCTTGATGTCGTACTCGCCCTTGCCGTCGTCGTCGGTGAAGCCGACCGTCGCGCCGTTCATCCGGGTCTCCCTGAACTTCTCGGAGATCACCATGCGGCCGTTGTAGGTCGGGTTCTCCGGGGAGCCGGCGGAGATCGGGATGGTCCGCACGACCTTGCCGTCCTGCGTCACCTTCATCGTCTTGGTGGCGACGTCGACGGTGGAGACCTGGTTTCGGCCGATCTTGAAGGTGACGGTCTTCTGCTGCACGCCGAAGACGCCCTTCGCGCCCTCGACGCCGTCGAGGTCCAGCTTCAGCGTGACGGTCGAGCCCTCGGTCCAGTAGTCGTCCGGGCGGAAGTCCAGACGCTGGGAGTTGAACCAGTGGCCGACGACCTCCTGGCCCGTGCTGGAGGAGACGGTGACGCCGGTCTGGACGGCCTTGCGGTCCGTGATCGGCTTGTTGAAGTTGATCGAGACGGGCATGCCGACGCCGACCGTGGAACCGTCCTCCGGCGTGAAGCTGCCGATGAAGCTGTTCGCCTTGGAGACCGTGGTGAACGAGGTGTTCTCGTGCGCCTCCAGGCCCGCGGCGTCCACCGCCGTCGCGGCGATCTTGTAGACGGTGGCGCGCTCCAGCTGCTCCGTAGGCGCCCAGCTGCTGCCGTCCGCGGCCAGCTCGCCCTTGACGGTCTCGCCCTCGACGCTGGTCATGGTGACCACGGTGAGCTTGCCGCCGGTGACGGTCACCTTCGCGTCCTTGTTGATCGACGCGTTCACGGCGCCGTTCTTGGGCGTGATGGTTATCTGCGCCTTGGACGTCTTCGAGGCGGCCGCCTCGTCGACCTGCTCCTGCGAGCCCGGAGTCTTCGTGCCCGTCGCCCCGCCCTCGTCGCCCCCACTGCACGCCGAGAGCACCAGCACGCCGCCGAGCAGCGCCGAAGCCGCCGCGAGGCCCTTCCTGCGCCGCCTGCCGTCCGTGATCACACGCTTCTCCATGCTCGCCGAATTCCCCTGCCGACAATCGTTAAGAACATCCATGAGAACCCGATCGGTTCCGGGTCCGTAGGGTTTGTGGGGAACACCACTGATCGACGCACTCGCGGAGCGATTGGTTCCAGGTGTACGGAAAAAGCCCCGGAGCGCCGTCTGGGGACGGTGCTCCGGGGCCTTCCGGACCCGTACGTTCAGGCCCGGACGACCGGATCCTCGTCCTCGTCGTCTTCCTCCGCCACATCATCCTCGTCGAGGTCCCACTCCAGGGAGTCGGGGTCGTACTCGACGGGCTCGGTGCTCCACGAGGCGTGCGCCAGCTCGACGCCGGGCACGCCGCCGAGCAGCTCGACGGGGTCGACGAGGTAGGCCAGCGCCTCCGACTCGTCCTCGCGGACCGCGTCCTCGGCGAAGCTCCGCTCGGTGGGCGGCATGAGCTCGTCGACCGCGATCCGCTCCAGGGCGGCGGCGGTCAGGGCCTCGGCGTCGCCCACCTCGAGCACCAGATCCACCCGAAGGCGTACGAAACGTGATGTCCCAGAAGTCGTCATACGACGGAGCGTAAGCTCCCCGGGGTCTCGGCTTTCCCCCGACCCGCTGAGTTCATTAGCATCGGCGCACGTCGCCAATTCGCGGTTTCCGCAAGGGGGATCGAATTTCCGTGTCCGTCGCTCGCCGACCGCTGCTGACCGCCGCCGCCGCGGGTTCGCTGCTGTGCGCGCTGTGGTTCGTCCCGTCCGCGAACGCCACCGGCGGGCAACAGGCCCCCGCGCAGCGCCATGCCACCGTCACGGAGAGCGACCGCGAGGAGCTACGGCTCGCCGACACCGGCAGCGGCGTGGACACGACGCCGTACCTGCTGGGCGGCACGGGCTTCCTCGTCGTCGGCGCGGGCTTCGTGACGCTGGCCATGCGGCAGGGTGGCCGCGCGTACTGAGACTCACAGAGCGAGGGCCGCACCCGGCGACCGGGTGCGGCCCTCGCTTCCGTCAGCCTGCCGTCAGGCCAGCGGGCCGGTCACCGTCTCGACGGCGGTGACGAGCCTGCCGCTGCGGACGAAGACGTCGGCGGCCTCCAGGTCGGGGGCGAGGAACCGGTCCGGGCCCGGGCCCTGGACGCCGGCGCCGCGCAGGGCCTCGATGGCCGCCTGGGAGGCGGGCGCCGGGGCCAGGCCGTGGCGGAGCTCGATGCCGCGGGTGGCGGCGTACAGCTCGACGGCGAGGATCCGGTTGAGGTTGCCGATCGCGGTGCGCAGCTTGCGGGCGGCGGACCAGCCCATGGAGACGTGGTCCTCCTGCATGGCGGAGGACGGGATGGAGTCGGCGGAGGCCGGGACGGCCAGCCGCTTCATCTCGCTGACCAGGGCGGCCTGGGTGTACTGGGCGATCATCAGGCCCGAGTCCACGCCGGCGTCGTCGGCGAGGAACGGCGGCAGGCCGTGGCTGCGGTTCTTGTCGAGCAGCCGGTCGGTGCGGCGCTCGGCGATGGAGCCGAGGTCGGCGGCGGCGATCGCGAGGAAGTCGAGGACGTAGGCGACCGGGGCGCCGTGGAAGTTGCCGTTGGACTCGACGCGGCCGTCGCGGAGCACGACCGGGTTGTCGACGGCGGAGGCCAGCTCGCGCTCGGCGACCAGGCGGGCGTGCGCCAGGGTGTCGCGGCCGGCGCCGGCGACCTGGGGGGCGCAGCGGATCGAGTACGCGTCCTGGACGCGCGGGGCCTCGTCGGCCTGGAAGTGGCCGGTGAGCTCGGAGCCGTCGAGGACGGCGAGCATGTTGGCGGCGGAGGCGCCCTGGCCCGGGTGGGGGCGGATGGCGTGCAGCTCGGGGCGGAGGACCTTGTCCGTGCCGAGCAGGGCCTCCAGGGAAAGCGCCGCGGTGATGTCGGCGGTCTTGTAGAGGGTGTCGAGGTCGGCGAGGGCCATGCACAGCATGCCGAGCATGCCGTCGGTGCCGTTGAGGAGGGCCAGGCCCTCCTTCTCGCGCAGCTCGACGGGCGCGATGCCGTGCTCGGCGAGCAGCTCGCCGGCGGGCTTCAGGGTGCCGTCGGGGCCCTCCGCGTCACCCTCGCCCATGAGCGCGAGGGCGCAGTGGGAGAGCGGTGCGAGGTCGCCGGAGCAGCCGAGGGAGCCGTACTCGTGGACGACCGGGGTGATGCCGGCGTTGAGCAGGTCGGCCATGGTCTGCGCGACCTCGGGGCGGACGCCCGTGTGGCCGGAGGCCACGGTCTTGAGCCGCAGGAACATCAGCGCGCGCACCACCTCGCGCTCGACGCGCGGGCCCATGCCGGCGGCGTGCGAGCGGACGATGTTGCGCTGCAGCTGGGCGCGGAGCTCCTGGCTGATGTGCCGGGTGGCCAGCGCGCCGAAGCCCGTGGAGACGCCGTAGACCGGCTCGGGCTTGGCGGCGAGCGCGTCGACGACCGCCCGCGCGTCGGCGAGGGCCTGCAGGGCCTCCTGCGAGAGCTCGACACGGGCGCCGTGACGGGCGACGGCGATGACGTCCTGCGCGGTGGTGCCGGACGTCCCCAGCACGACTGTTTGCATATCCATATTCAGCAGCCTACGGACTGAATCCCAACATGTCACCACCCCTCTTGCCCCTGACCCCTTACACCGGATGTTTCCGCAGGTCAGTCAGGTGAATTTCGGCGAGGGGAGGGTGAACGAGGGAGGGGCGGACGGTGGGGGCGGACGGTCGGGGCGGACGGTCGGGGGCGGATGTCAGACCGGTGGGGCGTCGCGGAAGCGGCGGCGGTCCCGGGGGTGCGGGGGCGGGGCGTCGGCGAGGCGGACCACGGCGCCGTCACGGCCGGCGACCACCGGCTTGGACGAGCGGGCGGCCTTCGCCTGGTACTGGGCGGCGTCCGCGAGCCGGAACAGCCGGCGGGCCGAGCGCAGGGGGCCGATCGGGTCGCCGGTGGACGCGACGCCGCAGGCCACGCCCTCGCCGAGCTCCAGCTCCTCGGCCCGGACGCAGAGCTCGTCGGCGACCCGGACGACCTCGTCCGCGGAGGGGCCGACCGACAGCAGGCAGAACTCGTCGCCGCCGAGCCGCGCCGCCAGCGCGCCGCGCAACCTCGCCCCACACCGTGACAGTACGGAGCCGAAACGTTCCAGCAGCCGGTCGCCGACGGCGTGACCGTGGGTGTCGTTGACCCGTTTCAGCCCGTTGAGGTCGCAGACGACCAGGCTCACGACGGTGCCGTCGGCGCGGTACCGCTCGATGGCCTCGTCGAGCCGCGCGTCGACGGCGCGGCGGTTGGCGAGGCCGGTCAGGGGGTCGGTGAAGGCCAGCGTACGGACCTCCTCCAGCCGCTCCGCCTGGACGATCCCCGCCGCGACCACCGCGGCGAGGACGGTCGCGAAGCCCGCGTCGTCCCGGTCGAAGACCCGCGCCCCGGCCGGGCGCGCCACGTACAGCTCACCCCAGGCCCGCCCGTGCAGCACGATCGGGGCCACCACGCAGCAGCCCCGCCCGCGCCGCCGAAGCCCGAGCACCCGGCCGGTCGCCGGCTCGTCGCGGGCGGTCTCCACCCAGGCGTCGGGCCCCCCGCCACCCGCCCAGCGCTCGTGCAGGAACTCGGTGATCTCGGGGAACTCGTGCACCGGGTACGTCTCGGAGTCCGGGAACTCCTCCTCGCCCCGCGCCCGCTCCCCCGCGTTGACCAGCACCTTCAGCCGGCCGTGGTCCCGCTCCCACACCGACACCGCGGCGAAGCCGCCGCCGAGCCCGGCCATGGCGCCCAGCGCCGCCGCCCGCCACGACTCCCGCGGGGTGTGCGCCGCCGCCATCGCCTGAGCCAGGGCCACTACGGCCCGCAGCCGCACATCCTCTCCCATTCCTCCAGCTTAGGGAGGTTTCGCCCGTTTTCTCTCGCGAGCGTCACAAGAGATCACGAAGCGTCACGCACGTCACCCGCGCGCGGGAGCGGATCCGCCCGGGATCACACCCCGGGCCACTGGGGCCTGCGCTTCTCGTTGAAGGCGGCCACGCCCTCCGCACGGTCGCCGGAGAAGGCCACGGACCGCCAGGCCGCGTCCTCGACGTCCAGGCCGGCCCGCAGGTCCAGACCGTGCCCCAGCCGCATCGCGCGCTTCGCGGCGCGCAGCCCCACCGGGGAGTTCGCGGCGATCCGGGACGCCAGGTCGAGCGCCGCCGTCCGGGCGTCCTCCTCAAGCAGGTCCACAAGGCCCAGCTCGCGCGCCTCGGCGGCCTCCACGCGGCGGGCCGTGAAGACCAGCTCCGCCGCCCGCGCCGCGCCCACCCGGCGCGGCAGCAGCTGCGTACCGCCGCCGCCGGGGATCACGCCCACCGAGACCTCCGGCAGACCGACCACCGCGGTCGCGTCGGCCACGATCACGTCGCAGGAGAGCGCCAGCTCGAAGCCGCCGCCCAGCGCGAAGCCGTGCACGGCGGCGACGGTCGGCATCGGCAGCTCCAGGACGCCGGTGTACGCGGCGCGGGCGGTCGGGCGCTGGCGCACCAGGTCGGCGTCCGTGAAGGAGTTCCGCTCCTTCAGGTCGGCGCCCACGCAGAACGCCTTCTCGTTCGACGAGGTCAGCACCGTCACCCGCACCGAGGCGTCCGCGGCGAGCGCCTCGCAGGCCGCGCCGATGGAGCGGGCCATCTCGCTGGAGACCGCGTTCATCGCCTTGGGCCGGTCGAGCACGAGCTCGGCGACGTGGCCGCCCTCGTGCCGCCGTACGGCGACGAACTCGCCGAAACGCTGCTCGTCGGAAGCCTGCACGGACTGCTCGGACTGCTCGGACATGGTGGCGCCCTCCCGGTCGACGTCGTCGGTTAACGACGGTTCACGTTTTCACCGGGGATCCTAGGGCCTGTCTGACGCATCGCGTCGGGCCCGACGGGAAGCGTCAGACAGGCCCTAGGTCGGGCGGCGCCCCAGCTGCCAGGGCTCCACGACGCCGAGGCCGCGGACCGGCCGCTGCCACATCGGCTGCAGCGCGAAGCGGTACGCCGGAGGCGTCTCGCCCTCCTTCTCCGCGCGGGCCGCCTCCTCCGCCGCCTGCGTCTCCGACACCGGCGCCTCGCCGGTGCGGGTCAGCTCCTCGGCGAACGCGCCGTCCACGAGCACGGTGTCCTTCGGCGCTATCGAGGTCAGCCGGCTCGCCAGATTGACGGTCGTGCCGAACACGTCGCCCATCCGGGTCGTCACCGTGCCGAACGCGATCCCGACCCGCAGCGCGGGCATGGTCTCGTCGTCGGACAGGGTCTCGATCAGCCGAAGCGCGATCTCCGCGGCGGTGCCGGAGTCGTCGGCGCAGTACAGCACCTCGTCGCCGAGGGTCTTGATGAGCCGGCCGCCGTGCGCGGCCACCAGGTCGGCACACGTGGTCTCGAAGGACTCGACGAGCTCGCCGAGCTCCTCCTCCTCCAGGCGGCGGGTCAGCCGGGTGAAGCCCACCAGGTCGGCGAAGCCGACGGCGAGGCGCCGGTCGACCATCTCCTCGTCGTCCGCCGCCTGCACCACGCGGCCGGTCGCGGCGGCGAGCTGCCGCCGCCACACGTACACCAGGAACTCCTCCAGCTCGGGCAGGAGCAGCTCGACGAGGGGGTACGTCACCTCGGTGCGGGTCATGCCCGGCTCGGGCGGCTCGGTCAGGCCCTCCAGGAAGGAGTCGATCTGCCATTCGGCCAGCCGGGCGGTGGTCTGCCCGGTGGACCGGGCGACCTGCACCGCCATCGGCTCGCTCAGCAGCCCCGCCTCGACGAGACCGGCGAGCCGCCGCAGGGCCAGCACGTCCGCCTCGGTGAGCGCCTTGGCCTGCCCGATGTCGGCGAAGCCCATGGCCCGCCAGAAGCGCGAGGCCAGCTCCATGGAGACGCCGGCCGTGCGGGCCGCCTGGAAGGGCGTGTAGCGCCGGTCCGCGCCCAGGATGAGCTGTTCGAGGCGGATCGCCAGCGGGTCGTCGGTCGGCTCGGCCGTGTGATCGACGACATGGTGCGGGGTGTGAGCGGCCCCGCCGCCTGCGTTCGCGTCGTCGACGGTCACCGGCCGCCTCCTGCCCGTTCCCTGCCCACTTGCCCTGCCGATCTGTCGCCTGGATCGCGCTCCACGATACGACAGGTGTGTGCTGGCTCACGCCGCATCCCGTCGTGGAAACCCGCACGGGCGGGTACGCACAGGCCCCGCCCGTGCGCCCGCGCCCCGCAGGACCGGCCTCGCTACCCCTGCGCCCGTACGTGGACGATGTCGCCCGCGCCGACCGCCTCCGTGCCGCCGCCCTCCGTCTCCACGACGAGCCGACCGTCCGTGTCCAGGCGGACCGCGTCGCCCTCCAGGACCCGGTCGCCGGGCAGCTCGGCGCGTACCCGGTGGCCGAGGGTCGCGCAGTCCGCCTCGTACGCGGCGCGCAGCCCGGACGCCTCCGGGTCGCCGTCCGCGGCGCGCCAGTCGCCGTACCACTGCTCCAGGGAGCGCAGCACGGAGCGCAGCAGGGTGTCCCGGTCGGTGGAGACGGCGTTCGCGAGGAGCAGCGAACCGGCCGCCGGCACCGGCAGCTCGTCCTCGCGCAGGGTCACGTTGACGCCGAGGCCGACGACGAGCGCGTCCCGGCCGGCCCGCTCGGCGAGGATGCCGCCGGTCTTGCGCTCCTCGCCGCCGACCTTCACCAGCAGGTCGTTGGGCCACTTGAGGGCCAGGTCGGCGCCGGCGGCCTTGGCCAGGCCCTTCGCGGCCGCCACGCCGGTCAGCAGCGGCAGCCAGCCCCAGCGCTCCACCGGCGCCTGCGGCCGGAGCAGGACGGACACGAACAGTCCGGAGCGCGCGGGCGCGACCCAGGAGCGGTCGAGCCGGCCGCGGCCCGAGGTCTGCTCCTCGGCGACGAGCACCGCGCCCTCGGGCAGCTCGCCGGCCCGCGCCGCGAGATCGGAGTTGGTCGAGCCGGTCGTCTCGACCACGTCGAGCGAGCTCCACAGCCCGCCGTCGAGCACCAGGGCCCGCCGCAGCGCGGCCTCGTCGAGCGGCGGCCGCTCGAGATCCGACCAACGACCACCGGCCGCACCGGCGGCCGCGTCACCTGAACCAATGGGAGGCGTCATGCAAGTCAGCCTAGGTGTGGCAAACGCCGCACTGCCGAACCGTATCGCCGCCACTACGCTACGGGTCAGTAGGCCACCAGTAGCCCATTCGCAGTCAACGAACCCCCCGTGACCAGGCAGGGAGCCGCATCCCGATGTCCGAGCCGGCAGCGCACCACGAGATCGACATTCACACGACCGCAGGAAAGATCGCGGATCTGCAGCGCCGTATTCACGAGGCCACGCATGCCGGGTCGGAGCGGGCGGTCGAGAAGCAGCACGCGAAGGGCAAGTTGACCGCGCGCGAGCGGATCGACCTGCTTCTGGACGAGGGGTCCTTCGTCGAGCTGGACGAGCTCGCCCGGCATCGGTCGACCAACTTCGGCCTGGAGAAGAACAAGCCGTACGGCGACGGCGTGGTGACCGGCTACGGCACCGTCGACGGCCGCCCGGTCGCGGTCTTCTCGCAGGACTTCACCGTCTTCGGCGGCGCCCTCGGCGAGGTCTTCGGCCAGAAGATCATCAAGGTGATGGACTTCGCCCTGAAGACCGGCTGCCCGGTCGTCGGCATCAACGACTCCGGCGGCGCCCGCATCCAGGAGGGCGTGAGCGCGCTCGGCATGTACGGCGAGATCTTCCGCCGCAACACGCACGCCTCCGGCGTCATCCCGCAGATCTCGCTGGTCGTCGGCCCCTGCGCGGGCGGCGCGGTGTACTCCCCCGCGATCACCGACTTCACGGTGATGGTCGACCAGACCTCGCACATGTTCATCACCGGCCCGGACGTCATCAAGACGGTCACCGGCGAGGACGTCGGCTTCGAGGAGCTCGGCGGCGCGCGCACGCACAACACCACCTCCGGTGTCGCGCACCACATGTCGGGCGACGAGAAGGACGCGATCGAGTACGTCAAGTCCCTGCTGTCGTACCTGCCTTCGAACAACCTCTCCGAGCCGCCCGCCTTCCCCGAGGTCGCCGAGACCGAGGCGAACGACGAGGACCGCGAGCTCGACACGCTCATCCCGGACTCGGCGAACCAGCCGTACGACATGCACGCGGTCATCGAGCACATCCTCGACGACGGTGAGTTCCTGGAGACCCAGGCGCTGTTCGCGCCGAACATCCTGACCGGCTTCGGCCGCGTCGAGGGCTTCCCGGTCGGCATCGTCGCCAACCAGCCGATGCAGTTCGCCGGCTGCCTCGACATCAACGCGAGCGAGAAGGCCGCGCGCTTCGTCCGCACCTGCGACGCCTTCAACGTCCCGGTCATCACCTTCGTCGACGTGCCGGGCTTCCTGCCGGGCGTCGACCAGGAGTACGGCGGCATCATCCGCCGCGGCGCGAAGCTGATCTACGCGTACGCCGAGGCCACCGTCCCGCTGATCACCGTCATCACCCGCAAGGCGTTCGGCGGCGCGTACGACGTCATGGGCTCCAAGCACCTCGGCGCGGACCTCAACCTGGCCTGGCCGACCGCGCAGATCGCCGTCATGGGCGCGCAGGGCGCGGTCAACATCCTGCACCGCCGCACGCTGGCGGAGGCCGAGGCGAACGGCGAGGACGTCGAGGCGGTCCGCACCCGCCTGATCCAGGAGTACGAGGACACCCTGCTCAACCCGTACGTGGCCGCGGAGCGCGGTTACATCGACGGGGTGATCCTGCCCTCCGACACCCGTCCGCAGATCGTCAAGGGGCTGCGTCAGCTGCGCACGAAGCGGGAATCCCTGCCTCCGAAGAAGCACGGGAACATCCCGCTCTAGGCCCCGGGAGGGAGACACGATGATCAAGGTCGTACGAGGCAACCCGACCCCCGAGGAGCTGGCCGCCGCACTGGCGGTGGTCCAGGCCCGGGCCGCGGCGTCCGCCTCCGCGGCGGAGAGCGGCGGCCCGGTCACGCCCGAGGGCTGGTCGGACCCGTCACGCATCGCCCGCGGCGTGCGCCGCGCACCGGGCCCGCGCTCCTGGGCGCGGTCCTACTGGCCGGCGTGAGCCGCGCCGCCGCCTGATGCACCCGGAAGGCCGGGCCCCTCGCACGGGGCCCGGCCTTCGGCGTACCGGGGGCCCTTTTTGAGTACCCGTACTCAGGCGCGACGCGAGCCCTGCCCGCAGGATCTGAGGCATGCTCTGGTCCGACCCGAAGAACGAGCCCCCGAAGGAAATGCGCGACATGCAGGTCATGCTGCGCCGCGCGGGCGTACTGCTGGCCCTGGCGATGCTGGTGGCGATGTTCGCGGCAGGCATGCGCTGAGGGTGACGGATCACGTCATCGCCGTGGCGGTCCGTGCCGGGGTGGCTAGGCTTCTGCCATGACTGCAGACCGCCGCCGGCTCGTGCTCGCCTCCGCCTCCCCCGCCCGTCTCGGGCTGCTCAAGCAGGCCGGGCTCTCCCCCGAAGTCATCGTCAGCGGCGTCGACGAGGACAAGGTCACCGCGCCGACGCCCGCCGAACTCGCCCTCGCCCTGGCCGAGGCGAAGGCCGCGCACGTCGCCGCCCGGCCGGAGGCGTTCGGGGCACTGGTGATCGGCTGCGACTCCGTCCTGGAGCTCGACAAGCAGGCCCTGGGCAAGCCGCGCGACGCCGAGGAGGCCACCGCGCGCTGGAAGGACATGCGGGGCCGGGTCGGCATCCTGCAGACCGGCCACTGCGTGTACGACACCGCCGCCAAGCGCTACGAGTCGGCCACCGCCTCCACCCTGGTCCGCTTCGGCGAGCCGACCGACGCCGAGATCGCCGCGTACGTCGCCTCCGGCGAACCCCTGCACGTGGCGGGCGCGTTCACCCTCGACGGCCGCTCCGCCCCCTTCATCGAGGGCATCGACGGCGACCCCGGCAACGTGATCGGCCTGTCCCTGCCGCTGCTGCGCACCCTGCTGGGCAAGCTGGGCGTCTCGATCACCGACCTGTGGACGTGACGACGGAGCACAATGGGAGCTCCTCATCGGGCAGTCGGACCTCCAGGAGGTGGGGCGCGTGGCGCGCGTCGTGGTGGTGCACGGCATCGGGCAGGAGTTCCTGGGCCCTGAGCAGTTGCGGAGCGCGGCCGTTCCCGCGCTGAGGGACGGAGTGCTCCTGGCCCGCCACGAGCCCCCGCCGCCGGAGGACGTCGACTGCGCCTTCTACGGCGACCTGTACACGGAGCCGGGCAGCCGGTCCGCCGACGTGCCCCCGTGGGACGAGTTCGACGTCGAGGAGGGCCTGGAGGCCGAGCTGCTGGACGCCTGGTGGGCGGCGGCGGACCCGGAGCGGGGCGAGGAGGAGGGCACGCGCGGGATCGCGGGCTACGCGGGCTCCCGGGCCCTGCTGTCCGAGCGGGTCCGGTCCGCCCTCGACGCCCTGGCCGGCACGCGCTACTTCGGCAAGGTCTCCGACCGGCTGCTGATCCTCGCGCTGAAGCAGGTCCGCCGCTATCTCACCGAGCCGGACCTGCGGGCGGCCGCGCAGGAGCGGGTCGCCGCCCGCATCGGCCCGGACACCCGGGTCGTGGTGGCGCACTCGCTGGGCTCGGTCGTCGCGTACGAGACGCTGTGCGCCCGCCCGGACCTGCCGGTCACCGACCTGGTCACCATCGGCTCGCCGCTGGGCCTGCGCCGCATCGTCTTCGACCGCCTCGCGCCGGCGCCGGCGGACGGACGGGCCGCCTGGCCCGGTCCGGTCGTCCGCTGGACCAACCTGGCCGACCACGGCGACATCGTGGCCCTGCCGGCGCAGCTGGCCCCGCGCTTCGGTGACGCGGTGGCCGACGACCGCATCGACAACGGCGCCCGCATGCACGACCTGTCCCGCTACCTGAGCGCCCCGAAGACGGGAGCGGCGGTCGCACGGGGGCTGCGGTGAGCGAGGCGGAGGGCAGACGGTTCCTCATCACGATCGGCGTGTCGGCGTACCGGGACGGGAAGATCGCGAACCTGGACGGCGTGCCCCACGACGTCCGCCGGGTCGGGGAGTTACTGCTCCCGATGGGGTACGAGCACGTCCTCGCCGAGCTGGCCGAGGACCCCACCGCCGCCGAGATCGCCGAGGCCGTCGAGGAGTGGCGGCACAGCGTCGAGCCGGGCCCCCAGGACGTCGTGGTCGTCTACTTCGCCGGCCACGGCGTGAAGCCGCCCGCCGACCGCCACTACCTCCTCGGCTCCACCGCCCGCAGCGGCCGGACCTCCGCCACCTCCGCGCTCGCGGCGGAGGACCTGGCGCGGCCCCTGCTGCAGAGCGAACTCGGCCACCTCCTCGTCGTCCTCGACACCTGCTACGCGGGCGCCGGCGCCGGCGAGATCTCCGCCCTCGCCGCCGAACTCGCCCGCACCCAGCGCGTGGCCGCCGGCCGCTGGGTCCTCGCCTCGGCACGCGGCAAGGAGCGGGCGAGGGAGAACGTCTTCGTCGACGCCCTCACCGAAGCCCTGACGCAGCCCCAGGCGGGCGGTCGACAGGAGTACTTGGGCGTCCGCGAGATCACCGAACGCGTCAACCGTTACTTCGCCGCGCGGAAGGTGGCCCAGCACGTCAGCCACTCCACCGTCGACAGCGACGGCCACGCCCCCTTCTTCCGCAACAAGGCCCACATCCCCGGCCTGCCCGTCGACGACCTCGACGTCGGGACCCTGACCCGGCTGCGCCGCGACACCCGCGGCCACTTCGAGGCCCGCGGCCGGGGCCTGGAGCACGTCGGCGAGCGCGGGGACTACTTCACCGGCCGCGAGGCGGCGCTCGCCGCACTGACCCGCTGGCTGGACGCCGGACAGCACGACCGCAAGGCCCGGGCCGTCACCGGCGACCCCGGCTCGGGCAAGTCGGCCCTCCTCGGCCGGCTGCTCCTGCACGACGAGGACCGGACGATCGTCCCGCTGCACGCCCGCCGCGCCACGCTCGAAGAGCTGGTCGCGGACCTCGCCGCCGCCCTGCGGCTCCCGGCCGGCACCTCGCACGAGGGACTCCTGGAGGCCCTCGGCGGCCGCAGCGACACGGTGACCGTCCTGGTCGACGCCCTCGACGAGGCCGGAACGGGCGGCGACTCCACCGAGGCCGACCGCATCGCCCGTACGCTGCTCCGGCCCCTGTCCACGATGCCCGCGGTACGGCTCGTCATCGGGACCCGCCGCCCGCAGCTGACGCCGCTCGGCAAGGCGGTGGAGGTCATCGACCTGGACGAGTCGGAGTACGTCACCGACGGCCAGGTCGCCGACTACGCCGCCAAGCTGCTCCTCGACGCCGAGGACCCGCAGAGCCTGTCCCCGTACCGGGACCGCCCCGAGGAGGCGCGGACCGTGGCCCGGGGCATCGCCGCCCGCGCGCGCCGGTCCTTCCTGGTCGCCCGGATGACGGCCCGCGCACTGGTCGAGGACCAGGCCCCGCTCGACACGAGCCGCGCGGGCTGGGAGGCGGACCTCCCCAGCGACGCGCGCGAGGCCTTCGCCGCGTACCTCGACCGCTTCGGCGCGGACCGCGCCAAGGTCGGGCGGCTGCTGCGCCCGCTGGCGTACGCGCAGGGCGCGGGCCTGCCCTGGTCGACGGTGTGGGCCCCGCTGGCCGAGGCGCTGTCGGGCCACGCCTGCCCGCAGGACGACCTGCGATGGCTGCACGAGCGGGCCGGTGCGTACGTGGTCGAGACGAACGACGCGCAGGGCGGCTCGGCGTACCGCCTCTTCCACGAGACGATGGCGGACCACCTGCGCGACGCGGGCCAGGACGCGGCCAACCACCGCGCGATCGCCGAGGCGCTGCTGAGGCTCGTGCCCCGCGACCGGGACGGCGCCCGGGACTGGGCGGCGAGCCACCCGTACGTCCGCGAGCACCTGGCCACGCACGCGGACGCGGGCGGCGTGCTGGGCGAACTCCTCGCCGACGTCGAGTACCTGGTCCACGCGGGCCCCGCCCACCTGAACGCCGCCTTGCGCACGGCCGCGGACCCGGAGGCCCGCCGGCTCGGCGCGATCTACCGCGCCTCACTCGGCGCGCACATGTCCGGCCCGACCGTGCAGCGCCGCGACATCCTCGCGGTCGACGCGGCCCGCTACGGCGACCGGGACCTCAGCGGCGCGTTCGCCCGGGGCCGGGGGTGGCGGGTGCGGTGGGCGACGGGCGGGCTGGTCCATCCGGCGCTGTACGGCACGCTGGACGGCGGCAACTCTGCCGTCGACAGGCTGGCCTGCACGACCGTCGACGGCCGTCCGCACGTCGTCACCGCGGGCGACCTGGCCGGAAGCATCGAGGTCTGGGACCTGAGCAAGGGCGTTCGGCGCGCCGAACTCAGCGGCCACGCCCAGGAGGTGACCGGAGTAGCGGGCTTGGAGCTCGGCGACGTGCCGCTTGCCGTCACCGTCGGCAAGGACAGGGCCCTGCGCGTCTGGGACCTCAACGCCAGAACCGAGCGCCGGCGCATCGATGGGGCCGTTCATGGCAGCGCCACCGTGGCGTGCGCGCTCGTCGAGGGGCACCCGTACGCGGTCACCGGCTGCGACAGCGGGGTGCAGGTCTGGGACCTCTCCACGGGCATCCGGCGGGCGGTACTCGCTGACAGCCAGCAGGCGGTGGACGCACTGGCGTGCACCACGATCGAGAGCCGACCCCACGTCGTCACCCTCACGAACCCCGGACCGGCAAGTGTGTATGACCTCGTCACCGGGAGCAGGCGCATGGACCTGGGCCTGGCGTCCACAGACGCCACGGCGGTCGCCTGCACCGACATCGACGGCCGCCCGCATGCAGTCACCGGAGGCATGGACGGCCTCGTCCACATCTGGGATCTCGGCACGGGCCGTACTGTCGCACAGCTGCGCGGGCACGAGGACTGGGTTCAGGCGGTCGCCTGCACGACCCTCGACGGACAGCCCCATGCCGTCACCACCGGCGACGACCGGGCAGTCTGCGTATGGAACCTCGCCGACCGGACCCTGCGCGCCAGGTTCACCGGTCTGGCGGACGACGGGCGTGCGATCGCCTGCGCCGTCGTCGACGGCCGTTCCTGCGCCGTCACGGCCAATCTCCACTCCGTGCAGATCTGGGATCTCACGGACAGCACCCGGCATTCGGTCACGGCGGGACACAGGGACGAGATCAACGGTCTGGCCTGCACGACACTGGACGGCCGCTCCCATGCCGTCAGCGTCGGGGACATGGACAGCGTACGGATCTGGGACCTGGCCACCGGGCCGACCGAACCGCCCCTGCCCGACGACAACCTCTGGTACCAGACCGTTGCCTGCACCGTCGTCGACGGACGCCCCCACGCCGTCACCGGGGACTTGCACGGCGCCTTGTCCGTCTGGGACCTCACCACACGTGCCCAGCGCACGAGCGTCGCCGGCGACAGCTGGGTCGGCGCGCTCGCCTGCACCACGATCCGGGGGGAGCCCCACGCCGTGGTCGGCAGTCACGACGGGGCCGTCCACGTCTGGAACCTGCGCGACGACGAGATGCATCCCCTGCCCGCGGACCTCGATGGCGTGGTCCGCCACATCACGTGCCTCGACCTCGACGGTCAGCCCCATGCGGTGACGAGCAGCGGCTACGGCCCCTTGCACCTCTGGCGCCTCACAGACGGCACTCCGCGCCCCGAACCCATCAGGCGGGCCACGGACGTCATCGCCATGGCGGGCACGCAACTCGACGGGCGCCCCCGTCTCGTCACGGCCGACAGGAACGGGGCGGTGCACCTCTGGGACGTTTCGGCCCGGACGCGCTCGAAGCTCGCCGAGGGCATCGACATGATCACGGCGTTGGCATGCGCCACGATCGACGGACGCCCCCACGCCGTGATCGTCGTCGACGAACGGACGCTTCAGACCTGGGACCTGGAGGAGCGCCGCCTCGTGGACGCCTTCACCCTGCCGCTTGAGATCCAGGCCCTCGCCGCCCACGGCCCGGACCTCGTCGTCGGCATGGGGAGCGAGGTCCTCGTCCTCACGCGGGCGTCGGCTCGCCCTCCGGCGTAGCGTCGCCGGAGGGGCTGTACGCGACGAGCGTCAGGACGATCAGGCCCAGGACCACCATCATGAACGCGAACGCGCCCCAGCCCACGAGGCCGACCGTGACGGCCCCGAGCAGGCCGTGGATCACCGCGCAGCCGATCAGCAGCGCGCGGCCCGCCCGGCCGGGCCGGCGGTCGCGGACGGCCGCCACGAGGGCCACCGTGGCGCACAGCGCAAGCAGGACGCCCGAGACGATCCCCAGCGCCCACGTCCCTGTCACCATCGCGTCCGGGTCGAGGCCGTCCAAGGACATCGACTGGGCCTCGACGAAACGCGCCATGACGGCGTTGAGGACGACGATGCCGACCGCCTCCACCACCAGCACCAGCGCGGCCACGATCGCTATCGGTCTCCGGGCCACCCCGGTCACCCCCTGAATCCCACGGAATCCGACTGTTACCAGCAGTACGGTCAACAGCAGGGAGGCTACTGAGCGGTAAACCGTCGGACAAGGGTCCGTGCAGCCCGGGGGAACCGCAAAGAATCATTGGGCCATTCGTAGGGACTCCACAAAGAAACCTGATCGGCGACTGGTCGCCCGAACAGAGACCTGCGCCACACCCTGGAGCTACTGTGCCGTACAGGATCCGTGCGTACCGTGGTGCGACAAGGGATTTCACGACCCGAGCGAACCTCGAGTGACGCTCCGTGTGGGAAAGCTCACCATAGGGGGCAACTCGAAGCGCCGTGTCGGCTGTCCCTAAACTCAACATGTTTCGGGAAGTCATCGGCACGGTGCCCCGTCGAGCGCTCCGGCTCGGGTGGATCCGGCCGGGGGTCCGGGGGTGGTCCCCGGGAAATACAGCAAGGAGGGAGCCATCGTGCGCAAGGTGCTCATCGCCAACCGAGGCGAAATCGCTGTCCGCGTCGCCCGCGCCTGCCGGGACGCCGGGATCGCCAGCGTAGCCGTCTACGCCGATCCGGACCGGGACGCTCTGCACGTCCGCGCGGCCGACGAGGCGTTCGCCCTGGGCGGTGACACCCCGGCCACCAGCTACCTGGACATGGCCAAGGTGCTCCAGGCCGCGGCGGATTCCGGTGCGGACGCCGTCCACCCGGGCTACGGCTTCCTCTCCGAGAACGCCGAGTTCGCCCAGGCCGTCCTCGACGCCGGTCTGATCTGGATCGGCCCGCCGCCGCAGGCCATCCGCGACCTCGGCGACAAGGTCGCCGCCCGCCACATCGCCCAGCGCGCGGGCGCCCCGCTCGTCGCCGGTACCCCCGACCCGGTCTCCGGCGCGGACGAGGTCGTCGCCTTCGCCGAGGAGCACGGCCTGCCGATCGCGATCAAGGCCGCCTTCGGCGGCGGCGGTCGCGGCCTGAAGGTCGCCCGCACCCTCGAAGAGGTGCCGGAGCTGTACGACTCCGCCGTCCGCGAGGCCGTCGCCGCCTTCGGCCGCGGCGAGTGCTTCGTCGAGCGGTACCTGGACAAGCCGCGCCACGTCGAGACCCAGTGCCTCGCCGACTCGCACGGCAACGTGGTCGTCGTCTCGACCCGTGACTGCTCGCTGCAGCGCCGCCACCAGAAGCTGGTGGAGGAGGCCCCGGCGCCGTTCCTGTCGGAGGCCCAGAACGCCGAGCTGTACGCCGCGTCCAAGGCCATCCTGAAGGAGGCCGGCTACGTCGGCGCCGGCACGGTCGAGTTCCTGGTCGGCGTCGACGGGACGATCTCCTTCCTCGAAGTCAACACCCGTCTGCAGGTGGAGCACCCGGTGACCGAGGAGGTCACCGGCATCGACCTGGTCCGCGAGATGTTCCGCATCGCCGACGGCGAGGAGCTCGGCTACGGCGACCCGGAGATCCGCGGCCACTCCTTCGAGTTCCGCATCAACGGCGAGGACCCGGGCCGCAACTTCCTCCCGGCCCCCGGCACCGTCACCCTCTTCACCCCGCCGACCGGCCCGGGCGTCCGGCTGGACGCGGGCGTCGAGTCCGGCTCGGTCATCGGCCCGGCCTGGGACTCCCTGCTGGCCAAGCTGATCGTCACGGGCGCGACCCGTGAGCAGGCGCTGCAGCGCGCGGCCCGTGCGCTGGCCGAGTTCAAGGTCGAGGGCATGGCCACGGCCATCCCGTTCCACCAGGCCGTCGTGGTCGACCCGGCGTTCACCGCGGACCCGTTCCGCGTCCACACCCGGTGGATCGAGACCGAGTTCGTCAACGAGATCAAGCCGTTCGCCCCGGCCGGCGCCGAGGCCGACGAGGACGAGTCGGGCCGCGAGACCATCGTGGTCGAGGTCGGCGGCAAGCGCCTGGAGGTCTCGCTCCCGTCCTCGCTGGGCATGACCCTCGCCCGTACCGGCCTGGCCGGCGGTGCGAAGCCGAAGCGGCGCGCGGCGAAGAAGTCGGGCCCGACGGCGTCCGGCGACACCCTCGCCTCCCCGATGCAGGGCACCATCGTGAAGGTGGCCGTCGAGGAGGGCCAGGAGGTCAAGGAGGGCGACCTGATCGTCGTCCTGGAGGCCATGAAGATGGAGCAGCCGCTGAACGCGCACCGTTCCGGCACGATCAAGGGTCTGAGCGCCGAGGTCGGCGCGTCCGTCAGCTCGGGCGCGGCGATCTGCGAGATCAAGGACTGACGCACACGGCAGACGCGGCCGTACGCGGCTTCGTACGCTGGAAGGGCCCGCAGGCGCACGCCGCCTGCGGGCCCTTCGCCCGTCCCGGAGCCCCCGCCGGGCCCGACCCGAGGAGTACCCGCATGCGCGCCGACGCGCGTCGCAATCACGACCGGCTGCTCGCCGCCGCCCGCGTGGCCTTCGCCGAGCACGGCGCGGACGCCTCCCTGGAGGACGTGGCGCGCCGGGCGGGCGTCGGCATCGGCACGCTCTACCGGCACTTCCCGAACCGGCCGGCGCTGCTCAACGCGGTTTTCCAGGACGCGCTGGCCGCGCTGCTGCGCCGCTCCGGCGAGTTGGCGGAGGCGGACGAGCCGTGCCGGGCGCTGGTGGACTGGCTGCGGGCCGTCGTGGCGCACGCGGGCATGTACCGGGGGCTGGCGCGGGCGCTCATGTCGGCCTCGCACGACGAGAGTTCGGCGCTGTCGCAGTGCAGCTTGCCGCTGCACACGGCGGGTGAGCGGCTGCTCGTACGGGCGCAGGAGTCGGGCGCGGTCCGGCGTGACGTGTCGATCGGCGATCTGATGCAGCTCACGAACGCGATTGCTCTCGCGGCCGAACAGGACCCCGGGGACGAGGAGTTGGCCGACCGGCTGCTGTCGCTGACACTGCGCGGCGTACGGGCCTGACGGCCGGATCCGGTACGTGGGGCACGCCCAAGCCGTGACGTTCCGTGAGCGCGACAGTCCGTTGGCGTGACGTTTTCCCTCAGCGGCGGCGGAGGTCCGCGACCCGGGCACGGTCCTGCGGGACCTGGTCCTGGGCCAAGGCGGCGGCCGCGCTGCGGAGTTGCCCGCCATGGTGCCGGGCAGCGGCGGCGCCGGCCCGCTGGCCGGGCAGCGGCACGTCGCGGCGGGGCGGCCGGCCCTGCGGTACGGCGTCGGCGCCGGAGGAGCCGGCGACCGTGATCTGGACGCCCTGGTCGGCGAGGGCCTGGAGCTCCGTGGCGGCGCGGTCGTCGTGCAGCGGGGGCTCGTCGGTGACGAGTCGGGTGATGACGTCCGTGGGCACCGTCTGGAACATGGTGTCGGTGCCGAGCTTGGTGTGGTCGGCGAGGACCACGACCTCGGCGGCGGCCTGCACCAGCGCCCGGTCCACGCTCGCGGAGAGCATGTTGGAGGTGGACAGCCCGCGCTCGGCCGTCAGCCCGCTGCCGGACAGGAAGGCCCGGGAGACCCGCAGCCCCTGCAAGGACTGCTCGGCCCCGCTGCCCACCAGCGCGTAGTTGGAGCCGCGCAGCGTGCCGCCGGTCATGACGACCTCGACCCGGTTGGCGTGGGCGAGGGCCTGGGCGACGAGCAGCGAGTTGGTGACGACGGTGAGCCCCGGCACCCGGGCGAGCCGGCGGGCCAGCTCCTGGGTGGTGGTCCCGGCGCCGACGACGATGGCCTCGCCCTCTTCGACGAGGCCGGCGGCGAGGTCGGCGATGGCCGTCTTCTCGGCCGTGGCGAGATGGGACTTCTGCGGGAAGCCGGACTCACGGGTGAATCCGCCGGGCAGTACCGCACCGCCGTGGCGGCGGTCGAGGAGTCCTTCTGCCTCCAGCGCCCGCACGTCACGCCGTACGGTCACTTCGGAGGTCTGGACGACGCGGGCGAGCTCACGGAGCGACACGGCCCCGTTGGCTCGCACCATTTCGAGGATCAATTGGCGACGTTCTGCAGCGAACACGAAACTGACAGTAACCTGCGCGGCCGATACTTTTCAGCACTATGCGCCGAAATACAGAAGATGCGCACAAGCGGGACCTCCAAGTGGTATAGGAGACCCCGCACTTGTGCGCATTGCCGGGGTTTGCGGGCCGGCGCCGAATCGGTTCCGCAGGTCAGGCCCCGCCGGTGGCCTTCCGGGTGTGGAGCTGGCGGGCCACTTCCGCGATCGAGCCCGACAGGGAGGGGTACACGGTGAAAGCGTTTGCGATCTGTTCCACCGTCAGATTGTTGTCGACCGCGATCGAGATCGGATGGATGAGTTCGCTGGCGCGCGGGGCGACGACGCAGCCGCCGACCACGATGCCGGTGCCGGGACGGCAGAAGATCTTGACGAAGCCGTCGCGGATGCCCTGCATCTTGGCGCGGGGGTTCCTCAGCAGCGGGAGCTTGACGACCCGCGCCTCGATCAGACCCGCGTCCACGTCCGCCTGGGTGTAGCCGACGGTGGCGATCTCCGGGTCGGTGAAGACGTTCGAGGAGACCGTCTTCAGGTTGAGCGGGGCCACCGCGTCGCCGAGGAAGTGGTACATCGCGATGCGGCCCTGCATGGCGGCGACGGATGCGAGTGCGAAGACGCCGGTGACGTCGCCGGCCGCGTACACGCCGGGGGCCGTGGTGCGGGAGACCTTGTCGGTCCAGATGTGACCGGAATCCTTCAGCCTGACCCCGGCCTCCTCCAGCCCCATTCCGGCCGAGTTCGGGATCGCGCCGACGGCCATCAGACAGTGCGAGCCGGTGATGACGCGGCCGTCGGAGAGGGTGACCTCGACCCGGTCGCCGACGCGCTTGGCGGACTCGGCGCGGGAGCGGGCCATGACGTTCATGCCGCGGCGGCGGAACACGTCCTCCAGGACGGCGGCGGCGTCCGGGTCCTCGCCCGGCAGCACGCGGTCGCGGGAGGAGACGAGGGTGACGCGGGAGCCGAGCGCCTGGTACGCGCCGGCGAACTCGGCTCCGGTGACACCGGAGCCGACCACGATGAGCTCCTCGGGGAGCTCCTTCAGGTCGTAGACCTGCGTCCAGTTGAGGATCCGCTCACCGTCCGGCCGGGCGTCCGGCAGCTCGCGCGGGTGGCCGCCGGTGGCGATCAACACGGCGTCGGCGGTCAGCGTCTCCTCGCTGCCGTCGGCGGCGGTGACGATCACCTGGCGCGAGCCGTCCACGTCCTGCCGGCCCGAGAGCCGGCCGCGGCCGCGCAGCACGCGGGCGCCGGCGCGGGTGACGGAGGCGGTGATGTCGTGCGACTGGGCGAGCGCCAGCCGCTTCACCCGGCGGTTGACCTTGCCGAGGTCCACGCCGACGACGCGGGCCGCCTGCTCGATGTGCGGGGTGTCGTCCGCGACGATGATGCCGAGTTCCTCGTACGAGGAGTCGAAGGTGGTCATCACCTCGGCGGTCGCGATCAGGGTCTTGGAGGGGACGCAGTCGGTCAGGACGGACGCTCCGCCGAGGCCGTCGCAGTCGACGACGGTCACCTCCGCGCCGAGCTGGGCGGCCACCAGGGCAGCCTCGTATCCGCCGGGTCCGCCGCCGATGATCACGATCCGGGTCACTGGGATCTACGCCTCGCGCTCTCGTTCTGCCGGGGAAGTACCCCCGCTGGGCTGCAGTGCGAACGCCATTGTCCCGCACGCTTCAAGTGCGTACCCCATTGTCCCGCACCGGCGGGGCGCGCTCTCGCCGGGGGCCGCGGAGCCCGCCGGGCGGGGCTCGGGCGGGCCGCGGAGCGGTCGCGCCGCCGTACCGCCCGCACCCCCGGGCCCTCCCGTACCCTCGACCCCATGTCGCTCTACGCCGCGTACGCCGGCAACCTCGACCCGCGGCTCATGACCCGCCGCGCCCCGCACTCCCCGCTGCGCGGCACCGGCTGGCTCAACGGCTGGCGGCTGACGTTCGGGGGCGAGCACATGGGCTGGGAAGGGGCGCTGGCCACGATCGCGGAGGCCCCGCGGCAGCAGGTGTTCGTCGCGCTGTACGACCTCGCCCCGATGGACGAGGACGCGATGGACCGCTGGGAGGGCGTCGGCCTCGACATCTACCGGCGGATGCGGGTACGGGTCCACACGCTCGACGGCGAGGAGCCGGCGTGGGTGTACGTGCTGAACTCGTACGAGGGCGGGCTGCCCTCGGCCCGGTACCTGGGCGAGGTCGCGGACGCGGCGGAGTCGGCGGGCGCGCCCCACGACTACGTGATGGAGCTGCGCAAGCGGCCCTGCTGAGGGTTCCCGGCCGGGCGGGCGAAGCGGAACATTCCGTTCGTCGGAAACGACAAGACAACGATCGGCACTGTGTCAGCATCGTCATCTACGCGCGTAGGCAAACTCCGGCTACGCTTCTTCGCGTATGAAACCGTCCGGGGCTCCCCTCGGACTCCCCTCCCCGAGGCGAGAGACTCAGTGAACGCTACTGCCACCCCGTACGAGGCCGCCGAGGCCGCAGCCGCGCGACTTCGCGAGCTGACCGGAGTCGAGAACCACGACGTCGCACTGGTGATGGGCTCCGGGTGGGCCCCGGCGGTCGACGCGCTCGGCGCGCCCGAGGCCGAGTTCCCGGTCACCGAGCTGCCCGGCTTCCCGCCGCCGGCCGTGGAGGGTCACGGCGGCAAGATCCGCTCGTACAAGATCGGCGAGAAGCGCGCCCTGGTCTTCCTCGGCCGCACGCACTTCTACGAGGGCCGGGGCGTCGCGTCGGTGGCGCACGGCGTGCGCACGGCGGTGGCGGCGGGCTGCAAGACCATCGTCCTGACGAACGGCTGCGGCGGTCTGCGCGAGGGCATGCGCCCGGGGCAGCCGGTCCTGATCAGCGACCACATCAACCTGACGGCGGCGTCGCCGATCGTCGGCGCGAACTTCGTGGACCTCACCGACCTGTACTCGCCGCGGCTGCGCCAGCTGTGCAAGGAGGTGGACGAGACGCTGGAGGAGGGCGTGTACGTCCAGTTCCCCGGCCCGCACTACGAGACCCCGGCCGAGATCAACATGGTCCGCGTGCTGGGCGGCGACCTGGTCGGCATGTCCACGGTCCTGGAGGCCATCGCGGCCCGTGAGGCCGGCGCGGAGGTCCTCGGCATCTCCCTGGTCACCAACCTGGCGGCGGGCCTCTCGGGCGAGCCCCTCAACCACGAGGAAGTCCTCCAGGCCGGCCGCGACTCGGCCGCCCGCATGGGCGAACTGCTGACCCGGGTCCTCGACCGCATCTGACCGCGGCGGGACGCGGGACGACGGCCGGGACGAGAGCCCGGACGGGAGCGGGGGCCGCTGCGCGGGGCTGATCCCCCACCCCGCCCCTCCCCGAACCCGGGGCTCCGCCCCGGACCCGGAGACAAGGCCGACCGTGCGCAGCCTGGGCCCGTACAACGGGCCCGGGCGCTGCGCCCCGGCCCCTAGCCCGGCGGGGGCCCTCGCACGACGACGGGCTCGGCCGGACTCCCGAGCCGGGCGCGGCTCCGGGCTTCGCCCGGTGGGCCCGGACGAGCCCGAGTCGGCCCCGGCACGACGGGCTCGACCACGGGCCCGGGCCGAGGCCCGAGCCCTGCGCGGCTCCGGCGCTTCGCACGATGGGCCCGAACAGAGCCCGAGTCGACCCCGTGGCCACGCGCCCCGTGCCCCGGCTTCGGGGCGGAGCCCGGCCGCCGGGGCCGTGGGCCGGCCGCAGGCCGCCGCCCGGCCCGGACGGAGCCCGCGTCCGGTGCGGCTCCGGTCCGCGCCGCCCGCGGAGCCCCGGTTCGGCGTATCCGGTCGGCCGCAGGCCGGCCACCCTGCCCGGGCCGCGCGTCGGCGGGCCCGGGGCCTGGGGCGGAGCCCCAGTTTCGGGAAGGGGCGGGGTGGGGAACAGCTCCGCGCAGCGGCCACCCCCGCCCCACCGACCCGCACCCGGCACCCCGCCCGCCCCGCCCGCCCCATCCGCCCACCCACCCGCACCCCGAAAGGCATCACCGTGACGACGCAGGACGACCTCTTCGCGCAGGCGCAGGCCTGGCTCGCCGAGGATCCCGACAGCGAGACCCGTGCGGAGCTCGCCGCGCTCATCGAGGCCGGCGACCGGGACGAGCTCGCCGCCCGCTTCTCCGGCACCCTGCAGTTCGGCACCGCCGGCCTCCGCGGCGAGCTCGGCGCGGGGCCCATGCGGATGAACCGTTCCGTCGTGATCCGCGCCGCCGCCGGCCTCGCCGCGTACCTCAAGGCGAAGGGTGAGGCGGGGGGCCTGGTCGTCATCGGCTACGACGCCCGGTACAAGTCGGAGGACTTCGCCCGCGACACCGCCGCCGTCATGACCGGCGCCGGCCTGCGCGCCGCGCTGCTCCCGCGCCCGCTCCCGACGCCCGTCCTCGCGTTCGCCATAAGGCACCTCGGCGCGGTCGCCGGCGTGGAGGTCACCGCCAGCCACAACCCGCCCCGCGACAACGGCTACAAGGTCTACCTCGGCGACGGCTCCCAGATCGTGCCGCCGGCCGACGCCGAGATCGCCGCCGAGATCGCCGCGATCCGCGCCCTGGCCGACGTGCCGCGCCCCACCGGCAGCGGGGAGACCCTCGGCGACGAGGTCCTGGAGGCGTACCTGGCGCGTACGGACGCCGTCCTGTCCCCCGGCTCCCCGCGCACCGCGAACGTCGTCTACACGGCGATGCACGGCGTCGGCAAGGACGTCGTGCTCGCCGCCTTCGAGCGGGCCGGCTTCCCCGCCCCCGTGCTCGTCGCCGAGCAGGCCGAGCCCGACCCGGCGTTCCCGACCGTCGCGTTCCCCAACCCGGAGGAGCCGGGCGCGATGGACCTGGCGTTCGCGAAGGCCCGCGAGGTCCGCCCGGACGTCGTCATCGCCAACGACCCCGACGCCGACCGCTGCGCCGTCGCGGTCCCGGACAACGGCGACTGGCGGATGCTCCGCGGCGACGAGGTCGGCGCGCTGCTGGCGGCGCACCTCGTGCACAAGGGCGCGACGGGCGTGTTCGCGGAGTCGATCGTCTCGTCCTCGCTGCTCGGCCGGATCGCGAAGGCGGCCCGCCTCGGCTACGAGGAGACCCTGACCGGCTTCAAGTGGATCGCCCGGGTCGAGGGTTTGCGGTACGGCTACGAGGAGGCCCTCGGCTACTGCGTGGACCCCGAGGGCGTCCGCGACAAGGACGGCATCACCGCCGCGCTGCTGGTGACCGAGCTGGTCTCCGTGCTCAAGGCCCAGGGCCGTACGCTCCAGGACCTGCTCGACGACCTGGCCGTGGAGCACGGCCTGCACGCCACCGACCAGCTGTCGGTGCGGGTCGAGGACCTGAGCGTCATCGCCGACGCGATGCGGACGCTGCGCGACAACCCGCCGCAGCAGCTCGCCGGGCTGAGCGTGGTCTCCGCCGAGGACCTCACCAAGGGCTCGGAGGCGCTGCCGCCCACCGACGGACTGCGGTACTACCTGGAGGGCGAGTACGACGCCCGCGTCATCGTCCGGCCCAGCGGCACCGAGCCCAAGCTCAAGTGCTATCTGGAGGTCGTGATCCCGGTGGCCGGCGCGAGCGAGCTGGCCCCGGCGCGCGCGAAGGGCGCGGACGTGCTCGGCGCGATCAAGAAGGACCTGGCCGCGGCCGCCGGCATCTGACGACGGCGCCGGCAGCGGCGCGAGAAACGGCCGCGGGCCCGTACGGAACACTCCGTACGGGCCCGCGGCCGTTGTGCGCTGTCGGGCGGCCTCAGCCGGTGACCAGCAGGACGACCGTCAGGACCAGGCCCGCCAGGGACGGGGCGAGGAGTTCGTACGCCCAGCGGATGCTCGTCTCGCCCTGGGCGCCGGGCAGTGCCCCGCAGCGCTGGGCCTGCTCGCGCAGGTCGGCGATCACCTGGTCGGCGGGGGCGACGCGGGCCCGGTCGTCCACGGAGGCCGTCGCGGACGTCTGGCCGTGCGGGTCCTCAGCGGCGCTCCGGGCCGCCTGGCGCGCCGCCTTCTTGCGCTGGCGCAGCGAGACCGGGATCGCCCAGAGCTGGTACTTGGCGCCGGACTGCGTGAAGACCTCGCTGGAGTAGCCCGCGCGCACGTCCGCGACCTGCGCCCAGGGCAGCACGATCGTGCGGAACGGGTTGCGGATCCGCAGCCGGTCCTCGTTGACGAAGACCGCCGGGCGGAAGGTGAACGCCACCACCAGGGGCACCAGGAGCAGCAGGCCCGCCAGTGCCAGCCAGGGGGTGCGGCCCTCGCCGCGCACCAGCGCGTCGCCGCCGATGAAGGCGCCGATGGCGATCAGGAGCGCGCCGCCGGCCATGCCCATGGTCGACCGGAACACGCGGTCGGCGTAGACGGGCTCGGCGGGCTGCTGCGGGGGCGGGGTCGTCATGCTGCCGATTGTGCCTCACACGCCCCCGCGGCCTCACGCGCGGCCGGTGGCCGTGAGGTCCGCGTACACGATGATGTTGTCCGGCCGGTGGCCGTCGACGAGCTCGCCGCCGCAGGTGATCAGGCGGAGTTCGGGGCGTGCGGTGTTCCCGTATACCTTCTGCGTCGGGAAGGTCTTCTTGTCGACCTGCTCCAGCGCGCGGACCGTGAAGACGGCGCGGGAGCCGTCGGCACGGGTGACGGTGACCGGGTCGCCGACCTTGACCTTGGCGACGTCCTTGAGCACGGCCGGGCCCTTCGCGGTGTCGAAGTGGCCGATGAGGACGGCGGGCCCGGTCTCGCCGGGCGTGACGCCCTTGGTGTACCAGCCGATCCTGTCCGCGTCGGCGACGGACGGCACCTCGACGGTCCCGTCCTTCGCGAGCCCCAGCTTGAGGACCGTGCCGGCGCCGGTGTCGACGCCCGCCGACGGGACCTGGACCCGTACGGGCTCGGAGCGGGGCAGCGGGGCGGCGGACTTCGCGGCGGGCGCGGGGGCCGCCGAGGTCTCCTTGACCTTCGCCGGCGGGGCGGCCTCCGGCCCGGCGGGCGCGCCGCAGCCGGCGAGCGCGGCCGTGGCGGCGAGGGCGGCGAGCAGGACGGCGCGGCGGTTCATCAGGGGCTCCGGGCTCCGGGAAGTGGTGCGGCGGGCTGTCGCGGGGTGCGACAG
>NZ_JBICVX010000005.1:71479-474863 GCF_043199435.1 Streptomyces sp. NPDC048604
AGGGGGGGGGGGGGGGGGGGGGGGGGGGGGGGGGGGGGTGGTGGGGGGGGGGGTGGGTGGGGGGGGTGGGGGGGGGGGGGGGGGGGGGGTGGTTGGGGGGGGGGGGGGGGGGGGGGGGGGGGGGGGGGGGGTGTGCGGGGGGGGGGGGGGGGGGGGGGGGGGGGGGGGGGGGGGGGGGGGGGCCCCCCCCCCCCCCCCCGCTGGGGTGGGGTGATGCGTGCCTGCGCTCGGGTCAAGGGGTCACAGGCGGGGTGGTACGGGGTGGTAGGGGGTGGGCGTGCCCGACCGTTGATACGCGCCGGGCGGGCCGTACGACTCAGACGTTCGCCGCCGCCCGACGGCGCACGACCACGAAGCCGAGCACCGCGGCCGCGGCGGTGGCCGCCGCGCCGGACGCGACCAGGAACGCGTGGTCGCCGCCCTGCTGCCCGAGCTCCGCGCCGGCCGCGACGCCGCCCTTGGGAACGACGGTGGTCTGCTTGCCGTGGGCGGCCGGGGCCGGGGTGGTCTGCTCGGTGCACTTCTCGGGCAGCTTCGGGAAGGCGACGTACGCGTACGGGGCGTCGCCGCCCTCGCTGCGCTGGCCGAACTTCGGCGTGTAGGTGTCGGCGCCCGTGATCTTCAGGCCGTAGCGGCCGTCGACCGGGTGCTGCCGGTCGGCGGTGCCGGCCACCGCGCCCTTGTCGGTGATCAGGACGGCCCGGGGGCCCTTCGCCTTGTCGTTGACCAGCGTGACGGTCCAGTTCGGGAAGACGGAGGCGAACTCCTGGCGGACGGTGCAGCCCGTGACCTTCGGCTGGGTGAGCGGGGTGCCGGCCGCCGGCGTGGGCTTGCCGTCGCCCTCGTCGCCGATCCAGGTGGCGCGCAGGCTGCCGTCCCAGCTGAGCGAGACGCGGATCTCGCCGCCGAAGTCGGCCTCGTCGCGCGTCTTCTTCTGGTCGACCTTGAGCGTGCCGACCTCCTTCTCGCCCTGGAGGATCTTGGCGGTGAAGATGCCTCCGTCCTTGACGTAGACGAGGCCCTTGTAGCCGTGGCCGAGGTCCTGGCGCTTGAACAGCTTGCCGAGCTCACCGCCGTCCTCGGAGCCGTCGTCGACGACGACCGCCGAGATGTCGCCGTTGCCCTTGAGGGTGATCTCGACGCCCTGGACGACCCGCGTGTCCTGGGCCTTGGCGCCCGGGGCGGTGCCCGCCCGCAGGGAGACCATCAGGTCCTCGTCGCCCTTGAAGATCCGGGCGGTGTAGAGGCCCGGCTCCACCTGGTGGACCTTGGCGACGAGGCCGTTGACCAGCGGGACGTCGTGGTCGGGCGTGGCGGGCACAGCGGGCGCCGGGGCGGCCGGCTTCGGCGCGTCCGCGGCGAAGGCCGCTCCGGCGGTGAGGGCCGGGGTGAGGGCCACGCCGGCGACGACGGCGGTGGAGAGGGCGGTGCGAAGGGCGTTGCGCATGACGACTCCTGTGAAGACAGGTGGATGGAGGAAAGAGCCGCATGCCCGCTGATGTGTCTCGTCCGGGTGGGGCCGTAGGAGTTCCCGCTGGCTGCTGAGAAAGAATTTAATGATCTTGTATGCGGGACCTGTCCGCTCCATGTCACGGGGCTGTGACAGCCGTCACGGGCACACGTGTCCACCAGCGCGTTCACCCCCGCGAACGCTGCGTTCGCCACCGTGAAGAAGGTGCCCCCTGTACACGCCGCTACGCGCGTAGATATGCTCGACTGGTGACCATGCCCACCACTGCCTCCGCAGCAGCGGCTTTCGCCGACGTGACCTCGTCCGACAGCTCGCTGCGCCGCTTCCTCCACGGGCTCCCCGGTGTGGACCCCGTGGGTCTCGAAGCGCGCGCCGCGTCTCTCGGCACCCGTTCGATCAAGACGACGGCCAAGGCGTACGCCATCGACCTGGCCATCTCGATGATCGACCTGACGACGCTCGAAGGCGCGGACACCCCGGGCAAGGTCCGGGCGCTCGCCGCCAAGGCCGTCAACCCCGATCCGACCGACCGTTCGACCCCGACGACCGCCGCGGTCTGCGTCTACCCCGACATGGTGGCCACCGCCAAGGCCGCCGTCGCGGGCTCCGGCGTCAAGGTCGCCTCCGTCGCCACCGCCTTCCCGGCCGGCCGGGCCGCCCTGCCCGTCAAGCTCGCGGACACCCGCGACGCGGTCGCCGCCGGCGCCGACGAGATCGACATGGTGATCGACCGCGGCGCCTTCCTGGCCGGCGACTACCTGAAGGTCTACGAGGAGATCCGGGCCGTGAAGGAGGCCTCCGGGGCCGCCCGGCTCAAGGTGATCTTCGAGACCGGCGAACTCTCGACGTACGACAACATCCGCCGCGCCTCCTGGCTCGGCATGATGGCGGGCGCCGACTTCATCAAGACCTCGACCGGCAAGGTCGCGGTCAACGCCACCCCGGCGAACACGCTGCTGATGCTGGAGGCGGTCCGCGACTTCCGCGCCCAGACCGGCGTCCAGATCGGCGTGAAGCCCGCCGGCGGCATCCGCACCTCCAAGGACGCCATCAAGTTCCTGGTCCTGGTCAACGAGACCGCGGGGCCGGACTGGCTGGACAACCACTGGTTCCGCTTCGGCGCCTCCAGCCTGCTCAACGACCTGCTCATGCAGCGTCAGAAGCTGGCGACCGGCCGCTACTCCGGCCCCGACTACGTGACGGTGGACTGATCGACATGACCTCCCCCTTCGAATACGCACCCGCGCCCGAGTCGCGCTCGGTCGTCGACATCGCGCCCAGCTACGGCCTGTTCATCGACGGCGAGTTCACCGAGGCGGCCGACGGCAAGGTCTTCAAGACCGTCTCCCCCGCGACCGAGGAGGTGCTCTCCGAGGTCGCCCAGGCCGGCGCCGAGGACGTCGACCGCGCGGTGAAGGCGGCCCGCAAGGCCTTCGAGAAGTGGTCCGCGCTGCCCGGCTCCGAGCGCGCCAAGTACCTCTTCCGGATCGCCCGGATCATCCAGGAGCGCAGCCGCGAGCTGGCCGTCCTGGAGACCCTGGACAACGGCAAGCCGATCAAGGAGACCCGCGACGCGGACCTCCCCCTGGTCGCCGCGCACTTCTTCTACTACGCGGGCTGGGCCGACAAGCTCGACCACGCCGGCTTCGGCGCGAACCCGAAGCCGCTGGGCGTGGCCGGCCAGGTCATCCCGTGGAACTTCCCGCTGCTCATGCTGGCGTGGAAGATCGCCCCGGCCCTCGCCACCGGCAACACGGTCGTCCTGAAGCCGGCCGAGACCACCCCGCTGACCGCCCTGTTCTTCGCGGACATCTGCCGCCAGGCCGGGCTGCCGAAGGGCGTCGTCAACATCCTTCCCGGCTACGGGGAGACGGGCGCCGCGCTGGTCGCGCACCCGGACGTCAACAAGGTCGCCTTCACCGGCTCCACCGCCGTCGGCAAGGCCATCGCGCGCCAGATCGCCGGCACGGACAAGAAGGTCACCCTGGAGCTGGGCGGCAAGGGCGCCAACATCGTCTTCGACGACGCGCCCATCGACCAGGCCGTCGAGGGCATCGTCAACGGCATCTTCTTCAACCAGGGCCAGGTCTGCTGCGCGGGCTCCCGCCTCCTGGTCCAGGAGTCGATCCACGACGAGCTGCTCGACTCGCTCAAGCGCCGGCTGAACACGCTGCGCTTGGGCGACCCGCTCGACAAGAACACCGACATCGGCGCGATCAACTCCTCCGAGCAGCTGGCCCGGATCACCTCGCTGGTCGACCAGGGCGAGGCGGAGGGCGCCGAGCGCTGGACCGCGGCCTGCGAGATCCCGGCGGCCGGCTACTGGTTCGCCCCGACGGTGTTCAGCAAGGTCTCGCAGGCGCACACCATCGCCCGCGACGAGATCTTCGGCCCGGTGCTTTCGGTGCTGACCTTCCGTACGCCGGACGAGGCGGTCGCCAAGGCCAACAACAGCCAGTACGGCCTGTCGGCGGGCATCTGGACGGAGAAGGGCAGCCGCATCCTCGCGGTCGCCAACAAGCTCCGGGCGGGCGTCGTCTGGGCCAACACGTTCAACAAGTTCGACCCGACCTCGCCGTTCGGCGGCTACAAGGAGTCGGGCTTCGGCCGCGAGGGCGGCCGCCACGGTCTGGAGGCTTACCTCGATGTCTGAGAAGTCCGAGCAGCGACTGAGTGTCCTCAAGACCTACAAGCTGTACATCGGGGGCAAGTTCCCCCGCTCCGAGAGCGGCCGGGTGTACGAGGTGACGACGAAATCATCAGCCGCTGACGCGGCGGGCAAGGGCAAGTGGCTGGCCAACGTCCCGCAGTCGTCCCGCAAGGACGCCCGTGACGCGGTCGTCGCGGCGCGCAAGGCGTTCGGCGGCTGGTCGGGCGCCACGGCGTACAACCGCGGCCAGATCCTCTACCGCATCGCCGAGATGCTGGAGGGCCGCCGCGAGCAGTTCGTGCGCGAGGTCGCGGACGCGGAGGGCCTTTCGAAGTCCAAGGCCGCGGCGGTCGTGGACGCGGCGATCGACCGCTGGGTCTGGTACGCGGGCTGGACGGACAAGATCGCCCAGGTCGTGGGCGGCGCCAACCCGGTCGCGGGCCCGTACTTCAACCTGTCGACCCCGGAGCCGACCGGCGTCGTGACGGTCCTGGCCCCTCAGGAGTCGTCCTTCCTGGGCCTGGTGTCGGTGATCGCCCCGGTCATCGCCACCGGCAACACGGCGGTCGTCGTGACCAGCGAGAAGGCCCCGCTGCCCGCGCTGTCCCTCGGCGAGGTGCTGGCCACCTCCGACCTGCCGGGCGGCGTGGTCAACATCCTGTCCGGCAAGGCGTCCGAGATGGGCCCGCACCTGGCGGCCCACCAGGACGTCAACGCGATCGACCTGACGGGCGCGGGCGCGGACCTGGCGCGCGAGCTGGAGATCGCGGCGGCGGACAACCTCAAGCGCGTACTGCGCCCCCGCTCCGTGGACTTCACGGCCGACCCGGGCACGGACCGCATGACGGCCTTCCTGGAGACCAAGACGGTCTGGCACCCGACCGGCTCGCTGGGCGCGAGCGGGTCGGCGTACTAGAGGTTCAGGAACGCCGAACGGCCCCCGGGTTCGAAGCCCGGGGGCCGTTCTGTCATGCCCGCCCGCGTTCCACCAGGCCGGCCACCCCGTCGAGCACGCACTCCAGGCCGGTCTCGAACAGCCACCCGGCGTCGTCCTTGCGGGCCGCGGCCCGCGTGTAGCGGCGGTAGGTGGGATAGCGGCCGGTGTTCATCAGGTACTCCATCTGCGGTGCGAGGCCCCGTCGGGTGTCGTCGCCGCTCTCCCAGCCGTTCTCCGCCATGTACTGGCCGAGCGCCGCCTCCGACTGGGTCGCTCCGTGCACGTACGCGTGGACGGTCCGGAACACGGCCATCATCGCGTCCTCGTCCAGACCGAGGCCGTCCAGGGACGCCAGCTGACGCTCCGCACCCGCCATCCGGTTCGGGGTCAGCGCGAACAGCGGCGCGGGCATCTGGGCCAGCCAGGGGTGCCGCAGCATCATCGCGCGCGTCCGCTGCGCGTGCACCCGCAGCGTCTCGCGCCAGCCGGAGAGCTCTCCGGGCCCGTCGAGCTCGGCGGAGACCTGGTCGACCATCAGCGCCCACAGGTCCTCCTTGCCGGAGACGTGCCGGTACGCGGCCATGGGCGCGACGCCCAGCTCGGTCGCGATCCGCCGCATCGTCAGGGCGGCGAAACCCTCCCGATCGGCGAGCTCGACGGCGACCGCCGCGATGCGCTGCGGGGTCAGCGACGCCCGGGGCGAGGCCGCCGGCCGGTCCAGGCGCTCCCACAGCGAGACCTCGCCCGGCTCCTGCTCGTCTTCCTTCGCCACTTCGGCCTCCCTCTCCTTGCGTACAGCGTATGCGGAGTAGACGGCGTACACATCGATGTGTACGTTGTACGCCTCAGCGTGTACGTCGTACACATCACCTTTTCCAGGGGGAACCATGAGCTCGCCGCTGCGCCTCGCCGTCATCCAGGGCTCCACCCGCGAAGGCCGCCTCGGGCCCGTCGTCGCGAACTGGCTGCGCACCCACGCGGACGCCCGCCCGGACATGACCGTCGACCTGATCGACCTCGCGGAGACCCCGCTGCCCACCGTCTTCCCGCAGCTCGGACAGGCCCCGGCGGACCAGGCGGACCGCGCCCTGCTGCGCGCGGTCTCGCCCCGGCTCGCCGCCGCCGACGCCTTCGTCGTCGTCACCCCGGAGTACAACCACAGCTACCCGGCGGCCCTGAAGAACGCGATCGACTGGCACAACCGGGAGTGGCACGCCAAGCCGGTCGCATTCGTCGCCTACGGCGGATTCTCGGCCGGCCTGCGCGCGGTCGAGCATCTGCGCGGGGTCTTCGCCGAACTGCACGCCGTCACCATCCGCGAGGCCGTCGGACTCCAAGGCGTCTGGGGGCAGTTCGACGCCGACGGCAAGGCGACCGACCCGGCCGCGGACGCCGCCGCGAAGTCCATGCTCGACCAGCTCGCCTGGTGGGGCGAGGCGCTGCGCGACGCCCGCGCCAAGAAGCCCTACACCGCGTGAGGGGCCCGCGCCATGACGACCACCGCAAGCACCGCACCCGCCGCGACGGCGACGCCCCCGAACTCCGGCCGCATCCCCTACCTGGGCGTCTCCGGCCTCATGCTGGGCATCGTCCTCGGCACCCTCGACGGCACCGTCGTCGGCACCGCCCTGCCCACCATCGTGGGCGAACTCGGCGGCCTCGACCGGCTGTCCTGGGTGGTCACCGCGTACCTGCTCACCGCCGCCGTCGCCACGCCCCTGTGGGGCAAGTTCGGCGACCTGTACGGGCGCAAGGGCGCCTACCTCTCCGCCGTGGTCGTCTTCCTCGCCGGCTCGGTCCTCTCCGGCCTCGCCGCGACCATGGACCAGCTCATCGCCTTCCGCGCCCTGCAGGGCATCGGCGCGGGCGGGCTGATGGTCGGCGCGTTCGCCCTGATCGGCACGTTGGTCTCGCCCCGGGACAGCCCCAGGATCCAGGCGATCACCGGGGCGATGCTGCCGGTCGCCTTCGCCGGCGGCCCGCTGCTCGGCGGCTTCCTCACCGACCACTACAGCTGGCGCTGGGCGTTCTACGTGAACCTGCCGGTCGGCCTCGCCGCCGTGCTGCTCGTCGCCCTCACCCTGCGCGTACGGACCCCGCGCGTGCGCGCCCGGGTCGACTGGGCGGGCGCCCTGCTCCTGACCGCCGGCACCCTCGCCCTCACCCTGCTCGCGAGCTGGGCGGGCACCTCGTACTCCTGGACGTCACCGCGGATCCTCGTCCTGGGCGCGGTCGCCGTGGTGGCCCTCGCCGCCCTGGTACGGGTGGAGCGGCGCGCCGAGGAACCGGTCCTCCCGCCCCGGCTGTTCGCCGGACGCAACTTCACCGTGGCTCAGATCCTGAGCTTCCTGGTCGGCGCGGGCATGCTCGCGGCGATGAACTACCTGCCTCAATACCTGCAGTTCGTGCGCGGCAGGTCCTCGACGGCGAGCGGCCTGCTGCTGCTCCCGATGATGCTCGCCATGGTCGCGGTCCAGGTGACCACCGGCCGGATCATCGCCCGCACCGGCCGCTACCGGGTGTACCCGATCCTCGGCGGGGCGCTGATGACCGCGGGCGCGCTCGCCCTGCTGCTGCTTCGCGTGGACACGCCCACGGCCCTCGCGTCCGCGCTCACCGTCGTCATCGGCGCGGGCATGGGCTTCCTGATGCAGTCGACGATGCTCATCACGATGTACGGCGCGCCGCCGCGCGACATGGGCGCGGCGAGCGGCACGGTCACCCTGGTCCGCACGATCGGCGGCTCGCTGGGCGTCGCCGTCCTCGGCGCGGTCTTCACCGCCCGCCTGGGCGGCGTCGACCCGAACCTGACCCCCGAGCAGGCGCATGCCCTGCCCGGACCGGCGCGGGAGGCCTTCCGGGCGGCCGTGACAGACGGCCTGCACGGGGTCGCGGCGGGCGTCGCCGTGCTGGCCGCGATCGCGTTCGTGGTCGCCTGGTCGGTGCGGGAGGTCCCGCTGGACCGGGCGACGGACGGGTCCTGAGCCCTGGACGGGCCGGCCTCAGAGCGGAAGCAGCCCCGTCGCCTCGCCGACGACCGGGAGGGTGCCCAGCGAACCGCCCTTCGTGACCGGGTCGGTGGCCATGGTCGTGCTGACCGGCTGGAAGTCGGCGACCTGCGTGCCCACGCCGTTGTCCAGCGGGTCCACGCCGGTGTTGGCCAGCGGGTCGAGCTGCAGGTCCTTCACCGGGGCGACGGCGTACGGGAGGGCGTCGACGACGCCCTGCGCGGCCTCTGTGGTGTCGGAGCCGGCCAGCGTGCCCACGGGCAGCGGCACCGGCGCCGTGGCGGCCTGGGCGGCCCCGCCGAGGCCCAGCACCGCGCCGGCGGCGGTGACCGTCAGGCCTGCCGTGCGGAGAAGGGAGCGGCGGGGCGAGGTGGCGGCGTGGCGTGCCATGGGGATCCCCTGTCGATCGGGTAACGGGAAGGGCACCGAGCGTAGTTCCGGTGTGATGCTGGATACCAACGGCCGCCTGGAGTGGTCCCCTGAACGGGGTAATGCTTCACACTGGTGTCCCGTGAGTTCCCAACCGATTCCGACTCGTGTCGTCCTGCTCGCGGGCCCTTCCGGCTCCGGCAAGTCGTCCCTCGCCGCCGTCGCCGGCCTTCCGGTGCTCCGCCTCGACGACTTCTACAAGGAGGGCGACGACCCGACCCTCCCCCTCGTCGACGGTGCCGCCGACATCGACTGGGACTCGCCGCTCTCCTGGGACGCCGACGCCGCGGTCGCCGCGATCACCGAGCTGTGCCGCACCGGCCGCACCGAGGTCCCGGTGTACGACATCGCCACCAGCGCCCGGGTCGACCGGGAGCGACTGGACATCGAGCGCACCCCGCTGTTCGTCGCGGAGGGCATCTTCGCGGCCGAGATCGTCACCCGCTGCCAGGAACTGGGCGTGCTGGCCGACGCGCTGTGCCTGCGCGGCCGCCCCTCGACGACGTTCCGCCGCCGGCTGCTGCGGGACCTCAGGGAGGGCCGTAAGTCGGTCCCGTTCCTGCTGCGCCGCGGCTGGCGGCTGATGCGCTCCGAGCGTTCGATCGTCGCCCGGCAGACCGCGCTGGGCGCGCACCCGTGCGCCAAGCACGAGGCCCTGGGCCGCCTCGCGGCCGCGGCGGCGGGCCGCCACCGCTCGGCGACCACCGCCGCGTAGCGGGAAGGGACCCGCGCACAACACGACGCGGGGCGGACAAGACCCCCCGGCTTGTCCGCCCCGCGCTTTCGTACCCCCGTACGTCCCCCGTACGTCCCCCGTACGTTCCCCCCGTGTCTCCCCCGTGTCCCCCCGTTACCTGCTCCCCCGTGCGGGTACCCCCGTGTCCCCCGTGGGTTCCCGCGACCTTCAGGCCACCAGCTCGCCGAAGGACTCCTCCTCGTCACGGCCGAAGGCCAGCACCTCGTCCTCGCGCAGTCGCCGCAGCGAGCGCCAGATGCTCGACTTCACCGTGCCGACACTGATGTCCAGGATCTCCGCGATCTCCGGATCGGTCCGGCCCTCGTAGTACCGCAGCACCAGCATGGTGCGCTGCAGTTCGGGCAGCCGGGCCAGCGCCTGCCAGAGCACCGTGCGCAGCTCGGTGCCGCGCATCGCGTCGGTCTCGCCCACCGTCTCCGGCAGCTCCTCCGTCGGGTACTCGTTGAGCTTGCGCCGGCGCCAGGCGCTGATGTGCAGATTGGTCATGGTGCGACGCAGGTAGCCGCCGACGGCCGCCTTGTCGCTGATCCGGTCCCAGGCGCGGTACGTGGAGAACAGCGCGCTCTGGAGCAGGTCCTCGGCCTCGAAGCGGTCGCCGGTCAGGTGGTAGGCGGTGGCGTACAGGGAGGCGCGACGTTCCTGGACGTAGGCCGTGAACTCGGCCTCCGACAGGCTCGTACGCTCCCCCTGCACCTCCCCGTACGCCGCTCCCCCGTCAGCCACGGCCGCCATGTACGGCGCCTTGCGCTGACGTCCGACGGTCGTCCGAACGCACCCCCGTCCGTTCGTCACACCGCCGGACTCCTTCACGCTCCGTACGGTGTGGAGTCGCGTGACAACTGCGCTTGAGGTGGTGCTGTGCAGTGCGTTCATCTCGCGCCCCCCATCGGTCGGAGTCTGCTTCGGTCCGTGTGCAAATGAGCTTGCCCGCGCCACTTCATGGCGGTGTCCGTCGACTGTCACAGGCGTGTCACAGGGGAGAGGTCGTACGAAGGTGTCGTACTGGAGAACGGTCACGGTCGAACTCCGGCGGCCCATGCGCCAGAATGACCCGGTGCCTTTCCTGTTGCTGATCGAGGACGACGACGCCATCCGCACGGCCCTCGAGCTCTCGCTGACCCGCCAGGGCCACCGTGTGGCCACCGCGGCGTCCGGTGAGGACGGCCTGAAGCTGCTGCGCGAGCAGCGGCCCGACCTGGTCGTGCTGGACGTGATGCTGCCCGGAATCGACGGCTTCGAGGTGTGCCGCCGGATCCGGCGCACCGACCAGCTGCCGATCATCCTGCTCACCGCGCGCAGCGACGACATCGACGTGGTGGTGGGCCTGGAGTCGGGCGCCGACGACTACGTGGTGAAGCCCGTGCAGGGCCGGGTGCTGGACGCCCGGATCCGGGCCGTGCTGCGCCGCGGCGAGCGCGAGTCCACGGACTCCGCCGCCTTCGGGTCGCTGGTGATCGACCGTGCGGCCATGACCGTGACGAAGAACGGGGAGGACCTGCAGCTCACGCCGACCGAGCTGCGGCTGCTCCTCGAACTGAGCCGGCGGCCCGGACAGGCCCTGTCGCGGCAGCAGTTGCTGCGGCTGGTCTGGGAGCACGACTACCTGGGCGACTCCCGGCTCGTCGACGCCTGCGTGCAGCGGCTGCGCGCCAAGGTGGAGGACGTGCCGTCCTCGCCGACCCTGATCCGTACCGTGCGCGGTGTGGGCTACCGGCTGGACGTCCCTGCGTGAGGAAGGGGATATTCGCCGGCCTGCGGCTGACCAGTCTGCGACTGCGGCTCGTCGTGGTCTTCGCGCTGGTCGCGCTGACCGCCGCCGTGTCCGCGTCGGGGATCGCGTACTGGCTCAATCGCGAGGCGGTGCTGACGCGCGTCCAGGACGGGGCGCTGAACGACTTCCGGCGGCAGATGCAGAACCGGGTGGCCGGGATGCCGCTGCGGCCGAGCGCGGACGAACTGCGCATCACCGCCGAGCAGATGGCGGGGAGCGGCGCCGGGTACAGCGTGCTGCTGCTCGGCGAGCGGGACGCCGGCAAGCCGATCATCGGCGCCTCCGACCCGGACGCCTTCACGCTGGCCGACGTGCCCGCCTCGCTGCAGGAGGCCGTCAACACCGAGCGGAAGATCACCGAGACCAACGCCTACCCGTACCACCTGTTCTGGCAGCGGACGCAGGCCGGCGGCAAGCCGTACCTGGTCGGCGGCACGCGGATCGCGGGCGGCGGGCCGACCGGCTACATGTTCAAGTCCCTGGAGGCCGAGCGGGCGGACATGAACTCGCTGGCCTGGTCGCTGGGGATCGCGACGGCGCTGGCCCTGATCGGATCGGCGCTGCTCGCGCAGGCCGCGGCGACGACCGTGCTGCGGCCGGTGCACCGGCTCGGCGAGGCGGCGCGGCGGCTCGGCGAGGGCAAGCTGGACACCCGGCTGCGGGTCTCCGGCACGGACGAACTCGCCGAACTGTCACGGACGTTCAACGTCACGGCCGAGTCGCTGCAGAAGAAGGTCGCGGACATGAGCGCGCGGGAGGAGGCGAGCCGCCGGTTCGTCGCCGACATGTCGCACGAGCTGCGCACCCCGCTGACCGCGCTGACCGCCGTGACCGAGGTCCTGGAGGACGAGCAGGACGATCTCGACCCGATGATCGCGCCGGCGGTGGCGCTGGTGGTCAGCGAGACGCGGCGGCTGAACAACCTGGTGGAGAACCTGATGGAGGTGACCCGCTTCGACGCGGGCACCGCCCGCCTGGTCCTGGACGACGTGGACGTCGCCGACATGGTGACCGCCTGCATCGACGCGCGGGCCTGGCTGGACGCGGTCGAACTGGACGCCGAGCGCGGGATCATGGCGCGGCTCGACCCGCGCCGGCTCGACGTGATCCTGGCGAACCTGATCGGCAACGCGCTCAAGCACGGCGGCTCGCCGGTGCGGGTGGCGGTGCGGACCGAGGACGAGGAACTGATCATCGAGGTGCGGGACCACGGTCCGGGGATCCCGGAGGCGGTGCTGCCGCACGTCTTCGACCGCTTCTACAAGGCGAGCGCCCAGCGGCCGCGGTCGGACGGCTCCGGCCTCGGACTCTCCATCGCCATGGAGAACGCGCACATCCACGGCGGCGACATCACCGCCGCCAACTCCCCGGACGGCGACGGCGCGGTGTTCGTGCTGCGTCTGCCGCGGGACGCCTCGGAGATCGCCGACACGGAGGACAGGGACCAGTGAGGTCGGGTACGGGGCGGGCCCTGGCGCGCGTGGCGACGGCGGTCGCCTGTGCGGCGCTGCTCGCGGGCTGCGGGATCCGGACGACGTCGGTGCCCGTGGACGCGGGGGCGGCGCCCTCGCGGGCCGCGTGCAGCGTGGACACGCCGCAGCCGCAGACGCGGCCGGGGACGCCGCTGCGGGTGTACCTGGTGTGCGGCTCGCAGCTGGAGGCCGTGGACCGCCGGACGAACCTGCCGGAGCAGCGGGTCTCCGGCAACCGGGTCGCGACGGCGTCGGCGCTGCTGGTGGAGCTGCAGCTCGATCCGTCGGACGCGGAGCGCACGGCCGGGTTCAGCACGGCCGTGAAGGGACCGCTGGTGGTGACCGGCGGCCGGGGAAGCGATCCGAAGGACACGCTGCGGCTGAGCCGGCAGCCGGAGGACCTCACGCCGATCGCGCTCTCGCAGATCGTCTGCACCTTCGCCGAGAGCCCGGCCGGCGGCGCGGGCCGCACGGTCCTGCTCGGCGGCCCGGGCGCGTACCCCCTGCACCGCTACCGCTGCACCGAACAGCTCAAGGCCCGCCCGGACGCGGCGGCCCCGACGGTCGCCGCGACGGCGACGCCGGGGGCCGGTTCCGGTTCCCCCGCGGAGTCCTGAGAGGCACGGAACCGATTCCGGCGGTGGGCGCGTCTTGGGTCACGTGCAGCGTCAAGGTACGGGCGGCAGTGCCGCCATCCACTTCCGCGGGGCGAGGTTCGTCCTCCTCCTCGCGCATCTGCTGCTCGTGGCGTGGCTGACGCTCCGCCCGCTGGACGTGCCGTGGGTGACGGCCCCCAATCTGGAGCCGCTGGCCGGCATCCGCGCCGACCTGGCGCTGGGCCCGGCGCAGGCCGTCCGGCACATCGGCGAGCAGCTGCTGCTGCTCGCCCCGCTCGGGGTCCTGCTGCCGCTGGCCGACGGGCGGCTGAACGTGTCGACGTGGGCGTCGTTCGCCCGCACGGTCACCGCGGGGGCGATGTTCTCGCTGGCCATCGAGCTGCTGCAGACGAGCGTGCCGGGGCAGGTCGTGGACGTGGACTCGCTGCTCCTGAACACCGCCGGCGTGGCGCTCGCGCATCTGCTGGTCGTCCCGGCCGGCCGGGCGCTGCTGCGCCGCCGGGCGGGCCGCGCCTCCGCCCCGGGCGGCAGCCGGACCCGGGTGCGGACCCTGCTGCGGGAGGAGACGCCCCAGGGGGCGACCCCGACGATTCCCAGGGTCGGGATCGCACCATAGACCGACGCTTTGTCCCCTCCCGGCGGCCACCATGGAGTCATCGGGAGCCCGACGGAGCGGCTCCCCGTGAAGAAGGAGCCCACCATGGCCGCACTTGTCCGCCCTCGCGAAGGACGCATGATCGGCGGAGTGTGCGCGGGTCTGGCGCGGCGCTTCGGCATGTCGGCGACCACGATGCGGGTCATCTTCCTGGTCTCGTGCCTGCTGCCCGGTCCGCAGTTCCTCATCTACCTCGCCCTGTGGGTGTTCCTGCCCCAGGAGAAGAACCCCTCGACGGCCTGGTGAGCCGGCACACAGCCGTGGGGCACACGCCCGTCACGGGTGTGTGCCCCACGGATGGGCGCGGTGGGCGTCAGCCGATCGGCAGGCCGCCCGGCAGACCGCCGAGTGCGCCGCCCGCCAGACCGCCGAGCGCGCCGGTCGGCAGCGCCGAGTTGGTGGCCAGGCCGTTGACCGGCAGGCCGCCGAGCAGGGGGCCCAGCGGGGACTGGGCGAGCGCGTTCGGGGCGGTCTGGGTGACCTGCTGCGCGGCGGAGTCGCTCGCCGCCGGCAGGTTCTCCGCGGCCGAGCCGACCGCGCCCTCGCCCGCGGTCAGGGAGTCGGCGGCACCGGCCGGCAGCTCGGTGAGGCCGTCCGCCACCGGCAGGGCCTGCACGGTGTCCAGGGCGCCCGCGGCGTCGTGGGTCATGGGCGCGGCGGAGGCGCCTCCGGCGGCAGCGGCGGCGAAAGCGGCACCGAGAGCGGCGACACCGAGCGTCTTGGCAGACTGCTTCATCGAGAAATCATCCTTGGGGGATCGGAGAAACCCGGACTCGAGGAATCTGGGAATGATGAGCGGCTCTGCAACCTAGCCAGCGGAACGTGACCGCCGCAAACATCTCGGGGCGACCGGAATTCGTGTCTCCCGGCTGTCCCGATCCCCTCCGAACTGCGCTTACTCAGCCTGCCGTCGACGCGGAACCGCTGGTCGCAGCGGTCTGCCGGAACAGCCATTCGGATTTCAGCTCGGCATAACCGGGCTTGATGACGTCGTTGATCATGGCCAGTCGTTCATCGAAAGGAATGAACGCTGATTTCATCGCATTGACGGTGAACCACTGCATGTCGTCGAGCGTGTAACCGAATGTCTCGACCAGGTGCTCGAACTCGCGGCTCATGCTGGTGCCGCTCATCAGCCGGTTGTCGGTGTTGACCGTGGCCCGGAAGTGCAGGGTGCGCAGCAGGCCGATGGGGTGCTCGGCGTACGAGGCGGCGGCGCCGGTCTGCAGGTTGGAGGTGGGGCACAGTTCCAGCGGGATGCGCTTGTCGCGCACGTACGCGGCGAGCCGGCCGAGCCGCACCTCGCCGTCCTCGCCGACCTCGATGTCGTCGATGATCCGCACGCCGTGGCCGAGCCGGTCGGCGCCGCACCACTGCAGGGCCTGCCAGATGGACGGCAGCCCGAAGGCCTCGCCGGCGTGGATGGTGAAGTGGTTGTTCTCCCGCTTCAGGTACTCGAAGGCGTCGAGGTGCCGGGTGGGCGGGTAGCCGGCCTCGGCGCCGGCGATGTCGAAGCCGACGACGCCGGAGTCCCGGTAGCGGTTGGCGAGTTCGGCGATCTCCAGGGCGCGGGCCGCGTGCCGCATGGCGGTGAGCAGTGCGCCGACGCGGATCCGGTGCCCGGCCTCACGGGCCCGGCGCTCGCCCTCGCGGAAGCCCTCGTTGACCGTCTCGACGACCTCCTCGAGGGTCAGCCCGGCCTCCAGGTGCTGCTCGGGGGCGTAGCGGACCTCGGCGTACACGACCCCGTCCTCGGCGAGGTCCTGGGCGCACTCGGCGGCGACGCGGAAGAGGGCCTCGCGGGTCTGCATGACGGCGCAGGTGTGCGCGAAGGTCTCCAGATAGCGCTCCAGGGAGCCGGAGTCGGCGGCCTCGCGGAACCAGACGCCGAGCTTGTCGGGCTCGGTCTCGGGCAGTCCGTCGTATCCGGTCTCGCGGGCGATCTCGATGATGGTGCCGGGACGCAGTCCGCCGTCGAGGTGGTCGTGGAGCAGCACCTTCGGGGCACGGCGGATCTGGTCCGCGGTGGGAACGTGGGGAGTCTGGCTCGTCATTTCCGCACTGTAGCCCCTACGCGCGTAGATCACCTCCTCTCAACTCGCTTGTCGATACGTAACAGTGACCGCACGTACGGATGGCGTACACCTCTGCTTCTGAGACTGTTCTGCCATGGCCCAGTTCGCACTCGTAGGAACGTCCGGCGGCCGGCGACCCCGGCTCGGGCGGCCCGTCGGCGCCTCGCGCACGGAGACCGCGGTCGGCGGCGTGGTGCTGCTGCTGCCGGACGGCGTGCCCGCTTCCGGGCGGGGGCCGTCCGTACGGGCGCACGCGGCCGCGCTGCCGCTGGGCCGGCGGCTGGTGCGGGCGGGACGCTCCGAGGGGCTCGTGGCGCACGTGGTGGGCTACCGGGGGCGCGGCTGGAACGGGGCGGACGCGCGGCTCGCCGAGGACGCCGAGTGGGCGGTCACGGAGGCGGTACGGCGCTACGGGGACGTCCCGGTGTGCCTCGCGGGGCACGGCATGGGGGCACGGGCGGCGCTGCGGGCCGCGGGGCATCCGGCGGTCGGCGCGGTGCTCGCGATGGCGCCCTGGCTGCCGGAGGACGACATGGCGGCCGAGCCGGAGCCGGTGCGGCAGCTGGTCGGGCGGCGGGTCCTGATGGTGCACGGCACCAACGACGCGCGTTCGGACCCGGAGCTGTCCTACCGGCTCGCGGAGCGGGCGAAGAAAACGAACCGCGAGACCTGCCGGTTCGAAGTCCACTCGGACGGGCACGCGTTGCGCCAGCACCACGACGAAGTGCTGTCGCTGGCCGCGGACTTCGTGCTCGGCTCCCTGTTCGCCCGGCCGTACGCGCGGCCGGTCGCGGACGCGCTGGCGGCCCCGCCGCCGCTGGGGCTGCGGATGCCGCTGGCGGCGGGCTTCGGACGCTCGCTGCGGCCGTAGGCGGACCGTACGGGACTACTGCCCGCCGCGGTCCCACTCCGGGAGCAGGGTGCCGCGCTTGCTCAGCAGGAACTTCTTGAAGGCGGCCACCGGGGGCGTGTCCGGGTGGCCGTCCAGCCAGGCCACGCCGATCTCGCGGACCGCGCGCGGGGCCGTCACGTTCAGCTCGACGACACCGGGCCGGGCCACGGCGGGCGGCGGCAGCAGTGCCACGCCGAGGCCCGCGGCGACCAGACCGCGCAGGGTCTCGGCCTCCTCGCCCTCGAACGCGACCCGGGGTTTGAAGCCGGCCTCGGCGCAGAGGTCGTCGGTGATGCGGCGCAGCCCGTAGCCGGGCTCCAGGGTGACGAAGGTTTCGTCGGCGGCCTCCGCGAGCCGCACCCGCTTGCGCCCGGCGAGCCGGTGGTCGTCCGGCACCACCAGACGCAGCCGCTGCTCGTCGAGCCGGCGGGCCACCAGGTCGGGGGCGTCCGGCACCGGGGAGGTGAGGCACAGGTCGAGGTCGCCGGCGCGCAGCCGCTCGATCATGGCCTCGCCGTAGTTCTGCACGAGGGTGAAACGGACCCGGGGGTGGTCGACCCGGAAGGCCCGGATGAGGCCGGGCACGGTCTCGGAGCCCATGGTGTGCAGAAAGCCGAAGGCGACCCGGCCGGCCGTCGGGTCGGCGTCGGCGCGCACCGAGTCGGCGGCCTTCTCCACCTCCGCGAGGGCGCGTTCGGCGGAGGCGAGGAAGGTGCGGCCCGCCGGGGTGAGCGCGACGGTGCGGCCACGGCGGGCGAACAGGGCGACGCCCAGGTCCTCTTCGAGCCGGACCATGGCCCGCGACAGCGTCGACTGCGGCACGCCGAGGTCGGCGGCGGCGCGGGTGACGTGCTCGTGCCGGGCGACGGCGGCGAAGTACGCGAGCCGCGGCGCGAGCAGCAGGCCCATGTCTTCTTCGTTACTGTTCGGTGACAGGCGAGGCTGTGACCTGTACTCATGCACCATGGGAACGATTAAAGCCGTTCCGTGCATTGGACGCATCAAACGGCACCGGCCTACGGTCGACGCATGCCTCCTGCCAGTACCAAGGCGGCCGCCACCGACGCGGTCGCCGACACCCGCCTTTCCCCCGGCCGCCCCGGTCACCGCCGGATGAGCCTGGCGCTCTTCGCCGCGGGAGTGGCCGCCTTCGCCCTCCTCTACTCCACCCAGGCCCTGCTGCCCGCCGTCTCCGCGGAGTTCGGGGCCACCGCCTCGTCCGCGTCCTGGACGGTGTCCGCGGCCACCGGCGCGCTGGCGCTGTGCGTGCTGCCGCTGAGCGCCCTGTCCGAGCGCTTCGGCCGCCGCCCGATGATGACGGTCTCGCTGGTCGTCGCGGTCGTGGTGGGCCTGCTGGTCCCGTTCGCGCCGAGCCTGGAGTGGCTGGTCGCGCTGCGCGCCGTGCAGGGCGCGGCGCTGGCCGGGGTGCCGGCGTCGGCGATGGCGTACCTGGCGGAGGAGGTGCGGCCGAAGGCCCTGGTCGGAGCGATCGGCCTGTTCGTGGCCGGCAACTCGATCGGCGGCATGAGCGGCCGGATCGTCACCGGCTGGGTGGCCCAGCTGTGGGGCTGGCGCGCGGCGCTGGCCGCGGTCGGCGTGCTCGCGCTGCTGTGCGCGGTGGCGTTCCGGCTGCTGCTGCCGAGGGCCCGGCACTTCACGCCCGGTTCGCTGAACCCGAAGGCGCTGGGGCGGACCGTGCGGACTCACCTGGCCGATCCGCTGCTGATGCGGCTGTACGCGATCGGCGCGCTGTTCATGACGGTCTTCGGCGCGGTGTACACCGTGATCGGCTACCGCCTCGTCGAGGCGCCGTTCTCGCTGCCGCAGGGCGTCGTCGGTTCGATCTTCCTGGTGTACCTGGTCGGCACGGTCTCCTCCGCGGCGGCCGGGAAGCTGGTCGGACGGATGGGCCGGCGGGGCGCGCTGTACCTGGCGGTGGGCACCACCGCGGCCGGTCTGCTGCTGTCGCTGTCGGACTCGCTGGCCGCGGTCCTCGCGGGCCTGGTCCTGATCACTGCGGGCTTCTTCGCCGGGCACGCGGTCGCCTCGTCGTCCGTGAGCCGGACCGCGAAGACCGGCCGGGCGCAGGCCTCGGCGCTGTACCAGTCCGCGTACTACCTGGGCAGCAGCGCGGGCGGCACGCTCGGCGCGCTCGCGTACCACCACGGCGGCTGGTCCGGCACGGTGCTGCTCGGCCTGGTGGCGGTGCTCGGCGTCGTGTCGATCACTCTGTACGGCACGCACGCGGCGCGCGTCGAGGAACGGCAGGCGCGCCCGGTCCACCGGGGCGTGCACGGGGTTCACGGTGCGAACCGGACCCCCGCTGTCAGTGGGCTGCGGTAGCTTCGGTTTCATCGGCGTCGAGCGGCGCCGTGGGGGCACGTTGGGGTGAACGCGATGAGCGATCTGGCGACGACCGATGATCTGGACGCCCGGCTGGAGCAGTACCGAAGGGAGCTGACGGGCTACTGCTACCGGATGCTCGGCTCCGCCTTCGAGGCGGAGGACGCGGTGCAGGACACCATGGTCCGCGCCTGGCGGAGCATCGACTCCTTCGAGGGCCGCTCCAGCCTCCGCTCCTGGCTGTACCGGATCGCCACCAACGTCTGTCTGGACTCGCTGAGCGCGGGGAACCGGCGGGCCCGGCCGATGGACCTGACGACGGCGACGCCGGTGGCGCAGGCGCGGCTCAACGAGCGGCCGGAGATCACCTGGCTGGAGCCGGTGCCGGACGGCCGGGTGCTGCCGTCGGTCGCCGACCCGGCGGAGACGGCGGTGGCGCGGGAGTCGATCCGGCTGGCGTTCGTGGCGGCGCTGCAGCACCTGCCGCCGAAGCAGCGGGCGGTGCTGATCCTGCGCGAGGTGCTGGCCTGGAAGGCCGCCGAGGTCGCCGAGCTGCTCGGCACCACGGTCGCCTCCGTCAACAGCGCGCTCCAGCGGGCCAGGGCGACGCTCGCCGAGCAGACGCCGACGGCGTCGGACACGGCGAACCCGCTGGACGAGGAGCAGCAGCAGCTCCTGGAGCGCTATGTCACGGCCTTCGAGGGCTACGACATGAAGGCGCTGACCGCGCTGCTCCACGAGGACGCGACGATGTCCATGCCGCCGTACGACCTGTGGCTGCGCGGCCACGACGACATCGTCGGCTGGATGCTCGGGGTCGGCGAGGTCTGCCGCGGCTCGAAGCTGGTGCCGACGGTGGCGAACGGCTCACCGGCGTTCGCGCACTACCACCCGGACCCGGAGGGCGGCTTCAGCCCGTGGGCCCTGATCGTCCTCGAACTCTCCGACGGGAAGATCGGCGAGATGTCGTTCTTCCTGGACACCAAGCGCTGGTTCCCGCTGTTCGGCCTGCCGGACCGTCTGGAGGCCTGACACTCACAGCAGGATCCCGTCGAGCCCCAGCAGGACCAGGAGCAGCCGCAGCTCCCGGCCCGCGCCGCGGAAGCGCAGCGTGTGCCCCAGCCGGCCGGCGGTGAGCCGGAGCCGGGCGAGCGCCTCCACGACGGCGAGATCGGCCTGCGCGAGCGCGCCGACGTCGCACACGAGCTCGCCGGGATCCAGGCCGGCGAGCCGGCACTCCAGCTCGGCGCAGAGCCCCGGCACGTCGGCGTGGCCGATCCGGCCGGAGACGTGGAGAACGGGCGGTTGAGTGGTGTCCACACCTAGGAGACCCGCGCCGGTCCCCGAACTCATCGGTGTCCGAGGCGCCGCCTAGGCTCGGCCCATGACGAACGGCTTCGACTGGTCCCGTGTCTTCCACGCGTACGGCACGGCGACGGACACCGGGCAGGTCCTGGCGGGCCCGCTGGCGGACGCGCGCGAGCACCTGTGGTCGGCGATCCTGCACCAGGGCACGGTCTGGCCGGCGACGCCGGAAGTACTGCGGATCGTCGGGGGACGGCTGCGCGAGGCCCCGGCGCTCGGCCTCGCCTTCGTACGGGACGTGGCGTCCTCGGTGAACGCAGGCGACGAGGCGGCGACGCTGCGCGCGCAGGTGGCGGCCGCGCCGACGGCGGAGTGGACCGCCGCGTACGTCGCCGCCGACGAGGACGACCAGGTCGACCTGTGGGACGACGACACCGGCAACCTGGTGCTCCTGGGCGCGGCCCTGGACTGCTGGGACCTGCTGCCGGAGCTGCTCGACCCGGTGGCGGAGTTCCTGGAGGACCCGGACCCGCAGGTGCGGACCCACGCGTGGGCGGCGGCCGCGAGGCTGCTCAACCACCCGGGGACCGCGTCCCGCAGGCCGGAGCTGCTGACCCGGCTGGCGCGGCTCGCCGCGGCGGCGGAGTCGGTGGAGGAGCGCGCCTCGCTGGTGATGGACCTGGGCGGGCTCGGCGGCGACCCGGCGCCGTTCCTGGCGGACGAGAGCCCCCTCGTACGCTGCGCGGCCGCGATGAGCCCGCCGCTGGCGGAGCACCCGGCGGCGCAGCAGGAGCTGCTGCGGATGGCGGCGACGCCGACGGATTTCGACGCCCTGAAGGGCCTCCCCCGCTTCGAGGGCGAGCCCCCGCGCTGGACGCTGATCGCGGTCCTGTCCCGCCGCCCGGTCGCCCCGTCGGCCCTCTACGAGCCCGCCCTCGCCGCCCTCCCCCACGCCTTCCGCCTCGCCCCCTGCCCGGACCTGGGCCCGTACCTGGAGATCCTGTTCCCGACCGGCTGGCCGGAGCAGGCGACGGCCGAACAACGGGGCCTGGCCCGGGAGTTGGCGGCCCGGGACGACCTGTGGGCCCCGACGAACGGCAACCGCAGGATCACCCTGCGCGGCCTGGGCCTGCCGGAGGACCGGGAGACGTGGCGCGCGCTCAGCTGACGGGGAACTCGGCGGTGTCGAGGGTGAGGTCGAAGGGGGCGGGAATCTGGATCTTCTCGCCGAACGGAACCGCGCGCAGCACGCGGTAGACGTCGTCCTTCGGCTCACCGTAGAGGGTGACGGTAGGGCCGCCGGGGGCGTACGCGTCGATGAGCAGGTATAGGGGGACGCCTGCCTCGGCGTACGCAGCCGCCTTCATGATCCGGTCGTGGTTCGCGTTCGAGGGGGACGTGACCTCGGCGACCAGCAGTGCCGGCTCGGCCGGGATGTAGTACCCCGGCCGGCCGTCCGCAGCCTCCGCTGGAACGACCACGAGGTCGGGGATGAACATGCCCAGTCGGGACGCGACGGCGATGGACTGGGTCTGGAAGACCTCCCAGTCGTCCGGAATCACGGAGTGCAGGCGTCGGTGCACCCTGGACGCCGCAAGGTTGTGCCGGACAGTGGGCGACGGTGACACGGTGATGATCCCCTCGATGATCTCCACCTTGCAGCCCTCGGGCCAGTCCATCGTCTCCCAACGGCGGACGAGGTCCTCCCAGCCGTTGCCCCAGTGGGGCTCAGGCTCGGCGGCGAGTGCGCTCATGGTGTGCTCCTCAGTCGGTCGTCACCGATCCCAGCATGCCCAACGGGGCCCGCGAGGGTCCACCGGTCGCGTTCGCTCGAACGGGTTCTCGTAAAGTGTTCGACGATCATGGCGGCGCACACGCGCCCGCGGCGCGAAGCGCGACCTACTCGGGGGAGTCATCACATGAGCCGTACGACAGCGGCATCCGGCGGCGCGGTGAAGGCGTTCTTCCGGGCTTGGTCGGTGGACTTCGAGCGGGCGCCCATGGCCGAGCGGGTGGACGACCCGCTCATCTCCCGGATGCAGGTCATGCGTACGGTCCTCGGTCTGGCCGCCGCCGTCTGGCTGATCGCGTCCTATCCGCTGAGCAACGGCGGGCAGGAGTTCGTCCTCAACAAGCTGCTCGAACTGGGCCTCGCCTGCGGCTTCCTGGCTGTGGCGAGCATCCTCGGCGTCACCGCCTTCCTCGTCGCGAGCGCCCCGGACCGACGGCGGGACTTCGCCGGGCGTCTGCGCCGGCCGATCGAGGCCACCCTGACGCTGGTCGCGGGACCGCTCTGCGTCTGGGTGTCCTTCATGACCGTCAAGGGCGACCTCGTCGACGGCACCGACCTGAAGGAGTTCTTCACCGGGATCACCGGCCCCGGGGTCATCTCCTCGGTGCTGGCCTTCCTCGTCCTGATCGTCGGCTGGCTCGTGGCGCTCGTCCTGCTGCTCGGCTCGATCCCGTACACGCTCGTCCTGACCTACGCCAGCATCTTCACGTGCTTCCGGACCATGGACGTGCACCCGCTGCTCCCGCCGCTGCTCTCCCCGCTGCTGGTCTGGTCGCTGTTCGCGTTCCAGGTCTTCAACGGCCCCGACATCGCCGCGCCTCCGGTGGTGCTGTACTCGTTCATGCTCGGCGGCCCCCTGTCGGTGACCGCGCTCTCGGTCTGGGAGGTCCGCCGGCTGCGCGCCCGCCACGGGATCACGCTGCGGGTCGCGCTGGGGCGCTGACCGGGGCGTACGGGACCGGTGGCGGCACCGGTCCCGTACGGCGACCACGTCAGGCGATGCGGTCCAGGACGATCGGGTTCGGGGTGAACGCCGTGCCCTCGGGAGCGATGTCGTACGCCGCCTCCAGGGACCTGAGCGCGTAGTCGAACTTCTCCGGGGTGTCCGTGTGCAGGGTCAGCAGCGGCTGGCCCGCGGTGACCGTGTCGCCCGGCTTGGCGTGCAGCTCCACGCCCGCGCCGGCCTGCACCGGGTCCTCCTTGCGGGCGCGGCCGGCGCCCAGGCGCCAGGCGGCGATGCCGACGTCGTACGCGTCGAGGCGGGTCAGGACGCCCGAGGCGGGCGCGGCGGCGACGTGCTGCTCGCGGGCGACCGGCAGGGTCGCGTCCGGGTCGCCGCCCTGCGCGGCGATCATGCGGCGCCAGACGTCCATCGCCGAGCCGTCGGCCAGGGCCTTCGCCGGGTCGGCGTCCTTGATGCCGGCCGCGTCGAGCATCTCGCGCGCCAGGGCGATCGTCAGCTCGACGACGTCCCTCGGGCCGCCGCCCGCGAGGACCTCGACCGACTCGCGGACCTCCAGCGCGTTGCCGGCGGTCAGGCCGAGCGGGGTGGACATGTCGGTGAGCAGGGCGACCGTCTTCACGCCGGAGTCGGTGCCCAGGCCGACCATGGTGCGGGCCAGCTCGCGGGCGTCGTCGAGGTTCTTCATGAACGCGCCGGTGCCGACCTTCACGTCCAGGACCAGGGAGCCGGTGCCCTCGGCGATCTTCTTGGACATGATGGAGCTCGCGATCAGCGGGATCGCCTCCACCGTGCCGGTGACGTCGCGCAGCGCGTACAGCTTCTTGTCGGCCGGGGCGAGGCCGTCGCCCGCCGCGCAGATCACCGCGCCGGTACCGTCCAGGACCGACAGCATCTCCTCGTTGGAGAGCAGGGCCCGCCAGCCGGGGATGGACTCCAGCTTGTCGAGGGTGCCGCCGGTGTGGCCGAGGCCGCGGCCGGAGAGCTGCGGGACGGCCGCGCCGCAGGCGGCGACCAGCGGGGCCAGGGGCAGGGTGATCTTGTCGCCGACGCCGCCGGTGGAGTGCTTGTCGGAGGTGGGGCGGGAGAGCGAGGAGAAGTCCATCCGCTCGCCGGAGGCGATCATCGCCGCGGTCCAGCGGGCGATCTCGTCGCGGTTCATCCCGTTCAGCAGGATCGCCATGGCCAGCGCCGACATCTGCTCGTCGGCGACCTCGCCGCGGGTGTAGGCGTCGATGACCCAGTCGATCTGCTCGGGGGTGAGCTCGCCCTTGTCCCGCTTGGTGCGGATGACGGAGATGACGTCCATGCAGATGCCTCTTTCTACGCGCATAGAGGGGGAAAGGAGGAGCGGCCCTTCCCATCGTGCCGGAAGGGCCGCTCCGAAGTGCTACTTGGCGAGGTGGTCCGGGCCGAAAGCCTGCGGAAGCATCTCGTCCAGGGTGAGCAGGCCGGCCGGGGTCTCCAGGACGAGAGCCGGTCCGCCGAACTCGTACAGCAGCTGCCGACACCGGCCGCACGGGACCAGCGCCTCGCCGCGGCCGTCCACGCACACGAAGTGCGTGAGCCGGCCGCCGCCGGTCGCCTGGAGCTGCGAGACCAGTCCGCACTCGGCGCACAGACCGAGCCCGTACGAGGCGTTCTCCACGTTGCAGCCGGCGACCATCCGCCCGTCGTCGACGAGCGCGGCCGCGCCGACCGGGAAGCCCGAGTAGGGCGCGTACGCGTGCGACATCGCCTCGCGCGCGGCCTCCCGCAGGGCCTCCCAGTCGACGGCCGGGACGGGCGAGGTCACTTGCCCTCGCCCTTGCGGTACCGCATGCCGTCCGCCTTGGGCATCCGCAGCCGCTGCGCCGAGAGCGACAGCACCAGCAGGGTGACCACGTACGGCGTGGCGCTCACGAACTCGACCGGGACGGTGTCGGTACCGAGGTACCAGATGAAGACGCCGACGCCGATGACGATGGCGATGGACGAGGTGATCCAGCGCTTCTTGTACGCCTTCCACGCGGCGATCGCCACGAGGACCGCGAACAGCAGCAGGAGCAGCGCGTGCACCGACTCGCCGCCGCTGCGGAGCTGGAGCGCGTCGGCGAAGCCGAAGAGGCCCGCGCCCATGGCGAGGCCGCCCGGCCGCCAGTTGCCGAAGATCATCGCCGCGAGGCCGATGTAGCCACGGCCGCCGGTCTGGCCCTCGTTGTAGATGTGCGAGGTGACCAGCGACAGGAACGCGCCACCGAGGCCGGCGAGACCGCCGGAGACGATCACGGCGATGTACTTGTACTTGTAGACGTTGACGCCGAGGGACTCGGCGGCGATCGGGTTCTCACCGCAGGAGCGCAGGCGCAGGCCGAACGCGGTCTTCCACAGCACGAAGAACGTACCGATCACCAGCAGGACGGCGAGGATCGTGACCAGCGAGAGGTTGGTGACCAGGCCGCCGAGGATGCCCGCGACGTCCGAGACCAGGAACCAGTGGTGCTTCTCGATGTCGGCCAGCCAGTCGGACAGGCCCGGGATCGTGACCGAGGTGATCTCCTCGGACGGCGGGGACTGCTTGGGGCTGCCGCCCTTGGCCGCGGCCTCGCCGCTGTTGAACCACAGCTTGGCGAAGTAGGTGGTGAAACCGACCGCGAGGATGTTGATCGCGATACCGGAGATGATGTGGTCGACACCGAAGGTGACGGTGGCGACCGCGTGCAGCAGACCGCCGAGCATGCCGCCCACGATGCCGGCGAGGATGCCGAGCCAGGGGCTGGTCTGCCAGCCGGCCCAGGCGCCGAAAAAGGTGCCGAGGATCATCATGCCCTCGAGGCCGATGTTGACCACACCCGCGCGCTCGGACCACAGACCGCCGAGACCGGCGAGGCCGATCGGCACGGCGAGCGAGAGCGCGGCGCCGATCTGGCCGGCCGAGGTGAGGTCCTGCGCGCCGGTGATGGCCCGGACGGCCGAGAGGGCGATGAGCCCGCCCGCGACGATCAGCAGGATCCAGGAGAGCGAGAGGCGGGTGCGGCCGCCCTTGCCGCCGGCCGCCTTGGGCGCGGCGGGCGGCGGGGTGGAAGTCGCCGTGGCGGTCACGCCGACACCTCCGTCGTGTTGTTGGAACGGGCCTGGGCCGCGAGCTTCTCGCCGACCTGACGCTGCTGGCGCTTGACGCCGTAGCGGCGGACGACCTCGTAGGCGATGACGACGCAGAGGACGATGACGCCCTGCATGACGCCGACGATCTCCCGGTCGTAGTCCTCGAACTCCAGCTGCTGGCCGCCGCGCTCCAGGAAGCCCCAGAGGATCGCGGCGAGCGCGATGCCGATCGGGTGGTTGCGGCCGAGCAGGGCGATGGCGATACCGGTGAAGCCGATGCCGACGGGGAAGTCGCCGCCGAACTCGTAACTGTCGTTGAGCAGCGTCGGCATGCCGATCAGACCGGCCATGGCGCCGGAGATCAGCATGGAGGTGACGACCATCTTCTTCACGTTGACACCGCTTGCCGCGGCGGCCGTGTCGGACTGGCCGACGGTGCGCAGGTCGAAGCCGAAGCGGGTGCGGGAGAGCGTGAACCAGTAGCCGACGCCCGCGATGGCCGCGATGACGACGAAGCCGTAGATCGGGGTGGGCGTGGTCGGGAACTCGAAGAAGTGCGAGGACTCCGGGAGCGGGGTCGTGGCGACCTTGGTGCCGGCCGCGTCCAGGTGGCCGAGGCGGCCGGGCTGCAGCAGGTAGCCGATGATCGCGGTCGCGATGAAGTTGAGCATGATCGTCGAGACGACCTCGCTGACACCGCGGGTGGTCTTGAGGACACCGGCGATGCCCGCCCACATGGCGCCGACCAGCATCGCGGTGATGATGATCAGCGGGATCTGGACGATGCCCGGGAGGGTCAGCGCGCCACCGACGGCGGCGGCGAAGAAGGCCGCGAGCCGGTACTGGCCGTCGACGCCGATGTTGAACAGGTTCATGCGGAAGCCGATGGCCACCGCGATGCCCGCCAGGTAGTACGTCGTCGCCTTGTTGATGATGTAGACCTGGCTGTCCGACTTGATGCCGTAGTCGAACATGATCCCGAAGGCGCTGAACGGCTCCTTGCCGGTGGCCGCGAGCACCAGGGCGGTGATCAGGAAGGCGGCGACGATCGCGAGCACCGGCGCCGCGATCCCCAGGAGCAGCCGCTCCTTGTCGATCTTCTTCATCGGGCCTCGTCCTCCGGGCCGTCGGTGCCCTCAGGGCTCTCTTCGTGCTCAAGGTGACCGGCGGCGGCACCGGTCATGGCCGAGCCGAGCTCCTCCGGGGTGATGGTCGCCGGGTCGGCGTCCGCGACCAGCCGGCCGCGGTACATCACGCGCAGGGTGTCGGACAGGCCGATCAGTTCGTCGAGGTCCGCGGAGATCAGCAGCACCGCGAGACCCTCCCGGCGGGCGGAGCGGATCTGGTCCCAGATCTGCGCCTGCGCGCCGACGTCCACGCCCCGGGTGGGGTGCGCGGCGATCAGCAGCTTGGGGTCGTGGCTCATCTCGCGGCCGACGATCAGCTTCTGCTGGTTGCCGCCGGACAGGGAGGCCGCGGTGACCTCGATGCCGGGGGTGCGCACGTCGTACTCGCGGACGATCCGCTCGGTGTCCTTGCGGGCGGCCTTGAGGTCGAGGATCGCGCCCTTGGAGTTGGGCTTCTCGGTGACGTGGCCGAGGATGCGGTTCTCCCAGAGGGGGGCCTCCAGGAGCAGACCGTGCCGGTGGCGGTCCTCGGGGATGCAGCCGATGCCGTCCTCGCGCCGCCTGCGGGTCGGCGCGGCGGAGATGTCGGCGCCGTCCAGGGTCACCACACCGCGGTCGGCGGCGCGCATGCCCATGATCGTGTCGACCAGCTCGGACTGGCCGTTGCCCTCGACGCCGGCGATGCCGAGGACCTCGCCCTTGTGGATGGTCAGGGTGATGCCGTCGAGGACCGCGCGGATCACGCCGTCGGGGTCGACGGCGCTCAGCGACAGGTCCTCGACCGTCAGCATCGGCACGTCGGTGACGGTCGACTCGCGGGTCTCCGGGGAGGGCAACTCGGCGCCGACCATCAGCTCGGCGAGCTGCTTGGTGGTGGTGTGCTTCGGGTCGGCGGTGCCGACCGTGGTGCCGCGGCGGATGACGGTGATCTCGTCGGCGACCGACAGGACCTCGCCCAGCTTGTGCGAGATGAAGATGACCGTGAGGCCCTCGGCCTTGAGCTCGCGCAGGTTGTCGAAGAGGGCGTCGACCTCCTGCGGGACCAGCACGGCGGTCGGCTCGTCGAGGATCAGGGTGCGGGCGCCGCGGTAGAGGACCTTGAGGATCTCCACGCGCTGGCGGTCGGCCACACCGAGGTCCTCCATGAGGGCGTTCGGGCGGATGCCGAGGCCGTACGCGTCGGAGATCTCCTTGATCCTGGCGCGGGCCTTGTCGCCGATGCCGTGCAGCTTCTCCGAGCCGAGGACGACGTTCTCGAGGACGGTGAGGTTGTCCGCGAGCATGAAGTGCTGGTGCACCATGCCGACGCCGCGGGCGATGGCGTCTCCGGGGTTGTTGAACGTCACCAGCTCGCCGTCGACCGTGATGGTGCCCTCGTCCGGCTTCTGCATGCCGTAGAGGATCTTCATCAGGGTCGACTTGCCCGCGCCGTTCTCGCCCACGAGGGCGTGCACGGTGCCGCGGCGCACGGTGATGTCGATGTCGTGGTTGGCCACGACTCCCGGGAAACGCTTGGTGATGCCGCGGAGTTCTACGGCGTTCGGACTACTGGGGCTGGAGGCTTTGATGACGCACTCTCCTAGGCAGGGAGCGTGAGGAGGACGAGACGGGGACGCAGGCGCTGTCGGTGGCGAAAAATACCCTGTGGACGGGGTGCTACGCGCGTAGCGTGAAGAAAATCGTTCAACTGCCCACGGGCATACGTGTGAAGGGGGCCCGGAGTGTCGGCCGAAGCCGCTCTCCGGGCCCCCGTCCGCTGACGATCAGAGGGTCGTGTTGACCTTGATGGTGCCGTCGACGATCTTCTTCTTGGCCTCGTCGAGCTGGGCCTGGATGTCCTTGAGGTGACCACCGGTGGTGGTCAGCGAGACACCGTTCTCGGCCAGCGAGTAGACGTGCGTGCCGGTCATCGGCTTGCCGTCCTGGACGGACTTGATCAGCTCGAAGACACCGGTGTCGACGTTCTTGACCATCGAGGTCATGATCGAGCCGGCGTACTTGGACAGGGCCGGGTCCTTGGCCTGGTCCGAGTCGACGCCGATCGCCCAGGTGCCCGGCTTCGCGGCGACGGCCTCGATGGCGCCGGCGCCGGAGCCGCCCGCGGCGGCGTAGATGACGTCGATGCCCTTGTCGAGCATGCCCTTGGCGGCGGCCTTGCCCTTGTCCGGGGCGCCGAAGCCGGAGAAGTCCGTACCGGTGGAGAGGTACTGGATGGTGACCGAGGCGTTCGGCTTGGTGTCCTTCACGCCCTGCTGGAAGCCGGCGGCGAACTTCTTGATCAGCGGAGTGTCGACGCCGCCGATGAAGCCGATCTTGCCGTCCTTGGACTTCAGCGCGGCCGCGACACCGGCGAGGTAGGAGCCCTGCTCCTCGGTGAAGACGATGGAGTCGACGTTCTTGGCCTCGGAGACCGAGTCGACCAGGCCGAAGGAGGTCTTCGGGAACTTGGCCGAAACCTTGTCGATCGCGTCCTTGTAGGCGAAGCCGACACCGATGACGGGGTTGAAGCCGCCCTCGGCGAGGGACGTCAGGCGCTGCTCGCGGTCGGCCGGGGTCTCACCGGTCTTGGCGGTGAGCTCCTTGGTCTCGACACCGAGCTCGTCCTTGGCCTTGTCGAGGCCGCGCGCAGCGGAGTCGTTGAAGGAGTTGTCGCCACGGCCGCCGACGTCGTAGGCCATGCCGACCTTGATGGTGTCCCCGGAGCCGGAGCTCTCGGTGGACGACTCTCCGCACGCGGTGGCGGTGAGGGCGAGAGCCGCTGTGACAGCACACGCGGCGGTGATCTTGGATACCCGGCGCACGAGGAGGTCCCTTCAAGACTGACCGAAAGCGCCCCTTGCGGCGCTGGCTTGTGGGCGATCGTAACGCGCGTAGATGTCAGTTAAAGACGCGTTCATGAGTCGTTACCGGATCGACGCCCGCGATCTCCCACCCACTATCCTGCGCCCGACACGCCCCCGGCGCACGCCGTCACGGCGCGATCAGGCCCGGTCACCGTCCTGGGGGAAGCGAGCGGGAGCCGCCGTGGCGGCTTCCCGCTGTCGTCATGCGCGCGCGGGCGTCACGCGCGGGCGTCCAGGAGGGCGGCGGCGGTGAAGAGCTCGACACCGACCTCGATGGCGCGCTCGTCGGCGTCGAAGTCGCCGCAGTGGAGGTCGCCGCGGGCGGTGTCGCCGGGGGTGCGGACGCCGAGGCGGGCCATCGCGCCCGGGACGTGCTCCAGGTACCAGGAGAAGTCCTCGCCGCCCAGGCTCTGCTCGGTGTCCTCGATCGAGAGCGGGCCCCGGCGCGCCGTCATGGCGTCGCGCAGCAGCTCGGTCATCACCGGGTCGTTCACCACCGGCGGGACGCCCCGGACGTACTCGATGGTCGACTTGGCCCGGTGCAGGGTCGCGATCTCGTCGACCGCCGCGTGCACCAGGTCGGGCGCGTCGCGCCAGCCCTTCAGGTCCAGGCAGCGCACGGTGCCGGAGAGCTCGGCGTGCTGCGGGATGACGTTGCAGGCGTGGCCGGCCTCGATCCGGCCCCAGGTGACCGCGAGCCCGGAACGGGCGTCGACCCGGCGGGCAAGGAGTGCCGGGACCTCGGTGGCGACCTTCGCCGCGGCCGTGACCAGGTCCGTCGTCAGATGGGGGCGGGCGGTGTGGCCGCCGGCGCCGTCCAGGGTGATCTCCAGCCGGTCGCAGGCCGAGGTGATCGGTCCGGGCCGCAGCCCGATCCGGCCGACGTCCACCCGCGGGTCGCAGTGCACCGCGAGGATCCGGCCCACGCCCTCCAGGACCCCGGACTCGATCGCGTCGGGCGCGCCGCCGGGCAGCACCTCCTCCGCGGGCTGGAAGATCAGCCGCACCGGGGCGGGAAGCAGGCCCTGCCGGTCCAGCTCGGCCAGGACCAGACCGGCGCCGAGCACGGCGGTGGTGTGGACGTCGTGTCCACAGGCGTGCGCCATGTCGGCCACGGTGGAGCGGTACGGAACCGTTTTGACGTCCGGGATCGGCAGCGCGTCGATGTCCGCGCGCAGCGCCAGCATCCGCCGGTGGCCGCTCCGGCCCTCGCCCCAGGAGCCCACGTCGCACATGAGTCCCGTGCCCGTGGCCAGCACCTTCGGCCGCAGGCCGGCGGCCTCCAGGCGCTCCTTGAGCCGGGCGGTCGTACGGAACTCCCGGTTGCCGAGCTCGGGGTGCATGTGCAAGTCCCTGCGGAACGCGATCAGTTCGGTGCGCAGGGCGGCGGGCAGACGACCGGGCGGGGCGACGGAGTCGGGCTCACGGGACTTCAACTGGTTCACCTTTTGAAGGGTAGGCCCCAAGAGAGATCAACTGCCCGTCGATCAACAAAAGTTCAACCCGTTAGGGGAAGAAAACCGGTGTCGGAAGGCTTGAGGCCCGCTCCTTCTGGGTAAGCTCGGCGGATTCCTGTGGGCAAGCTCACCCGAACTCGAGTCGCTCGATCATGGTCGGCGCGGTGCCGGTCACCCCGGACAGGAAGCCCTGCGCCCGCGGCGAGGCGTTCGAGCGCAGCCACTCGGGCGCCACCTCGCAGACCGCGATCCGCACCCCCGTCCCCTCCAGCACCGCCGGCAGCGTGTGCACCACGGTGGACGGGAAACTGACCACGGTGCGCCCGATGGGACCGCGGCGGGCGATCAGCTCCAGCGGCAGATCCGGCCGGACGATCTCCATCCCGGTCTCCACGGCGATCCGGTGCAGCTTCTCCGCGCTCTCCCGGCGGTGCGCGAAATAGCGGGTCGCGCCGTGCGCCTCGGCCAGGCCGCCGACCGCGTCCGCGTACCGGTCGGGGTGGACCACCCCGGTCTCCACCAGGGAGGTCCCGACCAGGTCCGCGCCCCGGGTCTGCCGCGGCGGGCCGAACCGGGAACGGGTCCAGGCGAAGCGGTTCACGGTCACCGTGGTCTGCGGCGGCGGGTCCACCGGCAGCGCGGTGAAGATCTCCACCGTCCGCCGGCGCGCCGGGGCGAGCCGGTGCCGGGCCAGCGCGCCGACCGGCGCGAGCACCAGCTCCCTCGGCCCGCGGCTGCCCCGCCGGTGCCAGCGCACCAGCCGTTCGCCGCGGGTCAGCTGGGCCGCGTACTCCATGGTCGCGGTGCCGTCGTCGACCACCGTGAGCCGGTCGGCGCGCACCAGGGTGAGCAGCAGCTGGACGTACCGGGAGAACGGGTCGCCGATCACCACCCGCTCCGCCCGGTTCAGCTCCGGCGCAAGCCGGGCGAGGGTGCGCAGCACCGCGCCCGCGCCGCCGCGGGCCTCCTGCCAGCGGACGGTGACGCCCTCGTCGCGGGCCAGCTGCGCCATCCGGCGGAGCTGGCCGCGCGACATGGGGTCGGTCGGCGGGAGGACGACTATGGCGAGGTCACCGCCGAGGCCCTTCGGGGCCTCGGCGGCGCGCTGCGCCGGAACGGGCGTACGCGCGTACGCCCATTCCAGGACGTTCAGGAGCTGGACCGGGCTCTCGACGAACGCCAGCTGGCCGGTCATGCGGCGACGAGCCCCTGGACCCGGCGGAGCTTCTTCATCGGGCCGAGCTCGGACTCGTAGACCTTCTTCACGCCGTCACCGAGCGCGGTCTCGATGGTGCGGATGTCGCGGACCAGGCGCTGCAGGCCCTGCGGCTCGACGGAGGCGGCCTGGTCGGAGCCCCACATCGCGCGGTCGAGGGTGATGTGGCGCTCGACGAACGCGGCGCCGAGGGCGACGGCGGCGAGGGTGGTCTGCAGGCCGGTCTCGTGGCCGGAGTAGCCGATCGGGACGTTCGGGTACTCCTGCTGCAGCGTGTTGATCACGCGCAGGTTGAGCTCCTCGGCCTTGGCCGGGTACGTCGAGGTGGCGTGACAGAGCAGGATGTTCGAGCTGCCGAGCACCTCGACGGCGTGCCGGATCTGCGCCGGGGTCGACATGCCGGTGGAGAGGATGACCGTACGGCCGGTGGCGCGCAGCGCGCGCAGCAGCTCGTCGTCGGTGAGGGAGGCGGAGGCGACCTTGTGGGCCGGGACGTCGAACTTCTCCAGGAAGGCGACGGCCTCGGTGTCCCACGGGGAGGCGAACCAGTCGATGCCGCGCTTCTTGCAGTGCTCGTCGATGGCGCGGTACTCGTCCTCGCCGAACTCCACGCGGTGGCGGTAGTCGATGTAGGTCATGCGGCCCCAGGGGGTGTCGCGCTCGATGTCCCACTGGTCGCGCGGGGTGCAGATCTCCGGGGTGCGCTTCTGGAACTTGACCGCGTCGCAGCCGGCCTCGGCCGCCACGTCGATGAGCGCGAAGGCGTTCTCGAGGTCGCCGTTGTGGTTGATGCCGATCTCGCCGCAGACGTAGACGGACTCGCCCGGGCCGGCGGTCTTGTTGCCGAGGGTGCGGAGACGGGTGTCGCTCATGGGGTGCGGTTCCTTACGCGTTCGGGGGTGTGGAGGCGGGAACAGGGACGGCGGGCATGGGGACGGCGGCCGGTGTGGGGACGGCCGGTGCAGGGGCGGCGGGCACAGGGGCGGCGGGCATCGCGAGTTCGGGGCCGAGGAGCCAGCCGGCGATCTCGCGGATCGCCCCGGAGCCGCCGGGCGTCGTGGTGACGGCCCGGGCGGCGGCCTTGACCGCGTCGTGGGCGCCTGCGACCGCGACCGGCCAGCCGACGAGGTGGAAGCAGGGCAGGTCGTTGACGTCGTTGCCGGCGTAGAGCACGCGCTGCGGGTCGACGCCGTTCTCGTCGCACCACTGCTTCAGGGCCCGGTCCTTGCGGTCGATGCCGTGCAGGACGGGGATCTTGAGCTTGCGGGCGCGGGCGGCGACCACCGCGTTCTGCTCGGTGGACAGGATCAGCAGCGGGACGCCGGCGCGGCGCATCGCGGCCACGCCGAGGCCGTCGCCGCGGTGCACGGCGACGAACTCGTGGCCCTCGGAGTCGAGGAGGACCCGGTCGTCGGTCTGGGTGCCGTCGAAGTCGAGGACGACGGCGTCGACGTCGGCCAGGACCGGCGTGGTGACCGGGTCGAGCAGCGGCGCGAGCGCGCGGGCGCGGGCCAGGTCGTGCGGGTCGTCGATCTCCAGCACCCTGGCCGGGTCGGTGACGACGACGGCGGTGCGGCCGAAGAAGCGGTGACCGTGCTTGCGGAAGCCCTCGGCGCACATGGCGTACGCGGCGCCGGTCTCCAGGTACTCCGGCTCGCGGTCCTGGCGGCGCGGGCGGAACGCCTTGTCGTGGTTGACGCCAAGAGAGTCGCCGGTGTCGCCGGAGCGGGCGCGCCACACGAAGCCGTGCGAGGGGGCCGTGGTCAGGGCGGTGTCGGCGGGGCCCTGCAGCACCTCGGCGGTGACCCCGTCGACGTCCTCGGAGGTGAGGAAGGGGCTGGTGCACTGGACGAGCAGGACCACGTCGGCGCGCCGGCCGTGGGTGGCCTCGAAGGCGTCCATGGCGTGCAGCACCGCGGACTCGCTGGAGGCGGTGTCGCCGGCGATGGACGCCGGGCGGTGCACGGCCTCCGCGCCGGCGGCGCGGGCGGCGGCGGCGATGTCCGCGTCGTCGGTGGAGACCACCACGTCGGTCACCAGGCGCGCGCCGCGGCAGGCCAGGACGGCGCGGGCGACCAGCGGGACGCCGCCGACCTCGGCGAGGTTCTTCGCGGGGACGCCCTTGGAGCCGCCGCGGGCGGGGATCACGGCGAGGACGGTGGCCCGCTCGGCGGCGGTCGCCGGGGCTTCGGTCGTGGTGTCCGTCGTGGTCATCAGAGTTCTCCCAGCCGGCGGATGACGGGAGCCACGCGCTGGACGCCGTGGCGGTACGCGCCCCGGGCGGCCTCGCGGACCAGGCGGCGGAGCCCGCTGTCGGGGGTCTCCGGCGCGGTCACGTCGAGGTTGTGCCGGGCGAGGATGCCGGGCAGGTACCCGGGCGCGGTCTCGGCCGTGTAGTAGGGGGCGATCGGGGGCAGGTCCGGGCCGGCGAGGAGTTCCGCCACGCGGGCGCGGGCGGCGTCGAACGCGGAGTCGTACGAGCTGTCGGAGGCCACGCCCTGGCGGGCGAGCCAGTCCTCGTCCGGGGCCAGCCGCTCGTCCTTGTCGAGCGCGTCGAACGAGGTCAGCAGGCCGGAGCCGATGAAGTGGTGGTTGCCAAGGACCTCGCGGACCCCGAGGTCGGAGAGGATCGCGGTCGGGATCCGGCGGTGCAGGGCCTCCAGGGCGGCCGTCGAGGAGACGGTGACCAGCAGGTCGGTGCAGTCCAGGACCTCGCCCATGTGCCCGTACACCAGGCGGAAGTTGGGCGGTACGGCCAGGTCGCGCACCAGCTTCTGGTACGGCAGCTCCTCCAGGTGCGTGGTGTGCTCGCCGGGCTTGGAGCGCAGCTTGAGCAGCACCTCGCGCTCGGGGTGCAGCCGGGCGTGGCCGACCAGCCGGCGCAACAGGTACATGCGGTCGGCGCGGCTGACCGGCACGGACGGCTGGGCGGCGAAGACGAGCGTGTCACGGCCGGACTCGGGGGTGTACGGGGCGCCGCCGAGGAACGGCAGCGCGGCCTCGACGACCGAGGAGGCGTCGGCGCCCACACCCTCGTACACGGCGCGGAAACGCTCTGCGTCGTGCCGGGAGTTGGCGAGGACGACGTCCGCGCCGTGCCGCAGCAGCAGTCCGTCGGCGAGCTTCTCGTAGACCACGCCGACATAGCCGGTGACGATCACCGGCCGCCGCTGGAGGTCGAGGTCGGCGATCCCTTCGAGGACCGCGCGGACCGTGCCGCCGACCAGCGCGAGCACCACGACGTCGAAGCCCTCGTCCCGCAGCGCCCGCAGGAACTGACCGCCGGTCACCTCGTGCGGGGGCGTGTCGGACACCCCGGCCTCGGCGAGCTGGCGCGCGGTGGGGGTGGCCCGCCCGCGCAGGAGGAATCCGGTCGGCTCCACCCCGCCGGGGGCGATGCGGCGCGCGGTCAGCGCTCCCCATTTCCACCGGGTGTCGGAGTCTGCGAGTACGGCGACGCGCACCGCTGCATTGCTTGGTGATGGCACGTCGGTGACGTTAGAAAGGCATCCGGCTCGATGGCCCAACTCGGCCACAACAAACGGTGAACACCGGCATGACGCATTCTGAAAAGGCCCGGGAATGGCGTGTCGGAAGATCGACGCCCAAGCCGATTCAGCAGACCGTCGCCGCGCGTTCACCGCACATCCGCTTTTCGGCAAGGGCGAATGCCGGGGGCCCGCCTAGCGTCGGCCGCGTGGTCATGCTCTCTGTCGTCGTGCCGTTCTACAACGTGCAGACATACGCCCCCGACACCCTCAGAAGCCTGCACGCGAACGCGCGGGACGACGTCGAGTTCGTGCTCGTCGACGACTGCTCGACGGACGGGACCCGGCACCTCCTGGAGCGCGCGGCCGAGGAGCTGCCCGGGGCGGTGCTGATCCGGCACGAGCAGAACGGCGGACTGGCCACCGCGCGCAACACCGGCCTCGACGCGGCCCGCGGGGAGTACCTCGCGTTCCTCGACGGCGACGACTGGGCCGCCCCCGGTCACTTCACCGAACTCCTCGCCGTCATCGAGGAGTTGGACTGTGACTTCGTGCGCACCGACCATGTCGTGGCCACCGGCCGCAAGCGGTCGGTCAAGCGGGCGCCGATCGGCCGGCGCGACGAGGTGCTGCGGCCGCGGGACGCGATCCTGCCGGCCCACCGGACGACCTCGGTGGACTATCCGTACGCCTGGGCGGGGATGTACCGCCGGCGGCTGCTCGACCGCGGGCTGCTGCACTTCACCGACGGGCTGCGCACGGCCGAGGACCGGCCGTGGATCTGGCGGCTGCACCGCGAGGCGGAGTCGTTCGCCGCGGTGAGCACCCTCGGCGTGTTCTACCGGCGGGGGGTCGCGACCTCGCTCACCCAGATCGCGGACGTGCGACAACTGGATTTCATCCGGGCATTCGACCAGGTGATCGAGGAAACGGCGAACGATTCCGATGCGGACGCGCTGCTGCCGAAAGCAGTGCGTACATACTGTGCGATCATCGCCCATCACCACGCCGCGATCAGCCGATTCGAACCGGCCGTCGCGAGGAAATTGCGGACGCTGAGCGCGGCCGCGCTGAAACGAATGCCGCAGGACATTCTGAAGGAGGCGCTGAACTCCATGGACGCCGATCGCGCGGGTCTGCTGCGCAGAATCCGCCGTCGCCCGGGGTCCGCGGAGGTGGCCGCGGCATGAGCTCTCGTACCACCGGCACCGCGCGCACGACCGGCACCGCACGCACCACCCGTCGTACGACGCAGATCTTCTACGCCTCCACGCTGTACGGCGTGGCCACCCTGGCCGCCGCCCTGGACAGCGGCTGCTTCGGCCCCGCCGACCGGCGACTACTGCTGCTCGCCAACAACGCGGCGGTCCCCGAGACCGCGGTCGCCCCCGACGCCATGCAGGGCTTCGAGCGGCTGCGCGACCGCTTCGACGGGGTGCTCTCCTGGAACGAGGCGATCGCCCCGCTGCACCCCTCCGGCTGGACTCCCCGCCCGGACGACGTGCCGCTCCTGGAGCGCCATCTGCGCACCCTGTGGGACCTCGGCGACGACCGGCTCGAACTCGCCGTGGAATCGGTGCAGGTGACCCCGGCCCTGTCGATCGCCCAACTCTTCCCGGACGCGGCGCTCGACGTGTACGCGGACGGGCTGATGAGCTACGGGCCCACCCGCAACAAGATCGACCCACTGGTCGGCGAACGGGTGCGCCGGCTGTTCCACCTGGACCTCGTGCCGGGGCTCGCGCCGCTGCTGCTCGCCGAGTTCGGCGCGGCGGCCAGGATCGTGCCGACCGAGGCCTTCACCAAGGTCGTCGCCGAACTGGCGGACACGCCCGCCGCCGACGGCACGACCGGTCCGGTGCTGCTTCTCGGCCAGTACCTGGCCGCGCTGTCGATCCTCACGCCCGCCGAGGAGGAGGCGCTGCACCTGCGGATGGTGCGCGGCGCGGTCGCCGCCGGCCACCGCACGCTCGTCTTCAAGCCGCACCCGACCGCCCCGCAGTCCTGGACGAAGGCGCTGCGCGAGGAGGCGGAACGGCTCGGCGCGGAACTGACCGTGATCGAGCGGCCGGTGCTCGCGGAGGTGCTGTACCGGGAGCTGCGGCCGGCCCTGGTGGTGGGCTGCTTCTCGACGGCGCTGCTCACGGCCGCCACGTTCTACGGGCTGCCGGTGGCCCGGGTCGGCACGGACACGCTGCTCGGCCGGCTGAGCCCGTACGAGAACAGCAACCGCGTCCCGGTCACGATCGTCGACGCCCTGCTCCCGGACCTCGCCGACCCGGCCGCCGTCGCCGCCTGGGCCCCGCCCGCGCCGGCGCGGGTCGCCGCCGAACTGGCCGGACTGGTCGGCGCGGTGGGCTTCGCGATGCAGCCGCAGATCCGCGCGGACCTGCGGCCGGTCGCCGAGGCGTACCTGGCGGGCGGCCCGTCCCCGGCGGCCTGGCGCTACTTCACCCGCCGCCGGCTGACGGTCCTGGGCCTGCCCGGCGGACTGCCGGTCCCGCGGCACGCCGCCGTCCGCCGCCTGGCCCGCCGCGCCCGCCGCCTGAAGCGGGCCGCGCTGCGCCGGGTGAGCCGCTGAGGGGCGGCGACACGAAGGCCACGACGGCCGACGGCAGTACGACGGGCCCGCCGCGATGCGGCGGGCCCGTCGCCGTACCGGCGTGGCGGGAGGGGGGAGCGCCCGTCAGCCGGCCCGCACCTGGAACCCCGTGTCGCACTGGTCGCGCACGTAGTCGTCGTGCGTGGCGATGACGACCGCGCAGCCCGCGTCGCTCATCTCGCGGAGGATCTTCACCACCATCACGGTGTTGTCGTGGTCGAGGGCCCCGGTCGGCTCGTCGGCCAGCACGAGCGAGGGCTGCTTGACGATGAGCCGGGCGAGGGCGACCCGCTGCTGCTCGCCGCCGCTGAGCCGGGAGACCCGCTCGCCCTCCCGCCCGGACAGGCCCACCCGCTCCAGGGCCTCGGCGATGGTGGGCCCGCTGCCGCCGCGCGTCCGGCGGCCCTTGGTGACGACCTCCAGGTTGGTGGTGACCGTCGCGTTGTCGATCAGGGCGTAGTTCTGGAAGAGGTAGCCGAGGACGTCCCGGCGGAACACGCGGGCCTGCCCCGGGCGGAACCGGGTGATGTCCCGTCCCTCGTGCAGGATCGCCCCGGACGTGGGTTCGTCCAGCAGCCCGATGCAGTTGAGGAGCGTCGACTTGCCCGAGCCGCTGGGGCCGGTCAGGGCGAGCATCTCGCCGGCCTGGACCGTGAGGTCCACGGCGGACCACAGGGTGCGGGAGCCGTAGGACTTCGCCAGCTTCTCGACGTTGATCACGGTGTGTTGCTCCTGGTGCTCGTGGAAACGGGGACGGGGCCGGCGCACCGCCAGGTGCTAGGCCTCGCTGGTTCCCTCACGGACGATCCGCCGGTGGAAGAGGAAGAGCGCGGTGAGCACGACGGCGAGGGTGAGACCGGCCAGTCCGGCCGCGGCGCCCACGTCCAGTCCCGTGACCTCGGCAGGCGGGCGCGGGGAGGGGATGCCCCGCGCCGCGTACACCGCGAGGTCCTGGTTGTCCCACCAGGTGCGCAGCGGCAGCCAGGCGCACAGCGCCACGGCGATCGCCGCCTCCACCGCCAGCAGGGCCCGGTGGGTGGCCCCGAACGTCCACCCGCTGATGTGCCGTACGAAGATCGCCTGGGCGTTCCTGCGGGCGTGCACGATGCACACGCCGACGGCGGTGATGAGCAGCACCGCGGAGCCCGCGGCGAGTTCGAACAGCTGGAGGCGGAACGCGGCCGACGCCTCGCGCATGGCGGTCGCCGCCTTCTGCTTCACGGGGAACAGCGCCGCGATGTAGGTCTTCATCTTCGGATCCTCCGCGAGGATCCGGTGCACGTCCTTCGGGTCCGGGAAGATCACCTGGTTGCGGGTGGCGAAGGCGTAGTAGTTGATGTCGCTGAGGTAGCGCGAGCCGTCCGGGATCACGAGCAGCACCGGGTCCCGCACGAAGGAGCGGTCGGTGCCGGCGCCGCCGGCCCGGTCCGTGCTGTCCCCGGGCGTGTACGAGAAGATCCGCTGGCCGCTCCGGATCGGGTGGCTCTCGATGTCGCCGGGCGCGATCTTCTTCGGGTCCTCGGGACTCAGGATCCGCGGCGTCTCGTTCTTGAACATCTCCGCCTGGGCGCCGAGGCTCTCCGGTACGAGCAGCTGGACGCGGCCGTCGCTCTTGGGCGGCCGGGACGGCGGGGCGTAGCGCTTGCCGTCCGCGGTGAGCACCGGTTGTGCGGCGAGGAACGACTCGTTGACGATGAGCAGTTCGCCGGGCAGCTCCTGACGGAAGAGGTCGCGCAGCCACTGCCGGCCCGCGACGATGAGCTGCCCGTCCCGGTCCGCCTGGTGGAGGCGGCTGCCCACCGCCTTCTCCATCTCCGGGATCTCGTCGATCCCGACGCTGCCGGTGATCCGGATGCCCGTCGCGTCGCCCGCCGCGACGTACGTCTCCCACACCTGCCGGCGTTCCAGCAGGTCCTGTCCGGCGGCGGCGACCTGGGCCGCGAGCCCCACGATCAGCAGCAGCGCGGGCAGGCGCACCGCGTAGGCGGCGATCGACGAGGCCCGGGCGGGGATCTCGCCCTTGAGGGCGGCGGCCAGTCGGGTCTTCCAGGTCAGCCGGAGCACGGCGGCGTGCGCCGCCAGGACGAGGATCTCCAGGACGACGGCGAGCCCCAGGGCCACGGCGGCGTACAGGCCCAGCCGGGCGAGCCCGTTGTACAGGCCGAGCACCGTGGTCACCGCGGCGGCCACCAGCGCCGCCGTGATCAGCCAGAACCGGCCGAGCTGGGACAGGTCGCGGAGATACGCGCGGGTGAAGGACATGCCCTGGAGCCGGAGCACTCCGTACGTCCGGGCGCTGAGCAGCACGCTCGCGCCGGTGAGCGTCACCAGGGCCAGAGCGGTGATCAGAAAGGATTCGAACAGCGGGCTGTCCGCGTAGGAGTTCCGCAACTCGGAAAAGGAAAGGGGCCTGTTGAGCGAGATCTGCAGGCCGAGCGACTCGAATTTCTCGACGACTTCCCGTTCGGACGGCCGGTCGCCGAACACATAGTAGATTCCCCGCGGGTCACGGTCGCCGACGTCCTGCAAGGGGTGGACCTCGGTGACGAGCTGCCGGCCGAAGTCCGGATAGCCGTCCTTCAGCCAGGAGGCCTCGGCTGCATTCGGGTCACCCGCCGCGAGATACAGATGGCGGCGCCCCTCCGAATCCTCCAGATCGGGCAGCTCCCGCCCGATCACGGCACCATGTTCGGTCGCGAACTCCGAGAGTTCCCGCACCACTTCGCGCCCGCTGACGGAATCGTTCGCTCCGTCGACGAGCAACGCGGCGCGGTTCCCCAGGAACAGCCCCTCGTCGAGATCGCTGACGACGAGGAACGCCAGCACGGCGGAGAAGGCCAGGACGACGGCGTGGACGAACTTGATGCCTCTGTGCAACATGACCTGTCTGTTCTCGCGGGCCTGTGGGGCGCGACTGCGCCTCGCCCCCCACAGGCACTCCTCATTCGGCGAAGTCGCCGGTCAGGACCGGCGAGCGGGATCAGCAGACGCGGTAGTAGGACTTGTCCGCGACGCCGTCACGCTCGGGGGCCGAGGTGATGGACCAGTACCCGGCCGAGGTGTTCGGGCTGCGGTCGGTGTACGAGCCCACCGAGGTGGAACCGTGGCACCGGCCGCCGTGGTAGTAGTCCGACCACACGATGCTGCTGTTGGTGCCGTAGTCCCACGTGCCACCGGCGCTGGGGTACTCGATGGTGGCGAGGGCGGGGGTCGCAGCGGCCATGACCAGCGCACCGGTGGCCACACCGAGCTTGGCGATCATCTTCATGTGAAGAACCTCCTCAGCTCCGATCCCTTCGGAGCGCCTTCACTCTAAGAAGGCCCGGACCTGCGGCGACAGAGATCATTCAGTCAGTCGTCCGCAGGTCCCGGTGCATGGAATCCGCCATGCCGACCGCCTCTTCCGGACCCGCCGGCGCAAGCGAATCGATCATGTCGGCCAGGAAACGGAAGGGAGTCACAGAAGAAACATGACTTACCACCAGTCACATGGGATTCCACTGCTCACCCCGGAGAGCCCGATCTTCCGGTTCCGGCCCCGAATCCCCGGGAAAGGAACCGGATTCACGGTTTGCAGACGTTTCCCGCCACGGCGCGAACGATGCGGTGCGCCTCGGACACGCGCAGGTTTCACGCGTGGCGTGATCCAATCGATCAAGCGCGGATGATCGCCTCCTGGATCTCGGTGATCCACCGGGAACGGTCCTCGGGGCACTCCAGATAGAGCTCGCGGGCGTAGTGCCGCGAGACATAGCCGTTGGCGTCGATCCAGCGGGCCAGGTTCTGCACGGTCGGCAGGATGTTCTCCATCGAGCCGCGGTGGACGATGGTGGCCGCCTCCTCGATGCCGGGCAGCACGTGGACCTCGACGCCCTCGACGGCCGTGCCCGCGGGGACGGTCATCCCGGCGTGCACCAGGATCGAACCGTCGCCCCGGCCGGCGTCCTCGTAGTACGCGAGGCCCGGGCCGAAGCCGGTGACGCCCGCGGCCTCCAGACGGGCGCACAGCTCCTCGTACAGGGGGGTGATGACGGGGCCGATGTCGTGCGGGCCGAAGCTCGCGGCGACGGCGCTCAGTTCGGCGATCCGGACGGCGGGGATCTTCTTGACGACGACGTCCTGCGTGGACATGCGTCCCTCGCTCTCGATGGCTCGGAGCCGCGCACCGACCTGGGCCAGGCGCGACCGCGCCTCCTCCAGGGCCGCTTCCAGCTCGGCCCTGCGCAGGCGCAGCATGCCCCGCAGTTCCTCGGCGCCCACCTGCTCGCCGAGGATCACGGCCACCTGTTCCAGGGTGAAGCCGAGGTCCTTGAGCGCGATGACGCGGTTGAGCCGGGCGAGCTGGCCGGCCTCGTAGTACCGGTAGCCGCTGTGCGGGTCGACATGGGCGGGGCGCAGCAGTCCGATCGCGTCGTAGTGACGCAGCATGCGGACCGACACCTGGCCGTGCCGGGCGAAGTCTCCGATGGTGAAGATGACGCCCCCTACGCAACGGCCTCACACCGTGTCAGGGTCAAGCGGCGCTGCTCAGGCTCAGCTTCACGGCGAAGCCGAGGAACAGCGCGCCGGCCGCCGAGGTCGCGCCGGCCGAGAGCCGCTTGCGGCGGCGGAAGGCGGCGGCGAGACGCGAGCCGCCGAATATCAGCGTCGTCAGGTACAGGAAGCTGCCCAGCTGGAGCAGGGCGCCGAGGACCAGGAAGGAGAGCGCCGGGTAGGCGTACGAGGGGTCCACGAACTGCACGAAGAACGAGATCAGGAAGAGGATCGCCTTGGGGTTGAACAGGCTGATGACCAGCGCCCGGCGGTACGGGTTCTCCCCCGCCGCCGTCCCGGCCTCCTGCGCGAGCACCGCCTCGTCGACCGGCTCGCCGCGCGCGATCCACATCGCCCGGGCGGCGCGGAGCATCCCGATCGCCATCCAGGTCAGATAGCCCGCGCCCGCGTACTTCACGATCATGAAGAGCAGCGGGGTGGTCTGGAGCAGCGAGGCCGCGCCGACCGCGGCCAGGGTCATCAGGACCGCGTCCCCGGTGAACACCCCGGCCGCCGCCTGGTACCCGGTACGGGCGCCCTTGCGGGCGGCGACCGACAGCACGTACAGCGAGTTCGGCCCCGGCAGAAGGATGATGAGGACGAGCCCCGCGAGATAGGTCGGCAGATCGGTGACACCCAGCATGAAGCGGAGTGTCGCACGTGGGTGCGACACTCCGCTTCACGGTTTCGTATGGCGGAAGATCAGAACGCGTCCGTCGGGACGTACGTGCCCCAGACCTCGCGCAGCGCGTTGCAGACCTCGCCGATCGTGGCCCGCGCCTTGAGCGCGTCCTTCATCGGATAGAGCACGTTGTCGGTGCCCGCGGCGGCCTTCTTCAGCGCCTCCAGGGCCGCGTCGACGGCCGCCTGGTCGCGCTCGGCGCGCAGCTTCGCCAGGCGCTCCGCCTGCTGGGCCTCGATCGCCGGGTCGACGCGCAGCGGCTCGTACGGCTCCTCGACGTCGACGGTGAAGCGGTTGACGCCGACGACGACCCGCTCCCCGCTGTCGGTCTCCTGGGCGATCCGGTACGCGGAGCGCTCGATCTCGTTCTTCTGGAAGCCGCGCTCGATCGCGTTGACCGCTCCGCCCAGGTCCTCGACCTTCCGCATCAGCTCCAGGGCGGCGGCCTCGACCTCGTCGGTCATCTTCTCGACCACGTAGCTGCCGGCGAACGGGTCGACGGTGGCGGTGACGTCGGTCTCGTAGGCGAGGACCTGCTGGGTGCGCAGCGCGAGCCGGGCGGACTTGTCCGTCGGCAGCGCGATGGCCTCGTCGAAGGAGTTGGTGTGCAGCGACTGGGTGCCGCCGAGGACCGCGGCCAGCCCCTGTACGGCGACGCGGACCAGGTTGACCTCGGGCTGCTGTGCGGTCAGCTGGACGCCGGCGGTCTGGGTGTGGAAGCGGAGCATCAGCGACTTGGGGTTCTTCGCGCCGAACTCGTCCCTCATCACCCGGGCCCAGATCCGGCGCGCGGCGCGGAACTTGGCGACCTCCTCCAGGATGGTCGTACGGGCCACGAAGAAGAACGAGAGGCGGGGCGCGAAATCGTCCACGTCCATGCCCGCGGCGACGGCGGTACGGACGTACTCGATGCCGTCGGCCAGCGTGAACGCGATCTCCTGCGCGGGCGAGGCGCCGGCCTCGGCCATGTGGTAGCCGGAGATCGAGATGGTGTTCCACTTCGGGATCTCGGCCCTGCAGTACTTGAAGATGTCGGCGATCAGCCGCAGCGAGGGCTTCGGCGGGAAGATGTACGTGCCGCGGGCGATGTACTCCTTGAGCACGTCGTTCTGGATGGTGCCGGTCAGCTTGTCCGCCGCGACGCCCTGCTCCTCCGCGACCAGTTGGTAGAGCAGCAGGAGCAGCGAGGCCGGGGCGTTGATCGTCATCGACGTGGACACCTTGTCCAGCGGGATCCCGTCGAACAGCACCTTCATGTCGTCGACCGAGTCGATCGCCACGCCGACCTTGCCGACCTCGCCGTGCGCGATCGGGGCGTCCGAGTCGTGGCCCATCTGGGTGGGCAGGTCGAAGGCGACCGACAGGCCCATGGTGCCGTTGTCGATGAGCTGCTTGTAGCGGGCGTTGGACTCCACCGCGGTGCCGAAGCCGGCGTACTGCCGCATCGTCCACGGCCGGCCGGTGTACATCGACGGGTACACGCCGCGCGTGAAGGGATACGAGCCGGGCTCGCCCAGCTTCTCGTCGGGGCTCCATCCGGCCAGGGCGTCCGGCCCGTAGACCGGCTCGATCGGAAGACCCGACTCCGACTCGCGCGACATCGCTGCGCCTCTCGATAGACCTACTGTGCGGTACGACCCCCGTGACGGACTGTATCGGCGGCCGCGCGGCCGATGGAGCGGCGCACGCTGGGACCTTCCTCACAGGATGCTCCCCGGTGCGCAACCAAGCACGCGCGGGAAGCATCAATAGGTACACACACATGCCTTGGGGGGTCTTCCATGCGCCACCGTTCCGTCATACACAGAGCCGTCCTGGCCGCCGCCGCGGTCGCCCTGGCCGTCGGCTGCACGCCGGAGGCCGGGGCCGGCGGCACCGCCGACCCGTCGCCGGTGCCACCGTCGTCGAGCGCACCGTCGTCCGCCGCGCCGTCCGAGACGCCGACGAGCGACGACAAGCCCTCGCAGGCGCCGAGCAGCGAGGCCCCCTCGCCCTCCGCGACGCCGACGACGGAGCGGCCGCAGCCGCAGTCCAAGGTCCTGATGAAGGACGGCGACGAGAGCGCGCAGGTGCGGGAACTCCAGGCGCGGCTGCGTCAGATCGGCTACTTCGACCGCGCCCCCACGGGCTTCTACGGCTCGATCACCGGCACCGCGGTGAAGGCCTTCCAGAAGAAGCGGGAGCTGCCGCAGACCGGTTCGGTGGACGAGATCACCTGGCAGAAGCTGCTCGGCATGACGCGCAAGCCGACGAAGGACGAGCTGCGCCCGTCGACGAGCAACAAGCTGGACAAGCCGGACCCGCGCTGTATGAAGGGCCGGGTGCTGTGCATCAGCAAGGAGACCCGGACGCTGGCGTGGATGATCGACGGCAAGGTGCTCTCGTCGATGGACGTCCGCTTCGGCTCGGAGAACACCCCCACCCGTGAGGGCACGTTCAGCGTCGGCTGGAAGGCCCGCAAGTGGACCTCGACGATCTACCACACGCCGATGCCGTACGCGATGTTCTTCAGCGGCGGCCAGGCCGTGCACTACTCCGCCGACTTCGCGGCCCGCGGCTACGCCGGCGCCTCGCACGGCTGCGTGAACGTCCGGGACAAGGGGAAGATCGCCGCCCTCTTCGACCAGGTGAAGGTCGGGGACAAGGTCGTCGTCCACTGGTAGGGACGAGAGAGGGCGCGGGCGGGACCGGGGGAACGTGTCCCGCCCGCGCCTGGTGCGCCGAGCCGTAGGTACGGGGGGAACCCCGGCTCGTTATGCGCCGCCGATGACCAGTCGGCTCATTCAGTACTGCGTCACCGCTTCCAAAAACGTCACACCCTCTCGGAAACGAAACGATAACGGGCGCAAGGCCGCGCATCATCGCAGGTCAGAAGGGTGTGCGAGGAGGTGAGCGCTCAGACGGAGCGGGTGACGAGCGTCCGGGCGGCACCGTCGTCGGAGGCATTCGCGCCATCCGTACCGGCGCCATCGGCCTCGTCCGCCCCGTCGGCCACCGGGCCCGGGCTGGGCGAGAGCGGCCGGAACGAGACCGTGGGCACGGGGGTGGAGACGTCGGCCCCCGCGGCGCGGTCGCCGGAGCCCTCGCCGACGCCGGTACGCGTTCCGGTGCCCGAACCCGTGCCGGAGGTGTCGTCGCCCTTGTCGGCGTCGCCGTCGCCGGAGGAGCCGCCCGAGTCGCCGGAGCCGTCGGAGCCGCTCGTGTCCCTGTCGCTTCCGGACCCGTCCGCCTCGCCGAGCAGCCGGTCGCAGAACGCCTTCACCGTCTGGCCGCTCTTGGGCGCCGCGGCCAGTCGGCGGCGCTCGGCGGAGTCGAGCTTGCCGGCCCGCAGATCGAGGCAGGCCTCGATGTACCGGGCGCGCAGCTCGGCACGCTTCTTGCCGTCGCCGTCCGTCTTCGGGGCGTCGCTCGCGCCGGAGTCGGGCGTGCCGGTCGCCGGCGGGGTGCTCGACGGGCCGCCGGAGGGCGGCGCGGACGGGTCGGCGCCGTGGGAGTGGCCGTCGTCCGGGGTGTGGGTGGAGTCGCTGCCGTCGTCCGGCCCGTCGGTGTCCTCGGGGCCGGGCGAGACCGCGGCCGAGACGGAACTGGCGGGCACCGGACCGTCGAACGGCGTCGGCAGCATCCCGGTACCGGCGGCCACGGCCACGCCGCCGACCGCGAGGCCGGCGACCGAGGCCGCGAGACCGAACCGGAACGAGCGGGACCAGCGGGCGCGGCGGGCCCGGCCGGCGGGCGCCACGAGCCGTACGTCGCCCAGATCCACGGGCGCGGGAGCCGCGCCGGCGGCGGCCCGCCTGCCGTGGGGCAGGGAGACCGCGCGGAACGCGGCCATCGCCGCCTCCTCGCCCGGAAGCGGAGCCGTTCCGGCGAGCGGGGCGGGGCGGGCGGATTCGAGGGCCTCGGCCAGCCGTTCGGCCGCGGCGCGTTCGTGATCGTCGACGGGGTCGACCTTGTCGCCGCGCAGCAGTCGCTCCGCGGCCTCCAGGTCGAGCCACTCGTACCGCTCGTCGGCCATCACATGTCCTTCTGCGTCCGCGCGCGTGATTGCGTCACACCGCCCGGCGCGGTCGTATCCGACCTGCGCCCGCGCTGCGGGGGCACGCCCTCCAAGGAAGAGGAGGTTCCGCTCGCGTCGGTTCCGTGTCTGCCGGATCCGTCGCCGAGGAGTTCGGCCAGTCTTTTCAGTCCGCGGTGGGCGGCCGTGCGGACCGCCCCGGCGCGCTTGCCCAGGGTGTCGGCGGCGGTCTTCGCGTCCAGGCCGACGACCACGCGCAGCACCACGGCCTCGGCCTGGTCCTGCGGCAGCCGGGCGATCAGGTCCATGGTGCGGCTGGTGGCCAGGGCCTCCATCGCCTCGGCCGCGGTGTCCGCGTCGGCGGGCTTGTCCGCGAGCTCGGTCTCGTCGCCGCCGACGGCGGGGCGGCGGCCGCGCATCCGTATGTGGTCCAGCGAGCGGTTGCGGGCGATCCGGGCCGCCCAGCCCCGGAAACGGTCGGCGTCGCCGCTGAACCGGTCGAGGTCACGGGCGATCTGGAGCCAGGACTCGGAGGCCACGTCCTCGGCGTCGGTCTCGCCGACGAGGGAGCGTATGTAGCCGAGCAGCCGGGGATGCACGGCTCGATAGACCGCCCTGAAGGCGTCCTCGTCCCCGTGCTGCGCCGCAAGCACCGCGGCGGTCAGCTCCGCGTCGTCCCCCAGCAAACCCCACACCTGTTCGTCATCGCGGCTGGTCACCGCCACCGCGCGGCTCGCGCGCAGCGCAACGCTACGTCCTCACCGGGTGTCACGTCCATGCGCATCGGCGTGTTTGTACAAGCTGCAACTGAACGCCGACGCAGTGGGGTGTGACAGAAAACGCAGCCGCGGCGCTGAGTGGAGTACGGGGCCGTGCTGCGGCTCCGACGATGACGACCGGGGCCTCTCCTGTGGGGGGTGGCGGCCCCGGTCGTCCTCGCTTTCCGGGGCCGGACGCCATGGCCCGCCCCGTCACTGCTGCTGCTTCTTCCGCTTGCGGTCCAGTTCCCGGTCCTGCTCCGGCCCCCGGTCCTGCTCGTCGAGCACCGGGGCGCAGTACGCCGCCACCCGCTCCGGGCCTCCGGCCGCCTCCTCCAGCCGCTCGAACGCCGTGCCGTTCGGCGCCTTGCCCTTGCGGGACAGGGCGGCGAGGTACGTCCGGCAGTGCGCCGCCTCGTCCTTGGCCGTGTCGGGGCGCTCCCGCCCGGGGCGTCCGGTGGAGGGCGTGGGCTCGGGGGCGGGCGTCCCGTCCGGCGTGCCCTCGGGGCCGGGCGACGGGTCCTCGTCGACGGGGCGGGGGGTGCGGGAGGCGGAGGCGGTGGGCTCGGGGGCCAGCGGGTCGGGGATCACACCGGCCCCGGCGGCCACGGCGACCCCGCCGAGCAGCACGGCGACGGCGACCCCGAGGCCCGCGGCCCGTACCGGCGTCGCGGCTCCGCGCCGTACCGCCTCCGGCCGCCAGTCGTCCCGCCGCCGGGTCCGGCGCGACCGGTGCTCCCCGGAGTCCCGGGCCCGCCGGAACGCGTCGACGGCGGCGGCCTCACGGGGATCCCGCGGCTCGCGGCGCCCGCCCGCCTCGGGGCCGACCCGCAGCGCGCTCCGCAGGGAGTCGGCAAGGGGCGCAGCAGGTGCGGCCGGGGTGTCCGGTTCGGCGTCCGCCGGGGTCTCCCGGGGGTCGCGCTGGCGTGTCATGGTCTTCTCTTGTCCTTCTGCCCCTGCGGCGGGTCGGCGGCCAGCAGTCCGGCCAGTTTCCTCAGTCCCCGGTACCCCGCCGTGCGGACCGCCCCCGGGCGCTTGCCGAGGACGCGCGCCGCCGCGGGGCCGTCGAGTCCGACGACCACCCGCAGCAGCACCGCCTCGGCCTGTTCCCGCGGCAGGTTACGGATCAGGGCGAGCGCCTGCCCGGTCGACAGCGATTCAAGCGCAGCGTCTTCGGTGTCGTGCACCCCGGGCAGTTCCAGCAGGTCCTGCTCGAGTAACGCGGTCCGGGGCCGGCGCCGCTGCCGGCGCAGATGGTCGAGCGCCCGGTGGCGGGCGATCGTGGCCGTCCACCCCCGGAACCCCGCCCCGTCGCCGCGGAACCGCCCCAGGTCCCGGGCGATCTCCAGCCAGGCCTCGGAGGCCACGTCCTCCGCGTCCTCCCCGACCAGTCCCCGTACATACCCGAGCAGTCCCGGATGCACCAGCCGGTAGGCCCGGGCGAAGGCGTCCTCGTCCCCGCCCTGGGCCCGCTCGACCTCGGCGCCCAGCTCCTCGTCGTACGCCCCCACGCTTCCCTCTTCGCGCCGACTCGGCACCGGTCATCGTGCCCATGTCCCCCGAGGGCACACCGCAAGCCGCCCCCCGTCGATCAGCGCCCCCGCCCACAGAAACGTCACAGGTCACACAGGTCACACGGGTCACAGGCAGCGCACGGGGGTCCGGGGGCGCCCGTGGAGCAGCAGGAAGAACCGCTCCACGGAGTCCTCCGGCCCGTTCTCGAACCGGTTGACGACCTTGCCGAGCGGGTTCCACGCCCGCCCGTCGGGCATCCGGATGCCCACCGGCTGCCCGAAGTACTCGCGCTGCGCCTCGTCGAAGTCCAGCCAGCGGCCGCCGGCCCGGCGCACGATCACCTCGCCGGTGTACGCGCCGAGCCCCCGCAGGATCGCGTCGACCCGCACCCGTTCCGGCCGGTCGCGCCGGAGCCCGTCCACGACCAGGTCGACCAGACGCAGGCTGGCCACGGAGTAGTCGAGGGGGAGGCGGTTGCGCCGGGTCAGTCCCTCGACGAAGCGCGTGACGTAGGGCCGCATCCCGTTCGCTGTCGGCAAGCTCAAGTCTTCATCCACGCCAGACCAAGCGCCGTCCCCGACAAGATCGTCACGCTCCCGCAACGTGTCCGTCGTCACATCACAGGCCACGCACATGTCAACCGACGGTTGACACCCCTCGACTGTCAACCTAGGGTTGCCTCATGACGACGAACCCGCGTGGTACGAACGTTCCCGTGCGCCTCGACGACCTGATCGAGGCCATCAAGAAGGTCCACACCGACGCCCTCGAGCAGCTCTCCGACGCGGTCCTCGCGGCCGACCACCTCGGAGACCTGGCCGACCACCTCATCGGCCACTTCGTCGACCAGGCCCGCCGCTCCGGCGCCTCCTGGACGGACATCGGCCGCAGCATGGGCGTCACCCGGCAGGCCGCGCAGAAGCGGTTCGTGCCGAAGGAGCCGGACGCCGCGAAGATGGACCCGAACGCCGGGTTCAGCCGCTTCACCCCGCGCGCCCGCAACGTGGTCGTGGCCTCGCAGGAGGAGGCCCGGGCCGCCGGCAACGCCCAGATCCTGCCCGCCCACCTCGTCCTCGGCCTGCTCGCCGAGCCCGAGTCGCTGGCGATGAAGTGGCTGACCGGGCGCGGCGTCACGGCGGAGGCGGTCCGCAACGCGGTCACGCCAACGCTGCCCCCGCAGGCCGACGAGGTCCCGCCGCTGATCCCGTACGACGCGGACGCCAAGAAGGTCCTGGAGCTGACGTTCCGCGAGGCCCTGCGCCTCGGGCACAACTACGTCGGCACCGAGCACATCCTGCTGGCCCTCCTGGAGCACGAGGACGGCCGGGGCGCGCTCTCGGGCCTCGGCGTGTCGAAGGCGACCGCGGAGACCGAGATCGCCGAGGCGCTGGCCTCGATCACCCTCACCGAGCCGCAGCCCCCGACGGCCTGACGGACCGGCGACCGGCCACCAACAGCCGACCCGGCGGCCGACAGGAACAGGGGCCCGCCGGACATCGTCCGGCGGGCCCCTGCCCGTACGTCAGTTGCCGCGCGCCCGCCGCGAGACCACGGCCTTCAGGACCCGGCGGCCCTCCGTCGACAGGTCACGGGCCCGGCGCAGGCCGGTCGGGCCGTGGGCCGCGGAGTCGAGCACGGCCTGCTGGCGGCGGAGCTCCCCGGCGAGCAGCGGGCCGGCGCCGGAGGGCTCGCCCGACCGGCAGCGCTCCACGAGTCCGGCGCGCTCGTCCGCCTCGCCCGCGTCGTACGTCGCGTGCAGCGCGAGCGCGGTGGCCGAGCAGGCGTCGGCCCAGGCGCGCAGCGGTCCGTCGGACCAGTCGGCGGGCGCGTCGCCCAGCATGCCGCGCACGTCCGCGGCGTGCGGCCCGGCGGCCCCGGCGAGTTCGACGCCGGCCTTGGCGACCGCCTCGCCCCAGGCGTCCCCGCCGCCCCCGCGCGCGACCGCGGCCCACGCCGGACGCAGCACGTCCGCCGCGTCGGGGTCGAGCAGCGGCAGACAGCGGTCCAGACAGGCGAGTCCGGCCGCGGCCAGGGTCCGCTCGTCGGCCACGGCGATCATTTCCAGCAGGCTTCGGCTCGTTGCCGACGTCATGGACGCCTCCCGTCGCGGACGCAGTACTTCCCTCTACTGCGCCGACTGGCGTGTTTTCGTCACTGTGCGGCCGAAAATATGCCATCGGCTCATGCCTGTTGGCTAGGGGTCGTCCACAACGAGTAACCGACGAGCAGAAGAACGAGCAGGCAGCAGCAAGGACCCGGATCAGCCGCGCACTTCATCCGCCAGCGCCCGGAACCGCTCCCAGCTCAGCGCCGGCTGCCGCGCGTCCCAGAGCTTCTGGGACGTCGCCGCCAGCGGCAGCCGGATCCCGGCCGCGACCTGAGCCTGCGTCTGCGCCCCCGACAGGTCGCACCACACGGCGAACGTGCCGCCGAGGATCTGCGCGTCGTAGCGGGCCGGCACCGCCGTCGAACCGCGCAGCACCCGCGGCGTCCACTCCTCGTAGATGCGCCGGCCCGTCGGGTACGTGAACTGGTTCGGCTCGCCGAGCACGTAGTAGAGGTACTCGTCGTTGAGGTTGACGACCTTCCGGCCCTCGGCCAGGTACTCCTCGGGCGGGCGGGCCCCGATCTCCTTGCCGGTCCAGTACTCCACCTCGATGCGCCGGTCGGCGCTCACCGTCCCGCCCCGGAAGAAGCCGTCGTTCCAGGCCTTCGCCGTCTTGCCCGCGGCGCGCACCACCGCCGCCCGGTCGTTCAGCCAGCCCTCCGCGAGGTCCCGGACGGTCGCCGACGGGCCGTACTTCCGCGCCGCCGCGCTCGCCAGCTGCGGGTACGAGGCGGCCGGGTCGCGCACCGTCAGGGCCTGGTACTCGTCCGCGCCGACGTGGAACCAGGCGCCGGGGAACAGCGCCGCGTACTCGCGCAGCAGCTCGTCCACCAGCCGCGCCGACTCGGGCTTGGAGATGTCGATCGCGCCCTGCCGCGGCGTCCCCTGCACATTGAGCAGCCGGAGCCCGGGGTGGGCCCGCAGGACCGCGCCGAGGTGCCCAGGCGAGTCGATCTCGGGCACGACGGTGACGTGCAGGCTCCGGGCCAGGGCGATGATCCGGCGCACCTCGGCCTTGGTCAGGTGCTGCGCCGAGACCACCTCGGGATGCGTGTCCGACGCGATGCGGAAGCCCTGGTCGTCGGAGAAGTGCAGACCGATCTGGTTGAGCTTCAGGTCCGCGAGCTCCCGGATCCGGGCCTCGATCCAGCCCGCCGTGAAGTGCTTGCGGGCGATGTCGACCATCAGCCCGCGCTGCGGCTTCGCCGGCCGGTCACGGATCACGCCCTCGGGCACCACGCCCGCGGACCTCACCGCCTGTTTGACCGTGCGGGTGCCGTAGAAGACGCCGGCCTCGTCGGGACCCGTGATCCGGACCCGGCCGCCGGAGGCCGTCAGCGTGTACGACTCCGGCGCGCCCGAACCGCCGAGCGCCAGCTGGACGTCGCCCGGCCCGGCGGCGGCCTCGCCCCGGTAGGCGACCTGCAGTTCGCCGGCGAGCAGCCGCGCCTCGTCGGCGAGCGCCTCGCTGCCGGGGGCGATCACGATCCCGGCGTCCGGGCCGGGGCTCCAGCCGGGGCCGCGGGCGGGCGTGTGCTCCTGGACGGCGGGCACGGTGCGCGGCGCCGTGGAGAGCGGGTACGTCCGGGTCGGCGAGGGTTTCGGGGCCGGGGCGGACGTCGTGGCCGGGGCCGCGGCGGAGGAGGTCGCGGGCGGCGCGCTCGTCCCGGGGCCGGCCCCGGACGAGCCGTTGGAGCAGGCCGCCACGGTGGCCGTCGCCACCGCGGCGGCCACCAGCGCGGGGCCGGTCCGCCGGCCGCGTATGAGGTGCCGCATCACTCGGCATCCTCCCCCAAACGGGCGACACCGGCCATTCGGGGCGTTTCGACGGCTCCGCCGCGGCCGCGCCGCCCCGAGGGCGGAGGCGACACTCCCGACGGCGGAGGCGACACTCCCAGCGGCCTCGGTGCCACACAGGTGCGGCGTAATTCACCCGTCCGTTCACCCTCCTTCGTCCAGCCCGAGCCCCGAAACCCTCCCCTTCGGGTGAAATTCGCGCATCCGTCGGACACTTCCTCCGGCCCGTCGATAGCGTGACGCCACATCCACCTCACCCTTCCCGTCCCGCGTTCGGAGCTCACGCTGACCAGCGACACCCACGCCCGCTCCGGGAAGCCGGTCTCGCGCGCCATACCTGCCCAGCTCGGCAGCGCCCGGCACCCCGGCGGCCCCGGCGGCCTCGCCGGCTTCAACACCGCCCCGCGCCCCGCCGCCGAGGCCACGCTCCTCCGCTGCTGCGGCAGCCGCCGCTGGGCCGAGCGGATCGCCGCCCACCGGCCCTACCCCACCCTCGACGCGCTGCTCGCCGCCGCCGACGAGGCCAGCTACGACCTCTCCCGCGCCGACCTCGACGAGGCCCTGGCCCGCGAGTCCTCCACCACGGCCGCCGCCGGCGCCCCGGCCGCCGCGCTGACCGCGCTGCGCGCCGCCCACGCCGCGTACGAGAGCACCTTCGGCCACGCCTTCGTGATCAGCCTGGACGGCGTGCACCCGGCCGAGCGACTTGACGGAGTCCTGGCCGGCATCCGGTCACGACTCGGCAACGAAAAGGAGGAGGAGCGGGTGGTGGCGGCCGACGAGCTGCGCCGGCTGGCCCGCTCCCGGCTCACCCGTTCGGTCGCCTGACCGTGAGTTCGTCCGGAATGCGGGCGTTCCAGGGCGTGGTGATAGGCCGTACGTGCCTGTTTGATCACACCGACGGACCCCGCGCGGAGGAACCGACACCACGTCGCTACGATGACCGGGGCCGGTGGACCGTACCCGGCCGGGCCAGACCGACAGAGAAGCCGGCCGGGCCCTGATCCCCGCTCCCGGAGGGTTTTTCCGTGCCGGCTGGAACGCTGTACCGCGGCCGGGAAGGAATGTGGTCCTGGGTGGCTCATCGAGTCACCGGCGTCCTCATCTTCTTCTTCCTGTTCGTACACGTGCTGGACACCGCGCTCGTCCGCGTCTCCCCCGAGGCGTACGACGAGGTCGTCGCGACCTACAAGACGCCGATCGTCGCTCTGCTGGAGTACGGCCTCGTCGCCGCCATCCTCTTCCACGCGCTCAACGGCCTGCGTGTCATCGCCGTGGACTTCTGGTCCAAGGGCCCGCGCTACCAGAAGCAGATGCTCTGGACCGTCGTGGGCATCTGGGTCGTGCTGATGGCGGGCTCGCTGTACCCCGTCCTCGGCCACGCCGCACGTGAACTGTTCGGGAGCTGACGCCAGAAATGTCTGCTGACACCACCTCCGCGATCGGTCCCGTCGAGGGCGCAGCCCAGTACGACGTGGACAACCCGGCCCCGTACATCGAGGCCCCCCGCAAGCGCACCGGCAAGACCCCGCGCGTGACCCGCGGCAACTTCGAGATGGCCGCATGGCTCTTCATGCGTCTGTCCGGCGTGGTCCTCGTCGTCCTGGTCCTCGGCCACCTGCTGATCCAGCTCTTCCTGGACGGCGGCGTCTCCAAGATCGGCTTCGCCTTCGTGGCCGGCCGCTGGGCGTCCCCGTTCTGGCAGACCTGGGACCTGCTGATGCTCTGGCTCGCCATGCTGCACGGCTGCAACGGCCTCCGCACCGTCATCAACGACTACGCGGAGCGGGCCAACACGCGCCTGTGGCTCAAGGGCCTGCTGTACACCGCCACGGTGTTCACCATCCTTCTGGGCACGCTGGTGATCTTCACCTTCGACCCGAACATCCGCTAGGCACGGGGCTGAGGTAACCACGTCATGAAGTTCCACAAGTACGACACCGTCATCGTCGGCGCCGGCGGCGCCGGCATGCGCGCCGCCATCGAGGCGACGAAGCGCAGCCGCACCGCCGTGCTGACCAAGCTGTACCCGACCCGCTCCCACACGGGCGCCGCGCAGGGCGGCATGGCCGCCGCGCTGGCCAACGTGGAGGAGGACAACTGGGAGTGGCACACCTTCGACACGGTCAAGGGCGGTGACTACCTGGTCGACCAGGACGCCGCCGAGATCCTGGCGAAGGAGGCCATCGACGCCGTCCTCGACCTGGAGAAGATGGGTCTGCCGTTCAACCGGACCCCGAACGGCACCATCGACCAGCGCCGCTTCGGCGGCCACTCGCGCAACCACGGCGAGGCCCCGGTCCGCCGGTCCTGCTACGCCGCGGACCGCACCGGCCACATGATCCTCCAGACGCTGTACCAGAACTGCGTCAAGGAGGGCGTGGAGTTCTTCAACGAGTTCTACGTCCTGGACCAGCTGATCACCGAGGTCGACGGGGTCAAGCACTCCGCCGGCGTCGTCGCCTACGAGCTGGCCACCGGCGAGATCCACGTCTTCCAGGCGAAGGCCGTGATCTACGCGTCCGGCGGCACCGGCAAGTTCTTCAAGGTGACCTCCAACGCGCACACCCTGACCGGTGACGGCCAGGCCGCCTGCTACCGCCGCGGTCTGCCCCTGGAGGACATGGAGTTCTTCCAGTTCCACCCGACGGGCATCTGGCGCATGGGCATCCTGCTGACGGAGGGCGCCCGCGGTGAGGGCGGCATCCTCCGCAACAAGGACGGCGAGCGCTTCATGGAGAAGTACGCGCCGGTCATGAAGGACCTCGCGTCCCGTGACGTCGTCTCCCGCTCCATCTACACGGAGATCCGCGAGGGCCGCGGCTGCGGTCCCGAGGGCGACCACGTCTACCTGGACCTGACGCACCTCCCGCCGGAGCAGCTGGACGCCAAGCTCCCGGACATCACCGAGTTCGCGCGCACGTACCTCGGCATCGAGCCCTACACGGACCCGATCCCGATCCAGCCGACCGCGCACTACGCCATGGGCGGCATCCCGACCAACGTCGAGGGTGAGGTCCTCTCGGACAACACCACCGTCGTCCCGGGCCTGTACGCCGCCGGCGAGGTCGCCTGCGTCTCCGTGCACGGCGCCAACCGTCTCGGCACGAACTCGCTGCTCGACATCAACGTGTTCGGCAAGCGCTCCGGCATCGCCGCCGCCGAGTACTCCGCGAAGGCCGACTACGTCGAGCTGCCGGAGAACCCGGAGTCCCTCGTCGTCGAGACGATCGAGAAGCTGCGCAACTCCACGGGCAACGAGCGGGTCGCCGACATCCGCCGTGAGCTCCAGGAGACGATGGACGCCAACGTGATGGTGTTCCGCACGGAGCAGACCATCAAGACGGCCGTCGAGAAGATCGCCGAGCTGCGCGAGCGCTACGAGAACGTGTCCATCCAGGACAAGGGCAAGCGCTTCAACACCGATCTCCTGGAGGCCATCGAGCTGGGCAACCTGCTCGAACTGGCCGAGGTCATGGCCGTTTCGGCCCTGGCGCGCAAGGAGTCCCGCGGCGGCCACTACCGCGAGGACTACCCGAACCGCGACGACGTCAACTTCATGCGCCACACCATGGCGTACCGCGAGGTCGGCGAGGACGGCTCCGAGACCGTCCGTCTCGACTACAAGCCGGTCGTCCAGACCCGCTACCAGCCGATGGAGCGTAAGTACTGATGGCTACCCCCGTACTGGACAAGGTGGAGGCCGAGGCCAAGGCCTCCCCGTACATCACGGTCACCTTCCGGATCCGCCGCTTCAACCCCGAGATCTCGGACGCAGCGGTCTGGGAGGACTTCCAGATCGAGATCGACCCGAAGGAGCGCGTGCTCGACGGTCTCCACAAGATCAAGTGGGACCTGGACGGCACGCTGACCTTCCGCCGCTCCTGCGCGCACGGCATCTGCGGCTCGGACGCGATGCGGATCAACGGCAAGAACAGGCTCGCCTGCAAGACGCTGATCAAGGACATCAACCCCGAGAAGCCGATCACCGTCGAGGCCATCAAGGGCCTCACGGTGATGAAGGACCTCGTGGTCGACATGGAGCCGTTCTTCCAGGCGTACCGGGACGTCATGCCGTTCCTGGTCACCAAGGGCAACGAGCCGACCCGCGAGCGGCTGCAGACCGCCGAGGACCGCGAGCGCTTCGACGACACCACCAAGTGCATCCTGTGCGCCGCGTGCACCTCGTCCTGCCCGGTCTTCTGGAACGACGGCCAGTACTTCGGTCCGGCCGCGATCGTCAACGCGCACCGCTTCATCTTCGACTCGCGTGACGAGGCGGGCGAGCAGCGCCTGGAGATCCTGAACGACAAGGACGGCGTGTGGCGCTGCCGCACGACGTTCAACTGCACCGACGCCTGCCCGCGTGGCATCGAGGTCACCAAGGCGATCCAGGAAGTGAAGCGCGCGCTGATCACGCGTCGTTTCTGACCGGTCGTCACGGCGAAAGGCCCGTATCGGTACGCTTCGGCGTGCAGATGCGGGCCTTTTCGTGTGCGGAGAGCAGGGATCGATGAGCGAGCCGAACCCCTACCGGTCGGACCCCGGCTACCAGTGGGGGCCCGGGCAGCAGCCTGGCGCGCCCGGGTACGGCTATCCCGGGCCCGCCTACGGCTATCCGCAGTACGCGCCGGCGGTGGCGCCGACGCTGCAGATCGGCGACATCTCCGTGGTCGGCGACCAGATCGTCACGCCGTCCGGCACGATGCCGCTCAAGGGCGCGGTGTGGAACGCGATGGACCTGTCGCGGGTCGAGGAGAAGATCCCGCCGGTCGCGATCGTGCTCGCCGTGATCTTCTTCCTCGCCTGCCTGCTCGGGCTGCTGTTCCTGCTGATGAAGGAGCGGATCACCACCGGCTATGTGCAGGTGACGGTGACGAGCGGGGGCCGGCACCACTCGGTACTCATCCCGGCCACCACGCCCGACACCTTCTTCGGCGTCATGGGGCAGATCAACTACGCCCGGACGCTCAGCATCTGAGGCCCTTCACCCCAGCTGGCTGAGGATCGTCGGGTCGGTGATCGAGGTGTCGTCGGCGAGCAGCATCGCCTTGCTGAGGACGATCGCGAGCATGCCGTCGCCCTCGTAGGGCAGCGGCCTCGCCGCGTCCGCCGCCTTGGCTGTGGTCTTCGGCACGATGCAGAGGTAGCGGTCGTGCGGGGCGATCAGCACGTTGCCCGAGCCGAGATGGATCCGGTACGTGTGGCGCTCGCCGCGGACGTGCAGGAACCGGCCCTCGACCGTGCAGCGTTCGCCGATCGCGAGCCGGGGCACCAGGCGGGCGAGCAGCTCGCGGCGGGTCTCGGCGCTCTGCGAGAGCGCGCCGAAGCCGTACCGCTCCCAGTAGTCGCGGTGCCGGCCGCCGGGGCCGCCGTCCTGCCAGGTCGGGTCGTTGCCGACGCTGGCCACGCCGACGAACAGGTCGACGTCGCGCAGGACTTCGGAGAGCGCGAGCGCCGGCACCTGCTCCAGCGGCACCGGTTCCGAGGCGGTGGTGTAGCGGCCGCCGCCCGCGTGGGCCCAGTTGTGCCCGGCGTCGATCGGGTGGAAGCGGACCTGGTCGGTGGCGACCCGCGCGTACGCGTACGAGTCGGTGAGGTCGCCGTCCTGGTCGCCGCCGGCGCCCTCGACCCAGTACTCGGCGCGCAGACCCCACTCCGGCAGCTCGCGGTACAGCGGCGGGTACGAGTCGTCCACGGACAACCGCAGTTTCGCCGTCCAGCCGCGCTGGGCGGCCAGGGCGTTGAGCTGGTACTGGCGCAGGATGTGGCCGGCGAAGCGGTTGGAGTACGTGGCGGTGGCGCGCTCGGCGTCGGTGAGCGGGTAGACCTCGCGGTGGGCCTGCTTGAACGGCTGTGTCACGCCGAGCCGTTCGAGCCGCTCGCGGCAGGCGGCGATCTCCTCGGCGGGACGGCCGACGGGGTGCCAGAGGGTGATCGTGGCGGTGCGTCCCACGCACACCGGGTCGCCCTCCAGGGTGCGCAGGTCGGTCCCGTCGAAGAGGACCGGCGTCTCGCCCCCGACGGCCCAGACGAGCCGGCGGGCGAGCGTGCCGACCAGCGGGTGGTCGAACAGTCGCTCCCGCCAGGTCCAGAAGTTCCAGCTGCGCCGGGCCAGGAACTGCCGGTCGAGGCGGTCGCTCTGGGCGGCGAGCATCTTCTCGGCGTCCTTCACGGACGCCTTGAGCTCCTTCAGCGCCTCGGCGTGGTCCCGGCGGACCTCGGCGGGCACCGTGGCGACCTGCCGGCCCTTGGCGTTGGTCCAGGTCAGCCTCGCCTTCGTGCCCTGCACCTCGATCAGCCCGCGGGCTTCGCCGAGCCGGACCGCGCCGCGGCCGACCTCGGTGAGCCCGTAGGCGGGGACGGCCAGCTCCTCGATCTCGGCGCGGCCGACGCCGAGTTCGGCCGCCTTGGCGTCGAGGGCGGCGGTGAGCTGCTTGAGCGTGCCCTTGTACGTGACCTTGGTGGAGAGCCGGGCCAGTTCGGCCAGGGCGGCCTCGTGGCCGACGCGGGCGAGGGCGAACACGGCGGCGTTGGCGACCTTGGGGCTGTGCGGGCCGATGCCGGGGACCTTGCGCAGGGAGACCTCGACGAGCCGGCCCAGGGCGCGGACGGCGGCCGGGTCGGGCGGCAGCAGGGACACCAGCCAGGCGAGGCCCTTGAGCGCGTCGGCGTTGTGCGGGTCGTAGAGCCTGTTGTGGTCCGGCCAACCCTCTCGTACGTACAGCTCCACGGTGCGCGGCGCGCCGGCCAGACCGAGCCAGCGCACGGCCGCCTCCCGTACGGCCTCGGGGTCCTCGGCCAGGGCGAGCGCCGCCTTGTCCCAGGCGGCGGTGGGCCGGGCGCCGGTGGCGGTGAGCAGATGGGCGAGGAGCGCGGCGGGCGCGTCGGCCGTGGCCTGCTCGGCCCAGGCCTCGCCGGGGCTCAGCACCGGCCCGTCGACGCGTGTGACGAGCTTCGCGAGGCTCTTGTCGTTCAGGTACGCGGTCCGCAGGCAGCGCCGCAGCAGGGCGACGAACCCGCCGGGCAGCGCGCGGCCGGCGTCGAGCTCGCCGCGGGTGAGGGTGACGAGCTCGTGGACGTTGTAGTACTCCCACGCGGTCCGCAGCTCGTCGATGCGGCGCAGCCGCTCCACCGAGAGCTGGTCGCCGGGCAGACCGCCGCCCGCGATGCCGGCGAGGGTGAGCACCACCGCGCGGACGTTCTCCGCGTCGCCGCCCTGCTGATAGCGGGTGACCAGCGCCCCGGTCAGCCGGGTCCGCTCGTCCTCGGGCAGGCCGCGGACCAGGACCGGTATCCCGGCCTCCTCCCGGGGCCACCGGTTGCCGTTCAGCGTGCCGATCCGGACCAGGGCGTCGGCCAGTTCGCCCATGTTCCCGCGGGCCACGAGGTCCTGCACCGCCTCCATCGAGCGCATGGCGTCCCTCATCCCCCCACCAGCGGGACCAGCTTGAGGAACGTGACCTCGGTGTCCGGGCCGAGCTCCACGGTCTCGTCGAGGTCCTCGACCTGGCGGTCGCCGACCAGGACCAGGAAGCCGTTGCGGCCGAAGGCGTCGACCGCGCGGGCGAACTCGCGCTCGGCGTGGCCCGGAGCGGCCTCCTGCTCGACGCGGCGGCGGATGAGCTCGCGGAGCGCCAGGCGCTCCTCGGCGACGGCGAGGCCGCCGGCCTCGGTGCGCGCCCCGGACGTCGTCTCGTCGACGAAGGTGACCATTGCCATGCCCCGCAGCGTAGGAGGCCGCTCTGACAGCGCGCCGTGCGGGGCGGGCGGCTGCCGGGGGGCCGGGGCGGCTGCGGCGGGCCCGGTCCGGCTACTGCGGGCCCGGGCCCTCCTCGGCGAGCATGACGCGCCGGAGCAGGCCGTTGAGCAGGGTCAGCTCGTCCCGGTCGAGGACGCCGAGCAGCCGCCGCTCCTCGCGGCCGAGGACCTCCGTCACGCCGCGCCAGGTCTCGCGGCCGGCGTCGGCGAACTCCACGACGACCCGGTGCCGGTCGGCCCCGGAGCGGACGCGGCGGACCAGACCGCGCTTCTCCAGGGCGTCGAGCCGGCCGGCGACGGCGGCGGGCGCGAGGTCCAGCTCCCGGGCCAGCTCCGAGGGCGCGGCGCTGCCGCCCAGACCGGCGAGCCGGTGCAGGGTGTCGTACTCGTGGCGTTCCAGGCCGAAGTCGGCGAGGGACTGCTCGCGGACCCGGCGCAGGTGCACGGAGAGCTTCTTCATCCGGGTGACCGCCCCCTCGACGAGCGGGTCGAACCCGGGCAGCACGGGCTCCCAGTGCGCCACGTGGCCGTCGGTCCAGTCGCGCCGCTCCGGCTCCGCGGGCGGCCGCGCGGGCCGGTTCGGGGGCTCCGTCGGCTCCATGGGCCGATCGTACGGCCGCGGGGCCGCTGATGCGCTGTCAGAGCGGTCCCCTACCGTCGTACGCATGGTGGGGAGCACTGGCCTGGCGGACAGGCTGAACGAGGCGGTGGCGGCCGACCGGGCCGAGGACCGGGGGCGGCTCCACGCGCTCCTGAAGACGCTGGACACGGCGGAGCGGCGGGCGGCGGCGCTGCATCTGCACGCGGCCCTGTGCGCGCAGCCGCGGAGTGATCTTGCGCGGGCCCTGGCCGCGCTCGCGCAACAGCGGCTGGACTGGACGGTGGCCGAGTCCGACCTGCTGCTCGGACGGCTGCTGGGCAAGGACTCCCAGGTCGGGCCGTACGAGCTCGAAGTGGAGTTCGTGGCCCTCACGGAGCTCACGGTCGCGGCGGCCGAACAGGCCGGGGACTTCGACCTTGCCCGGATGCGGGCGCTGCACGGGCTGACCCGGGGCAGCGGTCCGATGGCCACGGAGGACCACGCGCCGCTGAGCCTGCGAATGGCGGCGCTGCTGGCCCGCGAGCCGGCCACCGGGGCGGACGGACTGCCCCGGCACGTGCTGAACGATCTCGACGACTACGGTCCGGCGATGCGGGCCGCCCACGCGGAGCTGCTGGCCGGGGAGGGTGTGGGCGACTTCCTCGCGCACTGCCTCCAGGTGACGCAGGCGCGGGCCACCAAGACCTGGCGCGGGCGGGCGGCGCAGCTGCTCGCCGGGACCGAGTCCGGTGCGGTGCTGGTGCGGCGGCTCCTCGAAGGGATGGCCGCACAGCCCGAACACCAGGTCTCCGACCTCGACCCCTGGGGCATGAACTGGTTCGGTCTGGCCGGCGAGACCAACACCTGCCTGGTGCGCGGGCTGATGTGGTCGGCGCTCGACCTGGACGCCGACTGGACCGCCCCGCTGATCGGCGAGCTCGCGCTCAACGCGGGCACGGGCGGGGGCGGTTCCGGCAAGTCCTGCCGCAGCCAGCCGCTGACCACCACCGCGGTCGCGGTCCTCGGCGAGTTCACCGGACCGCACGCCGAGCAGGCGGTCCGGGCGCTGAGCGGGCTCCGGCGGAAGGTCCGCAACCGGGTCGTGCTCAAGTCCCTCGCCACGGCCGTGGAGACCGTCTCCGCGCGGGCGGGGCTCACCCCGTCGATGCTGCGCGAGCGCGGGATCCCGGGGCACGGCCTTGACGCGCGCGGGATGCGGGAGGAGCCCCTCGGGGCGTACACGGCGGTGCTGTCCGCCGACGCTCCCGGCGTCGCCGCGCTGGCCTTCCTCGGACCGGCGGGCAAGCCGCTCAAGTCCGCGCCGAAGGCCGTGAAGGAAGAGCACGCCGAGACACTGCAGGCGCTGCGCAGGGACCTGAAGGAGCTGCGGACGCTGCTGGCGGGCGAGCGGGCCCGCCTGGAGGAGCATCTGGCCGCCGGCACGGCCTGGGCGGCGGAGGACTGGCAGCGGCTGTACGTGGACCACCCGGTCACGGCAGCGGTGGCGCGCGCGCTGCTGTGGGAGGTCGCGTCGCCCGGCGACGGCTGGACCGCCGGACTGCCGGAGCGGACCGGCGGCGGCTGGGCGCTGGCCGGCGCCGACGGCACCGCCCGCCCGGTCGGGCCCGGCTGTCGGCTGCGGCTGTGGCACCCGCTGCGGGCCGAGGCCGACGAGGTCGCCGAGTGGCGCGAGGAGCTGACCGCGCGGGAGCTGCGGCAGCCGTTCAAGCAGGTGTTCCGCGAGGTGTACCCGCTGACGCCGGCCGAGCGCGTGACGCGGACGTACTCCAACCGCTTCGCCGGCCATGTCCTGCGCTACCGCCAGGCGCGTTCGCTGATGACCGAGCGCGGCTGGCTCGGCGGACACCTGGGGTTCTTCGGCGACGCGCACGCCGCCGAGATGGTCAAGGAGCTGCCCCGGCCCGGGGAACTCCCGCTCTCCGAGGGCGTGTTCTGGCGGGCCCGGTTCCACGTCGAGCGGGTCGACGAGGGCGGCTCGACCGGCGACGGCGTCGCCGAACTGTGCTCGACCGACCAGGTGCGCTTCGAACGCCGGGCGGCCGCGGCCGGTCCGCGCGGCGCCTGGCAGCCGGCCCCGCTCGCCGAGGTCCCCGCGCTGGAGCTGTCCGAGGCGCTGCGGGACGTCGACCTGTTCACGGGCGTGGCGTCGATCGGCGCGGACCCGGAGTGGGAGGACCGCGGCGCGGACCGGGCGTACGGCACGTACTGGCGGTCGTACGCCTTCGGCGAGCTGACCGAGGCGGCCCGGATCCGCCGCGAGACCCTGGCCCGGCTGCTGCCGCGCACCCGGGTCGCGGACCGCGTCGAGCTGACCGACCGCTTCCTGCGGGTCCGCGGCGACCTGCGGACGTACCGGATCCACCTGGGCTCCGGGAACATCCTGATGGAACCGGACGACGCCTACCTGTGCATCGTCGCCGACCGGGGCCCGAAGGGCCGCGACGGCAGACTGTTCCTGCCGTTCGAGGAGGACGGCGGACTGCTGTCCGTCATCCTGTCGAAGACCTTCCTCCTGGCCGACGACACGAACATCACCGACCACACCATCACCGCCCAGCTACGGGCCCGGTGAGCCCGCAACGGCGGGGGGAGGGCCCGCAGCGGGCGGGCGGCTAGGCTCGGGGGCGTGACGGAAGAGAACGCCCCTGCCAAGGCCGCGCCCAAGAGCGAGCAGACCCGCGCGCTCATCCTGGAGACCGCGCTGCGGCTGTTCAGGGAGCGGGGCTACGACAAGACGACGATGCGGGCCATCGCCCAGGAGGCGGGCGTCTCCGTCGGCAACGCGTACTACTACTTCTCGTCCAAGGAACACCTGGTCCAGGGGTTCTACGACCGGATCGCCGAGGAGCACCAGGCCGCGGTCCGGGGCATTCTGGACGGCCCGGAGAAGGACCTCACGGCGCGGATCCGCGGGGTCCTGATCGCCTGGCTCGACATCGCCGAGCCGTATCACGAGTTCGCGGCGCAGTTCTTCAAGAACGCCGCCGACCCGGACAGCCCGCTCAGCCCCTTCTCCCCCGAGTCCGAGGGCCCCCGCGAGGCCGTCATCGACGTGCACCGCCGGGTGATCTCGGGGGCTGCGGTGAAGGTCGACCCCGAACTGGCCGAAGCCCTGCCGCAGTTGCTCTGGCTGCAGCAGATGGGGCTCGTCCTGTTCTGGGTCTACGACCGCTCGGAGAACGCCGCGAACAGCCGCCGCCTGGTCGAGCGCCTCGCCCCCGTCACCGCCCGCGCGATCTCCCTCTCCCGCTTCCGGATCCTGCGCCCGCTGGTCAAGGAGACCCACGACCTCCTCGCCGACTTCATGCCGACGGCCGCCGGCATGGCCGCCTCGGGCAAGCCGACCCGCTCGGCCCGCAAGAGCGGCCAGGGCCCGGACAGACCCTAGATCCAGCTCAGTTCCCACAGGCGCCAGACGCCCGTGCCGTCCGAGAGGTACTGGGAGCCGGTGACGGCCTGGGTGGACAGCACGTAGTCCTTCTTCTGCCACAGCGGGATCAGCGGGACGTCCTTCGCGACCTCCGACTGGATGGCCTTGAAGTCCGCGGCCGCGCGGGCGCGGTCGCCGTACTGCTGGGTGGAGGAGATCAGTTCGTCGATGCGGCGGCTGGAGAAGCCGTTGTGCAGGGTGTTGTCGGTGCCGACGAGCGGCGCGGTGAAGCTGTCGGAGTCCGGGAAGTCGGGCAGCCAGCCGACGGGGTACGCGTCGTAAGCGCCGGCCGCGTACGCCTTCTGGAACTCCTGCCACTCCGCCTGGACCACACTCACCTCGAAGAGCCCGCTCTGCTCCAGCTGGCGCTTCAACTCCGCGGCCTCGGCCGCGTACGTGGCGTCCTTGCGGAAGCCGAGGGTGAACTTCACGGGCGTCTCGACGTCCGCGTCCTTCAGCAGCTTCTCCGCCTTCTTCACGTCCGGCTTCGGGTACGCGTCGAAGAACGCCGTGTTGTGGCCGGTGAAGCCCTGCGGGACCAGGGAGTACAGCGGCTCGACCGTGCCGTGGTAGACGTCCGTGACGATCTTCGGCCGGTCGAGGACCGCCGCGACGGCCCGCCGGACCGCCTTGTCGGACATCGGCGAGTCCGGTCGCACGTTGAAGTTGAGGTTGCGGATCTCGGGGCTGGCGGCCTCGGTGAGCCGGATGTCGCCCTTGGAGTCGTCCAGCGTGGACACCGTCTTCGGCGGCAGCTGCCGGTGCGTGATGTCGACCTGCTTGTTCTTCCAGGCCTCGGCGAGCTGCTCCGACTCCTTGAAGTACTTGATCACGACCGGGCCGCCGGTGGTGGCGACCGCGCCCTTGTACTTCGGGTTCGGCTCCAGCACCGCCTTCACGCCGGGCTGGTACTCCTTCAGCACGTACGGCCCCGAACCCTCGACCCGCAGCCCCGCGCGCAGCGAGCGCACCGGGTACTGCGTGCGGTCCACGATCGAACCGGCGCCGGTCGCCAGCTTCTGCGGGAACGTGGCGTCCCGGCTGGAGAGGTTGAAGGTGACCGTCTGCCCCTCCGCGACCACCGACTTGAGGGTCGGGAACAGCGCCTGCGGGCCGACGTCCGTCTTGATGCCCAGCATCCGCTCGAAGGAGTACTTGACGTCCTCGCCGGTGATCTTCCGGCCGTTGGAGAACGTCAGGTCGTCCCGGAGGTCGCACTGGTACGTCTGGAGCTTCATGCCGATGAACTTGCAGCTGCGCGCCGCGTCCGGCACGGGCGTCGTGAAGTTCGGCTTGAAGGTCAGCAGCGACTGGTAGACGTTGCTGTACATCGCCCAGGAGCCGGCGTCGTAGGCCCCGGCCGGGTCCAGGGACGTCACCTCGTCGGTCGTGCCGACGGTGATCGGCGCCTTCTTCTCTTCGTCGGAGGGCAGCAGCTGCCATCCTCCGACACCGGCGACCACGAGGACGCCGCACGCTATGAGGATCCGCAGACGGACCGACTGCATTGTCGTGCTTCCTTCAGTATCGAGCCCACCCCTGTCGCGACGGGCCCCCTCGCCAGTGTCGCGATGCCGCTCATCCCATCACACCGGTTTCACAAGCGGAAGAGGAAACTTTCACCACACACGCATATGTCCGGGATATGAGAATCGAACGGGCGAACCGTACTGAACGGTCACTTGGCCGACAGGCCAGGTCAGGCCTGCTTCGAGGCCAGCTGCACGACCGTGATGTCCGAGGGCGCGCCCACCCGCACCGGCGGACCCCACGCGCCCGCACCGCGGGACACGTACAGCTGAGTGTCCCCGTACTGCTCCAGGCCGGCCAGCGTCGGGTTGGCGAGATCCGCGAGCAGATTGCCCGGCCAGAGCTGGCCGCCGTGGGTGTGACCCGACAGCTGGAGGTCGACCCCGTGCTTCACCGCGTCGTGGATGACGACCGGCTGGTGCGCCAGCAGCACCGCGGCCCGCGAGCGGTCCCGGTCGCCGAGCGCGCGGACGAAGTCCGGGCCCTGGCCCTCGTTCTCGCCGGCCACGTCGTCGACACCCGCCAGGTCGAAGCCGGGGATCTCGACGCGCGCGTTCCGCAGCGGCTGCAGGCCCAGTTCACGCACATGGTCCACCCAGGCGTCCGCGCCGGAGAAGTACTCGTGGTTGCCGGTGACGAAGAACGAACCGTGCCGGGCCCGGAGCTGCGCCAGCGGCTCGGCCGCCGGGCCGAGGTTCGCCACACTGCCGTCCACCAGGTCGCCGACCACGGCGATGAGATCGGGCTGCGTGGAGTTGATCGTGTCGACGATCCGCTGCGCGTGCGCGCGGCCGAGCGTCGGGCCGAGGTGGATGTCGGAGACGACCGCGATCCGGTACCCGTGGACCGCCCGCGGCAGCTTCGCCAGCGGCACGGTGACCCGCTTCACGCGCGGGCCGCGGAGCACCCCGTACGTGCCGTAGCCGACCGTCCCCACGGCCGCGGCGGCCGCGGCGCCGCCGACGACACGGGAGACGAAGAGCCGACGGGAGAAGTCCCCGGTCGCGCGGGCGCCGGACGACACCGGCGCACCGGACTCGCCGTCCCCGGCGGCGCCGCCCTCTGCACGCGCCTCCGCATCCGCGGCGGTACGCGCCTCCTCCGTACGCGTCTCCGGCACCGTCACCGGCACCGCCTCCGGCACGGGAGCCGGCGCCGGGACCTCGGCGGCCCGCTTCGCGAGCGCCCGCAGCAGCAGCGGCCGGACCAGCTCGCCGGCCAGCAGCGCCAGCGTCACGTACAGCAGCACCGCCAGCCACAGGAAGCCGGGCCAGGCGACCGTCTGCTGGAACCAGAACGGCGCGTCCGCGCGCCCCGAGACCATCGCCGCGACCGAGCCCAGCGGCAGCACGACCGCCGCCGCCGTCCCCACCCGCCGCATCCGCGAACCGGGCGCCGTGACGTCACGCACCAGGCGTCGCCACACATACCAGTGGACCCCGACGAGCAGGGCCACGACCACGATCATCACCAGCAGGACGAGCAGCACGACCCGGAACCCCTATCCCCGTTCGCGGCGCAAGGTGCGCACGCCACGCAACCCGATCACACCGATCACCGTCCCCAAGACAAAGGACGTGATGGCAAGCAGCAGATGAACCCAGAAGTACGCCGTCGGCCCGCCCGCGTCGTCGAAGGCGAGACCGCTCCCGTCGTTCCACAGGTTCTTGACGAAAGTGATCCAGATGAACCAGCTCCACACGCCGAACGCGAGCAGGAACCAGGAGGCGGACCGGCTGAGCTTCATGGCCCCAGTATCACCGGACGCCCCCGGCCGCCCGCGTCCGGGTGGACGGGCCCCGCAGAAAGCCCTGGTGGGGTACGGAATGGCGAGGTCCGCGTGTACGTTCTGGTCCGTGTCTGCTTCGAAGAAGGCCGCTCTGACGGTCACCACGGCCGCCGCCGTCGCCGCCCTGCTTCCGCTGCTCGCCGCCGGCCCCGCGCTCGCGGCACCGGGGCCGGACAAGAAGGAGGACAAACAGCCCAAGCCGCCCGCGGTGATGTCCACCGTCGGCGGGACGCAGCTCGGCCGGCCGGGGACGCAGGTGCAGCTGGGCGCCGGGGCGCCGGTGCTGCCGAAGGAGCTGAGCGCCCGGTCGTGGATCGTGGCGGACGCCGAGACCGGTGACGTGCTGGCCTCGCACAACGCGCACTGGCGGCTGGCCCCCGCGTCCACGCTGAAGATGCTGTTCGCGGACACCGTGCTGCCGAAGTTCCCGAAGACGCAGACGCATCTGGTGGATCCGAGGGAGCTGGCCGGCATCGGCTCGGGCTCCAGCCTGGTCGGCGTCAAGGAGAAGCAGAGCTACACCGTCCACGACCTGTGGATGGGCGTGTTCCTGCGCTCCGGCAACGACGCGGTGCACGTGCTGTCGGAGATGAACGGCGGCATCGGCAAGACCGTGCAGGACATGAACGCGCACGCCGCCGAACTGCAGGCGCTGGACACGCACGCGGTCTCGCCCGACGGCTACGACGCGCCGGGCCAGGTCTCGTCCGCGTACGACCTCACCCTGATCGCCCGCAGCGGCATGCAGAAGGCCGACTTCCGGGAGTACGCGGCGACCGTGCGGGCGAAGTTCCCCGGCGAGCAGAAGAAGGGCAAGAAGCGCGAGAGCTTCGAGATCCAGAACACCAACCGGCTGCTCACCGGCGACTTCGGCATCGCCCCGTACAAGGGCATCGCCGGCGTGAAGAACGGCAACACCACGCACGCCGGGGCGACGTTCACCGGTGTCGCCGAGCGCAACGGCAAGGTGCTGCTCGTGACGGTGATGAACCCCTCGTCGAAGGAGTCGCACGCCGTCTACAAGGAGACCCAGCGGCTGTTCGACTGGGGCTTCGCCGCCGCCGGCAAGGTGACCCCGGTCGGCGAGCTGGTGCCGCCGAAGTCGGCGCGCACCGACTCCTCCGCCTCGGGCACCGCGCCCGGCCCCGGCAAGAACAAGCCGGGCGGGGCGGTGAAGGCCTCCGCCGCCTCGGGCAGGTCCGGCGGCATCGCCACGGCCCTGGCCGTCGCAGGCGGCGCCGTGGTCCTCCTCGCCGGCGCAGCCTTCCTGGTCAACCGCCGCTGGCCCCTGCCCGACCTGGTACGTCGCCGTCCTCAGGGTCCGGGTCCGGACGTGAACCCGTAGCCGTCCAGGCGGCGCAGAACAGGAGGAGTTTCGCGGTGAAGTTGATCCACAGGAGCAGGGCGATCGGTACGCCGAAGGCGCCGTACATCGACTTCGCCGCGACGCCGCGCATATAGCCGCCGAGGAGCAGCTTCAGGGCCTCGAAGCCGATCGCGCCGATGAGGGCCGCGCCGATCAGGCGGCGGCGCGGCGGGCTGACGCCGGCGAAGACGCTGAGCACGTAGCAGAGGATGAGGACGTCGGCGAGGATCGCGACGAGGACCGCGGCGAGCTGGATGAGCACCCCGCCCGCGCCGGATTCGGAGAGGCCGATCCGGTCGGCGGTCCAGCCGACGGCGGTGGAGCCGAGCCAGGAGGCGGCGAGCGAGCCCGCGCCTACGAGTCCGAGGCCGAGCAGCACCACCGCGTCGATGCCCTTCTGGGCGAACGGGTTCCGGTCGTCCTCGTCGTCGAGGCCCCACACCGTGCGCAGGCAGTCCCGCATCTGGCCGACCCAGCTGATGCCGGCGACCAGCAGCACCGCGCCGGCGACCAGGCCGATGGTGCCGGCGTTGGCGACCAGTCCGCCGATGTCGAGCTGGTCGGAGATGCCGGGCACCTGGTCGGCGATCTTCTCCTCGATCCGGGCGAGCTGATCGTCGCTCAGCAGCGCCGCGCCGATCGCGGCGGCGACCGTGATCAGCGGGAAGAGCGCGAGAAAGCTGATGAAGGTGATCGCGGCGGCCAGCCGGGTCCAGTGCACCGCGTCGAGCGTCTGGTACGAGCGCCAGGCGTGGGTGCGCATGAGCCGGACGGCCACGGGGCCGATGACGGGGAGCTTGGTCAGCCAGTCCATGGGATACCGGTACCCCTCGATCCGCTTCTCGACCGTGCCGCCGCTCCGAAGACCGGCGTCCGGGTGCCCTCACGGCTCACAGGCCGGTGACCGCCATCGCGTACATCGCCGCCCACACCAGCCCGATCACCGCGAGCGGCCGGTCGCGCAGCACCACGTCCTCCGGCGCGCCCGCGGCCCCGCGGTCGGCGAAGACCGCGTACCGCAGCACGGCGAGGATGAAGGCGACCATGGAGAGCTGACGCCACGGCAGCAGCGTCCCGGCCGCGACGCCGCCGCTCTCCAGCGCCCACAGGCAGTAGCCGAGGACCGCCGCGCCGGCCGCGAGCTGCCAGACGAACCGCAGGTAGCCGGGGGTGTACCGGGTGAGCAGCGCGCGGGTGGCGCCCTGCGCGCCGGCCATCCGGACGGCCTCGGAGTACCGCTTGGCGGCGACCATGAACAGCGCGCCGAAGCCGGTGGTGATGAGGAACCAGCGGGAGAGCGGGATGCCGAGGGCCACCCCGCCGATCATGGCCCGCATCAGGAAGCCGGAGGCGACCACCGCGAGGTCGACGACCAGGACGTGCTTGAGCCGTACGCAGTACGCGAGCTGCATGACGAGGTACGTGACGAGCAGGGCCGCCGTCATCGGGTTGCACAGCGCCGCCGCGGTGAGCGCCGAGCCGAGTCCGAGCGCGGCGCCGGTCGTGTAGGCGAGGGGGACGGGGACGACGCCGGCGGCGACGGGGCGCCGCCGTTTGACGGGGTGGGCCCGGTCGGCGTCGGCGTCGCGGGCGTCGTTGACCAGGTAGACCGCGGCGGCGGCCGCGGTGAACAGGCCGAAGACCAGGGCCAGTCGGCCGGCCGCCTCCCAGGAGGCGAGCCGTCCGGCGGCGGCGGGCGCGGCGACGACGAGCACGTTCTTGACCCACTGGCGGGGCCGGGCGGTGCGCAGGAGGCCGGCCGGCACGGCGAGCAGGGACCGGCGGCGCGCCGGGGCGGACGGGGCGGGCGCCGGCCGGTCCAGGACGGCGGCGGTGCGTTCAGACACGGTCCGGCCCCCGCAGCCAGTCCCGCCCGAGGGCCGCGGTCGTCGCGCCGAGCAGCGCGCCCGCGGCCACGTCCGTCGGGTAGTGGACGCCGGCGACCAGGCGGGAGACGCACATCGCGGCCGCGGCGGTCACGGCCAGGCGGTGGCCGGCCGGGCGCAGGACGGTGAAGGCGACGGCGGCCGCGGCCGCCGAGGTGGCGTGCGAGCTGGGGAAGGAGTGCCGTCCGGCGGTGCGGACCAGCGGGGCGTACTGCGCGGGCCCGGGGCGGGGCCGGCGCACCACTCGCTTCACGCCGACGCTCGCCAGGTGCGCCGCGCCGATCAGCGCCGTGCCGCGCAGCCACGGGCCGCGCCGCTCGCGGTCGGCGGCCGCGCCGACGAGCCCGGCGGCCAGCCAGAGCGCCGCGTGCTCGCCGCCGAACGACAGCAGCCGGGCCGCCGCGGCGACCTCCGGGCGCCGGCCGCAGCCGCGGAGCGCGGCCAGCAGCCGCCGTTCCGCGCCGGCGCAGTCCCCGTATCGCATCCGCTCCGCCTCCCCGGTCGTCGTACGGCCGTTCGTCGTTCGGCCCGGGGCGACTCTGACGCGCGGGAGCGCGGAAGTTCACGGCAATCTTTCCTGACACTCCTTTAATCACCCATTTCGGCGAGCCCCGCGAGCCCCTTCGCAATCCCCGCATACAGCACAAGCAGGGCGATACGGTCACGACCATGACCGCGGAGACCGACTACCCCGACGTCGTGCCGATGACCGGCTGGGGCCGCACCGCCCCCACCCTCGCGTGCGTGGTCCGGCCCCGCTCGTACGAGGAGGCCGCCGCCTCCGTCCGCGCCTGCGGGCCGCGCGGCTCGATCGCCCGCGGCCTCGGCCGCGCCTACGGCGACGCCGCGCAGAACGCCGGCGGCACCGTCCTCGACATGACCGGCCTCGACCGCATCCGCTCCATCGACGCCGGCCGCGGGCTGGTGGAGTGCGACGCGGGCGTCAGCCTGCACCGGCTGATGGAGGTGCTGCTGCCGCTCGGCTGGTTCGTGCCCGTCACCCCCGGGACCCGGTACGTCACGGTCGGCGGGGCGATCGGCGCGGACATCCACGGCAAGAACCACCATGTCTCCGGCTCGTTCGCCCGCCACGTCCGCTCGCTGCGGCTGCTCACCGCCGACGGCACGGTCCGCACGCTCGCCCCCGGCACGGAGCTGTTCGACGCGACCGCCGGCGGCATGGGCCTGACCGGCGTGATCCTCTCCGCCGTGCTCGAACTGCTGCCGGTCGAGACCTCGCTGATGACCGTGGACACCGAGCGGGCCACCGACCTCGACGACCTGATGGCCCGGCTCACCGCCACCGACCACCACCACCGCTACTCGGTCGCCTGGATCGACCTGCTCGCGCGCGGCGCCGCGACCGGCCGGGCCGTCCTCACCCGGGGCGACCACGCGCCGTACGACACACTGCCGCTGCGCGCCCGGCGCACGGCCCGCGCCTTCCGGCCCCGCTCGCTGCCCGCCGCGCCCTCGTACGTGCCCGAGGGACTGCTCGGCCGGACGGCCGTCGGCCTGTTCAACGAGCTCTGGTACCGCAAGGCCCCGCGCCGCTCCGTGGGCCGGCTGCAGCGGCTGTCGGCCTTCTTCCACCCGCTGGACGGGGTGCCGCACTGGAACCGGATCTACGGCCGCGGCGGCTTCGTCCAGTACCAGTTCGTCGTCGGGCACGGGCAGGAGGACGCCCTGCGGCAGGTGGTGCGGCGGATCGCGCGCCGCGGCTGCCCCTCGTTCCTGGCGGTCCTCAAGCGCTTCGGCGAAGGCGATCCGGGCTGGCTGTCGTTCCCGATGCCCGGCTGGACGCTGGCCCTCGACATCCCCACCGGCCTCAGCGGGCTCGGCGCGTTCCTCGACGAGCTGGACGAGGTCGTCGCCGGCGCGGGCGGCCGGGTCTACCTGGCGAAGGACTCCCGGCTGCGGCCCGAGCTGCTGGCGACGATGTACCCCCGGCTCGCCGACTTCCGCGCACTGCGCGCCCGGCTCGACCCGCACGGTGTCTTCCGCTCGGACCTGTCCCGCAGGCTCGGCCTGTGACGGCCGAGACCGCCCCTGAAGGAGCGTGACCTCCATGAAGGACGCCTTCGGCGCCCCCCAGTCCCTGCTCGTCCTCGGCGGTACGTCCGAGATCGGGCTCGCCACCGCCCGTCGGCTCGTCGCCCGCCGCACCCGCACCGTCTGGCTGGCCGGCCGGCCCTCCGCCGCCCTCACGGCCGCCGCGGACTCGCTGCGCCGGATCGGCGCGCAGGTGCACACCGTCCCGTTCGACGCGCTGGACACCGAGTCCCACGAGGAACGGCTCGGGAAGCTGTTCGCCGAGGGCGACATCGACATGGTGCTGCTCGCCTTCGGCGTCCTCGGCGACCAGGCCCGCGACGAGGAGGACCCGGCCGCCGCGGTGCGCGTCGCGCAGACCAACTACATCGGCGCGGTCTCCGCCGGCCTGGTGTGCGCCCGGGCGCTGCAGGCGCAGGGGCACGGCTCGCTGGTGGTGCTCTCGTCGGTGGCGGGCGAGCGGGCCCGGCGGGCCAACTTCATCTACGGCTCGTCCAAGGCCGGACTCGACGCCTTCGCGCAGGGCCTCGGGGACGCGCTGCACGGCACCGGGGTGCAGGTGATGGTGGTCCGCCCCGGGTTCGTGCGGACGAAGATGACCCGCGGACTCGCCGAGGCGCCGCTGGCGACGAGCCCGGAGGCGGTCGCCACGGCGATCGAGCTGGGGCTGCGGCGACGGGCCGAGACGGTGTGGGTGCCGGGGACGCTGCGGGTGGTGATGGCCGCGCTGCGGCACCTGCCCCGCCCGCTCTTCCGCCGCCTGCCGGTGTGAGGCCCGGGGCCCAGGGACGTCGCCGGGGCCCAGGGACGCCGCCGGGCGCCTGCCTGGGGGCCCAGGCCCGGGGGCCTACGCCTGGGTCGGGGCCGGGGCGTCGACCGGGGTGCTCTGGGCCGGGATCTCCGGCAGCGTGGACCCGCCGAACTCGTACGCGCGCAGCTTGCGCCACACCGCGTCCGCGCCCTGCTCGTAGAGCGCGAAGGACCGGCAGGTCCAGGCCGCCTCGAAGCCGGCCAGCTCCTCGTAGGCGCGGTCCATCGCCTCGTCCGCGATGCCGTGCGCGACGGTGACGTGCGGGTGGTACGGGAACTGCAGCTCGCGCACCAGCGGCCCGGTCTCGTCGCGCAGCAGCTGCTGGAGCCGGGTGCACTCCGGCGCGCCCTCGGCCAGCGTGACGTACACGACCGGGGAGAGCGGGCGGAACGTTCCGGTGCCCGCGAGCCGCATCGGGAACGGCAGGCCGGCGGCGGCCACCCGGGCGAGGTGCGCCTCGATCTCCGGCAGCCGCTCGACGGCCGCCTCGGTCGGCGGGACGAGGGTGACGTGCGTGGGGATGCCGTGCGCGGCGGGATCCCCGAAGCCCGCGCGCCGCTCCTGGAGCAGGCTGCCGTAGGGCTCCGGGACCGCGATCGAAACGCCGAGCGTTACGGTCCCCACGTCGTTCTCCTCCGTCGAGTGATGGTTCGGGCGGGTGGTGCAGCGCCAGTGTGCGGCCTGCACCGCCCTCAAGGCCAGGGTCCTTGGACTCAGTGCTTGGCGGGCAGGAAGCCCACCCGCTCGTAGGTCTGCGCCAGGGTCTCCGCGGCGACCGCCCGGGCCTTCTCCGCGCCCTTGGCCAGGACAGAGTCCAGCGTCTCCGGGTCGTCCAGGTATTCCTGGGTCCGGGTCCGGAACGGAGTGACGAAGTCCACCATCACCTCGGCGAGGTCGGTCTTCAGCGCGCCGTACATCTTGCCCTCGTAGCTCGTCTCCAGGTCGGCGACGCTGGTGCCGGTGAGGGTGGACAGGATGGAGAGCAGGTTGGAGACGCCCGGCTTGTTCTCCATGTCGAAGCGGATCACGGTGTCGGTGTCGGTGACGGCGCTCTTGACCTTCTTCGCGGTGGTCTTCGGCTCGTCGAGCAGGTTGATCAGACCCTTCGGCGTGGACGCCGACTTGCTCATCTTGATCGACGGGTCCTGGAGGTCGTAGATCTTCCCGGTCTCCTTGAGGATGTACGGCGCCGGGATCGTGAACGTGTCCCCGAAGCGGCCGTTGAAGCGCTCCGCGAGGTCACGGGTCAGCTCGATGTGCTGGCGCTGGTCCTCGCCGACCGGGACCTGGTCGGCCTGGTAGAGGAGGATGTCGGCGACCTGGAGGATCGGGTACGTGAACAGGCCGACGGTGGCCCGGTCCGCGCCCTGCTTGGACGACTTGTCCTTGAACTGGGTCATCCGCGAGGCCTCGCCGAAGCCGGTGAGGCAGTTCATCACCCAGCCGAGCTGCGCGTGCTCGGGCACATGGCTCTGGACGAAGAGGGTGCAGCGCTCCGGGTCCAGGCCGGCGGCGAGGAGCTGGGCCACGGCCAGCCGGGTGTTGGCCCGCAGCTCGGCCGGGTCCTGCGGCACGGTGATCGCGTGCAGGTCGACGACCATGTAGAACGCGTCGTGGGTCTCCTGCAGGGCGACCCACTGACGGACCGCGCCGAGGTAGTTGCCGAGGTGGAACGAGCCTGCGGTGGGCTGGATTCCGGAGAGCACACGAGGACGAGGAGAGGCCATGCTCATCATTCTCTCAGGTGCCGTCGGCGTTCTTGACAAGCCCGGGACGGGCGGCTGCGCACCCGCCCCGGGCCGCCTGCCGCGTCAGACCGGGAGCCCCGGCGCCGGGTACGCGGCCATCAGCTCGGCGACCTCCGCGCGGATCGCCGCCAGCGCCTCCTCGTCGCCCTTCGCGGCCGCCGCGACGCCGCGGTCGATCCACTCGGCGACCTGCGCCATGTGCTCGACGCCCAGACCGCGGGAGGTCAGCGACGGGGTGCCGATGCGGACGCCGGACGGGTCGAAGGGCTTGCGCGGGTCGTACGGGACCGTGTTGTAGTTCACGACGATGCCCGCGCGGTCCAGCGCCTTCGCGGCCACCTTGCCCGGGACGTCCTTGGGGGTGAGGTCCATCAGGATCAGATGGTTGTCCGTGCCGCCGGACACCAGGTCGAAGCCGCGCGCGAGCAGCGCCTCGGCGAGCGCCTTCGCGTTGGCGACGACGGCCTCGGCGTACGTCCGGAAGGACGGCTGGGCGGCCTCCTTCAGGGCGACGGCGATCGCGGCCGTGGTCTGGTTGTGCGGTCCCCCCTGGAGGCCGGGGAAGACGGCCTTGTCGACGGCCTTGGCGTGCTCCTCGCGGCACATCAGCATCGCGCCGCGCGGACCGCGCAGGGTCTTGTGCGTGGTCGTGGAGATCACGTCCGCGTACGGCACGGGCGACGGGTGGGCGCCGCCCGCGATCAGGCCGGCGATGTGGGCGATGTCGGCGACCAGCACCGCGCCCGCCTCCTGGGCGATCTCGCCGAAGGCCGCGAAGTCGATGGTGCGGGGCAGCGCCGTGCCGCCGCAGAAGATGACCTTCGGGCGCTCCTTCATGGCCAGCTCGCGCACCTGGTCGAAGTCGATCAGCCCGTCGTCCTGGCGGACGCCGTACTGCACGCCGCGGAACCACTTGCCGGTGGCGGAGACGCCCCAGCCGTGGGTGAGGTGGCCGCCCATCGGCAGGGCCATGCCCATGACGGTGTCGCCGGGCTGGGCGAAGGCGAGGTAGACGGCCAGGTTGGCCGGGGAGCCGGAGTACGGCTGCACGTTGGCGTGGTCGACGCCGAAGACGCTCCGCGCGCGTTCGATCGCCAGGCTCTCCACCTGGTCGATGTTCTGCTGGCCCTCGTAGTACCGGCGGCCCGGGTAGCCCTCGCTGTACTTGTTCTGCAGGACGGTGCCGGACGCCTCGAGGACGGCCTGGGAGACGTAGTTCTCGCTGGGGATCAGGCGCAGCGTGTCGGCCTGGAGCTGCTCCTCGGCGTGGACCAGCGCGGCCAGCTCGGGATCGGCGGCGGTGAGGGCGGGGTGGCGGGGCTGCTCGGCGGTCATGGCGTGCCTCCGGGGTTCGGCGGATCCCGGGGCGCGGCTCGTACCTCGGGCTGCGCCGCACGGGACGGTCGTAGGTCCCGTGATGCCCAGGCGGGCGGCATCTCGTGTGGTTGCCGCGCACGGCTCCCCCGGGGTCGCTTCCCCGTGCGCCAGTCGCCGTGCGTGTTTCCAGACTAGCGGGCGCGTCGTCACCGAGGTTTCCCCGTCCATCATCCGAGCGACGATAGAAACAGGGCTCACACCCGCCCCTGGCCGCAGAACGAACGGAGACCCCGTGTCGAGAACGCAAGACGCGATCGCTTCCGCGGAGGCGCACAGCGCGCACAACTACCATCCGCTGCCCGTGGTCGTCGCCTCAGCCGAAGGCGCCTGGCTCACGGACGTCGAGGGGCGCCGCTACCTCGACATGCTGGCCGGCTACTCGGCGCTGAACTTCGGGCACGGCAACCGCCGGCTGCTCGACGCGGCCCGGGCGCAGCTGGAGCGGGTGACACTCACCTCGCGGGCGTTCCACCACGACCGGTTCGCCGAGTTCTGCGGGCAGCTCGCGGAGCTGTGCGGCAAGGACATGGTGCTGCCGATGAACACCGGCGCGGAGGCGGTCGAGACCGCCGTGAAGACCGCCCGGAAGTGGGGCTACGAGGTGAAGGGCGTGCCCGACGGGCACGCGAAGATCGTGGTCGCGGCCAACAACTTCCACGGCCGGACGACGACCATCGTCAGCTTCTCCACGGACCACGAGGCCCGCGACCACTACGGCCCGTACACGCCGGGCTTCGAGATCGTCCCGTACGGCGACCTGACGGCGATGGAGAACGCGGTCACCGCCCACACGGTCGCCGTGCTCCTGGAGCCGATCCAGGGCGAGGCCGGGGTGCTGGTGCCGCCGGCCGGCTATCTGCAGGGCGTCCGGGAGCTGACCCGGCGCAAGAACGTGCTGTTCATGGCGGACGAGATCCAGTCGGGTCTGGGCCGTACGGGCCGGACGTTCGCCTGCGAGCACGAGGGCGTCGTGCCGGACGTGTACATCCTCGGCAAGGCGCTGGGCGGCGGCGTGGTGCCGGTGTCGGCGGTGGTCGCGGACCGGGACGTGCTCGGGGTGTTCAGGCCCGGCGAGCACGGCTCGACCTTCGGCGGGAACCCGCTGGCCTGCGCGGTGGCCCTGGAGGTGATCGCGATGCTGCGCAGCGGCGAGTACCAGCAGCGCGCGGCGGAGCTGGGCGAGCATCTGCACGCCGAGCTGAACCTGCTGGTCGGCGGGGGCGCGGTGGAGGCCGTGCGGGGCCGCGGGCTGTGGGCGGGCGTGGACATCGCGCCGGCGCGCGGCACCGGCCGGGAGATCTCGGAGAAGCTGATGGAGCGCGGGGTCCTGGTGAAGGACACCCACGGCTCGACGATCCGGATCGCCCCGCCGCTGGTGATTTCCAAGGAGGACCTGGACTGGGGTCTGGAGCAGCTGCGGGCGGTCCTGTCGGACTGACGGCGGCGGCGCCGTGCCCGGGGCGTACGGCCCCGGGCACGGTGCTGTGCCGTGCTGTGCCGTCCTGTGCCGTGTCTAGAGGATCACGTGCGGCAGGAAGCGGGCGTAGCCGTCGGTGACCAGGCCCGCCGACTCGCGGATGCCGAGCCCGGCCGCCTCGTCCCGGACGACCCACGCGCCGAGCACCACCCGGTTGCCGTCGAAGTCCGGCAGCGGGGCCAACTGCTGGTAGCAGCAGGGTTCGTCGCGCAGGGCCGGGGACTCGCCCGCCTCGTGCAGGGTGACGCCGGCGCCCTCGCGGCCGAGCAGCGGCTTCGCCGCCCAGCCGGTGGTGGTGGCCAGCTCGCGCGGGCCGTCGACGTACGCGGGCAGCAGGTTCGGGTGGCCGGGGTACAGCTCCCAGAGGATCGCAAGGAGCGCCTTGTTGGAGAGCAGCATCTTCCAGGCCGGCTCGATCCAGCAGGTGGAGCCGGAGCCGCCGCCGTTGTCGAGGGTGTCCAGGACGTGCGGGCCGAAGCGGTCCGTGGTCAACCACTCCCACGGGTAGAGCTTGAAGCAGCTCCGAATAAACTTCAGCCGATCATCCACGAACCGCCCGGACAGCCGGTCCCAGCCGATCCGTTCGACGGACAGCGCCTCGGTGTCGAGCCCGGCCTGCTCGGCGGTCTCGCGCAGATACGCGACCGTCATCAGGTCCTCGCCGAGCTCGTCGCCGTCCGAGTGCACGAAGTGCACCGGGCCGGGCGGCAGCAGGTGCGCCTGCGCCTTCCAGGCGTCGACCAGGCGCTCGTGGAGCGAGTTCCACTGGTCGGCGCCGGGGAACAGCTCCTCCATCCAGAACCACTGGGGGCTGGCGGCCTCGACGAGGGAGGTCGGGGTGTCGGCGTTGTACTCCAGCAGCTTCGCCGGGCCGGTCCCGTCGTAGTGCAGGTCGAACCGGCCGTACAGGGACGGCAGTTCGGCCCGCCGCCGCCAGGACTCGGCGACCCGCTCGACAACCTGGGGGTCGGTGATGCCCAGATCGGCGAAACGGTCCTGCGCCACGATGTGCTCGGCCGCGGCGAGGCTCATGGCGTGCAGTTCCTCCACGACCTCCTCCAGCGCCTCGACCTCGGGCAGCGTGAACGAGTAGTACGCGCTCTCGTCCCAGTACGGCCGAAGCGATCCGTCCGGGTAGCGGGTCAGCGGGTAGACGACGCCCTGCTCCTCGACGATCTGCTGCCAGCCGGGGCGGGGTTCGATGGTGTGCCGTCGCATGACGTGACCGGTTCCGCTCAGCCGCCGCTGGAGCCGGAGCAGCCGAAGCCGCCGCTGGACACGGCGCTCTTGTTGGTGCTGCCGCCGCTCATCGTGCCGTCGCTGTCGACGCTGCCGCCGTAGTAGTAGGTGCCCCTGGTGGTGTGGCCGCCGCTGCTCTTGCACTCGTAGCTGGGCAGCTGCTTGCGGCTCACCGGGTCCATGCACCGCTTGTCCGGCTCGCTGGAGCAGGCGGTGATCGTCGCCGCGAGCACTCCCATCCCGCCGAGTATGACCGTGCTCGACCTCAGCTTGCGCATAACGCGTCCTCCCCGTTCGTCCTTCGTCGTGCCGCGCGCGGCCCTTGGGCCTTACTACGCGACCGCACAGTTTAGGACGCCCCTTCCTGGCCGTCAGGCGGCGGCCCCGGCGACTTCACGGCTCCTCCACGGCCGGTGCCGGTTCCCCGCGAATCGCCCGCGCCCCGGGCTCATTCTCCCGGCAGCACCCGGCACAGCGCCTCCAGCGCCCCCGGCCAGGCGCTGTCGGTCGGGGTGCCGTAGCCGACGACCAGGCCCTCCCGGGTGCGCGGCGCCGAGGGGTGGCGGAACGCGTCGATGCCGAGCACGGACAGGCCGTGCCAGGCCGCCGAGCGCAGCACCGCCTGCTCGGTCCCGAGCGGCAGCGGCAGCACCGCGTGCAGCCCGGCCGCGATACCGCTCACCTCCATGCCCGGCGCCCGCTCCGCCAGCGCCGCCACCAGCTGGTCGCGCCGCCGCCGGTAGCGCACCCGCATCGCCCGTACGTGCCGGTCGTACGCCCCGGACTCCAGGAGGTCCGCGAACGTCAGCTGGTCGAGCGCCCCGCAGAGCACGTCCACGTGCCCCTTCGCCGCCGCGACCTCGTCGACCAGCGCCGGCGGCAGCACCATCCACCCGAGCCGCAGCGCCGGCGCCAGCGACTTGCTCGCGGTGCCCAGATAGACCACCCGCTCCGGGTCCAGGCCCTGCAACGCGCCCACCTGCTGCCGGTCGTAGCGGAACTCCCCGTCGTAGTCGTCCTCCAGGACGAGCCCGCCGGTGGTCCGCGCCCAGTCGACCGCCGCCGCCCGCCGGTCCGGGGGCAGCGCCCCGCCGAGCGGGAACTGGTGCGCCGGGGTCATCAGCACCGCGCCGGCGCCCTTGAGCGCGGCCAACTCCTCGGTGCGGGTGCCCCGTTCGTCGCAGCCCAGGGGCGGCAGCCGCAGGCCGGCCCCGGCCAGCAGGTCCCGGTGCACGTCGAGCCCGTACGACTCGACCGCCACCTCCCGCACCCGGTGCGCCCGCAGCACCCGGCCCATCAGCATCAGGCCGTGCGCGAAACCGGAACAGATCACGATCCGCTCCGGGCTCGCGTACACGCCGCGGGCCCGCGCCAGGTACCCGGCGAGGGCGGTGCGCAGTTCGATCCGGCCGCGCGGATCGCCGTACCCGAAGGCCTCGTTGGGCGCGGCGGTCAGCGCCCGGCGGGCCGCCTTCAGCCACTCGGCGCGCGGGAACGACGCCAGGTCGGGCGTGCCGGGCTTGAGATCGTGCCGCGGCCCGCCCTGCGCCCGGCGCCGCGGCGCGCCGGAAGCCGCCGCGGCCGCCGGGCCTCGGCGGGGCTCGGCCCGCTGTGCGACCCGCGTGCCGGAGCCCTGACGGGCGGTCAGCCAGCCCTCGGCGACCAGGTCGGCGTAGGCGTCGGCGACGGTGTTCCGGGCGACCCCGAGGTCCGCCGCGAGCTGCCGCGAGGACGGCAGCCGGGTACCCGGCGTCAGCCGGCCGGAGCGCACCGCCTCGCGCAGCGCGTCCATCAGGCCGGTGCGCAGCCCGGCCGCACCGCCCAGGTCCAGGTGCAGGTCGGCCCCGAAAGTGGCCCACTCGTTCGCCATGAGAATGGACCATACCGCTGTGCCACAGGGCTCGTACGGTGAGAACCATGACGCACACGAACACCCCGGGCGCGGAGCCCGCCCCGTACGCCCACGAGCACACCCCCCGGCTCGACCTCGCCGCGCGGCACCCGGAGTTCTACCGGGCGATGCTGCGGCTGGAGGCGGCCGCCGCGAAGGACGTCGACCCCACGCTCTACCACCTGATCAAGATCCGGGCCTCGCAGGTCAACCACTGCGCCTTCTGCCTCGACATGCACGCCAAGGACGCGCTCGCGGAGGGCGAGTCGGTCGAGCGGATCGTGCAGCTGACCGCCTGGGAGGAGTCGCGGCACTTCTACACCGAGAAGGAGGCCGCCGCCCTCGAACTGACCGAGGCCGTCACCGTCCTCACCGACGGCTTCGTCCCGGACGACGTGTACGAGCGGGCGGCGAAGCACTTCGAGGAGGACGAGCTGGCCCGCGTGATCGCCGCGATCGTCGCCATCAACGCCTGGAACCGCATCGGCGTGACCACCCGCATGGTCCCCGGTCACTACACGCCGGGGGCGTACAAGAAGTGAGCGAGGCCGCACGGACACTGCGCGCGCTGCACCGGGACCGGGCGCCCGGCGACCCGCTGGTACTGCCCGGCCCGTGGGACGCGGCGAGCGCCCGCGCCTTCGAGGCGGCCGGGTTCCCCGCGCTGGCCACCCCCAGCGCCGGGATCGCCGCCTCGCTGGGGTACGAGGACGGCAGCACGCCCGCCGAGGAGATGTTCGCCCAGGTCGCGCGGATCGTCCGCGCGGTGTCCGTCCCGGTCACGGCGGACATGGAGGGCGGATACGGGCTGGCCCCGGAGGAACTCGTCGGGCGGGTCCTGGAGACCGGCGCGGTCGGCGTGAATCTGGAGGACTCCGACGGCCGCACCATGAACGACCCGCACGCGCACGCCGACTGGCTGGCGGCGGTGCGGGCGGCGGCCGGGGACGCGCTCTTCGTCAACGCGCGCGTCGACGTCTATCTGCGCGGTGTGCCCGAGCCCGCGGCCGCGGCCCTGGAGCGGGCCCTGCTGTACGCGGCGGCGGGCGCGGACGGGATCTACCCGATCGGCGCGCCGCCGCGGGACCTGCCGGGGCTGCGGGCCGGGCTCGGCGACGGGCCGCCGCTCAATCACTACGCCGGGCCGGGCGCCCCGCCTTTCGCGGAGCTGGGCCGGCTCGGCGCGGGCCGGATCACCTTCGGGCCCGGGCTGCTGCTGCGCACCCTCGGCCATGTCCGGGAACTGGCCGAGGAGTTGCGCGGGGCATGACCCGACGGGGTCAGGCGTCGTCGTCGGCGGGCTCGTCCGCGACGCGGAGCATGGCCACCCACAGCGGCGTCAGCCAGTGCAGCGCGACGGCGGCCAGCAGCAGCGGGACGAGGGCCCCGTCGGGCCGTACCCCGGCGAACTCGGTGACCACGACGGCGGCGATCGCCCCCACCGCCAGCAGCACGCCGGTGACGCGGTGGGCGATCGACCGCACCCGGTCCCGCTCCACGAGCTGCCGCTCGTCGAGCATCCGGCCGCGCAGCTCGAACAGCCCGCGGGTGGCCCCGTTGATCGCGCCGGTGGCCACCGCCCACGGCAGCAGCAGGACGAGGAGGGCGATCCCGCCCCAGAGTCCCTGCCAGAACACCCCGGCGGCGAGCCCGGCGAGCGTCAGCGCGATGTGCGCTCCGGCCACCGCCCGGCGGCGGGCCGCCGTGGCGTACAGGGGCTGGGCCCTGCGGTCGTTCATCACGGCGTACATGCGCCGGTCGTAGCGCGTGGCGTCGGTCATCACTGCTTCCTCCCGTAGACCTCTGCGGAGAGCGGCTGGAACGGCTCCAGGGAGAACAGCGCCTCCACCGGCAGCTCGAAGTAGGCGGCCACTTTCAGGGCCAGGTCGAGACTCGGGTTGTACTGGCCGCGCTCGATGTAGCCGATGGTCTGGTAGTGGACGCCCACTGCCTCGGCGAGTGCCTGCCGCGACACCTTCCGCTCGGCCCTGACGGCCGAGAGCCTGTTGTGCACCTGCTCGCTCATGTATAAGAAGTACTACATCCGAGAGTAGATCCACAACTCCTGCGGCCATGAAAAAACACCGCACCCCCGGCCGAAGTACCGGCCGGGGGTGCGGTGTTACGTCAGAGGCAGGCGCCTGCGGGTGGCGTGGCTCAGATGAGGCCCAGCCCGCGGACCGCGTCGCGCTCCTCGGTGAGCTCCTTCACCGAGGCGTCGATGCGGGCGCGGGAGAAGGCGTTGATGTCCAGGCCCTGGACGATCTCGTACTTGCCGTCCTTGCAGGTGACCGGGAAGGAGGAGATCAGGCCCTCCGGGACGCCGTAGGAGCCGTCCGACGGGATGCCCATGGAGGTCCAGTTGCCCTCGGCGGTGCCGTTGACCCAGGTGTGGACGTGGTCGATGGCGGCGTTCGCGGCCGAGGCGGCGGAGGACGCGCCACGGGCCTCGATGATCGCGGCGCCGCGCTTGGCGACGGTCGGGATGAAGTCGTCGGCCAGCCACGCCTCGTCGCCCACGACCTCGGCGGCGTTCTTGCCGGCGATCTCCGCGTGGAAGATGTCCGGGTACTGGGTGGCCGAGTGGTTGCCCCAGATGGTGAGGCGCTTGATGTCCTCGACCGAGGCGCCGGTCTTCTGGGCCAGCTGCGTCAGCGCGCGGTTGTGGTCCAGGCGGGTCATCGCGGTGAAGCGCTCGGCCGGGACGTCCGGGGCGGACTGCTGGGCGATCAGCGCGTTGGTGTTGGCCGGGTTGCCGACGACCAGGACCTTGATGTCGTCCGCGGCGTGGGCGTTGATGGCCTGGCCCTGCGGCTTGAAGATGCCGCCGTTGGCGGCGAGCAGGTCGCCGCGCTCCATGCCCTTGGTGCGCGGGCGGGCGCCCACGAGCAGGGCCACGTTGGCGCCCTCGAAGCCCTTGTTCGGGTCGTCGAAGATGTCGATGCCCTTGAGCAGCGGGAAGGCGCAGTCGTCGAGCTCCATGGCGGTGCCCTCGGCGGCCTTGACGCCCTGCGGGATCTCGAGGAGGCGCAGCTTGACCGGCACGTCCGCGCCGAGCAGGTGGCCCGAGGCGATGCGGAAGAGCAGCGCGTAGCCGATCTGACCGGCGGCGCCGGTCACGGTGACATTCACGGGAGTGCGGGTCATGGCGATCTCCGTAAGACAGCTGGCGGTGGGGGTCCCTGCCCCTGATCCTGGATGCCTCCCCTGATCGACGATCGATCACACGAGCGATCGGTGTCTCGACGTGAAGAGATATCCAGCGGTCAGGCTATCGGACCCCGGCGCGCTCAACCCCCCTCACCCTTGTGGTGCGGCTCACTGCCACCCGTCCGTGGCGGCCGCGCCGAGCGCCGGCGCGCACGGGACGCCGCGGCGTCACCCTCCGCCGAGATCGGCGAGGAGGACGACGGCGGTGACGACGAGCAGCGCGCCCACGACGCCGGCGAGGAGGACGAGGAGGTGATGACGGGCCGCGGGGGAGGCCGTCCGGGCCCGGGACGGCCCCGGACGGTTGGGCGCCGCCGTCGGCTCGCCGTACGGCGCCTCACCGGCCCGCTGCCACAGGGTCAGGAGCCGGCCGGTGTCCGCCCCGGCGGCCTCGGCGAGGGCGAGGACCGCGGCGCGGGGCGGGTGGGCCCGCCCGTCCACGTACCGCTCCCATGCGGCCCTGTCGTGGCCGGTGCGGTCCGCGACCGTGTCGAGGCTCAGCCCGCTGCGGTCCACGAGCCGGCCCAGCAGAGCGGTGAACTCCCTGATCCGCGGGTCCATGGGCGACAGGATGGCAGGCCGGCGCGGACGACGTACCGGAATGGTCACTTCCGTGCCACAGCGCGCTACAGACCTTGATCGGCCATTGGCGCGTACATGACCCTGGATCGCAGACGGCGCCCGTCCTCCCTCGGGGGAGAGGACGGGCGCCGTTCCGTGTGCGAGGCGCTCAGGTGATCGTCAGATGGAGGGCGTCCTCCAGGAACGGGATCTTCAGCCACGGGTCCGGCTGCACCATGAGCGCGAGCAGCACGATGAGCGTGCCCATGACCCCGTACGTGACCATGTCCGTGAACCGGGAGCGGACCGCCAGCATGCCGACGGACGGCAGGATCCGGCGTAGTACGGCCCCGGTGAGCAGGGCCACGCCGACCAGCATCGAGCCGACCCGGAACGACTGCGCGAACAGGTCCGTGCCGACGATCAGCAGCCCGAGCGCGGCGAGCCCCAGCACGGTCAGAAGCGGCCACTGCCGGGCGGGCGCCGACGCGTCGCCGGGGGCGGCACGGCCGCCGCCCTCGGGACGCGCGGTGTCCCTGGTGACGGACGGCGGCCGCCGCGAGCGGTGCGCGGCGGTGACGGGGGCATCGGCGTCGCCGGCGGCGGCCTCGGCCGCGTCCGGCTGTGCCTCCGCCGTGCGCTCGGCCGCCGGAGCCTTCCCGGCGTCGGTCGCCTCGGTCGCGTCGGTCGCCGCCGCCTCGGTCTCCGGCGCCTTCCCGGTCTCCGGCTCCGGATCCGTCGGCATCGGGGTCGCGCCCTTCATGTCAGTGCGCCGCGGCCGCGGCCGCGCGCTCCGCCGCCTCGACCACGTTCACGAGCAGCAGCGCCCGCGTCATCGGGCCGACGCCGCCCGGGTTCGGGGAGATCCAGCCGGCGACCTCGGACACGCCCGGGTCCACGTCGCCGACGATCTTGCCCTCGCCGTTGCGCGAGACGCCGACGTCCAGGACGGCCGCGCCCGGCTTCACGTCCTCCGGCTTGATCAGGTGCGGTACGCCCGCGGCGGCGACGATGATGTCCGCCCGGCGCAGGTGCGCGGCCAGGTCCTTCGTCCCGGTGTGGCACTGCGTCACGGTCGCGTTCTCCGAGCGGCGGGTGAGCAGCAGCGGCATCGGGCGGCCGATGGTGACGCCGCGGCCTACGACCACGACCTCGGCGCCGCGGATCTCCACGCCGTGCCGGCGCAGCAGCTGGATGATGCCGTTCGGGGTGCAGGGCAGCGGCGCCGGCTCGTTCAGGACGAGGCGGCCGAGGTTGGTCGGGTGCAGACCGTCGGCGTCCTTCTCCGGGTCCATGAGCTCCAGGACGCGGTTCTCGTCGATGCCCTTCGGGAGCGGCAGCTGCACGATGTAACCGGTGCAGGCCGGGTCCTCGTTGAGCTCGCGGACGACCGCCTCGATCTCCTCCTGGGTGGCGGTGGCGGGCAGTTCGCGCTGGATGGACGCGAGGCCGACCTCCGCGCAGTCGCGGTGCTTGCCGGCGACGTACTTCTGGCTGCCCGGATCGTCGCCGACCAGGATCGTGCCCAGGCCGGGGGTGAAACCCCGCTCCTTCAGGGCGGCCACCCGGGTGGCCAGCTCGGACTTGATCTCGGCCGCGGTGGCCTTGCCGTCGAGGATCTGCGCGCTCATGCCGCCATCCTCCCGGATGACCCCGCCGATGTACCAATCCGGACATCGGGAGGTGTCGGTCACGTCCGTAAAGACCGGGTTCGCGGTTGCACTCCTGCAACACATCTGCATTCCGGCTGGACAAACTTACACGGCACTTATGACGATGGGGTCCGAACAGTGCCGCGGGCACTGCCGGGGGGCACACCGCAACATCTTGACTTCTGCTGTTTCCTCCTGGCGGCCGCGTCGTCCCCTGCAACGGAGGAAAGACCCCACCATGAGCTTCGGCGACCCGAACAACCCCTACGGGAACCAGCCCCAGCAGGGCGGCCAGCCCGGCTACGGCTACCCGCAGCAGCCGCAGCAGCCGGGCGTGCCGCCCCAGCAGGGCTACGGCTACCCGCAGCAGCCGGCGCAGCCCTACGGCGCCGCCCCGCAGGCGCCGGGCACGCTGCAGGCCAACAACGGCTACATCAACGTCCCGGCCCTCGGCACGGTCCAGGTCGCCACGATGGGCGCGCGCTTCGGTGCGCGTCTGATCGACGGTGTGGCCATCTCCGTCGTCGTCTGGATCCTGATGGCGATCGGTCTCGCCGGCGTCGTCGGCATCGCCGAGACCACCCAGACCTGTGACCCGATGGCCGCGGACTACCAGACCTGCGTGAACGAGCAGGCCGAGGCGGCCGGCGGCATGATCGCCGCGGTCTTCGGCATGCTCGCGATCGTCGCCATCGCCACCATGCTGTACGAGTGGCTGATGATCGCGTTCGTCGGCGCCACGCTCGGCAAGATGGCCCTCGGCCTGCGCGTCATCAAGGAGAACACCGGTCAGAAGCCGGGTCTGGGCGGCGGCTTCATCCGCTGGATCATCCCGATCGTCGGTGCGTTCCTGTGCTACATCGGCGCGATCCTCGTCTTCATCTCGCCGTTCTTCGACAACTCCGGCAAGCTGCAGGGCTGGCACGACCGTGCCGCCGGCACGCTGGTCATCAAGAAGTAACACCGCGTCACGCGCGAAGGCCCGCCGGTCCGTTCGGACCGGCGGGCCTTCGCGCGTTCTGCGTTCGTTTATCGCCGGTTCCTACCCTGACGCCCACGCCTCGGGGAAGGGAAGCGCGCCATGCACAGCATCATCGTGGTGCCCGCACACGCCACGGGCCCGGCGGGCCAGCTGCGGCTGGCGCCCGGCGAGCGGCTCCACTTCGGCCGGGTCGCCCCCTCCTGCGGACGCCCGCACCTGGAGCTGGCGCACCCCGGGGTGTCCCGTACCGCGGGCGAGATCACGGCCACCGGGACGTACTGGTCGCTCAGCAACTTCAGCGGCGGCGCGACGTACGTGGTGGAGAACCCGGAGGGCGCGGGCGAGCACGTGAAGGTCGCGCCGGGGCGCGTCGAGGCGCCGATCCCCTTCGAGTTCGCGCGGGTCGTACTGCCCGCCGGCAGCGAGCTGCTCGACTTCTCCGTCTGGGCCCCGCGCCACGACTACGTCCAGGCGGAGGCGCCCGACTCCGGGGGCGAACCGACCGCGCCGGCCTTCCCGTTGGACCGGAGCAAGCGGTACTTCCTGGTCCTCGCCGCCCTGTGCGAGGCCCGGCTGCGCGGCGAGCCGCACGCGCCGCCGCCCACGGCCGAGGAGGTCTGCACCCGGCTGCGGCCGCTGTGGCCGGCCGTGAACCGGGCGGCGGTGCAGTGGAACATCGACTACCTGGCGGTGAAACTCCGCCTGAAGCCCGGCCCGGACGGCGCCGAGACCGGTCCGCGGCTCAACGGCAAGAAGGAGACCCTGGTGTCCCTGGCGCTCCGCTTCGACCTGGTCCGCGAGGACGACCTGACGGCGCTGGCGGCGCCCGGCGGGGCGCCGCGATGAGCGCGGAGGGGTACGCGGTCACCGTCCCCGAGGGCTACCGGGTCGGGCCCTGGACGGTCGGACGCCCGCTGGGCGCGGGCGCGTTCGGCAGCGTGTACGCGGCGGTCCGGCACGGCGGGTCCGACGGCCTGCCCCCGCGGGCGGCCCTGAAGTTCCTGCCGACCGGCACCCGCACCCCGCGCCAGCTGCGCCATCTGCGGGATCTGGCGGAGCGGGAGGTGGAGCTGCTCGGCCGGCTGCGTTCACCGCGGCTGATCCGGATGTACGAGGCGCTGACCGTCGACGACCCGGAGCACCCGGAGCTGGACGGCGCGACCGTGCTCGTCCTGGAGGAGGCGGAGGAGTCGCTGCAGTCGGCGCTGCCGCGGCTGTCCGCCGCGGACCGGGCGCGGGTGCTGGCGCAGGTCTGCGAGGGCCTGGCCCAACTCCACGGCGCGGGCTGGGTGCACGGCGACCTCAAGCCGGGGAACGTGCTGCTGATGGCGGACGGCTCGGCCCGCCTCGGCGACTTCAGCACGGCGAGCGAGCTGGACGGCACGCACGGGTACTCCCCCGCGTTCGCGACGGCCGACTACACGCCGCCCGAGCTGCTGTGGTCCGAGTTCGGCGAGCAGGGCACCCGGATCCGGCCCACGGCCGACCTGTGGGCCTTCGGCGTCCTCGCCCACGTCGTCCTCACCGGCGGCTTCCCGCTGCCCGGCGGCAGCCCGTCGGCCCGCCGCGACGCCGCCGTCCGCCACGCCCGCGGCGACGAGGAACTCCGCCTCTCCCCCGAACTCCCCGCGCCCTGGCACAACCTCGTCGCCTCCTGCCTCGCCGCCGGCCACGAGCAGCGTGCCCGCCGGGCGGGCAAGGACGCGACGGCGCTGCTGACCCGTGTCCGGGCGGCGGCGGCCGGCCGGCCCGCGCGCCGGTCCCGCCGCCCGCTGCTGGCCGCAGCGGGCGGCGTGCTGGCCCTGGCGGTGGCCGCCCTCGGCGTGACGCTGCTGCCGGAGGAACCGCCGCCCGCGGCCCCGAAGACCGCGGCCGGCTACGAGCGCTGCGCGTTCCGTTCGGTCTGCTTCTTCTCCGGACCGGACGGCGCGGGCGACCTCTGCTCCTGGGACGGCGACGACCCGGACTGGTTCGACGGCCGGACGGACTGCTCCTGGGCCGACAAGAAGAGCCCCCGCTCCGTCTTCAACAACGGCGGACCGGACCCCAACGGCTTCGTCCGGGTCGCCTACTTCGCGAAGGCGGGCCTCCAACAGCGCCTGGGCTGCGTGGAGAAGGGGCACCGCCGGAACCTCCCGGCGTCACCCCGGGTCCTCTCCCACACCTGGGCGAAGAGCTGTTGACGCGGCGACGCGTCAGGCGTAGATGGGACGCCCCAGCTTCATCGTCGGCTCGCCGGACGAGCACTCGCCGCCCCACTTGGCCGAGGTGAGCCCGGTGGTCGCCGGGAAGGTCACCCAGGAGCCGGGGGTCCAGCCGGAGGCGTTGGGGTCGTCGTAGTGGAGGCACCCCGTCACCTGACGGTAGTACGAGCCGTAGTTCACCCACCCCGAGTACCGGATGTGGTCCGCGCCCGTCTGCGGGTTGCCCTTGTTCACCAGCGACCGGACGCCGCTGACGCTCCCGGACCAGTCTCCGACGCGGTCCAGCCTGACCGATCCGGTCAGGCCCGTGCCGGAGTAGGCGCAGAACTCGCCTCGGTTGCAGACGCTGTCCGCGTTGGCCGCGTGCGCGGCGCCCGGCATCGCGAGCACCGCGCCCAGCGCCGCACCGGCGGCCAGCGCGGCCACGGCGCGGCGTCGTGTCGTGTTCCTCATGGTTCCCCCCTGGGGTCGTTCCCGTGTGGACAGGAACGACCGTAGGGAGGCTGCGGCCCGGGGCGTTACTGGGACGTGCGAGGGTGCCCAGGGCCGGCCGTGCGGCGGATCAGTGGAAGAAGTGACGCGTGCCGGTGAAGTACATCGTCGCGCCGGCCTTCTTCGCGGCCTCGATCACCAGCTCGTCGCGGACCGAGCCGCCGGGCTGGACGACCGCCTTCACGCCGGCGTCCAGGAGGATCTCCAGGCCGTCGGGGAAGGGGAAGAACGCGTCGGAGGCGGCGTACGCGTCGCGGGCGCGCTCCTCGCCGGCCCGCTCGACGGCGAGCTTCGCGGAGTCGACGCGGTTGACCTGGCCCATGCCGACGCCGACCGAGGCGCCGTCCTTGGCGAGCAGGATCGCGTTGGACTTGACCGCGCGGCACGCCTTCCAGGCGAAGGCCAGCTCGGCCAGCTCCGCCGGGGTCAGCGCCTCGCCGGTCGCGAGGGTCCAGTTCGCCGGGTCGTCGCCGTCCGCCTGGAGGCGGTCGGTGACCTGGAGCAGCGCGCCGCCGTCGACCGGCTTGACCTCGACCGGGTTCGCCGGGGCGCCGTCGGCCTTGAGCACGCGGATGTTCTTCTTCTTGGCCAGGACCTCCACCGCGCCGTCCTCGTAGCCGGGGGCCACGATGACCTCGGTGAAGATCTCGGCGACCTGCTCGGCCATCGCCACGGAGACCGGGCGGTTGACCGCGATCACGCCGCCGAACGCGGACAGCGGGTCGCAGGCGTGCGCCTTGCGGTGCGCCTCGGCGACGTCGTCGCCGATCGCGATGCCGCACGGGTTGGCGTGCTTGATGATCGCCACGCACGGCTCGGCGTGGTCGTACGCGGCCCGGCGCGCGGCGTCGGTGTCCGTGTAGTTGTTGTACGACATCTCCTTGCCGTGCAGCTGCTCCGCCTCGGCGAGGCCGCCGGTGCCGTCGACGTACAGCGCGGCGCCCTGGTGCGGGTTCTCGCCGTAGCGCAGGACGTTCTTGCGGGCGTACGTGGCGCCGAGGAAGTCGGGGAAGCCCGAGTCGTCGGCGGCGGCATAGTCGTCCGCGAACCAGGACGCGACGGCCACGTCGTACGCGGCGGTGTGCTGGAACGCCTCGGCCGCGAGCCGCTTACGGGCGGTGAGGTCGAAGCCTCCGGCGGCGACCGCGGTGAGGACGTCGGCGTACCGCTCCGGGCTGGTGACGATCGCGACCGACGGGTGGTTCTTGGCGGCGGCGCGGACCATCGACGGGCCGCCGATGTCGATCTGCTCGACGCACTCGTCCGGGGTCGCGCCGGAGGCGACGGTCTCGCGGAACGGGTACAGGTTCACGACCACCAGGTCGAACGGCTCCACGCCCAGCTCGGCGAGCTGCTCGCGGTGCGAGTCGAGGCGCAGGTCGGCGAGGATGCCGGCGTGCACCCGCGGGTGCAGGGTCTTGACGCGGCCGTCCAGGCACTCGGGGAAGCCGGTCAGCTCCTCGACCTTGGTGACCGGGACGCCGGCCGCGGCGATCTTCGAGGCGGTGGAGCCGGTGGAGACGAGCTCGACGCCGGCCTCGTGCAGCCCCTTGGCGAGCTCTTCCAGGCCCGTCTTGTCGTAGACACTGATCAACGCGCGACGGATGGGCTTATTCACCGACATGAACCTTTCGTCCCTCAATGCGGTAGCCGTTGCGGGCGAGACGCCCCACGACCTCGACGAGCAGCGAGCGCTCGACTTCCTTGATGCGCTCGTGGAGAGCGTCACCGCCGTCCAGGTGATCCTCGTCCCGGACCTCGACCACGCCCTGGGCGATGATCGGGCCGGTGTCGACGCCGTCGTCGACGAAGTGGACGGTGCACCCGGTGACCTTCGCGCCGTACGCGAGGGCGTCCCGCACGCCGTGCGCACCGGGAAAACTGGGGAGCAGCGCGGGGTGCGTGTTGACGACCCGGCCGCCGAAACGGGCGAGGAACTCCTTGCCGACGATCTTCATGAAACCGGCCGAGACGACGAGGTCCGGCTCGTACGCGGCCGTGGCCTCGGTCAGCGCACGGTCCCACTCCTCGCGGGTGGCGTGGTCCCTGACCCGGCAGACGAAGGTCGGCAGGCCGGCGCGCTCGGCGCGCTCCAGACCGGCGATGCCGTCGCGGCCGGCGCCCCCCGCGACGATCTCGGCGCCGTACCCCTCGGGGTCGGCGGCGACGGCGTCGAGCAGGGCCTGCAGATTGGTGCCGGACCCGGAGACCAGGACGACAAGGCGGGCGGCAGCCACTGGGTCACTCTTTCCGTGATGTTTGTGCGGTCGTACGAACGAATCGCACCCCTGGATACGGGGAACCCTACGAAGGGGCCGAACGTCAGCAACGATACCGGCACACCGGACGGCCCCCGGGGGACGGGGGCGTGGCCGGGGGGTAGCGTCTGGGGACGAGGGCCGGACGACACGCCCAGCGCCTCGCCGCGACGACAGAGGGAAGACGTTCACCACATGCCGGACCGCCGCCGTACGGAACGCCAGTCCACGGACGACAACAATCCGTTCGCGCCGCCGCCGGAGGGCGCGCCGGACCAGCCCTGGCAGCCGCGGCGACCGGAGGGCGCGGACGACGACGACGCCCCTTCCGGTGACGCCTCGGACTCCTCCGGCCGCTGGAGCAGCCGGCAGCCGGGCCGCTCCTCGGCCGGCTGGGGCCGGCGCCCGGAGGGCGGCCAGGGCGGCGGGCCGGAGGGCCCGCCGGAGGGCCCGGGCCTGCGCTGGGACCCGACGGACCCGGCGCAGCGGCGGGCCCGGTACGCGCTGCTCGCGGGCATGTGGGCGTTCTTCTTCGCGATCTTCAGCCTCTCCCAGCTGGCCCTGCTGCTCGGCGCGCTGGCCCTCTACTGGGGCATCAGCTCGCTGCGCGCCAAGCCGAAGCCCCCGGAGCTGGACGCCCCCCAGGCCGCCGCCACGGCCCAGGCCGCTCGCAAGCCGCAGCGCACGGCGGCGATCAGCGGCCTGGTGACGGCGGTGCTCGCCCTGCTGATCGTGGGCGCGGGCTTCGTCTTCCGCCTGGTCTACAGCGACTACTTCACCTGCGTCGAGGACGCCCTGACGGAGTCCGGCCGCCAGTCCTGCACCCAGCAGCTGCCGGAGCCGTGGCAGAAGCTCTTCGAGGAGAGCAACCGGATCTAGGGCCCGTCCGGCCCGTCGGCCGCCTCGCCCTTGGGCGGGGCGGGCTCGGGTGACGCCGGTTCGGGGGACGGCAGTTCGGTCGGTTGCGCAGGCTCGGGTGACGGGGCATTCAGTGACGCCGGCTCGGGTGACGCCGGCTCCGGTGCGGGTGCATCCGGTGACGGCGGTTCGGGGGACGGGGTCTCCCAGGTCGCCGGGAAGAGGTCGTAGGGCTCGAACGGCTCCTCGGCCAGGGGTTCCGGCTCCACGGCGGTGACGGCGGCCGAGGCCGGTACGGGGGCGGCGTTCCCGGCCGGCTCCGGCGACGCCGTCGGGTCCTCCGCCGCCGTCGCCTCCGCGCGGCGGAACCAGGCCCGTACGCCGAGGGCCACCGGGACGCCGAGGGCCGCGGTCCACAGGGCCGCCGCCGCGCCCGTCGCCCACCACACCGGGCCGAACGCGGCGAGCCGGGCCACGCCCAGCGGCCCGCCGGACGCCGCCGCGAGCAGCGCCGTCACCACCCCGCACAGGCCCGCGGCCTGCAGCGCCGTCCACGTCGTGGCCCGCGCCGTCCAGGTCGTCGCCACCCGTCCCGTACGCCGGCCCAGCGCCACGCCCGCCGCCAGCGGCACCGCCACCGAGAGCCAGTGCGCCCACATCGTGGGGCCCGGCTGCGGCAGCGCCGCGAGCAGCGGGAAGGTCGGGACGGCGGGGGCGCCCATGACGACGTACGGGCTCGCCACCGCGCCCGCGCCCAGCATCACGCCCGGCCCGAGGCCGTACGCCGCGCCCCACACCGCCGCGTCCGGGACCAGCACCACGATCAGCAGCGCCACCGCGAGCCGCCCGGACCACTCGCCCGCCAGGTGTGTGTACGCGTCGGCGACCGCCGCGGCGTGCCACACCAGCGAGACCGCGACCAGCACCGCGCCCCCGGCCAGCAGCGTCAGCAGTCCCACCGCCGCCGACCGCAGCGCCACCCCGGCCCGCGGCACCCGCCGGGCCAGCGGCGCGATCGTCCGGCCGCTCGCCGTCCACGCGCCCGCGCCCGCGGCGGCGAGCGTCACCCCGGGCAGCCAGAACGCCGCCGCGAGCGGGTCCGCGGGGAACGGGCCGCCCGCCGCGTACAGCACCACCGCCGCGCCCACCAGCAGATAACCGCCCGTCACCGCGCCCACCGCGCCCGCCGCCGCCAGCCTGGGCCGGCCGTCCTCCTGCTCCATCGCGTCCCGCGCCGCCCGGTGCGCCAGCCAGCCCGGCAGCGCCACGAGCAGCAGCGGCGCGATCCCGAGCGGCGCGGGCACGCCGGTGAGGGTGTCGGTGCGGACCAGGTCCACGCCGTGCGCGAGCAGCCACAGGCCCGCGGCCACGTGCAGCGCCCCGCCGGGGCCGCTGTCGGGGTACGGCGAACTGATCCACAGCACGGTGACCAGCACCGCGAGCGCGCCCAGGCCCAGCCCGGCGGCGACGCCGCCGCGCACGACGGCGCTGACGAGGACGGCGGAACGAGCGCCGCGGACAAGGGCGTCGGTCGCGGGCGCAGTGCCCTGCTCGGTGAGGTGGGTCACCCGCCCCATGCTGCCAACGACACGCGCTTTTGCGGCGTAACAGGCAATAGTCCGTTGTGTCGTTCAAGATACATTTATGTGTTTTTACGGCCAGTTCAGCGCTCCGGGAGGTCGTCGTCCATGAGCCAGGGCACCGCACCCTCCTCCTCCGGCTCCCTGCCCTCCCCCAAGGAACGCCGCAGGCTGCGCGAGGCGAAGGCGCTGACCGAGGACCAGGTCGCCGAAGCGGTGGGGGTCACCCGGGCGACCGTCCGCTCCTGGGAGACCGGCCGTTCGAGCCCGCGCGGGCGCAAGCGGGATGCGTACGTGAGGCTGCTCGGCGTGGAGGCGCCCGAGCCCCCGAAGCGCGCCCGGAAGACCCCCACGCGCCCGGCGACCCACCCCCGGACGTCCCCGCCCGCGGCCCAGCCCGAGGAGGCCGTCGTCCGCGCGCCCGAGCCCGTACGCGCCGAGACGGAGCCGGAGCCCGTACAGGCCGCCGCGCCCGCACCCGCGCCGGAGGTCGTAGCGGCGCTGGAGGCGGCCGCCGGGGCTCCTGAGGCTCCTCAGACCCCTGAGCGTCCCGCGGCTCCCCGGACGCCCGAGGAGCCGTCGCCCGTCCTCACCCCCGAGGGCGCGTTCGACGACCTCTACGTGTACGCCGCGCCCGGGCTCGTGCACCAGACGTACCTGCTCACCGGGCGCCGCCGGCTCTCCCGGGAGGCCGTGGAGCGCGCGTTCCACCACGCGTGGCAGCACTGGCCCCGGGTCGCCGTCGACCGGGACCCGGTCGGGTGGGTTCGGGCGGCTGCGTACGAGTACGCGCTCTCGCCCTGGCACCGGCTGCGCCGCGCCCACCGGCACCCCGACGCCCCGCCCACCGAGGCGGGCCGCCGGGCGATCCTGGAGGCCCTCCTTGAGCTGCCGCCGCCGTACCGCCGCACCGTGCTGCTGTACGACGGCCTCGGCCTGGACCTGCCCGAGACGGCCGCCGAGACCGAGGCGAGCACCCCGGCGGCGGCGAACCGCCTCATCTACGCCCGCGAGTCCATCGGCCGCAGGATCCCCGAACTGGCCGATCCGGACGTGCTGCACGAAACGCTGCGCACGCTGGTGGCGGAGGCGCCGACGGTCTCCCTCGCGCCCGCGCACTCGGTGCGCACCGGCAGCGAGCGCCACACGCGGCTGTTGACCCGCTCGACGTTCATCCTGACCGCCGCGGTGGTCGGCGCGACGGCGTTCACGCTGCACACCGCGCCCACCGAGTACCTGCCGGAGGTCGCCCCGGGCCAGGCCGTCGAGGGGGTGCCGCTGCGCGGCGGCCCGGAGCAGCTGAACGCGGAGGACGAGCAGCTGCGCGACGCGTTGCGCTCGCAGCCGCACCACGGCCCCGAGCGGCTGGTGCCGCTGAGCCACTGAGCCGTGAGCCGCTGAGCCGTGAGCCACTGAGCCGCTGACGCGCCGGGCATGCGCGTGGGCCCCGCCCCCGGAGTACCGGGAGCGGGGCCCACCTGTGCGGTCGGACCGTGGTGCGTCAGCCCGCGAGGATGGCGCGCGCCAGCTTGGCGGTCTCGGTCGGCGTCTTGCCGACCTTGACGCCGGCGGCCTCGAGGGCCTCCTTCTTCGCCTGCGCGGTGCCGGAGGAGCCGGAGACGATGGCGCCGGCGTGGCCCATGGTCTTGCCCTCGGGCGCGGTGAAGCCCGCGACGTAGCCGACGACCGGCTTGGTGACGTGCTTGGCGATGTAGTCCGCCGCACGCTCCTCGGCGTCGCCGCCGATCTCGCCGATCATGACGATCAGGTCGGTGTCGGGGTCCGCCTCGAACGCCTCCAGGGCGTCGATGTGCGTGGTGCCGATGACCGGGTCGCCACCGATGCCGACGGCGGAGGAGAAGCCGATGTCACGGAGCTCGTACATCATCTGGTACGTCAGCGTGCCGGACTTCGAGACCAGGCCGATGCGGCCCGGCTTCGTGATGTCGCCCGGGATGATGCCGGCGTTGGACTGGCCCGGGGTGATGAGACCGGGGCAGTTCGGGCCGATGATGCGGGTCTTGTTGCCCTTCGACTGCGCGTACGCCCAGAAGGCGGCGGAGTCGTGGACGGCGATGCCCTCGGTGATGACGACGGCGAGCGGGATCTCGGCGTCGATCGCCTCGACCACGGCGGCCTTGGCGAAGGCCGGCGGCACGAAGAGGACGGAGACGTTGGCGCCCGTCTTCTCCATCGCCTCGGCGACGGTGCCGAAGACCGGGACCTCGGTGCCGTCGAAGTCGACGGTCGTGCCGGCCTTGCGCGGGTTCACGCCGCCGACGATGTTGGTGCCGTCACCCAGCATGAGCTTGGTGTGCTTCATGCCCGTGGCACCGGTCATGCCCTGGACGATGACCTTGCTGTCCTTGGTGAGGAAGATAGCCATGGTGTGCTTGACCTCGTCCCTTTACTTCGCAGCCGCGAGCTCGGCGGCCTTGTCGGCCGCGCCGTCCATGGTGTCCACGCGCTGCACGAGCGGGTGGTTCGCGTCCGACAGGATCTTGCGACCCAGCTCCGCGTTGTTGCCGTCGAGGCGCACGACCAGCGGCTTGGTGACCTCGTCGCCACGGGAGGCGAGGAGCTCCAGGGCCTGCACGATGCCGTTGGCGACCTCGTCACAGGCGGTGATGCCGCCGAAGACGTTGACGAACACGGACTTGACGTCCGGGTCGCCCAGGATGATCTCCAGGCCGTTCGCCATGACCTCGGCGGACGCGCCGCCGCCGATGTCGAGGAAGTTGGCCGGCTTCACGCCGCCGTGGTTCTCACCGGCGTACGCGACGACGTCCAGGGTCGACATGACCAGGCCGGCGCCGTTGCCGATGATGCCGACCTCGCCGTCCAGCTTGACGTAGTTGAGGCCCTTGGCCTTGGCGGCAGCCTCGAGCGGGTTGGCTGCGTCCTTGTCCTCGAGCGCCTCGTGCTCCGGCTGGCGGAAGTCGGCGTTGGCGTCCAGGGACACCTTGCCGTCCAGGGCCAGGATGCGGCCGTCCTTGGTCTTCGCCAGCGGGTTGACCTCGACGAGGAGCGCGTCCTCGGCGACGAAGGTCTTCCACAGGGTCACCAGGGCCTCGGCGACACCCTCGGCCACGTCGGCCGGGAACTTCGCCTGGGCCACGATCTCGCGGGCCTTCTCGATGCTCACGCCGTCGACGGCGTTGACCGGGACCTTCGCGAGGGCCTCGGGGGTCTTCTCCGCGACCTCCTCGATGTCCATGCCGCCCTGCACCGACGCCATCGCGAGGAAGGTGCGGTTGGTGCGGTCGAGGAGGTACGAGACGTAGTACTCCGCCTCGATCTCCGGGGACAGCTCGGCGATCATCACCTTGTGGACCGTGTGGCCCTTGATGTCCATCCCCAGGATGTCCGTCGCGCGGGCGACGGCCTCGTCCGCGTCGGCCGCCAGCTTGACGCCGCCGGCCTTGCCGCGGCCGCCGACCTTCACCTGCGCCTTGACGACCGACTTGCCGCCGAGACGCTCAGTGGCCTCGCGCGCCGCCTCAGGCGTGTCGATCACTTCACCGGCCAGCACCGGTACACCGTGCTTGGCGAAGAGGTCCCTCGCCTGGTACTCGAACAGGTCCACGCGCGTCCGTCCCTTTTCTGATGATCGCGGTTCGTTGTCTGCGTGGGCGTGCCGCGAAGGGCAACGTGACTGCGCTGTCACAAGGGAGGCGTACACGGTGTCCGTGGACGCGGCATGTCCGTCTCGCAGGTTATCCCTGCCGGACCTGGGTCCCTAAATCGCAGATCACCTCTTGGCGGTGATACGGGTCACAGATCGTAGGGGCTACGGGGCGTTCCGTAGGGGCCCCTGCGGGCGGCCCGGAACCCCTTGCGGCAGGCGGGCAAGGCCCTTTGAGCGGCTCACGACGCGCCCGTCCGCGGGGTGAGGTGCGAGCGGGCCTGAATGTGATATGGGCCTCAGTGCGGCCGGAGAGGGCCGGGCGGGTGGTGACGGGAGCTGCGGATTCCGTCGTGCGGACGCTGCGGACGGGGCGGGGGGACTCCTGCCGTCGAGGGCGGGGCGACGCTGCCGCCGCGGGCGGGGCGCGTCTCCCGTCACCGAGGGGCCGCCCCGTCCGGAAGGGGCGGTGTCCGTTTCTCCAGGGCCGCGGCCATCACCTCCGGGAAGTGGTCGGGCGTGCACGCGAAGGCCGGCACGCCGAGCGCCGCGAGCGCGGCCGCGTGGTCGTGGTCGTACGCCGGCGTCCCCTCGTCGGAGAGGGCGAGCAGCGCGACGAACTGCACCCCGGCCGCCTTCATCGCCGCGACCCGCTTGAGCATCTCGTCGCGGATGCCGCCCTCGTAGAGGTCGCTGATCAGCACCACGACCGTGTCGGCGGGGCGGGTGATCCGGCCCTGGCAGTACGCCAGCGCCCGGTTGATGTCCGTGCCGCCGCCGAGCTGGGTGCCGAACAGCACGTCCACCGGATCGTCGAGGCGGTCCGTCAGGTCGACGACGGAGGTGTCGAAGACGACCAGCCGGGTGTCCAGCGAGCGCAGCGACGCGAGGACGGCCCCGAACACCGCCGCGTACACCACCGAGGCCGCCATGGAACCGGACTGGTCGACGCAGAGGACGACGTCCTTCTTCACCGAGCGCGCCGAACGGCCGTGCCCGACCAGCCGCTCGGGCACCACCGTGCCGTGCTCCGGCAGGTAGTGCTTGAGGTTGGCCCGGATCGTGCGGTTCCAGTCGATGTCGCCGTGCCGGGGCCGGCTGGTCCGCGCGGAGCGGTCGAGCGCGCCGGTGACGGTGGCGCGGGTGCGGGCGGCGAGCCGCCGCTCCAGGTCCGCGACGACCTTGCGGACGACGGCGCGGGCGGTGTCCCGGGTCGTCTCGGGCATCGCCTTGTTCAGCGACAGCAGCGTGCCGACGAGGTGCACGTCCGCCTCGACGGCCTCCAGCATCTCCGGCTCCAGGAGCAGCGTGGCGAGCCCGAGGCGGTCGATGGCGTCGCGCTGCATGACCTGCACGACCGGACTCGGGAAGTACCTGCGGATGTCCCCGAGCCAGCGGGCGACGGCCGGCGCGGACGCGGCGAGTCCGGCCGTCCGGCCCCGCGACGCGGCCGCCGGTCCGGGTGCCTGCCCGTAGAGCGCGCCGAGCGCGTCGTCCATCGCGGCGTCCCGCCCGGTCACCGGCTGCCCGGTCCCGTCGGCCTCGCCGCCGCCGAGCACGAGCCGCCACCGCCTCAGCCGTTCGTCGGCGACGGTCCTCTGGTCCGTCCTCTGTTCCGTTCCGCTCATCGCTCCACCCCCGTGGTCCCGGTCGTCTCCGTCCCGGTCGTCTCCGTCCCCAGCAGCAGCCGCAGCACCGGGAGGACGGCGTCCGCACGCGCGGCGTCGAGTGCGTCGGCGAAGCCGGGCACGCCGGCGCGGGCGCGGGCCGCGGCGGCCGAGGGGCCGCGGGCGACCAGCTCGCCGAGGGTGCGCCGGACGGCCGGCTCGTACGCGCAGAAGGTGCGCCGCAGCAGCGGCAGCACGTCCGTGAACGCGTCCGGCGGGATCCCGGCCAGCCAGGCGTCGACCAGGCCGAGGAGCCGCTCGTCGTGGACGAGCAGCATCCCGCCCCCGCTCGCGCCGCCGACGAAGCCCTCGACCCACGCGGCCGCGTCGGCCGGCGGGACGCCGGGCGACAGGGCGAGGCCCATCAGCCGTGCCGTCCCGTCCGCGTCGAGCCGCCCGTCGTCGAGGAGGAGCCGGGCGGCCCGGCCGCGGATCAGCCCGGCGACCGCGTCGCGGGTGGCGAGGCGGAGGAGCACCCCGGTCCAGCGCTCGGTCCGCGCGGCGTCGGCCGGGAGCAGGCCGAGCGCGGTGTGCACGGCGTCGAGGTGGCCGCGCAGCTCCCCGGCGGCGTCGTGGTCGAGCCCGGTGCAGGCGGGTGGCAGTCCGACGCAGATCCGCTCGGCGAGCCCGGCCGCCACGCCGGCGAGCGCGGCGGTGTCGGTGCCGCGGACGTCGCCGTATCTCAGGGCGCGGGCGAGTGCGGGCAGGGCCTGGGCGAGATGGCCGACGTCGGCGTCGAGCGCGGCCCGGTCGGCGAGGACCCGCATCACGACCGGCAGGGCGCCGGAGAGCCCGGCGAGCAGGCACCGCTCGGCGAGCATGGTGACGTCGGCGAGCGCGCCGGCGCCCGTGGCCCGGGCCTCGGCGCGGGCCTCCGCCGCGCCGTGGACGGTCGTGCCCCATACGCCGGCCTCGGCGACCCGGACATGCAGCTCCGGCTCCCAGCGCAGCCGCCAGGTCTCCCGGAACGTGCCGGTGCCGGTCCGCCCGGCGGCCGGCACGCCCCAGTCGACGCCGAGCAGCCGCAGCCGGTGCAGCAGACGGCTGCGGGCGGCGTCGTTGTCCTTGCGCAGGTCGAGCTCCAGCTCGCGCTCGCGCGCCTCGGGTCTGAGCCGCAGGCTGCGCTGCAGCCGGTCGAGGTCGCGTTGCAGCGGTACGGCGGGGGCGCCGGCCGGGACCTCGCCGAGCACGTCGCCGACGACGAGCCGGTCGCGGACGAGGGCGAGCGGCACGTCGGAGCCGTCGCAGAACACGGCCCGCACGGCGTCGGTGGTCTCGCCGAGCCCGGCGAGCGGGCGGCCGCGGAGGGCGGCCAGGGTGTCGGCGAGCCGGACGGCCTCGATGACGTCGGCGGGCGAGACCGGTCTGTCCTGCTCGCGGAGCAGCCCGGCGACCCGGGTCAGCCAGCGCTCGACGGGCCGGTCGGGGGCGGCGAACAGGTGCGCGTACCAGCCGGGCGAGTCGATTCCGGCCCCGTAGCCGGAGCGGCGGGCGAGCCGGCGGTGCGTCCAGGGCACCCAGGTCGTCTCGGTGCGCACCTTGGGCAGGCCCTTGAGCAGGGCCCGGTCGGCGGCGACGGTCGTCCGGCGGCGCAGGGCGGGCACATGCCAGGCGCCGCAGACGACGGCGACCCCGTCCTCGCCGAACTCCTTGCGCGCGGCGCGCAGTTCGAGCCGCATGTGCGCCTCGCGGGCGAGGTCGCGGCCGTGGCCGCCCGCGCCGTACGTCTCGCGCAGCACGCCCATGGCCTCGGCGACGGCGGCGAACGGGGCGCGCGGGTCGCCGTCGCCGCGGTGCTCGACGACGTCCTCCCACCAGCGCTCGGGGTCGTCGTGTCCGGCGGTGCGGGCGAGCACGGCGATCGGGTCGACGCGCAGCCCGGCCGCCGGATCGGGCCGGTGCAGTTCCTCCTCGTCGCCGTCGCCCCAGGTCGGGTCCGCGTTCAGAGCGAGGGTGGTGGCGGCGGGCAGATCGACGAACCGGACGGCCGCGCCGTGCTCCAGGGCCCACGTCAGGGCCACCCACTCCGGCGAGAACGCGGCCATCGGCCAGAACGAGGCCCGCCCCGGGTCGTCCACGGCGTGCGCGAGCAGGGCGACCGGCGGCCGCATCGCGGGGTCCGCGGCGAGCGGCAGCAGCGCGTTCCCCTCCGGCGGCCCCTCGATCAGCACCGCCGCCGGCCGCGCCACGTCCAGCGCCGCCCGCACCGCCCGCGCCGAGCCGGGCCCGTGGTGCCGCACGCCGAGCAGCAGCGGCCCGGGGGCGGCGGCCGTCATGCGCTCACCTCTCGGCAGGCCCGGTAGAAGTCCTTCCAGCCGTCCCGTTCGCGGACCACCGTCTCCAGATACTCCTGCCAGACGACCCGGTCGGCCGCCGGGTCGCGGACGACCGCGCCGAGGATGCCGGCGGCCACGTCGGCGGGGCGGAGCACGCCGTCGCCGAAGTGGGCGGCGAGGGCGAGACCGCCGGTGACGACGGAGATCGCCTCGGCCGTGGACAGCGTCCCCGAGGGGGACTTGAGCTTGGTGCGGCCGTCCGCGGTGACCCCGTCGCGCAGTTCGCGGAAGACCGTGACGACGCGCCGTATCTCGTCGACCCCGTCCGGCACGGCGGGCAGGTCGAGGGAGCGGCCGAGCTGGCTCACCCGCCGGGTGACGATGTCGACCTCCGCGTCGGCGGTGGCCGGCAGCGGCAGCACGACCGTGTTGAAACGGCGGCGCAGCGCGCTCGACAGCTCGTTGACCCCGCGGTCCCGGTCGTTGGCCGTGGCGATCAGGTTGAAGCCGTGGACCGCCTGCACCTCCTCCCCCAGTTCCGGGATCGGCAGCGTCTTCTCGGACAGGACCGTGATGAGCGTGTCCTGCACGTCCGCGGGGATGCGGGTGAGCTCCTCGACCCGCGCCGTCGCGCCCTCCGCCATGGCCCGCATGACGGGACTGGGAACCAGCGCCTCGCGGCTGGGTCCGTGGGCGAGCAGCTGCGCGTAGTTCCAGCCGTACCGGATGGCCTCCTCCGGTGTGCCGGCCGTGCCCTGGACGAGCAGCGTGGAGTCGCCGCTGACGGCCGCGGCGAGATGCTCGGAGAGCCAGGTCTTCGCGGTGCCGGGCACGCCGAGCAGCAGCAGCGCCCGGTCGGTGGCGAGCGTGCTGACGGCGACCTCGACGATCCGCCGCGGGCCCACGTACTTCGGTGTGATCACCGTCCCGTCCGGGAGCGTGCCGCCCAGGAGATAACGGGCGACGGCCCAGGGCGAGAGCCGCCAGCGGGCGGGGCGGGGCCGGTCGTCGGCCGCGGCCAGGGCGGCGAGTTCGGCGGCGAAGGCGTGCTCCGCGTGCGGGCGGAGCGCGTCGTTCTCAGAGACGGTCGTGGTTCCGGGCACGGTCATGGTTCCCCCTCCAGATCGTTCGACCCGACGTGCATCCACGGTGCACCACGCCACTGACAACCGGCGAGCGTCCGGCTGTCGTCGCAGGTCGGGGCGATTGTCAGTGGGGCCGCGTACGGTCGTTCCCATGAGTCGGACGGGGGTTCGCATGGGGGTGCGGTGGACGTCGGAGCAGGTGCTGGCACTGGCTTCTGACGAGACGTCACGCAGCGCGGGGGGCCGACTCGGTGTGGCCGGGCCGTGGTCCGCGACGGGTTGCTCCGGAGCGGTGGTGTGGGGGCGGTGCAAGGGCAGCGGCAGCACGCCGTACGGGACGGTCGTCGACCTGACCGGACCGGCGTTCGCCTGCGACTGCCCGAGCCCGGGGTCCCCGTGCAAGCACGCGCTGGGACTGCTGCTGCTCTGGGCGGCGGACGACGGGACGGTCGCGACGGGGGACGAGGGGGACGTGCCGGAGTGGGCGGAGCCGTGGCTCACGGCCCGCCGGGAGGGCGCCGCGGGGGGCGGCGCCGGCACGGGGGCGGGTGCGGCGGGCGGTGTCGGCGCGGGGGGCGCCGGCCCGCCCTCCGAACCGGCCGACCCGGAGGCGGCGCGGCGGCGCGCCGAGCGCCGGGCGGCCCGGATCACCGCGGGGGCGCGGGAGTTGGAGCAGCGGCTGGCGGATCTGGTGCGCGGCGGGCTCGCGTCCGCGGAGCAGGAGGGGTACGGCCTCTGGGAGGAGACCGCGGCCCGCATGGTGGACGCGCAGGCGCCCGGACTGGCGGCTCGGGTACGGGAGTTGGGGGCGATACCGGGCTCCGGCCCGGGGTGGCCGGTGCGGCTGCTCGAGGAGTGCGCGCTGACGCATCTGCTCGACCGGGCCTGGCTGTCGCTGGACCGGCTGCCGCCCGGGCTGGCGGCCACGGTGCGCACCCGCGTCGGGCTGACCGCGCCGGCGGACGGGCCTCCGGTGCGGGACCGGTGGCAGGTGCTCGCCCGGTACGACACGGCGGACGCGAAGCTGACGGCGCGCCGGATCTGGCTGTACGGCCGGGAGTCCGGCCGCACGGCCCTGCTGCTGTCGTTCGGCCCGCCGGGCCGGGCCCCCGGGCTCGACCTGCCGGCGGGCACGGTCCTGGACGCCACGCTGGCCGGGTATCCCGGGGGCGCGCAGGTCCGCGCGGACCTGCTGGAACAGCACGGCTCCCCGGTACCGGCGACCGGTCCGCCGGGGTGGGGGTCCCCCCGGACGGAGTCCGTGGGAAAAACGACGGCGGAGGCGATCGCCGCGTACGGCCGGGCCCTGCGGGAGGACCCCTGGCTGGACGCGGTCCCGGCGACGCTGGCGGCGGTGGTCCCGGTCGCGACGGGTACGGGCCGGCTGCTGCAGGACGGGGCGGGCGCCCTTCCGCTGAGCCCGGCGGCGCTGGCCCGCCCGGGTCTGTGGCGGCTGACCGCGCTGTCCGGAGGCGGTCCGGTGACCGTCTTCGGCGAGTGCGGCCACCAGGGCTTCACTCCCCTGGCCGCCTGGTCCCCGGACGACCCGACGGAGACGGTCGCGCTCGCGTGACGACCGGTGAACGGAGGAGCGGATGACCGACGAGTCGGGCGCATGGGAGGAGCTGGTCGCCTCGGCGCTGCTGGGCACCGGGCGCAGACCCGGCGGCCCGGCGGCCGAGGCGGTGCTGGACGCGGCGGCCGTGCACGCCGTGCGGCGGCGGGCGGGGCTGCGGGCCGGGCCGGCCGCGGAGCCGCCGGAGCCCGCGCCGCACGACGACCGGGCGCCGCTGCCGGAGGCGGCGCGGCAGCGGCTCGCGCAGTTGCTCGCCGGGCGGGCCGCGCCGGCGCCGGCCGGGGGGCGGCGGGGGGCCGCGCCCGATGTCGCCGAGCTGCTGCCGCAGTGGCTCGCGGCGGCCGGGCGGTACGGCTACCGGGCCCCGGCCTCCGCGCTGCCCGCGCTGCTCGACGCGGCCCGGGCCCGGACGGACCTGCGGCCCGCCGCGCTGGCCTTCGCCGGTCCGCGCGGGCTGTGGCTGGCCCGGCAGAACCCGGAGTGGCGGTTCGCGCTGCGCGGTGCGGCAGGGGGCGCGGCGCTGCCGCCGGCCGACGACCACGGGGCCGTACGGCGGCTGTGGGACGAGGGCCTGTTCGCGGAGCGGGTCGCACTGCTCGCCGCGGTGCGGGCCGCGGATCCGGCCGCGGGGCGGGAGCTGCTGGCCGCGACATGGGCGGCCGAGCGGGCGGAGGACCGGCTGATGTTCCTCGACTCGCTGCGGGCCGGGCTCTCGGACGCGGACGAGGAGTTCCTGGAGAGAGCGCTGACCGACCGCAGCCGCAACGTCCGCTCGACGGCGGCCGAGCTGCTGTCCGCGCTGCCCGCGTCGGCGCTGGCCGCGCGGATGGCGGACCGGGCGACGTCGTGCGTCGCGTTGGACCGTTCGGGTGACGGCGACGGCGGGTACGCGGGCATCGTCGTGGAGGCACCGCACGAGTGCGACGCGGCGATGCAGCGGGATGGGCTCGCCCCGACGCCGCCGCCGGGGCGGGGGGAGCGCTCGTGGTGGCTGGGCCAGCTGGTCGAGTACGCGCCGCTGTCCTGCTGGCAGGAGCGGCTCGGCGGGCGAACCCCGGCGCAGATCGTCGCCCTGCCCGTCGCGGACGACTGGCAGCCGGAGCTGCACGCGGCGTGGTCGCGGGCGGCGGTGCGGCAGCGGGACGGGGCCTGGTCCCGGGCACTGCTCGGCTCGCCGAGCACCTCGTCGCTGGCGGAGCGGGCGAAACTGCTGGCCACCCTGGAGGAGGACGAGCGGGCCGAGTGGGTCGCCGGCTTCGTGTCGGCGCACGGGCTGTCGGAGGCGTTCCAGCTGCTCGGGGTGTGCGCGGTGCCGTGGGCGGAGCCGCTGGGGCGGGCGGTGGTCGATGCGCTGGACATCGCGCGGGACGCCGGCAGCTACCCGTGGAGCTTCAGCGGGGTGATGGGCCTCGCGGAGCGCTGTCTGGATCCCGGTGCGGCGGATCGCCTGGAGGCCCTGACGACGCTGGTGGACGAGGGCGAGGACGCGGCGCCGGGCGCGGCGGGCTACTGGTCCGAGGCCTTCCAGCGCCTCGTCTCCACCCTCCGCCTGCGCGCCGCCCTGCACGAGGAACTCGTCCCTCACGCACGGTGACGACGTCCGTCGCCGCGTTGTGGGCCCCGCGGAAGGGCTGCCCGCAACGCGGTGGACGAGCGTGGCCCGCGCTGACGCGTCGGCCCGTGCTTACGCGTCGGCCCGTGCTTACGCGGCGACGCGGACGTTCGCGTTGACCCAGTCGACGATGGACGCCGTGGTCGCGCCCGGCGTGAAGATCTCCGCGACGCCCTTGTCCTTCAGCGGCGGGATGTCCGCGTCGGGGATGATGCCGCCGCCGAAGACCTTGATGTCCTCCGCGTCGCGCTCCTTCAGGAGCTCCAGGACCTTCACGAAGAGCGTGTTGTGCGCGCCCGACAGGATCGACAGGCCGATCGCGTCGGCGTCCTCCTGGATCGCCGTGTCGACGATCTGCTCCGGCGTCTGGTGCAGACCGGTGTAGATGACCTCCATACCGGCGTCGCGCAGCGCCCGCGCGATGACCTTGGCGCCGCGATCGTGGCCGTCGAGACCCGGCTTGGCGACCACGACGCGGATCGGACCGGTCACACCCATCACTGCCTCCACATGCGACCCCCGCGCCCGACGGGCCGGGGAGGTGAACGAACGTTATCCGCCAGCATCCCGCACCAGGCTGTTTCGCGGTGGGCGGCGAGGGGGAAATCACACCTGGGACATTGTTCGCTCTGCGCCGCACCCCGCGCATCGCGCCCGGGTCGGTCGCAAGGGAGCCGCATCGGGGACGCGTGCCGTGCACGCGCCCCCGGCCGCTCCCCCGCGCCCCGGTCGGGAGGTGTCGGCGATGGAGTTCACGGAAATCCGGCAGATCGGCCACTTCAGCCAGCTCGGCCTCGAGCGGCTCACCCGGCTGTCTCCCGTGCTCAAAGCCGGGGCGCTCGAGCTGGCCATCCTCACCGGGCATCTGCTCCTCTACCCCTCCGGGCTCGTCCCCGAGCGCGAGGCCCAGCCCTCCGACACCGGCCCCGACCCCGACGCCACCGCCGCCACCCTCGGCACGCCCCGCCGGCCCGTCGTCCTGCTGCACGGCTTCGTGGACAACCGTTCCGTCTTCGTCCTGCTCCGCCGCTCCCTCGCCCGCCACGGCTGGCGGCACGTCGCGGCGCTCAACTACTCCCCGCTGACCTGCGACCTCCGGACCGCCGCCGAGCTCCTCGGCCGGCACATCGAGGCGATCCGCGCCCGCACCGGCCACGACCAGGTGGACGTGGTCGGGCACAGCCTCGGCGGCCTCATCGCCCGCTACTACGTCCAGCGGCTCGGCGGCGACGCCCGGGTGCGCACCCTCGTCACCCTCGGCACCCCGCACTCCGGCACCGCGGTCGTCGCCCCGCTGGGCGACGCGCACCCGCTCATCCGCCAGATGCGGCCCGGCTCCGCCGTCCTCGCCGAGCTCGCCGGCGCCGCCCCGGGCTGCCGCACCCGGTTCGTCAGCTTCTGGAGCGAGCTGGACCGGATCATGGTCCCGGTGGAGACCGCCCGGCTGGACCACCCCGACCTCCAGGTGCACAACGTCCGGGTGAGTGGTGTCGGCCATCTCGCGCTCCCGGTCCATCCGACCGTCGCCGCCGGCATCCGGCAGGCGCTGGCCTCCGACGGCCTGACCGTCACGACCGAGGAGGAGGGGCCCCGCGACAGCGCGGTCTCCGTCGCCTGACGAGCCGTCACTGGGCGACTGTTCTTCGAACGTTCCTCGAACACAAGGCCAAGCCTCTGCCCGCTCAGCGCCAAAACGCGGCCGATTGCCCGTTTCCCCCGTTAGTAAAACCTGCCGAAGATTGTCGGCCCCGCGTACCGCCGGGTACAGTCGCGCCACTGCTTACCCCCGGGACACCCAGCGGTCACCCGTCCCGGACTGGTCCTGCTGCCGAGGCGAGAGAGAAGTTGGTGAACGACCAGCACCCCCACGCCGGGTACGTCGGAGACGACGCCCAGATGACCGGCAGCTTCGCCACCGACCCGCTGTTCGGCGCCCTTCCCGGCTACGACGCCGGGCAGAGCGGCCAGTACGACAGCACGCAGTGGACCGCCGCGGGACAGCAGTGGGACGCCTCCGCCTACGACGCCTACGTCGGACAGCAGCAGAGCGCGCAGCACTACGACACCACCGGCCAGTGGGACGCCTCCGCCTGGAACCAGGCCCAGGCCGCACAGCAGCAGACCGGCCAGTGGGACGCCACGCAGTACGCCTCGTACGACACCACCGGCCAGTGGACCGGGGCGACCCATTACGACACCGGCGCGTACGACGCCACCGCCTGGAACTACGCCACGCCCGAGACCGCGGCGCACGCCGAGGCGGTCGTCCCGGAGCAGTACACGCCCGAGCACGACACGGCCCCCGACTACGGCTACGCGTACACCGCCGCCTACGACGCCGCGCCCGAGGCCGTACAGCCCGAGGTCCCGGCCGAGCCGACCGCGCAGTTCGAGGTCCTCGACTACGGCCAGGACGGCGCGTACGGGCAGCAGGACGCCGCCTACGGCCAGGACACCGGCTACGGCCAGGACGCCGGCTACGGCCAGGACGCCGCGTACAGCCACGACGAGGCCTACGGCCAGGACACCGCCTACGGCCACGACGGCTCCTACCAGGCCGACGCCCCGTACGCCCCCGAGGCGGACGCCGACGACGCCGAGAACCTCCACTCCGCCGAGACCATGGTCGCGCTCCGCGTCGAACTCCCGGAAGCCCGCAGCGAGGGCCGCCCCGTGCGCCGCGCCGGCGGCAGCCGCGGCCGGCGCCGCACCCCGGCCAAGCGCTCCGCGCTCCTCACCGTCGCCGTGCCCTCCGCCTGCGTCATGGGCGTGGCCGGCATCGCCGCCGCCTCGGTCAGCGGGCTCACCGACAGCGCCGAGAAGCCGGACGACACCACGGCGCTCGCCGCCGCCGACCCGTCCTCGGTGAAGCAGGTCGCCGCGAACAGCCAACTCGACACGCAGCTCGCCGCGCTCAGCGCCGACGCCCGCGACTTCGGCGACCGCGCCAGCCGCACCCAGGAGCGCCTCGACCTGAAGGCGCGCCAGGACGCGGAGAAGAAGAAGCGCGAGGAGGAGGCGGCCCGCAAGGAGGCGCTGCGTCCCAAGTTCATGCTGCCGGTGAAGCTGCACCAGCTCAGCGCGCGCTACGGCCAGTCCGGCGTCAACTGGATGTCGATGCACACCGGCATCGACTTCCCGGTGCAGTACGGCACGCCCGTGATGGCCGCGACGGACGGCACCGTCCGCACCCAGTGGAACAGCGCCTACGGCAACATGGCCATCGTGACCGCCAAGGACGGCACGGAGACCTGGTACTGCCACCTCAGCTCCACCAAGATCCGCTCCGGCAAGGTCAAGGCCGGCGACGTGATCGCGTACTCGGGCAACTCGGGCAACTCCACCGGCCCGCACCTGCACTTCGAGGTCCGGCCGGGCGGCGGCTCCACCATCGACCCGCTCGCCTGGCTGATGAGCCACGGACTCAACCCGGTGGGCTGACCCCCGGGCACCGGAACACGGGAAAGGGCCCCGGCCGCCTCGCGGCCGGGGCCCTTTCCGTACCCGTACGGGCAAGCCGCTACAGCTTCTCCACCGGCGCGTACCGCAGCAGCAGCACCTTCGGCCGCTCGTCGCCGAAGTCGATCGTCGCCCGCGCGTCCGAGCCCCCGCCCGTCACGGCCGTGACCGTGCCGAGGCCGAACTGGTCGTGCGTCACCCGGTCGCCGACCTGGAGGGAGGGAGCCGACCTGTCCGTCGTCCGGCTGGTGGCGAAGCCCGACGGGCCGGAGCGGGCCCGGGACGAGGAGAGCGCGGACGCGATCCCGGCGGTCGGGCCGGCGGGCCTGGACATCGGGCCGCTCCGCTTCCACTCCAGGTACGTCGCCGGGATCTCCTCCAGGAACCGGGAGGCCGGGTTGTACGAGGGCTGGCCCCAGGCGCTGCGCATGGCCGACCGGGTCAGGTACAGCCGCTCTCGGGCGCGCGTGATGCCCACGTACGCGAGCCGGCGCTCCTCCTCCAGCTCCTTGGTCTGGCCGAGGGCGCGCATGTGCGGGAACACGCCGTCCTCCATGCCGGTGAGGAAGACCACCGGGAACTCCAGGCCCTTGGCGGTGTGCAGCGTCATCAGCGTGATGACGCCGGACCCCTCCTCGTCCTCGTCGGGGATCTGGTCGGAGTCGGCGACCAGCGCGACCTTTTCCAGGAACTCCGCGAGCGTGCCGGCGCCCTCGCCCTCCGGACCGCCGGGCTCCGCCCGCTCCTGCTCGAACTCCAGGGCCACGGCGGCGAGTTCCTGAAGGTTCTCGATCCGGGTCTCGTCCTGCGGGTCGGTGGAGGCCTGCAGCTCGGCGAGGTAGCCGGTGCGCTCCAGGACGGCCTCCAGGACCACCGCGGGGCCCGCGCCGGAGTCGGCGACGGTCCGCAGCTCCTCCATGAGCGTGTTGAACCGCTTGACCGCGTTGGCCGAGCGCGCGGCCATGCCGTACGCCTCGTCGACCCGCTGCAGCGCCTGCGGGAAGGTGATCTTCTCGCGCAGCGCGAGGGCGTCGATCATCGCCTCGGCGCGCTCGCCGATGCCGCGCTTGGGCACGTTGAGGATCCGGCGCAGCGGCACGTTGTCCTCGGGGTTGGCGAGGACCCGCAGGTAGGCCAGGATGTCCCGGACCTCCTTGCGCTCGTAGAAGCGCACGCCGCCGACGACCTTGTAGGGCAGGCCGACGCGGATGAAGATCTCCTCGAAGACACGGGACTGGGCGTTGGTGCGGTAGAAGACCGCGACGTCGCCCGCCTTCGCGTCGCCGGCGTCGGTGAGCCGGTCGATCTCGTCGGCGACGAACTGCGCCTCGTCGTGCTCGGTGTCGGCCACGTAGCCGGTGATCTGGGCGCCCGCGCCGGCGTTGGTCCACAGGTTCTTGGGGCGGCGGGACTCGTTGCGCTCGATGACCGCGTTCGCGGCGGACAGGATCGTCTGGGTGGAGCGGTAGTTCTGCTCCAGGAGGATCGTCGTCGCGTCCGGGTAGTCCTCCTCGAACCGGAGGATGTTGCGGATGGTCGCGCCGCGGAAGGCGTAGATGGACTGGTCGGCGTCGCCCACCACGCACAGCTCGGCCGGGGCCAGGTCCTCGTAGCCCTCGCCGACCAGCTCGCGCACCAGCGTGTACTGGGCGTGGTTGGTGTCCTGGTACTCGTCGACGAGTACGTGGCGGAAGCGGCGGCGGTAGTGCTCGGCGACGTCCGGGAACGCCTGGAGCAGGTGGACCGTCGTCATGATGATGTCGTCGAAGTCCAGCGCGTTGGCCTCGCGCAGCCGCGCCTGGTACATCCGGTAGGCCTCGGCGAGCGTCTTCTCGAACCCGTCGGCAGCCTGGTCGGCGAAGGTCTCCTCGTCGATCAGCTCGTTCTTGAGGTTGGAGATCTTGGCGCTGAAGGACTTCGGCGGGAACTTCTTCGGGTCCAGGTCCAGATCGCGGCAGACCAGCGCCATCAGGCGCTTGGAGTCGGCGGCGTCGTAGATCGAGAACGAGGACGTGAAGCCGAGCTTCTTGCTCTCGCGGCGCAGGATGCGCACGCACGCGCTGTGGAAGGTCATGACCCACATCGCGTGGGCGCGCGGGCCGACGAGCTGCTCGACGCGCTCCTTCATCTCGCCCGCGGCCTTGTTGGTGAACGTGATCGCCAGTATCTGGCCGGGGTGCACGTTCCGCGTGGCGAGCAGGTGCGCGATGCGGTGGGTGAGCACCCGCGTCTTGCCGGAGCCGGCGCCCGCGACGATGAGCAGCGGGGAGCCGGTGTGCACGACGGCGGCGCCCTGCTGCTCGTTCAGCCCGTCCAGGAGCGCGGCGGCGTCCACGACGGGCCGGTGGGCGCCGTTGCGGTAGTAGGCGTCCCGGTCGCCTCCGGGCGCGTCGAAGCGGTCGCCGAAGAGGTCGTGCGGGACCTCCTCGCCGGCCGGGGCGGCGTGCTCGTGGTCCTCGGGCGGGGGCGGGGGCTCCTCCGAGGAGTGGTTCTGGAGGCTCGCCAGGAAGCTGTCGTCAAAGAGGCTGCTCATCGCTTAACGAGTCTAGGCCGCCGCACCGACAGCTCGCCCCGCGTTCCGGACCACGGGGTCACGAGCGACATACGGAGCGTGAAACTCCGTATCAGGTCACGAAAATGTATCGGACATATCGCCCGTCAACCTTCCCAGGGGCACCGACGGTTGGCTAGCGTGCTCGCCCAGCAGACCGCGCCCCGGCTTTCTCCACCGGGGCTCCTCCGTTCCCCCACGGGAAGGAGATGCCGGCCTTGGCATCCCACCGCAAGCCGCGCAGCACCCGTCCGACCTCTCCGGCCGTCGGCGTCACGACAGCTGCGCTCGCCGGAGTCACCCTGCTGTCCGGGCAGAGCGCCGGCGCGGCCCCCGCGCCGCCGAAGCCGACGGTGGAGGAGGTGCAGAAGAAGGTCGACGACCTCTACCGGCAGGCGGGCACGGCGACGCAGGAGTACAACCGCTCCAAGGAGTCGACGGACACGCAGCGCCGCAAGGTCCAGACGATGCTCGACGAGGCCGCCAAGCGCGCGGAGGACATCAACGAGACCCGGCGGTCGCTCGGCACGTTCGCGGCTGCGCAGTACCGGACCGGCGCGGTCAGCCCCACCGCGGCGCTGATCTTCGCGGACAGCCCGCAGTCGTACTTCGACCAGAGCCAGCTGATGGACCGGATGACCGCGCGGCAGCGCAACGTCGTCACCGAGTACGAGTCCGAGCGCGCCGCGGCGGCGAAGCAGCGGGCCGAGGCGACGAAGAGCCTGCAGTCGCTCACCGAGTCCCAGAAGGCCCTGCGCACCAGCAAGAAGGCGGTCCAGGACAAACTGGCCGAGGCCCGGGACCTGCTGTCCCGGCTGACCGCCGAGGAGAAGGCCCGGCTCGCGGAGCTGGAGCGCAAGCGCGCGGCCGAGGCCCGCCGCAAGGCGGAGGAGCAGGCCCGCAAGGAGGCCGCCGAGGCGGAGCGCCGGCGGCAGGAGGAGGCGGCCCGGGAGCGGGAGGCCCAGCAGCCGACGACGCCGACTCCCACGCCGACCCCGACGCCGGATCCCCCGGCGAGCGGCGGCGGCACGTACGCGGCGAAGGCGGAGAAGGCGCTGGCCTTCGCCCGGTCCCAGATCGGCAAGCCGTACGTGTGGGGCGCCACCGGCCCCAGCTCGTACGACTGCTCCGGTCTGACGCAGGCGGCCTGGAAGGCCGCGGGCGTGGACCTGCCGCGCACCACCTGGGACCAGGTGAAGGTCGGCAGCCGCGTGGCGACGGAGAACCTGCTCCCCGGCGACCTGGTCTTCTTCTACGACGACATCAGCCACGTCGGCATCTACATCGGCGGCGGCAAGATGATCCACGCCCCGAAGCCGGGCGCGTTCGTCCGCGAGGAGTCCATCTACTACATGCCGATCTACGGCAGCGTCCGCCCGGCCTGAGACCGGGCGGTCATCTCCGGCGGAATCAGGTCCACACCGTCGCGATGCCGCATTCCCCCGGGGGCAACCCCCGGACCCCCGGCAGACTCAGGTCCACACCGTCGCGATGCCGCATTCCCCCGGGGGCAACCCCCGGCAGACTCAGGTCCACACCGTCGCGATGAAGATGTTCGCCGTCGTGAGCGCGCCCACGGCGGCGAACGGGCCCTTGCCCACCGACTCCTCGTCGCGCTTGACGTAGACCAGGCCGAGGATCACCACCAGCAGGGCCAGCTTGACGATGATCTTGACGTTGTTGACCGTCTGGTCGTCGGCCTGGTTCAGGCCGACCAGGATCACGCCGGTGACCAGCATGGTCAGGGCGCCGTGCAGCATGGCGGGGACGAAGCGCGCCGTGCCCGCGCCCATCGCCTTCATCTGGGTGAGGAAACCGCCCAGCAGGGAGGCGATGCCGATGATGTGCAGAGCCACGAACACGTTGATGAGTACGTCCATGCCCCGGAGCCTATCCGGGCATTTGCGGCGGCCCGAGGGCACCCGGAGAGAAAGCGTTCGGTCCCGGTCCGACATCCGACGCCAATTGCGGTCAACTCGCCGCTCCCCCGTGTCCGCCAGGTTTAGCGTCCTTCGCAGCCGGGAGCCGAGCAAGCGAACTCCCCCGCAGGGAAAGGATGTGACCCGCCCTCGTGGCAGCACACCGCAAGCCCAAGCAGCGCCCCCTCGGCGGCCCCGCCGCCCGCACCGCCGCCACGCTGGCCCTGGCCGGCGCGGCGACCGCGACCGCCCTGGACGGCGCCGCGCACGCCGCGCCCCGGCCGACGCCCGCCACGGTCAAGGCCGACGTCGACCGGCTCTACCAGGAGGCCGAGGAGGCCACGGAGCGGTACAACGGCGCGAAGGAGAAGGCCGACCAGGCCCGCAGCGCGCTCGACGGGCTGCGCGACGAGGCCGCCCGCCGGACCGCCCGGCTCAACAGCGCCCGTACGGCGCTCGGTTCGGCGGCGGCGGCGCAGTACCGCTCCGGCGGGCTCGACCCTGCGGTGCAGCTGGCGCTCAGCTCGAACCCGGACCAGTACCTGGAGCGGGCCGCGCTGGCCGAGCACGTCGGACAGCGGCAGGCCGTCGCCGTCGCGTCGGTGCAGCGGGAGCTCACCGAGATCGGCCGGCTGCGCGCGGAGTCGACCGGCAGGCTCGCCGACCTGAAGGGCCACGAGGCCGCGCTGGGCCGCCACAAGAGCACCGTCCGGACGAAGCTCGCCGCCGCCCGGTCCCTGCTTGACCGGCTCACCGCCGAGCAGCGCCGGGCGTACGAGGCCCAGGTCGCCGGCCGCACCGGCGCGGACGCGGGGACCCCCGCGGGCGACCGGGCCGACCGTTTCCAGCCGCGCGGCCCGGTGCAGGCCCCGAACGCGCGGGCCGGGCAGGCGGTGGCCTTCGCGTACGGGGCGCTCGGCAAGCCGTACGTCTGGGGCGCGACGGGCCCGAACGCGTACGACTGCTCCGGCCTCACCCAGGCCGCCTGGCGCTCCGCGGGCGTCTCGCTGCCGCGCACCACGTACAGCCAGATCAACGCCGGGCAGCGGGTCTCCCGCTCCCAACTCGCCCCGGGCGACCTGGTGTTCTTCTACTCCGGGATCAGCCATGTGGGGCTGTACATCGGCGGCGGCAAGATGATCCACGCGCCGCGGCCGGGCGCTCCGGTGCGGATCGCGCCGCTCGACGAGATGCCGTTCGCGGGGGCGACCCGCGTGAGCTGAGCCCGCGGAGGGCCGACGGAACGGGGCAACGGGGAACAGACAACGGGGAACGGGGATTGTTATGGATAGTGGCACTCACTACTATGGATAGTGCCACTCGCCAATCATGCGACGGAGAAGGTACGCCATGCCCACCCTCCCCTGGACCACCCCGAACCCGCCCCGCCCCGGCACCACGCACGCGTACGTCATGGCCTCCCGCTTCGAGGTGCGCTCGCTGAAGGACGTGCCGCGCTTCCTGCTCAAGTCCCTGGCCGCCTGGCGCCAGGTCCGCAGCGCGCCGGGCGCCCTCGGGGCCTCCCTGGTCGCCCGGCCGCTGGCCCGCACCTTCCTCACGCTCTCCGCCTGGGAGGACCGCGACGCCCTCTACGCCTACGCCCGCGCCGAACCGCACCGGAGCATCATGAGCGGGCTGCGCTCCACCATGCGCGACTCGACCTTCACCTTCTGGGAGGTCCCGGTCGAGCAGCTGCCGATCGGCTGGGACGACGCCCGCCGCCGCCTCGACGCGGCGCAGACCTCGAAGTGAACCGGCCCCGCCGTCAGACCAGACGGCGGGCCGTCGCCCAGCGGGTCAGCTCGTGCCGGTTCGAGAGCTGCAGCTTGCGCAGCACCGCCGAGACATGCGACTCGACGGTCTTCACCGAGATGAACAGCTGCTTGGCGATCTCCTTGTACGCATAACCGCGGGCGATCAGCCGCAGCACCTCGCGCTCCCGCTGGGTCAGCCGGTCCAGGTCCTCGTCCACCGGCGGCGCGTCCGTGGACGCGAAGGCGTCCAGGACGAAGCCGGCCAGGCGCGGCGAGAACACCGCGTCGCCCTCCTGCACCCGGAAGATCGAATCGACCAGGTCCGCGCCGGTGATCGTCTTGGTGACATAGCCGCGCGCCCCGCCGCGGATCACGCCGATCACGTCCTCGGCGGCATCCGAGACCGACAGCGCCAGGAAGCGCACCGGAGACTCGGCCGTCGTCATCAGGCTCGCGCAGCGCCGCAGCACCTCCACCCCGCCGCCGCCGGGCAGGTGCACGTCCAGAAGCACGACCTCGGGACGGGTCGCGGTGATCACGGTGACGGCCTGGTCGACGTCGGCGGCCTCGCCGACCACCTCGACACCCGTCTCCTCGGTGCGGCCGATCTCGGCCTGCACGCCGGCACGGAACATCCGGTGGTCGTCGACGAGCACGACCCGTACGCGACGCGCGTCCGTGCCCCCGGTGCTCTCCTCGGTCATCCGTCCGCCCTCTCCATCTCGAGTTCCACTTCGGTGCCCTCGCCCGGCGCCGACCGCACCCGGGCCGTACCGCCGTTGCGCTGCATCCGGCCGATGATCGATTCTCGTACGCCCATCCGGTCGGCGGGCACCGCCTCGGGGTCGAAGCCCGGCCCCCGGTCCCGTACCGAGACGAACACCGTGCGGCCCTCGACCTCGGCGTAGACCTGGACGGCCCCACCCTCGCCACCGTACTTCGCGGCGTTCACCATGGCCTCGCGCGCGGCCTGCATCTGTGCGGCGAGTTTCTCGTCCAGCGGGCAGTCGCCGACCACCACGACCTCCAGCGGCACGCCGTGCTTGTCCTCCACCTCGGCCGCGGCCTTCTTCACCGCCTCGGCGAGCGTCTCGGGGGTCTCGTCGTCCTCCTTGCCGGTGCCCTGCGGCTTGTACAGCCAGTTCCGCAGCTCGCGCTCCTGCGCGCGGGCCAGCCGGCGCACCTCGCCCGGGTCGTCCGCGTTGCGCTGGATCAGGGTGAGCGTGTGCAGCACGGAGTCGTGGACATGCGCGGCGACCTCGGCCCGCTCCTGCGCGCGGATGCGCATGGTCCGCTCCTCGGAGAGGTCCTGCGTCATCCGTATCAGCCAGGGGCCGGCGAGCAGCGCTATCCCGGCGAGGACCGCGATCGCGGCGGTGACGGCGGTGCCGAGCTGGGCGGCGGAGGCCCGTCCGACGACGAAGGCGGTCAGGCCCAGACCGACCAGGGCCACGCCGGCCAGGGCGCGGGCGAGCTGCAGGGTGCGCCGGCGGCCGCCGGTGGCGGTCCAGCTCGCGCGGCGGGCGTTGTCCGCCTGCCGCCAGACCAGGATCAGACCGAGGCCGATGAGCAGGGTCGGCCAGATGTACCGGTTGGCGCGGCCGCCGAGATCGACGTTGCCGACGAAGACGGCGGCCCCGATCGCCAGCGCGATCAGCGCGAAGACCTGCCCCTTGTCGGGCTTGCGCAGGCGTCTCCGGCCGTCCGGCGTGGTCTCGAACACCGACCGCGGCTCGGGGGCCCGGCCGCCGACGCCCAGCGGGACGACGATCCAGAACACCGCGTACAGCAGGGAGCCGAGCCCGTCGGCGAAGAACAGCGCCAGGAACACGAACCGCACCCAGATGACGGGCAGCCCGAGGTGTCCGGCGAGACCACGCGCGACACCGCCGAGCATCCGCCCCTCGGCGCTCCGGTAGAGCTTGCGCGGCGGCGGTTCTTCGGCGTCGGTGAGCCGGTCGCTCGGGCGATCGGCCGTGCGGGCGGAAACGGGCATGCACCGATCGTCACACGCCTCGGACCCTCCGGACATCAGGGTCGGCCCTGAGACCGCCCGGATCCCGGGCCGTACCGCGGGCCTACCCACAGCCGTACCGCGGGACTACACGGAGGGCGTTCGTCGCGGCGCAAAATCAGGGACGGTCCAGGGTCGATCCCGGTGCCGCCGGGCCGCGGCGGCCCGCACCATGGACCCATGACGCGTGCGAAGTCCCCCGACGAGGCGCCGCCCTCCTCCGCCCCGCCGGGCGACGCCGTGCCGGCCGGCGTGCCGCCGCTGCGCCGGACCCGGCGGCAGAAGGTCGTGGCGGGAGTCTGCGGCGGCCTCGGACGGTACTTCGACATGGACCCGGTGATCTTCCGGATCGCCGTCGGCGTGCTGTCCGCCGCCGGCGGCATCGGGCTGATCTTCTACGGCTTCGCCTGGCTGGCCCTGCCGCTGGACGGCGAGGACGAGAACGAGGCCCGCCGGCTGCTCTCCGGCCGGGTCGACGGGGCCTCGCTGAGCGCGGTCATGATGGCGCTGATCGGCAGCGGCCTGTTCCTGGTGATGAGCCGCAACGGCGGCACGCTCGCCTTCGCGATGATGCTGTCGATCGCGGTGAGCGGCGCGGCCGTCTGGTCGCAGCGCCGCCGCCAGGTCGCCGCCGGCGAGCCGGCCGCGCACGGCCGGGACGCGGCGGCGGCGCAGGCCGTCGCGCAGGCCGCGCCGCCGGAGACCAAGGCCCCGCCGCTCGCGGACGCGCCGTCGTGGTGGCGGGACCCCATCGTCAAGGACGGCTCCACCGGGCCGGTGCCGACGGGCTATCTGTGGGGCCCGGCGGGGACGGACCCGCAGGACGCGGCGCCGCCGGAGCCCCGTACGCCCTGGGGCGTACAGGCCTCCGCGCGGCCGGCCGCCCGCGGACCCCGGTCGATCGGCGGGCTGTTCTTCCTGCTCGCCCTGATCGCCGGCGGCCTCGGCACCGGTCTGTCCTGGGACACGCAGCCGCTCGGCGCCAGCGTCCAGATCGGCCTGGTCTGCGCCGTCGCCGTCCTGGGCGTCGGCATGGTCGTCAGCAGCTTCCTGGGCCGTACGGGCTTCGGCACCGTGTTCGTCACCGTCGTCGCCGCCTGTCTGCTCGCCGCGGCCGCCGCGCTCCCCGCCGACATCGGCACGCACTGGGTCCGCACCACCTGGCAGCCCGCCTCCGTCGCCGCCGTGCAGCCCGCGTACGAACTGGGCTCCGGCATCGGCACCCTGGACCTGTCCCGGCTCGCCGTCCCCGCCGGGACGACGCTGCGCACCTCGGCCGACGTGGGCGCGGGCAAGCTGAAGGTGATCGTGCCGCGGAACGTCACGGTCGACCTGGTCGCCGAGACCGGCCTCGCCGACGTGCAGCTGCCGGGCGACGGGCCCGACGACATCGACGTCCGCGGCGGCGACACCGCCCGCCATACGCTGACACCGCCGGCCGGCGTGCAGCCGGGCGGCACCCTGGAGCTCCGGGTGGACCTGGGGATCGGACAGCTGGAGGTCGACCGTGCTGCGTCATGAGTTCCGCCCCGGCCGGCTGCTCGCGGGCGTGACCGCGCTCGGCGTCGCCACGCTGTACGGCGGCGACGCCGCGGGGACGTGGAGCACGCCCTGGTACGCGGCGCTGCCGCTGACCTTCGGCGGGATGACGCTGGCCGGGCTCGCGGCCTGGGCGGCCTACGGCGTCCGGCGGCGCGGTGCGCGCAGATCGTCGAGCGACCAGTAGGGCGCCCCGGCGAGCAGCAGCGGCAGCCAGGCCATGAGGTACACGAGGTCGTTGCCGTAGTAGTACGGCTGGGTCTGCCAGCTGACCGTCAGCCACAGGCTCAGCGAGATCAGCGCCCCGCCGAGCGCGGCGATCCGCGCGAACAGTCCGGCCAGGGTGCCGAGGCCGACGGCGAGCTCGCCGAACGCGATCGCGTAGCCGAAGCCGGTCGGGCTCTTCAGGGCCAGGTCGACCAGGGCGGGGATCGCCGCGCCGTCGCGGACGCCGCGCATCATCTCGCCGATCGAGCCGGAGCCGGTGTCGGAGAGGAAGGCGGTGTCGGTGAGTTTGTCGAGCCCCGCGTAGACGAAGGTGACGCCGAGGAAGATCCGCAGCGGCAGCAGCGCGTATCGCGAGGCGGTATCCCTCCAGTCGCCGCGCCCCTGAAGACCTCCGTGGTACGTGTGTGTCATCGCCGGCCCGCCTCTCCCGCGCAGCTCTCCGCGCTCCCCATCCGTCCCCGGACGCCTCTCCGGATATACGTACGGGACACCCGAACGGTTCAACCGTCACCCATTCCGGGTTCCACAGTCCTCCGGCCGGGGCGCGCTGTCGACCGCTCAGTCCGCGACGTCGATCGCGACCCGCTCCGTCTCGACGCCCGCGGCCGTGACGACCGAGACCTCCACCCGGCCCGGCTCCACGTCCGCCGGCAGCGGGACGGTCAGCACCGAGTCGGTCGGGTTGGCGAAGCCGCCGGTCACCGGCACCAGCGGGACGTGCGCGTGGACCGGGCCGATGCGCACGACCAGCCGGGTCAGCGCCTCGGGTCCGGCCGCCCCGGGCGGTACGAAGCCGGCGCCGCGGATCTCGATGTCGTCCCCCACCCGGATCGGCGCGTCCAGGTCGCCCGCCTCGCGGGCCCGCACCACCGAGAGGATCACCGGCCGGCCGCCCTCCGCGCCCTTGCCGGCGAGGTACGCGGCGGTCGACACGGCCACCAGGACGGACAGCGACCACGGCAGCGCGGGCAGCCGGTCGGGCGCGGCGGCCAGTTCGGCCGCGGCGAACACCAGGGCGGCCGTGGAGACCAGCACGTACTGCACGTCCGTGAGGCAGGCCCGGCCGCCGTCGTCGCACAACAGGTCCGCGGCGCGCGGCCGGTCGGCGCGGACCTTCTGCAGCCGCCGCCCCAGGACCCGTACCAGCACCAGCCGGCGCACCGCGACCGCGGTCACCGAGCCGAGGGCGAACCCGGTGAGCAGGCCCGCGCCGCGGGCGAGCCCCAGGTCCACCGGCCCCGCCCCGGCCACCCGGCCAAGCGAGAGGAGCAGCACCGCGTACCCGGTGAACAGCAGCCAGGCCGCGGCGACCGCGCGGGAGGTGGAGAGCCGGTTGTCGTCGCCGACCAGCGCGGCGAGCAGCCCGCCGCGGGCACGGTGGGCGCGGGCCGCGGCGAGCAGCGCCGCGGCGGTGAGGACGGCGGCGAGCAGGGCGCAGGTGCGGGCGGCGGTCCAGCCGGGGCCGATCGCGGTGAACGCCAGGGCGAGCAGGAGCGCGACCAGTCCGCCGCCGACGGCGGCGAGGCTGCCGCGCCACACCCGGCCGGTCCACTCCTCGCCGGCGGCCCGGCCGCGCACCTCGACGGTGTGCGCGGACTGGGCGAGCGCGTCGGAGACCCACTGCCGGGAGGCGACCGGCGAGTGGGCGAGCGCGGCGGGCACGCCGTGACCGCCGGCGAGCTCGTCCCGGTGGGCCAGGAAGGCGGCGACGGCGCGCCGGTGGGCCTCCCGTCCGCCGTGCGCGCACGCCGCACGGTCCGCGCACTGCTCCGCCTCCTGCACCGCCACGGCGCACGCTCCCTGCTCGTCCGTGCGGTCAACTACCGCATGAGTACAGGGAATTGTGCCGCACGGAAGGAGTGCTTCCGGTGCCCCGCACGCCCCTCCTGAGAGTGATTCCGCACGTGATCGGATTGACGGAGGAGCCGCTTTTATCCGACCTGTCTACGACAGCAGTTCGGGCTCCGCACGGCTGATCCGACGCCACAGCGGCTGATAGCTGAACCACGCCACCAGATCGCTGCCGAGCTGCGCCCGGGAGGCGAGCGCGTCCTTGTGCCCGATCGGCACCGGCTTGCCCCCGGCCCGCGCGGCGAGCTGGATCTCGCAGGCCCGTTCCATCGCGATGAACCACCAGGCCGCCGCGTCGACGGAGTCCCCGACGGTGAGCAGCCCGTGGTTGCGCAGCACGATCGCCTTGTACGGGCCGAGGGCCGCGGCGATCGCCGGCCCCTCGTCCTCGTCGACGGCGGCGCCGGTGAACGCGTCGAAGAGTGCGTGGTCGCGGTAGAAGGCGCAGGACTCCTGGGTGATCGGCTCGATCAGCTCGCCTAGCGCGGCGAGGGCCCGGCCGTGCGTCGTGTGGGTGTGCGCGACGGCGACGACCTCGGGCCGGGCGCGGTGCACGGCGGCGTGCACCCAGAACGCAGCCTGGTTGACCCGCTGCCCGCCCTGGCGGACCCGGCCGTCCCCGTCGACGAGGAGCAGGTCGCTCGCCCGGATGCCGGCGAAGGGCTCGCCGAACGGGTTCACCCAGTAGCAGTCGTCGTACTCGGGGTCCCGGGCCGTGAGGTGTCCGGAGACCCCGTCCTCGTACCCGAGGCTGCCGAAGAGCCGGAGCGCGCCCGCGAGCCGCTGCTTTCGGTACGTCCGCTCCTCCTCGGCGGTCGCATGGACGGGGGGCGTCGCGAAGTGGAGCCGATCCGCGGGTATGGGGGCCGGTGTCTCGCTCATGGGCGGGAAGGTAACGCCGGGCGCTGGAACTGGCCAGAGAGATCGCACGCCGAAAGCGGCGGAGCCGCCGGCCCCTTCACCAGGGGACGGCGGCTCCGACACGTGGACCGGGTGGGGACTACTCCCACTCGATGGTGCCCGGCGGCTTGCTGGTCACGTCGAGGACGACGCGGTTGACGTCGGCGACCTCGTTGGTGATCCGGGTCGAGATGCGGGCCAGCACCTCGTACGGCAGGCGCGACCAGTCCGCCGTCATGGCGTCCTCGGAGGACACCGGACGGAGCACGATCGGGTGGCCGTAGGTGCGGCCGTCGCCCTGGACGCCCACGGAGCGGACGTCGGCGAGCAGCACGACCGGGCACTGCCAGATCTCGCGGTCGAGACCGGCCGCCGTCAGCTCCTCGCGGGCGATGGCGTCGGCGTCGCGCAGCAGGTCCAGGCGCTCCTTGGTGACCTCGCCGACGATGCGGATGCCGAGGCCGGGGCCGGGGAACGGCTGGCGCTGGACGATCTCCTCGGGCAGGCCGAGCTCCTGGCCCACCATGCGGACCTCGTCCTTGAACAGCTGGCGCAGCGGCTCGACGAGCTGGAACTCGATGTCGTCGGGGAGGCCGCCCACGTTGTGGTGGGACTTGATGTTGGCCGTGCCGGTGCCGCCGCCGGACTCGACGATGTCCGGGTAGAGCGTGCCCTGCACGAGGAACGCGACCTCGGGGCCCTCCTCCTGGAGGATCTCCAGCTGCGCCTGCTCGAACACGCGGATGAACTCGCGGCCGATGATCTTGCGCTTGGTCTCCGGGTCGGAGACGCCGGCCAGCGCGGTGAGGAACCGCTCCTGCGCGTCGACGACCTTCAGCTGGACGCCGGTGGCGGCCACGAAGTCCTTCTCGACCTGCTCGGTCTCGCCCTTGCGCATCAGACCGTGGTCGACGTACACGCAGGTGAGCTGCGAGCCGATGGCCTTCTGCACCAGCGCGGCGGCCACGGCGGAGTCGACGCCGCCGGACAGACCGCAGATGGCGCGCTTGTCGCCGACCTGGGCGCGGATCGCCGCGACCTGCTCGTCGATGACGTTGCCGGTGGTCCAGTTCGGCTCGATGCCGGCGCCGCGGTAGAGGAAGTGCTCCAGGATCTGCTGGCCGTGCGTGGAGTGCAGCACCTCGGGGTGGTACTGGACGCCGTACAGCTTCTTCTCGTCGTTCTCGAAGGCGGCGACCGGGACCACGTCGGTGGACGCGGTGACGGCGAAGCCCTCGGGGGCGGCGGAGCAGGCGTCGCCGTGCGACATCCACACCGACTGCTCGACCGGGGTGCCCTCGAAGAGGGTGGAGCCGGCCTTGGAGACGTGCAGCGGGGTCCGGCCGTACTCGCGGGCGCCGGTGTTGTCGACGGTGCCGCCGAGGGTCGTCGCCATCAGCTGGAAGCCGTAGCACATGCCGAAGACCGGGACGCCGGCCTCGAAGAGCTCGCGGTCGAGCCGCGGGGCGCCTTCCGCGTACACGGACGAGGGGCCGCCGGAGAGGATGATCGCCCTGGGGTTCTTGGCCAGCATCTCGGCCACCGGCATGGTGGACGGGACGATCTCGCTGTAGACCCGCGCCTCACGGACGCGACGGGCGATGAGCTGGGCGTACTGGGCGCCGAAATCGACAACGAGGACTACGTCCGGGTTGGAGACGGGCGCGGCAGCGGGGGACGCTGATGACACTACGGCGGCCTTCCGGCGGGAGTGGGAGGGTTCTCTATTTGTCGATTCTACCGGCGCGCCACGGGTCCCCTTTCGTCTCACCATCCGAACCGGCTTGCCCGGGGCCGGACGGAAGGGGCCATACTGTCCCCCATGCGCACGCTCACGACCTTCGTCTTTACCTATGGCAACCGGCCCACCGGCTGCCATGGTCGTGCTGCTTGAGCAACTGACAAGCGACTTCCCAGGCGCCCCGGGCCGACAAGGCCCGGGGCGCTCTGCGTTTCACCGGACCTCGCCGCCCCGGGGCAGCACCCGACACCACGAGGAGCCCCGCACCATGACCACGCAGACGCAGACGCCCCAGACGCAGACCCCCGTCGAGAAGACCGGCGCCCGCACCGACGAGGCGGCGACGCTGATCGGGGACGCCCGCGAGCGGATCGACGCGCTCGACGACCGGATCATCGGCCTGATCCAGGAACGGATGGCCGTCTCGGCCGTCATCCAGGAGGCCCGGATCTCCTCCGGCGGCCGCCGGGTGAACCTGGCCCGCGAGATGGAGGTCCTCGGCCACTACCGCGACGCGCTGGGCAAGCCGGGCACCGCGCTCGCGATGACGATGCTGGAGCTGTGCCGGGGCCGCATCTGACCGCACCCGCGGAGGGCCCCGGGAACGGGCGTACGGATCCGCTCTCACCCGTACGGCGCGTGACCGGCCCCGCGGCGGCTTCGTTGGTCCCGGTGTCCGTGCCAGCCAGGGGCGGGCCCGCTTCATCCACGCGTGGCTTCGCTGGGGCGCGTGACGCACTGCAGGTGCGTCGTGGGACCGCGCCCCGGTGCTCGTGACCGGACCGCAGGGGACAGCAGCCCGGTCACCAGAAAGGACGGTCGGCTCCGGGGACGCCCGGAGCCGACCGCATCCGCCCCTTCCTCCCGTCCCCCAGATGTTCCCTCCACAGGTCCCCCGCGCCGCCCTCCCCCCGGCGCCCCGCGAGGCCCCGGTCCGCACGAGTGACACGCGTCACACGCCGACCGGGGCTTTCGCGTACAACCAATCCCCCGGGTCACAGGTCATGCATGCGGAACCAACGGTCCCGCCCGCCGCCGCCACGCGGGTAGACCCCGAACTTCGTGCCGTGATCCCACGGCACGCCCGGACTGCTCCGAGGAACTGATGAAGCAGCTTCGCCGCGCCCTTGCCGTCGCCGCCGCGACGGCCGTGATCGCGCCCGCCGCCCTTCTGGCGGCCCCCGCCGCGTACGCGACGGATGGCGGCACCACGAACACCGCATCCGACACGCCCACGCAGCCGAACGACGACCCGGCGACGCCGGGCGACGACGCCGCGGACACCACTCCGGACCAGCCCGCCGACGCCCCGGCGGACGACAAGTCCCCCGCCACGCCCGACGCCGGCACGGACGCGGACGCCGACGCCGACGCCGGCAAGAACGGCCAGCAGCCCGGCGGCACGCCGGAGGGCGAGAAGGACGACAAGCCCGCCTCCGGCGAGGGCGAGAACAAGGACGAGACCGACCCGAAGCCCGACGAGGACGAAGAGTTCCCCGAGGTTCCGGTCTGCGAGAACAGCGACATCGAGCTGAACGTCGACGGCCTGCCCGGCAAGATCGCCGCGGGCAGCGGCTGGCACACCTTCAGCCTCAACGTCTACAACGCCTCCGAGAAGAGCGTCCGCGAGGTGCACTTCTTCGCCGGCGCCGCCGCCGACGCGATGGGCGAGAAGCTCTTCAAGACCAAGCAGGTCGAGCTCCAGGTCAAGAACGACGACGGCTGGGAGACCCTCGACCTCGACGGCGACTCCGTCGGTTACGTCGGCCAGTCCGACGAGATCGAGGCCGGTTACGAGGTCGAGATCCCGATGCGCCTGAACGTGAAGGCGAGCGCCCCCGTCGGCGCCGGCTTCACCCTGGGCGCGGGCCTCTACGTCGGCGAGAACGACTGCGTGGGCGAGGGCCAGGTCGCCTACAAGTTCCAGATCGTGAAGTCGGGCACGGACACCGAGGGCACCAAGCCGCAGGAAGGCGGCAAGGTCCCGGTTCCGGACACCGAGCCCGAGAACGACACCTCCCCGCAGCTGACCGGCACGCTCGCCGAGACCGGCTCCTCCGACGTGCTCCCCGTGATCGGGATCGCCGGCGGTGTGACCGTGCTCGCCGGTGCGGGTGTCGTGTTCGCGCTGCGTCGGCGCAGCAGCGGCGGTGCCGCCGCGTAAGGGCTGAGAAGCCCCCACAGACAGAAAGGCGCTGCGCTCGGAGGGGGGCGCAGCGCCTTTCTTGCGTTCTCAGTCGCGTGCTCGAAGGGTCAGGACTTCTTCTTCGGGACCGACGGCATGCCCAGGAACGGCAGCTTCAGCGCGCCGAACGCGTCCGCCGGCACGGCCGGGGCCTTCGGCTCGACCGGGGACAGCCGGACGTACGTCTCCGTCTGCGCCGGGCGCGGGTCCTCCTCGCCCTTGTTCGGCCAGAACGACATCGCCCGCTCCGCCTGCGCCGTGATCGTCAGCGACGGGTTCACGCCCAGGTTGGCGGAGACCGCCGCGCCGTCCACGACCGAGATGCCCGGGTGGCCGTACAGCCGGTGGTACGGGTCGATGACGCCGGACTCGGCGTCCCCGCCGATCGGGCAGCCGCCGAGGAAGTGCGCGGTCAGCGGGGTGCCCATCAGCTCGCCGACGTTGGAGCCGGCGAAGCCGTTGATCTCGTCGGCGAGCAGGCTCGCCGCCTGCGTGGCCGCCTCGATCTGCGTCGGGTTCGGCGCGCCGTGGCCCTGGCGGGCGGTGAGCAGGCCCTTTCCGATGCCGCCGGGCTTGCGGTACGTGGTCAGCGAGTTGTCCAGGGACTGCATGACCAGGCCGATGATGGTCCGCTCCGACCAGCGCCGGTTGGACATCGCGCGCACCGCGAGCGTCGGGTGCTTGACCATCTCCAGGAGCCAGCGACGCACCCGGTGCGCCCCGTACGGCACCTGGAGGATCGTCAGCGCGCCCATCGAGTTGGAGCCCTTGCCGTAGCGGACCGGCTCGATGTGGGTGTTGTCGTCCGGGTGGATCGAGGAGGTGATCGCGACGCCGCGGGTGAAGTCGGCCTTCTGGCCGTGCTTCTTGCGGTAGCGGCGGTCGCTGGTCTGCGAGCCGACGAGGCCCTCGGAGTTGGTGCGGGTCAGCTCGCCGAGCCGGCCGGAGATCCGGGGCAGCAGACCGGTGTCCTTCATGCGGTGCAGCAGCGTCTGCGTGCCGTACGTGCCGGCGGCGATCACGACCTTCGGCGCGGTGAAGGTGCGGCCCTTGCCCTTCTTGCGGTCGTCGGTGGGCAGGGTCTTGACCGCGTAGCCGCCGCGCGAGTCCTCGGTGACCGCGACGACCGAGGTCATCGGGTGGACGACCGCGCCCGCCTTCTCCGCGAGGTAGAGGTAGTTCTCGTTGAGGGTGTTCTTCGCGCCGTGCCGGCAGCCGGTCATGCACTCGCCGCACTCGGTGCAGGCCTTCCGGGACGGCCCCGCGCCGCCGAAGAACGGGTCGGCGACCTCGCCGCCCGGCTTCGCCTTGGCGTCGCCCGCGCCGTCCTTGCCGTCGCCGAAGAACACGCCCACCGGCGCCATGTGGAAGGTGTCGCCGATGCCCATGGCCTGCGCGGTCGCCTTGAGATGGACGTCCGAGGGGGTCATCGTCGGGTTGAGCCGTACGCCCAGCATGCGCTTGGCCTGGTCGTAGTACGGCTTCAGCTCCTCGCGCCAGTCGGTGATGTGCTTCCACTGCGGGTCGTCGAAGAACGGGGCCAGCGGCTCGTAGAGGGTGTTGGCGTAGTTCAGCGAGCCGCCGCCGACGCCCGCGCCGGCCAGCACCATCACGTTGCCGAGCAGGTGGATGCGCTGGATGCCGTACAGGCCGAGCGCCGGGGCCCACAGGAAGTTCTTCAGGTCCCAGGAGTTCCTGGGCAGTTCGGTGCGGGCGAAGCGGCGGCCGGCCTCCAGGACGCCGACCCGGTAGCCCTTCTCGGTGAGCCGGAGGGCCGTGACGGAGCCGCCGAAGCCGGAGCCCACGACGATCACGTCGTAGTCGTACGAGCCGTCCTCGTCGTGGTTCTGGACGTGGGGTACCGCGGTCATGGCTCTCCTCGAACGAAGGGACAGGTGGAACGGGCGGCCGGTCGTCGCCGCGGGGCCGTCAGCGCAGGCGCAGGGCCTTCATGGCCTTCAGCGACACGCTCATGAAGGCGGCGTACTTCTCGTCGTCCATGCCGAAGGACGGCGCGAGCGGCATCAGCCGCTGCTGGGCGACGGTCTGCGCCTCGGTGTACTTGAGGATGCCCTCGGAGCCGTGGCGGCGGCCGAGACCGGAGTCCTTCATGCCGCCCATCGGGGACTGCACGCTGCCGTAGGCCGGCGCGTAGCCCTCGTTGATGTTGACGGTGCCGGTGCGCAGCCGGGCGGCGACGGCGTGGCCGCGCCTGGAGTCCTTCGTCCAGACGGAGGAGTTGAGGCCGTACGGGGTGGCGTTGGCCAGCTCGATGACCTCGTCCTCGTCCTTGAAGCGGTAGATCGAGACGACCGGGCCGAAGGTCTCCTCGGAGCACACTGCCATCGGGGCGTCGACGCCGTCGAGGATGGTCGGCTCGAAGAACAGCGGGCCGATGTCCGGGCGGGCGACGCCGCCGGCGACGAGCGTGGCGCCCTTCGCGACCGCCTCCTCGACGTGCCGGGTGACGGTCTCCATCTGGCGCGTGCCGACGAGGGAGCCCATGTCGGCCCCGTACGCGAGGGAGTTGCCGAGCCGCATCGCCTTGGTGCGGGCGGCGAACCGGGCGACGAATTCGTCGGCGACCGACTCGTGGACGTAGAGCCGCTCGATGGAGATGCAGAGCTGGCCGGCGGAGGAGAAGCAGGCGCGGACGGCGCCGGCGGCGGCCTTCTCCACGTCGGCGTCGTTCAGGACCAGCATGGCGTTCTTGCCGCCGAGTTCCAGCGAGACGCCGACGAGGCGGGCCGCGGCGCCCTGGGCGACCTCGCGGCCGGTGCGGGTGGAGCCGGTGAAGGAGACGTAGTCGGCGTGCTCGACGACGGCCGGGCCGACGACCGGGCCCTCGCCGAGGACGACCTGGAAGACGGCGGCGGGCAGGCCGGCCTCGATCAGCAGGTCGCGGGCCCACAGGGCGGTCAGCGCGGTCTCGGTGTCCGGCTTCATGACGACGGCGTTGCCGGAGACGAAGGCGGGCAGCGCGTCGCCGACGGAGAGCTCGAGCGGGTAGTTCCAGGGCGCGATCTGGCCGACGACGCCACGCGGCTGGCGCAGTTCGGTGACCTTGGTGAGGGTCGGGACGACGCCGGTGTGCCGCTTGGCCTTGAGGTACGCGGCGGCGCGGCGGCCGTAGTGCCGGGCGGCGACGGCGACCGCCTGGATCTCCTCGTGGGCGTGCAGCCGGGCCTTGCCGGTCTCCAGCTGGATCAGGTCGAGGACCTCGGCCTGGCGGTCCAGGAGCAGGTCGTGGAAGCGGAGCAGGACGGCGGCGCGGCGGCGGACCGGGGTGGCCGCCCAGGCGGCCTGCGCGGCGCGGGCGCGGGCGAAGGCCTCGGCGACGTCCTCGGGGGTGGACTCGGGCAGGTCCGCCAGCTTCTCCCCGGTGTACGGGGTGTGGTTGGCGGTGCGGCCGGACCCGACGACGCCCTTGGTGAGCCGGGCCACGAGGTCCGGGGTCACGACGTCGGCGGCCGTGCGGGCGCCGGCCGGGGCGGGGGCGATCGGGTTGGTGCCGACGGAGACCGGAGCGGCGGGGGCCTCGGTCTCCTCGGTGGTGGTGGCGGCGGGGGCCTGCGAGTCCGTCATGAGGGCGAGGGTAGGCCCCGTTCCGCACTTTGGGTACCCGTCGGTAACACTTTTCGCCACCCGCCCGAAAACGCGCCAGCGATCACTGGCAAATAAGCCCTGATCAGGGGCTTAGCGCGGGTTCACTGCCCCTTGGAGGCCGCCGAGAAATCCTCGATCCGCAGTCCCTTCACAACCTCCGCATAGATCCCCGCACCATCCGCCGCGGCCTTCCCCTCCGCGGGCGTCTTCACCCGCAGATGCCAGTACGTCTTGCCCTCGCCCGGGATCAGCAGCTCGTGGTACCGGTACCGGACCGGGTCGTCGTCCGTCGACGAGTACGGCGTGTAGTCCACGACCAGCTCGGACGCCTTCCGGCCCTGGTGCTGCGCGCCCTTGACGGTGACCTCGGCGTCCTTCATCTCCAGGCCGTTCTTGCCGCCCTTCTCGTACTTGGCCTTGCGCGCCTGGGCGTCCGCCCCCACATCCTCCGTACCGGCCTCGGTACTCGCCTCCGCGCGCCAGAAGTCGATCTCGAAGACACCGCTGGGGTCGGCGTACCAGACGGCCCCGTACTGGTCGTCCTGGAGCCGCTTGTAGTCCTCCGGGACGGTCACCTCGGCCCGCAGCAACTCCCGCTCCGGGCGCACCTGCCAGCCCGCCGGCAGCTCGTCGCCCGCGAACGGGTCCAGGACCAGGAGCGTGGCCGCCAGGGCGACCGCCAGTACGCCGCCGAGGAACCCGTACCTGGCCCCGCGGCTCTCCGCGAGGACCGGCGGGAGCCAGCGGTTGCGGGGAGCCCGGGCGGGCACGGCGTGGGTCTGCGTGGGCACGGACACCGGTACGGGGCGGGCCACCGCCTCCAGGACCGCGCGGATCTCCGCCGGCGCCGGCCGCGCCGCCGGGTCCTTGCGCAGCAGCCGCATCACGAGGTCGCCGAACGCGCCCGCGGCCCGCGCCGGGGCCTGCGGCTCGGCGGAGAGCACCGCCTGCAGCGTCGCCGGGGTGTTCGTCCGCCGGAACGGCGACATGCCCTCCACCGCCGCGTACAGCACCACGCCCAGCGACCACAGGTCCGACTCCGGCCCCGGACGCTGCCCGAGCAGCCGCTCCGGCGCGACGAACTCCGGCGAGCCGATGAACGCCCCCGTCTCCGTCAGGCGCTGCTCGCCCTCGATCGTGGCGATGCCGAAATCGGTGAGGACCACCCGGTCGGCGCGGCCGAGCAGCACGTTGTCCGGCTTCACGTCCCGGTGCAGCACGCCGGCCTCGTGCGCGGCGGCCAGCGCGCCGAGCACGTCCAGACCGATCCGCGCGGCCTCCCGCGCGTCCAGGGTGCCCTCCTGGAGCCGGTCCGCCAGGGACTGGCCCCGGACCAGCTCCATCACGACCCACGGCCGGGCGTCCTCGACGACGACGTCGTGCACGGTGACCACGGACGGGTGGTCGATCCGGGCGGCCGCCCGGGCCTCGCGCTGCATCCGCAGATGGATGTTCTCGCGCTCCTGCTCGGACAGATGGTCCGGCACCCGCGGCTCCTTGACGGCGACCTCGCGGTCGACGACCTCGTCGCGGGCCCGCCACACCGTGCCCATGCCGCCGTGCCCGAGCCGGGCGAGCAGCCGGTACCGCCCGCCGACGATCCGGCCTGCGCCCGGCTCGGCCTGAGGCGGTGCGGGCTGGGCGGGTGCGGGCTGGGCGGGTGCGGGCTGCGCAGGTGCGGGCTGGGCGGGCGCCGCCTGAGGCGGCACCGGCTGCCCCATGGGCCTCGGCGGCTGAAGGCCGTAGCTGGTGGGCTCGTTCATGCGTCCCCCGAAGTCGTTCATGCCGCCATCCTGTCGAACCTCACTGCTGGTCACCCGGCGGTTGCCAGCTTTTCAGCATGTGATCGAACTGTCGGCGGGTGGTCTCCCAGTCCTCCGCCGGCGAGGCCACGTACAGCGCGTACTCCGTGCCGTCGTCGCCGTAGTAGAACTGGTCGATGGCATGACGCGGGCCCGGGTTGTTCTGCCGCTCGGTCCACGTGAACTCGAGCAGACAGGCGTACTGCTGGTCCCGGAAGACGTTCTGGTTCAGCCGCACCCGCTGGTAGTCGGCCCGCCGCTTCAGCTGCTTCTCCAGGTCCTTGGCGTGCAGCAGCGGCGTCTCGAAGTCGGGCGTCTTGTCGATGCTGATGCGCAGGATGTGGCGGTTGTTGTCGGGCGTGTAGTCGATCTGGCCCTGGTGGTTGATCTGCCGCTTCCAGCCCTTGGGCACGAGGATGCTGAAGCCCTCCGGGTCCTTCACGCGGTGCCAGTCCGCGGGGTCGAGGACGTCGTCGCCCTTGTCGGTGCTGGGCGTCCCCGACGGGCCGGGGCCGCGCACCTGGTTGCCGCCGTCCTTGCCGTCCGGCCCGTTCCCGTACGTCATCACGGCGAACACCGCGGCGCCGGCGACCAGTCCGGCGACGACCGCCGCCAGGACCGCCGTACGCCACCGGCCGCCGCCCGACGCCCGGGCGGACGACGCCGTGTCCGCGGAGTCGGCGGTGGGCGGCACGGGCTGCTGGAGGGTGACGACCGCGTCGAGCTGGGCGGACTCGACCCGCTGGGTCGGCACGAAGGCCTGCGCCGCCTTCGGCGTCCGTCCCTCCATAGCCTCCAGCAGCATCCGCTCGGCCGCGTCGGCCGCCGGCCGGCCCACCGGGTCCTTGCGCAGCAGCGCGGTGATGACCGGCGCGAGCGCACCCGCCTTCTCCGGGAACTCCGGTTCCTCCGTCACCACGGCCTGCATCGTGGTGATCGGCGAGTCGCGGCGGAACGGGCTCACGCCCTGCACGGCCGCGTACAGCGTCGCGCCCAGCGACCACAGGTCGGAGGAGGGTCCGGGCGCGCCGCCGCGGACCCGCTCGGGCGCCAGATAGTCGATGGAGCCGACGAGTTCGCCGGTCCGGGTGATCGTCGAGTCGCCCTCGATAGCGGCGATGCCGAAGTCGGTGAGCAGCACCCGGCCGTCGCGGGCCAGCAGCACGTTTCCGGGCTTCACGTCACGGTGCAGCACGCCGGCCGCGTGCGCGGCGCGCAGCGCGCCGAGGACGTGCAGCCCGATCCGGGCGGCCTCGCGGGCGTCGAGCGTGGACTCCTTCATCGCGTCGGCGAGCGAGGGCCCGTCGACGTACTGCATGACGATCCACGGACGGTCGTCGTGCTCCAGGACGTCGTGCACGGTGACCACGCCCGGGTGCGTGATCCGGGCGGCGGCGCGGGCCTCCTTCTGCGTCCGGGCGTGCAGCACGGCCCGGTCGGCCTCGGACACGAACCGTCCCGCCGTCAGCTCCTTCACCGCGACGGTGCGGTGCAGGACCTCATCGTGGGCACGCCAGACCTTGCCCATGCCGCCGCGCCCGATGGACTCGCTCAGCCGGTACCGACCGGCGAGCAGGAGCCCGGCGCCTGTGCTGTGAGAGTGTTCCACGTTCCCCCGCCCGTTCCTTCGGATGCCAGGTTACGGAGGGGGGTACGGGGCACGGAACCTCGGGGCGGGCATAGGAACCGCACTGTGACCGGAGACCGGTGTCCCGCCGGTTTCGGCGCCGGTGTCAGCGGGCGGCGCTGTAGGCCTTCACCGCCTGCTGGTAGACCTCGGAGACCTTGTCGCGCTGGGCGTCCGGGCCGATCACCTGGACGACGTGGTAACGGCCGTTCACGATCAGGGCGAGGTTGCGCACGTACAGGTCCCGGCCGTCATCGTCCTGCCAGGTGAACTGGCCCTCGGCCATGGCCTGCCGGCCCACGTCGATGCGACGCAGCCCGGTCGCGCCGGACCAGGAGGACTCCCGCCACGGCTGGAGCTCGCGCTCCTTGGTGCGCTGGTACGCCATCGGGTCCGAACCGCCTGCCTGCACGGTGTCCCGGCCGGGGACCACGAGCAGGGTGAAGTCCCCGCTGGTGAAGCGGATCTGGCCGTCGGCGTTCTTCCCCGAGCGCTTCCAGCCCTTGGCGACCGCGACCTGGAAACCCTCGGGGTCCTTGTGGAGCCGGTAGCCGGGGGCGAGGTCGGGGGCCGGGGACTGCTGGGGCGGGGGTGTGCGGGTCGGGGTCGGCGTGGGAGTCGGCGAGGGCTGCGGCGGCTGGGGCTGTTCGGACTGCTGCGGCTGCTGAGGACCGGGCGCGGCGGCGCCGCCCTCCTCGCCCTGTCCGGGCATGAAGAGGAAGGCGTACGCGACGGCCCCGCCGAGCAGCAACAGGACCAGGAGCAGCAGGACACGGCCGAGCGCCCGCGGGCTGCCGGACGTTCTGGGCGGCCTGGGGGCTCTGGGGGGGCGGGCGGCTCTGGGCTGCTTGGGCTGCTTGGGCTGCTTGGGGGCCTTGAGGGGCTTCGCGGCGTACTGCGGCAGCTCCTCGTGGAACTCCTGCTCGTCGGCGTGGACATGCGCGGCAGCGCGACGGGTCTCGCCGCTCTGTCCGTTGCTCTGTCTGCCGCCCCTGGCCTCCTTGGCCTCCTTGCCCTTCTTGTGCCGGCCCCGGCGCTTGCGGACCAGCTCGCCGCGGCGGCGCACGATGGGCAGCCGCGTCGGGTCGTCGGGCGGCAGCGGCACGGCCCCGGCGCCCGCCTCCGGCTCCGGCGCGGACCTGATGAGCGAGCGGAGCCAGCCGCGCAGCTCCTCGAAGTCGGGGCGCTCGGTGGGGTCCTGGCGCAGCAGGGACTCGACGACGGGACGGAGCGGACCGCACTCCTCGGCGAAGGCGGGCGGCTCCGCGCAGACGAGCTGGACCAGCTCGACCGCACTGTCCTCGGGGTACGGGGCGTGCCCCTGCACCGCGCGGTAGAGCAGCGCGCCGAGGGCCCAGAGGTCGGTGGCGGGGCCGATGGGCGGCGCGAGCTGCCAGTTCTCGTGGACGGGGCCGGCCTGCTCGGGGGCCCAGCGCTCGGTGACCGGGCCGACGAGGGCGATCCGGGCCTGGCGGGCCCGCTCGGCGGCGAGCGGGGTGGCGGGGCCGCGGTACGCGGGCGGGGGGCCGCCCGCGGCGACCACCTCCTCCCAACGGCCGGGCAGGCGTGCGGGGTCCGCGTCGGAGACGCGGGCGGGCAGGCCGCCGCCGGCCGGGACGGGCGGGGCGCCGTCGCGGGAGACGTGCGGCCCGTCGCTCCAGGTGCCGGCGAGCATGACGCGGCCGGGCCCGGGCCCGTACTCGTCGTCGCCGCCGCCGTCGTCGTCCTCGTCGTCGGCCGCGGCCTCGGCCCACCACTGCGGCTCGGGCGCGCCGTCCGCCGGCGCGGGCGGGCCCGGGGGCCGCCCGCCCGCGTCGGAGTCCGGCTGGGACTCCGGACGGGAGTCCGGCTCGGAGTTCGGCTGGGCGGGCAGCGCGGCCCGCGTCTCGGAGATGCGCGCGGCGGCACGCGCCCCGGCGCGGTACGCGGCGATCGCGCCGGCCCGGGCCGCCCGCACGTCCGCCGCCGAACTCGGCGGCCCCCCGGCCGGTTCGGCCCGCACGGGCTCCAGCTCGCTCCCCGTCTGCCGGGGCACGGGAAGGAGGGAGTCGGAACCGGAGACGGAGTCGGCGGCCGGCGCGTCGGGCGCGGGTGCGGGTGCGTACGGGGCGTAGGGGGACACGGGCGCGTACGGCGACCGGGCCGCGGGCAGGTCCCCGGCGTCGTACGCGGACGGGTCCTCGTACGGCTCGGCCTCGGACGGGTCCTCGTACTCCGGCCCGGCCTCGTACGGGGCCTCGGCCTCGGGCTCGTCGTCGTACTCCGGCTCCGTGCCGTGGTCCGCCGACGGGATCGGGGTGTAGCCGCAGAGGGCCTCCTCGGCGGCGCCGGCGGCAAGACCGGTGAGGACGACACGGCCGTCGTCGCAGATCAGGACCGTGCGCGTGGTGATGTTCCGGTGCGTCCAGCCGTGCGCGTGGAGTACGCGCAGGGCGGTGAGCAGATCGGAGGCGATCTCGGCGGCGCGGTACGGGTCGAGCGGACGCTCGGCGAGGAGTGCGGCGAGCGGACGGGCGGGGATCAGTTCGCTCACTATCCACAGCGAGCCGGCCTCGGCGAACACGTCGAAGACCTGGTCGAGCCGGGGGTGGTCGGGGATCTGCGCCGCGGCCTGCGCCGCCTCGATGGCCCGGCGGACCGCCGGGTCGTTGGGCCGCCGGGTGGCCCTCCCCTGCGCCTTGCGGGGCGCACCGCCATGGCCGTTTCCGGCGCCGTACGCGCGGCCGTCCGCGTCGAGGACCTCCGCGTCGACGACCTCGGGCAGCGGGACCTGGCGGACCAGCACCTCCTGGCCGCTGTACGTGTCGAACGCCCGGGTCTCGACGAGTTCGTACGCGTCGGAGGGCGGCAACGGCAGGCGGTAACGGTCGGCGAGCACCCTCCCCGCGTAGTCGTCCACGACGCCTCCCCAGCAGCGTGCTGTCCCCCGGCCCCGCAGTCAGTGCGAAACCGTCATTTCCGGTCGGGTTCCGTACAGTTCACGGCACGGCTCGGCTGCGTACGGTCCGCGGTTCTCCACGATACGTGGCGTGAGTCAGTCCTTGGGGCTGAATGTCGCGAACGCCGTCTCCCGCAGCGTGCGGCACTCGGGGCCGTTCCACTCACTCGCCTTGCAGCTGATCATGATCGAGTAGCCGTGCGAGTCGTCCACCTTGAAACCGCGGTTGAGGACGTGGACCCGCATGCCCTGCTGGTTGCGCTCGAACTCCCAGTCGGCGACGGTCGGGTACCCCTTGTACGCGACCTTCTTGATGCCGAGGTGCCGGTAGCCGCTGCTGCTCGCGGAGACCGCGGGGACCGCGGACGCCCAGGCCGCGGCAGCGTCGTCCTTGGGGCTGTCGTTGAAGTCCACCTGGACGCGCGGGAAGCCGCCGGAGGCGCTGAATATCGCGCCGGAGTTCTGGCCGGCTATGCCGGTCAGCTTGAAGCCGGCCGGCATGGCCATGGTGAAGTGGAAGCGGGCGTTGGTCACCTGCGTGTAGCCGGCGGGCAGCTGCGCGCCGCCCGCACCGGGAGCGGTGCTCGCCCCGCCGGACGGCGGGGTGCCGGACGGCTTGGCGTCGCCGCCGGTTTCGCCGGCGTCCTTCTCGCCGCCCTGGCTGCCGGGGTCGCTCGGTGACGTGCCGGTGCCGGTGCCGGGGGCGTCGGCGGCCGAACCGGACGAGGCGTTCTTGTCGCCTCCCCGGCCGGCGGCGCCCTTGGCCTTGTCGTCGTCGCCGTTGAACACGATGGCGAGGACCGTCGCGAGCACGGCGAGGGCCGCGACCAGGGCGATGATCACCAGCGTGCGGCGCGGGACGACGTCGGTCAGCGAGGCCCGGACCGGCGCGGCCCCCTCGGGCCGCTGACGCTTCTGTTGCTTCTGCTTCTGTTGGGCCGCGGCCGCCGCGTTCCGTACGGACTTCAGCGCGCCCCGCATCCGCTCGGCGGCGGCGTCGACGGGCTTGTCCGTACGCGGCTTCGCCGCCGGCTCGTCCGGCGGGACCGGGGGCAGCGGGACGACCCGCGTCTTCTCCGGCGACGGCTCGGCGGCCGCCGGGGCGGGCTCGGCGAGCACCCCCTCGAGCAGCGCGCGGGCGCCGGCGTCGTCGAGGCGCTGCGCCGGATCCTTGGCGAGCAGGCCGAAGATGACCTTCTCCAGCCCGGGGCCCGCGTTCTTCGGCGGGTCGACCGGCTCGGTCATCACCGCGGTGAGCGTGGCGATGGCGGAGCCCTTGTCGTACGGCGGGCTGCCCTCGACGCTCGCGTACAGCAGACCGCCCAGCGACCACAGGTCGGCCGCGGGGCCGGGCTTGTGGCCGCGGGCCCGCTCGGGCGAGATGTAGGAGGGCGCACCGACGAGCATGCCGGTGGAGGTGATCGAGGGGTCGCCCTCGACCTGGGCGATGCCGAAGTCGGTGAGGACGACCCGGCCGTCCTCGGCGATCAGCACGTTGGAGGGCTTCACGTCCCGGTGCAGGATGCCCTCGCGGTGCGCGGAGCGGAGCACGTCGAGGATGGCGAGGCCGACCTCGGCCGCACGGCGCGGGGTGAGCGTGCCGTCCTCACGGATGGCGTCGGCGAGGGACTTGCCCTCGACGAGTTCCATCACGATCCACGGGCGGTCGTCCTCGTCGACGACGTCGAAGACGGTCACCGCGCCGTTGTTGCGGACCCGGGCGATGGCCTTCGCCTCGCGCAAGGTGCGGGTGATGAGGCGGCGCTTCTCGTCCTCGTCGATGCTGTTGGGGAAGCGGAGTTCCTTCACGGCGACGGTCCGGCCGAGCGTCTCGTCGACGGCGCGCCAGACGGTGCCCATGCCGCCCCGGCCGAGCACCTTGCCCAGCCGGTACCGGCCCGCGAGCAGCCGTCCCTCGGCCGTCGGCGCCGGAGCCTTCCCGAACGCCGCGCCGGCCGACCGGGCGGCCTCGTCCTCGGCCTTCTGCTCGGCCTTCGCCCCGTCCTTCGCCGCGGACGCGTCCGCGGGCTCGTCACGGACGGGCTCGTCACGGACGGCCTCGTCCGGACGCTCCCCCTCACGCGCCGCAGGAACCACACCCCGGTTGTCGTCGGTTTCGGCACCCTCTGGCGCCGTGCTCCGCGACTGCTCCGCCTCCGACATGCGTCCCCTCTGCGATCCCTCGTCCTCGCCCGCGTCCACCGCGTCCCGCTTTGATGCGGTAACCCGCCCCGGAAGACAGCCCATTGTCCCTCACACCGGGACCGGTGCCGCTCCGGGGTCCGCACTCCGGAAGGATGGCCTCGGACGAAGGGAATCCCACCATGCCACCGGCCCGCACCCGACTCGCCGCGCTCCTGGTCGCGGCCGTCCTCGGGCTGGCCCCGGCGTCCCTCGCCGCGGAACCGACTCCTCCCCTCCTGGCCCGGTTCGTCACCGAGGGCGGCGCCCCCGCCGCAGCCGCGCTGGTCACCGCGCCGGGCGCACCGGACCGGTTCACGACGGCGGGCGCGCCCGCCGTCCGCCGGGACGAGCACTTCCGGGCCGGCAGCCTCACCAAGACCTTCCTGGCGACCGTGGTCCTGCAGCTCGTCGCCGAGGGCCGGTTGCGCCTGGACGAACCCGTCCGGGCCCGGCTCGGCGAACCGGTCCCCGGCCGCCCGCTCGACCCCCGCATCACGGTCCGCACCCTGCTCACGCACACCAGCGGCCTGTACGACTACGTCCGCGCCGGCGCCTCCCCTCCGCCCGTCACCCCGGCCGCGGCGCTGCGGACCGCTCTGGCCCACGCCCCGGGCCCGGTGGGCTCGTTCGCGTACTCCAACACCAACTACGTCCTGCTCGGTCTGCTCGTCGAGCGCGTCACGGGCCGCTCCTACGCAGCCGAGGCGCACCGCCGCATCCTCACCCCTCTCGCCCTGACCGGCACTTCCTTCCCCGGCGCCCGCCGCACCCTGCCCGCCCCGCACCGCCCGGGCGAACCCCCGGTCGACCCCAGCACCGCGGGGGCGGCGGGCGAGCTGGTGTCCACCCTCGACGATCTGAGCCGCTTCTACTCCGCCCTGCTCGGCGGCCGGCTGCTCCCGCCCGCCCAGCAACGCGAACTGCTCGACACCTCGGCCACCGGCAGCCGCTACGGCATGGCCGTCGAGCCCGTACGGCTCGCGTGCGGGGTCACCGTCTGGGGGCACAGCGGCCGGATCACCGGCAGCGCCGTCCGGGCGGCGGTCACCGCCGACGGCCGCCGCACCCTCGTCTTCCGGGTCACCACCGACCGCCCGGCCGACCGCGGACTCCAACGGGCCCTGCTGGACTCCACGTTCTGCCCCTGAACCCCGGTTCGCTCCCGCATCCCGGTTCGCCACGAGCCGCCCGGCGCGCCGGGCGCCCCGCTCAGATCGGCACGATGTCCGGCGCGCCCAGCCGTGCCGCGTCCGCCGTCAGGTCGTCCGGCTGGCGCTGCGACTCCCGTTCCGCCTCCACCCGCTTCTCGTAGTGTTCGACCTCCTTCTCGATCTGGTTCTTGTCCCAGCCCAGTACGGGCGCCATCAGCTCGGCGCACTCCCGTGCGCTGAGCGTCCCCCGGTCGAAGGTCTCGATCGAGATCCTGGTCCGGCGGGTCAGCACGTCGTCCAGGTGCCGCGCCCCCTCGTGCGAGGCGGCGTACACGATCTCCGCCCGCAGATAGTCGTCCGCCGCCGCCAGCGGTTCGCCGAGCCGCGGGTCGGCGGCGATCAGGTCGAGCAGTTCCTCCGTCAGCGAGCCGTAGCGGTTGAGCAGATGCTCGACCCGGACGACGTGCAGACCGTGCCGCGCGGCGATTCTGGCCCTCGCGTTCCACAGCGCCCGATAGCCCTCCGCGCCGAGCAGCGGCACGTCCTCGGTGACGCAGGCGGCGACCCGTGTGTCGAGGCCGTGCACCGCCTCGTCCACCGCGTCCTTCGCCATCACCCGGTACGTCGTGTACTTGCCGCCGGCGACCACCACGAGCCCGGGCACGGGGTGGGCGACGGTGTGCTCGCGCGAGAGCAGACTGGTGGCGTCCGACTCTCCGGCGAGCAGCGGCCGCAGCCCGGCGTACACGCCCTGGACGTCGTCCCGGCCCAGCGGCACCGCCAGCACGCTGTTGACGCGTTCGAGGAGATAGTCGATGTCGGCGCTGGAGGCCGCCGGATGGGCCTTGTCCAGGTCCCAGCCGGTGTCCGTGGTGCCGACGATCCAGTGCCGCCCCCAGGGGATCACGAACAGCACGGACTTCTCGGTCCGCAGGATCAGACCGGTATTCGAGTGGATCCGGTCCTTGGGCACCACCAGGTGGATGCCCTTCGACGCGCGTACATGGAACTGCCCCCGTTCTGCGATGAGCGCCTGGGTGTCGTCCGTCCACACCCCGGTCGCGTTGACGATCTGCCGGGCGCGGATCTCGTACTCCGCTCCCGCCTCCACGTCCTGCACCCGCGCGCCGACCACCCGCTCGCCCTCGCGCAGGAAGCCGACCACCCGGGCCCGGCTGGCGGCCTTCGCCCCGTAGCTCGCCGCGGTGCGCACCAGCGTGGCGACGAAGCGGGCGTCGTCCATCTGGGCGTCGTAGTACTGCAACGCACCCACCAGGGCGTCCTTCCTCAGGCAGGGTGCGACCTGCAGCGCGCGCCGGCGGCTGAGGTGACGATGCACCGGCAGGCCGCGGCCGTGCCCGGAGGAGACCGACATCGTGTCGTACAGCGCGATGCCGGAGCCCACGTAGAACCGCTCCCAGCCCTTGTGCTGCAGCGGGTAGAGGAACGGCACGGGCTTCACCAGGTGCGGCGCGAGCCGTTCGAGGAGCAGACCGCGCTCCTTCAACGCCTCACGCACCAGCGCGAAGTCGAGCATCTCCAGGTAGCGCAGCCCGCCGTGGATCAGCTTGCTCGACCGGCTGGACGTGCCCGACGCCCAGTCACGGGCCTCGACGATGCCGGTCGCCAGTCCGCGCGTGGCCGCGTCGAGCGCCGTGCCGGCGCCGACCACGCCGCCGCCCACCACCAGCACGTCCAGCTCGCGCTCGGCCATGTCCGCGAGCGCTTCGGCGCGCTCGGCCGGCCCCAGTGTCGCTGTCCTCACCGCTGCCTCCCGTCGTCCCCCGCGAGGTCGCCCGTGTGGTCGGGCTCACAGACGATTCTGTCCCGCCCCTCCGACTTCAGCCACCGCCCGTCACGTTCTGTGGATAACACTCGGAGACTTCGACCTCGCAATGCCGCATGTCGGTCATATTTACGCCTAGTCTGACATTGCACTCGCCCCGTTCTGTCCACAGGGCTTGCGCACCGCGTCCCCTCCGGCTACTGGGAAGGACGGCCCACCTCCATGCCCGCTGATCTCGCCGTCATCGGCCTCGGCCACCACGGACTCCCCCTCGCCCAGGCCGCCATCGCCGCCGGCATCGACACCATCGGCTTCGACACCGACCCGCGAGCCGTCGCCGAACTCGCCGCGGGCCGCCCGCCCGTCGACGGCTCGCTCACCGCCTCGGAGATCCGCCGGATGCTCTCGGGGGGCTTCCGGCCGACCACCCAGTCGGCCGAACTCGGCCGGGTCCGCACCGCCGTCATCTGCGCCCCCACGCCGCCCGGCGCCGACCACGCCCTCGACCTCACCGCCGTCACCGACGCCGCCCGCGCGCTGGCCGCCCGGCTCCGCCCGCACACCACCGTCCTGCTGGAGTCCCCCGTCCCGCCCGGCACCACCGAGGGGGTCCTGCGCGACCTGCTCGAAACCGGCTCCGGACTGCGCGCCGGCCGCGACTTCCACCTCGCGTACTCCCCCGACCGGCTCGACCCCGGCAGCCGCACCCGCGGCTACACCGGCACCCCCAAGGTCATCGGCGGGCTCACCCCCGCCTGCACCGAGTCCGCCGCCGCCTTCTACGGACGCCTCACCGACAAGGTCGTGCGCGCCCGCGGCCCGCGCGAGGCCGAGACCGTCAAGCTCCTGGAGACCAACTTCCGGCACGTCAACATCGCGCTGGTCAACGAGATGGCGGTGCTCTGCCACGAGATCGGCGTCGACCTGTGGGACGTCATCCGCTGCGCCGAGACCAAGCCGTTCGGCTTCCAGGCCTTCCGCCCCGGCCCCGGCGTCGGCGGCCACGGCGTCCCCGTCGACGCCCTCGGCGCGCACCGCCCGCTGCGCATGGTCGAGCTGGCGAGCCAGGTCAACGAGCGGATGCCGCAGTACGTCGTCCAGCGCTGCACCACGCTCCTCAACGAGCACGGCAAGTCCGCCCGCGGCGCCCGGATCCTGCTCCTCGGCGTCACGTACAAGCCCGACCTCGCCGACCGCCAGGCCACCCCCGCCACCGAGATCGCCCGCCGGCTGACGGACCTCGGCGCGGCGGTCAGCTTCCACGACCCGCACGTCCTCGACTGGCGGGTACGCGAACTGCCCGTCCCCCGCGCCGACTCCCTCTACGAGGCGGCCGCCGACGCCGATCTGACGGTCCTGCTGCAGCACCACCGCACGTACGACCTCCAGGGCCTGGCGGTGAAGGCCCAGCTCCTCCTCGACACCCGCGGCGCGACCCCGGCGGGCGCAGCGCACCGCCTCTGAGAACCCCCGCGACGGCTGTCGGAGCGGAGTGCTAGTCTCCGGCCCTCTTCCTCGCACACGCGTGCGCAACCGTCCCAGGGGGGATCCGCACCATGTCTCAGCCCGTTCCGCCGCCCGGCAACCCGTTCGCCGACGGCGCCGCGCCCGCCCCCGAGCCGTACCCGGCTCCGCCGGCCCCGGCCCGCTCCAACCTCGGCCTCGGCATCGCCGCGGCGCTGGTCGCCGCGCTCGTCGCCGGCATCGTCTACGGTGTCGTCGCCGGCGAGATCGAGCGGGAGATCGGCTGGGCCGCGATCGGCGTCGGCTTCCTCGCGGGCTTCGCGGCCGGCAAGGTGGGCGGCCCGAACCGGATCCTCCAGGCCGCCGCCGCCGTGTTCTCGCTCGGCGGTGTCTACCTCGGCCAGCTCGTCGCCATCGCGATGATCGCCGGCAAGGAGCTGAAGATCGGGTTCACGGAGATGTTCTTCCAGAACTTCGACCTGCTGATCGAGGTCTGGAGCGAGAGCAAGGACGTCATGACGTTCCTGTTCTTCGTGCTCGCCGGCGTCGGCGCGTTCGCCGGCGTCCGCAAGGCCGGCGCGTAACCCGCACCGGCTCGTACATGACGAAGCCCCGCACACAGGTTTGGGTGCGGGGCCTCTTCATGTAACGGACTGCTAGTGTCCGGACTTTGACGCTCGCACGCGCGTTCAAACGTTCCGGGGGGAATTCACAGGTGTCCCAGTACTTCCCGCACGTGCCTCGCCCCGAGCCCGAGCGGGACAGCGCGGTGCTCGGCATTCTGGCGGCGGTGATCGTCGCGTTGATCGGCGGGGTCGTGTACGGCGTGGTCGGCGGCACGATCCACTTCGAGATCGGCTGGGCCGCCTTCGGCGTCGGCTTCCTCACCGGATACGTGGCCGGCAAGGCGGGTGGCGCGAACCCGGTCCTCCAGGCGGCCGCCGCCGTGTTCTCGATCGGCGGCGTCTACCTCGGCGAACTCGTCATCGCCGCGCTCATCAGCAGCCAGGACCTGAACATCCCGCTCACCGAGATCTTCCTGAGTCACTCCGCCCTGGTGGACGAGACCTGGGACGTGATCTTCCGGGACATGTACACGGTTCTGTTCTTCGCCCTGGCCGCCGCCGGTGCCGTAGCGGGCGTCCGCAAGGGCGGCGCCCGCTAGGCACGTACGCGCAGTGCGTCAGCGGTCGTACGTCAGCGGCGGTGCTGCGAGTCCGCGACCGTGACCTCGACGCGCTGGAACTCCTTGAGCTCGCTGTAGCCCGTGGTCGCCATGGCCCGGCGCAGGGCGCCGAAGAAGTTCATCGAGCCGTCCGGCGTGTGCGAGGGGCCGGTCAGGACCTCCTCGGTGGTGCCCACGATGCCCAGGTCGACGAGCTTGCCGCGCGGCACGTCCTCGTGGACGGCCTCCATGCCCCAGTGCCGGCCCTTGCCGGGGGCGTCCGTGGCACGGGCCAGCGGGGAGCCCATCATCACGGCGTCCGCACCGCAGGCGATCGCCTTCGGCAGATCGCCCGACCAGCCCACGCCGCCGTCCGCGATGACGTGCACGTACCGGCCGCCGGACTCGTCCATGTAGTCGCGGCGGGCCGCGGCCACGTCGGCGACCGCGGTCGCCATCGGAACCTGGATGCCGAGCACGTTGCGGGTGGTGTGCGCCGCGCCGCCGCCGAAGCCGACGAGGACGCCCGCCGCGCCGGTGCGCATCAGGTGCAGGGCGGCGGTGTACGTGGCGCAGCCGCCGACGATGACCGGGACGTCCAGCTCGTAGATGAACTGCTTGAGGTTCAGCGGCTCGGCAGCGCCGGAGACGTGCTCGGCGGAGACGGTGGTGCCGCGGATCACGAAGATGTCCACGCCGGCGTCGACGACGGCCTTGGAGAACTGCGCGGTGCGCTGCGGGGAGAGCGCGGCGGCGGTGACCACGCCCGAGTCGCGCACCTCCTTGATGCGCTGCCCGATCAGCTCCTCCTTGATCGGAGCCGCGTAGATCTCCTGGAGGCGGCGGGTCGCCGTGGCCTCGTCCATCTCGGCGATCTCGTCCAGCAGCGGCTGCGGGTCCTCGTACCGGGTCCACAGGCCCTCGAGGTTCAGCACGCCGAGGCCGCCGAGCTCGCCGATCCGGATGGCGGTCTGCGGGGACACGACCGAGTCCATCGGGGCGGCCAGGAAGGGCAGCTCGAACCGGTAGGCGTCGATCTGCCAGGCGATCGAGACCTCCTTCGGGTCCCGGGTGCGCCGGCTCGGTACGACGGCGATGTCGTCGAACGCGTACGCCCTGCGGCCGCGCTTGCCGCGCCCGATCTCGATCTCAGTCACGATGTGTGGCCTTTCCCTCTACGTATGCGCCTACCAGTATCCCCGACACAGCCGCGAGGGGCGGTTCCGGCCACATCCCGGAACCGCCCCTCGCTCGCGTGCGCGTTACTTCCTGCTGTAGTTCGGCGCCTCGACCGTCATCTGGATGTCGTGCGGGTGGCTCTCCTTGAGGCCCGCGGACGTGATGCGCACGAACTTGCCGTTCGACTGGAGCTCCGGGACCGTACGGCCGCCGACGTAGAACATCGACTGGCGCAGACCGCCGGTGAGCTGGTGCACGACGGAGGCCAGCGGGCCGCGGTAGGCCACCTGGCCCTCGATGCCCTCGGGGATCAGCTGCTCGTCGGAGGCGACGCCCTCCTGGAAGTAGCGATCCTTCGAGAACGACTTGCGGTCGCCGCGGGACTGCATCGCGCCGAGCGAGCCCATGCCGCGGTACGACTTGAACTGCTTGCCGTTGATGAAGAGCAGCTCGCCCGGGGACTCCTCGCAGCCGGCGAGCAGGGAGCCGAGCATCACCGTGTCGGCTCCCGCGACCAGGGCCTTGGCGATGTCACCGGAGTACTGCAGACCGCCGTCGCCGATGACCGGGACGCCGGCCGCCTTGGCAGCGAGGGATGCCTCGTAGATGGCGCTGACCTGCGGGACACCGATGCCGGCGACGACGCGGGTGGTGCAGATGGAGCCGGGACCCACACCGACCTTGATGCCGTCGGCTCCGGCGTCGATCAGCGACTGGGCGCCGTCGCGGGTGGCGACATTGCCGCCGACGACGTCGACGGACGAGTTCGACTTGATCTTGGCGATCATGTCGCCGACCAGCCGGGAGTGGCCGTGCGCGGTGTCGACGACGATGAAGTCGACACCGGCCTCGATCAGGGCCTGGGCTCGCTCGAACGAGTCGCCGGCGACGCCGACGGCCGCGCCGACGAGCAGCCGGCCTTCCTTGTCCTTGGCGGCGTTCGGGTACTGCTCCGCCTTGACGAAGTCCTTGACGGTGATCAGGCCCTTGAGCAGGCCCGTCTCGTCGACCAGCGGCAGCTTCTCGATCTTGTGGCGGCGCAGCAGCTCCATGGCGTCGACGCCGGAGATGCCGACCTTGCCGGTGACCAGCGGCATCGGGGTCATGATCTCGCGCACGCGCTGGCTGCGGTCGGTCTCGAAGGCCATGTCGCGATTGGTGACAATGCCGAGCAGCTTGCCCGCCGGGTCGGTGACCGGCACGCCGCTGATCCGGAACTTGGCACAGATCGCGTCGGCCTCGGCGAGCGTGGCGTCCGGGTGCACCGTGATCGGGTCGCTGACCATGCCCGACTCGGACCGCTTCACCAGATCGACCTGGTTCGCCTGGTCCGCGATGGACAGATTGCGGTGCAGGACGCCGACACCGCCCTGGCGGGCCATGGCGATGGCCATCCGGGACTCGGTGACCTTGTCCATCGCCGCGGACAGCAGCGGGATGTTCACGCGCACGTTCTTCGACACGTACGAAGCGGTGTCGATGTCGTCGGGCGCCATGTCGGACGACCCCGGCAGCAGCAGCACATCGTCGTAGGTCAGCCCGAGTGTCGCGAATTTCTCGGGCACTCCGTCGACGTTGGCAGTCATGACACCTTCCCCAAATGGCCTTGATCGGTGCGGATGTCCATGCTAACGGGCTGGAGCGGTGTCTCATTCCACGAGCAAGATCAGCGGCAATGTTTGGACCTTCGTACGTATACGAAAGGGACGCCGTTGCCCAGCAACACTTACTGCTCGGCCAAGGCCCGCAGCCGGCTCAGGGCCCGGTGCTGGGCGACGCGGACGGCGCCCGGCGACATCCCGAGCATCTGCCCGGTCTCCTCGGCGGTCAGCCCGACCGCGACCCGCAGCACCAGCAGCTCCCGCTGGTTCTCCGGAAGGTTCGCGAGCAGCTTCTTGGCCCACTCCGCGTCGTCGCTGAGCAGCGCCCGCTCCTCCGGGCCGAGCGAGTCGTCGGGCCGCTCGGGCATCTCGTCGGAGGGCACGGCGGTGGAACCGGGGTGCCGCATGGCGGCCCGCTGCAGGTCGGCCACCTTGTGTCCGGCGATGGCGAAGACGAAGGCCTCGAAGGGCCGGCCGGTGTCCCGGTAGCGGGGCAGCGCCATGAGGACGGCGACGCAGACTTCCTGCGCGAGGTCCTCGACGAAGTGGCGGGCGTCGCCGGGCAGCCGGCTGAGCCGGGTGCGGCAGTAGCGCAGGGCGAGCGGGTGCACCCGGGCGAGCAGATCGTGGGTGGCCTGCTCGTCGCCCTCGACGGCACGGCGGACGAGTGCTCCGATCTCCCCCGGCCCGGCGGGCGTGGGCGACCCCACGGTCTCGTCGTCGCGCATCGGTCCATCGTGCCCCGGCGCGCGGCGGTTCGCGGCATCGCGTCCGTAGTTGTGCACCGAAGCGTTATGAGCAGGCGCGCCGGACGTCATCTCCGTCGCCCTCCCCTTCCGCTCGATCGACTCGTCCCCGAGGAACTCCACACCTCAAGGATGCGGCATCGCGCGGGGAAGTGACACAAGCCGTCCTCCACGGGAGGAGCCGGACGCTCCGCGGGAGGCTCCCCGGCGGGAGACGGACGCCCCTCGGGATGCTTCCCGGCAGGGGACGAACGCACTCCGCGAGGGGAGGGACGGGGAGACGGGGCCACCCCGTCCGCCCCGGGGCGGACGGGGATGCGCACGGCCATGTGTCTAGCGGACCAGGCCCCAGCGGAAGCCGAGCGCCACGGCGTGCGCCCGGTCCGAGGCACCCAGCTTCTTGAACAGCCGCCTGGCGTGGGTCTTGACCGTGTCCTCGGAGAGGAACAGCTCGCGGCCGATCTCCGCGTTGGACCGGCCGTGGCTCATGCCCTCCAGCACCTGGATCTCGCGCGCGGTGAGCGTGGGCGCGGCACCCATCTCGGCCGAACGGAGCCGGCGCGGGGCCAGCCGCCAGGTCGGGTCGGCGAGCGCCTGGGTGACGGTGGCCCGCAGCTCGGCGCGGGAGGCGTCCTTGTGCAGATAGCCGCGGGCGCCGGCGGCGACCGCGAGGGCGACGCCGTCGAGGTCCTCGGCGACCGTGAGCATGATGATGCGGGCGCCGGGGTCCGCGGAGAGCAGCCGGCGGACGGTCTCCACGCCGCCCAGTCCGGGCATGCGTACATCCATCAGAATCAGGTCCGAGCGGTCCGCGCCCCAGCGGCGGAGGACTTCCTCGCCGTTGGCCGCGGTGGTCACGCGCTCGACGCCGGGCACGGTCGCGACCGCGCGGCGGAGCGCCTCTCGGGCAAGCGGGGAGTCGTCGCAGACGAGGACGGAAGTCATTGCCGCCCTCCGCAGCTGATGCGCGTCACCTTGAGCCTCCAGGGCTGGTACGTATCGTCACCTGTGCGGTTGACGCTCTCGGACACCTGCCCGATCGCTTGTTCCTTCAACCGCTCCGCACTCTCAACGATGGTCACCCGAAAGAGTTACGGGTCGGACAGCGACGATCGGCACTCTACGTGAGGGAGCGTGCGCGGAGCAGAGCGACGCACGCCTGCCGTCCTTCGTTTGGAGCTATGCCCCATTCAGTCGGTTTTCTTCCCTTTTTGCGGTGTCTGTGGCTAGATTCGCAATGAGTCATATTTACATCTACTGCGACAGTAGTTGTACGGTCGTGGCGTGCCCGCGGAGCGGGCGTCCGACAGCAGGAGGGCCCGCAGCGGCCCGTAGTCCATCAGCCATCCACACCGCCCACCTATCCGTTCGACACGGTTTCAAGGGGACAAGCGCAATGGCAGATTTCTCCCGCCTTCCCGGACCCAACGCCGACCTGTGGGACTGGCAACTCCTCGCGGCCTGCCGCGGAGTGGACAGCTCTCTGTTCTTCCACCCCGAGGGAGAACGCGGCGCGGCACGGAGTGCGCGCGAGAACTCGGCGAAAGAGGTGTGCATGCGGTGCCCTGTCCGCGCGGAATGCGCGGCACACGCACTCGCCGTACGGGAGCCCTACGGCGTATGGGGCGGCCTCACCGAGGACGAACGCGAAGAACTCATGGGACGGGCACGGAACCGTCTCATCACGACAGCGGCGCCGGCGACGCCGGTCACGGCACGGGCGTCGGCCACCAGCTCGGCAGGTGCGGGGCGCGCCTGAAGGAACGTTTCACCTGACCTGACCCGCCGACCTCGCACCGGGGCCGGGCGATGGATCCGCTCGGCCCGCGGCACCGCACCGCACGCGGCCCGGGGGCGTGCGGCGCGGTACGTCGCGCTCCGCCGTACGGGTGAGGGCGCGGGCCCGCACGACTGTGGGCCGTTCGGGTCGGCGGATCGCGGTACGGGCCGGGTGTGTCGCGGTACGGGCTGGGCGCGCCGCCGTACGGGCCGGGCGGTATGGCTCAGCGGCTCCGCCTTGGGGCGGTGCGGCTCAGCGGCTCGCCGCGCGGGCCAGTTCGTCCAGCGTCGCCGCGACCGCCGGGACCTGGGCCAGGTCCGGCAGGGTGAGCGCCACGATCTCGCGCTCCACGGCCGGCTCCACGGCCACCGTCCTGGCGCCCTTGGGCCGTACGGACTCGATGGCCAGCTCCGGCAGCACGGCCACGCCCAGACCCGCGCCGACCAGGCCGACCACCGCCGGGTAGTCGTCGGTGGCGAAGTCGATGCGCGGCGTGAAGCCCGCGCGCTCGCAGACATCCACCAGTTGCCGGCGGCAGCGCGGACAGCCCGCGATCCAGGACTCGTCGGCGAGTTCGGCGATGCCCACGGACTCGGCCGCCGCCAGCCGGTGCCCCTCGGGGACCAGACCGACGAGCCGGTCGGCGAGCAGCGGGCGGACGACCAGGTCGTCCCACTCGGCCGCGGTCACGCCGTACCGGAAGGCCAGGGCGATGTCGCAGTCGCCCTCGCGCAGCATCTCCACCGAGCGCGGCGGCTCGGCCTCCACCAGGGAGACCCGGGTACCGGGATGAGCGGCGCGCAGCGCGGCGAGCGCGGTCGGGACCAGCGTGGAGCTGCCGCTGGGGAACGAGACCAGCCGGACCCGGCCGGCCCGCAGTCCAGCGATCGCGGCGACCTCCTCCTCGGCGGCGGTGAGCCCGGCGAGGATGCCGACGGCGTGCCGGACGAGCGCCTCGCCCGCCTGGGTGAGCCGCATCTCGCGGCCGGTGCGGACCAGCAGCGGGGTGCCGGCCGACGACTCCAGGGCCTTCATCTGCTGGCTCACCGCGGGCTGGGTGCAGCCCAGTTCGCGGGCGGCGGCGGAGAAGGAACCGGTCGCGGCGACGGCGCGCAGGACGCGGAGATGGCGGGCCTCGATCATCCTTCGAGCATAAGCGAGGCTTGGGCTCGACGGCCAATATCGAGATGAAGCTTTGAGGGTACTGGCCTAGGGTGCTGTCATGGAGCTTCTCAGTGTGAACGTCGGACAGGCCCGGCCCGTCGAGTACACCAACGCCCCCTCGGGCACGTCCGGCATCGACAAGCGGCCGGTCGAGGGTCCGGTACGGGTCGAGGCCCCGGGCCCGCGGGGCGTCGCGGGCGGCGGGGTGGCCGGGGACGCGGTGTGCGACCTGCGGTTCCACGGCGGCGACGACCGCGCCGCGTACGCCTTCGCGCGCGAGGACCTGGACCGGTGGGAGAAGGAACTGGGCCGGCCGCTGGCGAACGGCTCGTTCGGCGAGAACCTCACCACCCGCGGCCTGGACGTGAACGGCGCGCTGATCGGCGAGCGCTGGCGGATCGGCCCGGACCTGGTCCTCGAGGTCACCGGCGGCCGCATCCCGTGCCGTACGTTCGCAGGCTTCCTGGAGGAGAGCGGCTGGATGCCCCGCTTCACGGAGTCCGACGCCGGTCCCGGCGCGCTGCTGCGGGTGATCGAGCCGGGCGAGATCCGGGCGGGCGACGCGGTGGGCGTGGTGCACCGCCCCGACCACGACATCACCGTCGCGCTGCTGCACCGGGCCGTCACGACCGAGCGCACGCTGCTGCCGCGGACGCTGGTGGCGGCCGCGTGGATGGAGTCCGGGCTGCTGGAGACCGCGCGTACGTACACGGCCAAGTACGGCGCGTAGCAAGGACGGCGGCCAGGGCGGCGGGCGGGACGGGGAGCGCGGCGACGGGTGGGACGGCGGCGCGTGGGGGCCGTCGCCGGGGCACTAAGTTGCCGCGTATGACGACTGCATTGATTACGGGCGCGACGGCGGGCATCGGCGCGGCGTTCGCACGCCGGCTGGCCGCCGACGGCCACGACGTGGTGCTGGTGGCGCGCGATCTGACCCGGCTGCGCGAGCAGGCCACCGAGCTGCACGACCGGCACGGCATCGAGGCCGAGGTGCTCTCGGCGGACCTGGCGGAGGAGAAGGGCATCGCGGCCGTGGAGGCCCGGCTGTCCGACCCCAAGAACCCGGTGGACCTGCTGGTGAACAACGCGGGCTTCGGGAACAAGGGCCGGTTCCTCGAGGTCCCGATGGCCGACGAGTTGAAGATGCTCACGGTGCACTGCGAGGCGGTGCTGCGGCTGACCGCGGCGGCCGTGCCGGGGATGCGGACGCGGGGTCGCGGCGGCGTGGTCAACGTGGCGTCCGTGGCCGCGTTCGTGCCGCGCGGCACGTACGGCGCGTCGAAGGCGTGGGTCGTGCAGTTCACGCAGGGCGCGGCCCGGGACCTCGCGGGCAGCGGGGTGCGGCTGATGGCGCTCTGCCCGGGGTTCGTGCGGACCGAGTTCCACGAGCGGGCCGGGATGGGCACCGAGAACATCCCGGGCTGGATGTGGTTGGACGCCGACAAGCTGGTGACCGCGGCCCTCGCCGACCTGGCGCGCGGCAAGTCGCTGTCCATCCCGGACCCGCGGTACAAGGCGCTGATGGGCCTCGTGAAGCTGGCGCCGCGCGGCCTGCTCGGCGGGGTGTCCGCCAAGGCAGGCCGCTCGTACGGGCCGAACTGAGACCTGCTCTTTCACACGCTTTTGGCTAGTTCACGCCACTTCCTTCGTATGCACCGATATCGGGAACCGCCGTCGCCGACACGGCGTTTCCGAACCAGTCCCTTCCGCCGTTGTCCGCGATGAGCGTCCCCGCGGACAGGGCGGGGGATCCGGTCCCGAGCCGGAAGTCGGCGCGCAGCAGCGGGTCGGCCTCCACGCCGCCGGGGTTGGGCCGGGTCATGGGGACGCCGTGGAACAGGTTGTGGGAGAAGGAGAGGTCCGGGGTCGGGTTCTTGAAGGCGTAGCCGCCGGCAGGACCGGCGTTGACGAAGAGGTTGTTGCGGAAGGTCAGTTCGTGCCGGGTGGTGGCCGGGCTGCCGGCGTCGTCCTGCACCAGGTACGCCGGGACGCGGGTGCGGTTCACGAAGGTGTTGTTGTAGATCTGCGTGTTCAGGATGGGGCCCCAGCAGTTCTGCACGAGCCGTGCGCCGTCGTCGCGGCTGACGTTGTAACGGACCACGGTGTCGAGGGTCTTGGCGCCGCTGTACGGGCAGATGAGCAGGAAGCCGCCGGTGTTGTCGTGGCTGTAGTTGTACTGGAAGACGGTTCCCTTGGACGCGCCGTCGGCGTCGAAGGACATGCCGTCCTTGGTGTTGCCGCCGCCTGACACCTCGTTGTACTCGACGACGGTGTCGTCGGTGTTGAAGGTCCAGATGCCGGCGTTGGCGGCCTGGGAGCGGAGCTGGAAGCCGTCGAGCCGGTTGTGGTCGACGCGGGCGCCGCGGGTGGTGTCGAGCTTGATGCCGTCCCCGGCGATCGAGGTCAGCGTGTTGTGGTGGATGCGGACGTTCAGGCTGGGCGTCCAGGGACCGGGGTAGGCGTTGGGGTCCTGCTGGTTGCCGACGAGGTCGCGCTTGGAAAAGCGGGATTTGAAGTAGACGCCCTCGCGGTCGACTTCCCGGATGGTGTTGTGGTGGATGTCCAGGCCGTCGTACCAGCTGGGCACGGTGGTGCCCTCGACGGCGACGTGGATCGCGCTGGAGCCGGTGAGCGTCTTGTGGTCACCTCCGCGCACGTCATGGATGGTGAGGTGGTCGAGGGTGATGTTCTTCGCGGCGCCGTAGTCGGAGAGCCGGAGCCGGACGCCGTTGCGTTCGGTGCCGGGGGCGGCGGCGTTGGTGATCTCCAGGCGGGTCAGCCGCAGGTGCTGGGTGTTGGCGAGGAGTACGGCGTCGTGCGCGCCGGCGCCGTCGAGGACGGCCCGGCCGGGGGCGTCGCCGTAGTCGGCGACGGTGAAGACGTGGTCGGCGGAGCCGGCGCCGCGCGGCTGCAGGGTGCCCGTGCAGGTGGCGCCGCGCTTGAACAGGAGCCGGTCGCCGGGGCCGTAGGTGTGGGCGTTGGCCTCGGCGAGGGTGGTCCAGGGGCGGGTCGCGGAGCCGTCGGCGGGGGTCGTCGGGTCCGAGGTCGCGGAGCAGTCGACGTGGTGACGGTGGCCGGGGGCGGCGGCCTGGGCGGCCGGGGCGAGGGTGACCAGCGCGAGGGCGGCGGCGCTGGCGGCGGCCGTGGCGGCGGCGGTCAGGGCGCGGGTGGGGGTACGGCGGTGTCTCACAGATCCTCCGGGTCGAGAGCGAGCTGGGAAGTGGTGCCGTTCTGCCAGGTCACGTGGAGGGTGCGAGCGGTGACCCGGACGTGCGCGAGGGTGCTGACGGGGGCCGGGGAGGGTTCGGCGGTGAGGGAGGCGAGGGCGACGAAGAGGGTCTCGGAGCCGGTGGTCGTTCCGTGCAGGGCGGCGGTCCGGCTGTCCGGGCCCTGGAGGGTGGCGCCGGTGTCGAGGAGGACGGTCTCGGCGTCCTGCGGATAGCCGTGGACGGCGTGGAGTTGGGCGGTGGGGCCGCCGGGGGTGGTGGCCCAGCCGGTCTGGCGGACGGCGGTGCCTTCGGGGGCCCCGGTGACGAGATGGGCGCGGACCTCGGCGCGGCCGTGGGCGAGGGTCGCGGAGAGAACCTGGACTCCGGGGAGGGGGGTGTGGCGGGAGGCGGCCCAGCCGGGGCCGGCACCGAGCGGGACGGCGGGGCCGCGGCGGGTGACCTTGCCGTCGAGGAGCAGGGCGAAGTGGTTGTCGGGGGCCTCGGGAGAGGAGGTGGGGCCGGTGCGGGTGGAGTAGGCGTGGCGGGCGTAGCCGGGGTCGTCCTCGCCGGCCCGGTGGCTGCCGACGTGGTTGCTGCCGTGGTTGTGGAGGCGGACGAGGCCGTCGGCGGCGGTGGACTGGACGAGCAGTCCGGGCGCGGGAAGGGCGGTGACGGCGTCGGCGGTCTCGGCGGGCAGCGGCTGCTCGGGGTCGGTCCAGGCCGGGTGGCCGGCCGGGAGCAGCAGGCCGAGGAAGCCCTTGGAGGCCCAGTACGGGGAGCCGGGGCCGGAGTAGCTCTGCAGGACCGGCTCGTACGGGCCGTGCCAGCCGAGGGTGAGCAGTCCGCGTTCGTCGGTGGCGCCGCGGTCGAGGAAGTACCGGAGCGTGCCGGAGGCGAGGCGGCGGGTGGCGCCGGGGCTGAGCGGGGTGTGGCCGGTGAGGGCGCCGAGCCAGGGGGCGGCGGCCGCGGCGAAGCGGTACGTGAGGGAACGGCCGAAGGGAAGGGGGGCGCCGTCGGCGTCGAACAGGCGGGTGTACGCGTCGAGATGGGCGTGCAGGCGGGGGCCGTGGCGGTCGAGCAGGGCCCGGTCGCCGGCGAGGTGGGCGTGCAGGACGGGGTAGAAGTGCAGGGCCCAGGCGTTGTAGTGGTCGAAGGCCCGGTTGTCGCCGTCGGAGTACCAGCCCTCGCCGACGTACCACTGCTCGATGCGGTCCAGGGAGCGGTCGATCGTGGCGGCGGCGCGGTCGGTCTCGATGCCGGCGTCCTGGAGGAAGCCGGCGACGGTGAGGCCGAAGAGCCACCAGTTGTTGTCGACGGGGGACGGGTCGAGGGCGGGCAGCAGCCAGTCGGCGGTGCGCTGCCGGGTGCGGTCGTCGAGGGCGTCCCAGAGCCAGGGGCGGGTGAGCCGCAGGCCGAGGGCGACGGAGGCGGACTCGACGACGGCCTGGCGGACGTCGGCGGGCTGGGGCCAGGAGTCGGGGTCGGCGTCGTCGCCGGGCGCCTCGGTGCCGGCGGCGAGTCCGGCCGCGTACCGGGCGAGGTGGCCGTGCGGGTCGTCGCCGTGCGCGCCGGCGACGCGGAGGGCGGCGAGCAGGAAGGTGCGGGCGTAGCCCTCCAGGCCGTCGGAGCGGATGCCGGACCAGCTGGGGCGGGGTCCGGGCAGGTCGAGGAGTCCGTGCCGGGGGGAGGCGTAGGGGCGTACGGCCAGCAGGAGTTCGTCGGCCTCGGTCTCCCAGTGCGCTCGGGTCCATCCGGTGTACGGGCTGAGCTCACGGTTCTCGGGCGGCGTGGGCATGATGCTCCCTGAGGCGGACGTCGGCGTCGCCCGGAATCCTGAAGACGCTCCGATCGAACGTCAAGGGAATCGGAGCGAATGATCGAAACTCTCGCCGTTCGATCATTCTGAAACTAAGGTCGAAGCACCCGGGGCGTGCCCCCGGGACCCACCACCACCGCGAGGGGAGCCGTACCGTGCGCGAGAGTGCCGCCGAACGACACGACCGACTGCTGGCCCTGGTCCGCGAGCGCGGCACCGCCCGCGTCTCCGACCTGGCCGACCTGCTCGGGGTCTCGCCCGTCACCGCCCGCCGGGACGTCGAGGCGCTGGCCGCCCGGGGCCTGCTCGACCGGGTGCACGGCCAGGTCTCCTGGCCCCGCGGCCAGGGCGCGCCGGCCGGCTCCGGGGCCGCCGGACCCGCCGGGGGCCTGGTCCTCGGCCTGCTCGCGCCCTCCGCCACGTACTACTTCGCCGAGGTCATCCGGGGCGCCCACGAGGCGGCCGCGAAGGTCGGGGCCCGGCTGATCCTGCGGATCTCCGACTACCGGCCGGACGAGGACCGCGCCCGCACCGAGGGCCTGCTGGCCGCCGGGGCGCAGGGCGTGCTCGTCGCGCCGGGCTGGCGCGGACCGGAGGACCGGCTCGCGTACGGGGACTGGCTCGCCGAACTGCCCGTGCCCGCCGTCCTCCTGGAGCGCCGCGCCGACCCGGGCACCCCCCTCGACGGCCTGGACCGGGTGGTCTCCGACCACGGCCACGGGGTGCTGCTCGCCCTGCGCCACCTGCTCGGCCTCGGTCACGGCACGCCCGTCCTGGTGGCCCGCAGGGACAGTCCGACCGCGCTCGCGGTGCGCGCCGGCTACGCCGACGCGCTGGCCGCCCTCGGCCTGACCGCCCCGCTGCCGGTGATCGACTCCGTGTCCGCCGAGGCCGACCCGGAGGGCTTCGAGCGGGCGGTCGGCGCGCTGCGCGAGGCGGTCGGCTCGGGGCTGGCCACCGCGGCCCTGGTGCACAACGACGTGGACGCGATCCAGATGGTGCAGCGGCTCGCCGAGTCGGGCCTGCGGGTCCCGCGGGACCTGGCGGTCATCGCGTACGACGACGAGGTCGCCGCGCTCGCCGACATCCCGCTCACCGCGGTCGCCCCGCCCAAGCGCCAGGTCGGCCGGCACGCGGCGGAACTGCTGGTGGAACGGCTGACGGAGGGGCACACGTCCCCCGAGGAAGAGGCCGCGCGGCGGCATCTGAGCCTGTTGCCGCGGCTGCGGGTGCGCGCCTCGTGCGGGGCCCAGTCGCACTGACGCTTTCTGATCTTTTTTCGATCATTCAATCTTTCGCTCTTGACTTCGCTCACAAGCGCCCCCAGGATCGCGGCCACAACGTCCCCGCCGCCACGCCCTCAGGAGCCGCGCCGTGAGCCGCAGTTGGAGCAGAACGTCCCGAGTCATAGCAAGCGCCGCCACCGCCCTCGCCCTTCTCACGGCCTGCGGCGGGAGCAACGACGAAGCCGGCGGCGACGCCGCAGCCGACGGCAAGCCGGTCGCCATCACCTTCTGGGGCTGGGCCAAGGGGTCCAAGGAGGTCGTCGACGCGTTCAACGCATCCCAGCAGAAGATCAAGGTGAACTTCGAGGAGATCCCCTCCGGCAACGCCGGCGGCTACGCCAAGATCTCCAACGCCGTGAAGGCCGGCAACGCCCCCGACCTGGTCTCCATCGAGTACCCCTCGCTCCCCGAGTTCGTCAGCTCCGGCGCCCTGCAGGACATCGGCGACCGGTTCACCGAGAAGGACCGCGAGAAACTGCTGCCGCAGGCCGTCGAGCTCACCACCCTCGGCGGCAGGACCTGGGCCGTCCCCTTCGACGCCGCCCCTCAGGCCTTCTACTACCGCAAGGACCTGTTCACGAAGTACGGCGTCCAGGTCCCCACCACCTGGGACGCCTTCAAGTCCGCGGCGGAGAAGGTCAGGAAGGCCGACCCCAAGGCCCGTATCGCGACCTTCTTCCCGGACGACCCGACCACCTTCGAGGCCATGGCCTGGCAGGCCGGGGCCCAGTGGTTCAAGGCCGAGAACGACACCTGGAAGATCGACACCACCGACCCGGCCACCACGAAGACCGCCGCGTACTGGCAGGGCCTGCTCGACGCCGATCTGGTCCACAAGAACGCCTCGTTCAGCCCCGAGTGGACCGGTTCGCTGAAGAACGGCGGCACCATCGGCTACCTCGGCGCCTCCTGGGGCGCGGGCGTCCTCAAGGGCACCCTGCCCGAGCAGAGCGGCAAGTGGGCCGTCGCGCCCATGCCGACCTGGGACGGCAAGCCCGCCTCCGGCATGCTCGGCGGCTCCACGTTCGCCGTGACCAAGGACAGCAAAAAGAAGGACGCCGCCGTCGAGTTCGCGAAGTGGATGGCCACCACCGAGGCCGGTGTGAAGGCCCGGATCGCCTCCGGGACCTCCAGCGCCTTCCCCGCCGCCACCGCCCTGCGGCCCGTCGCCAAGCAGGTCTTCGACGCGGGCTACTACGGCGGCCAGGACATCTACGCCCTGTTCGAGCAGTCCGGCGCCTCCATCGGCCGGAACTGGGCCTGGGGTCCGACCACCGGCACCACCAACACCGCGATCAAGGACGTCCTCGGCAAGGTGACGAAGGGCGGCCCGACCGTCGCCGACGCCGTCAAGGCCGGCCACGACGCCACCGTCGCCGAGTTGAAGAAGCGCGGCCTGAAGGTCGAGGGCTGATCCCGTGAAGGCCCGCGCCCGCGCCGCCGCCCTGCTGCTGACCCCCTTCTTCGTGCTGTTCACCGCGGTGATGGCGGTGCCGATCGGCTACGCGGTCCGGCTCAGCCTCTTCACCGAGAAACAGTCCGGACTGGGCTTCGGCGGCACCGAGTCCGTGTTCAGCGGCCTCGACAACTACACCGCGGCGCTGGGTGACCGGGCCTTCCGCGAGGGCTTCGGCGTGCTGCTCGGCTACTGCCTGCTCTACATCCCGCTGCTGCTCGCCGGGGCCCTCGGCCTCGCCCTCCTGCTCGACTCGACCCTCGCCCGCGCCCGCCGCTTCTTCCAGCTCGCGCTCTTCCTGCCGCACGCCGTCCCCGGCATCATCGCCGCGCTGATCTGGGTGTACCTGTACACCCCGCAACTCAGCCCGGTCGTCCGGGCGATGGAGGCCGGCGGGCTCGGCTTCGACTTCTTCTCGCCCGAGGGAGCCCTCCCCTCCGTGGTCAACATCGCCCTGTGGGAGTGGCTCGGCTACAACATGGTGATCTTCTACGCGGCCCTCCAGGCCATCGACCGCTCCGTCCTCGAAGCGGCCACCGTCGACGGGGCCGGGGCCTGGCGCATCGCCTTCGGCATCAAACTCCCGCTGATCCGGGCCTCGCTGGTGATGGTCGCCCTGTTCACCGTGATCGGCTCGCTCCAGCTGTTCACCGAGCCGCTGATCCTCAACAAGGGCACCGGCTCGGCCGTCACCTCCACCTGGACGCCCAACATGTACGCGTACACCGCGGCCTTCGACCGCAACGACTACGGGCTCGCCGCCGCCGCGTCCGTGCTGCTCGCCCTCACCGCCGCGCTGCTCTCCTTCGGCGTCACCCGCCTCACCGGCCGCCGGAAGGAGCGCACCGCATGAGCCGCACAGCGCCGAAGGCATACCTGTCCAGGGCAGCCGTCAACGGCCTGCTGCTGCTCTCCGTCGGCTACATGCTCTTCCCGCTCGTCTGGCTGGTCACCGCCGCCACCAAGGACGCCGGCGGACTGCTCGCCGGCGACGCCTTCTCCTTCCAGGGCTTCGACCTCGGCGGCAACCTCGGCCGCCTCGCCGAGCAGAGCGACGGCGTCTACTTCCGCTGGTACCTCAACAGCCTGCTCTACGCGGGCGTCGGCGCCGCCGGCTGCGCGCTCGTCAGCGTCGCCGCCGGATACGCCTTCCACAGCTACGACTTCCGCGGCAAGGAGAAGCTCTTCGGCCTCGTCCTGCTGGGCGTGCTCGTGCCCGGCACCGCGCTCGCCCTGCCCACGTACCTGCTCGCCAGCGAGGCCGGCCTGGTCAACACCCCCTGGGCCGTGCTGATCCCCGTGCTCGTCAACCCGTTCGGCGTGTACCTCGCCCGGGTGTTCTGCGCCGGCTACATCCCCGACGAGGCCCTGGAGGCCGCCCGTATCGACGGGGCCGGCGAACTGCGCACCTTCTGGTCCATAGGTCTGCGCATGGTCATGCCCGGCTTCGTGACGATCTTCCTCTTCCAGTTCACCGCCATCTGGAACAACTTCTTCCTCCCCCTGGTGATGCTCTCGGACCAGAAGCTCTTCCCGCTGAGCCTCGGCCTGTACGCGTGGAACAGCAACGCCCACGCCGAACCCGGCTACTACCCCCTCGTCGTCACCGGATCCCTGCTCGCCGTGATCCCCCTCGTCGTCGCGTTCGTCGCCCTTCAGCGCCACTGGAAAGCCGGTCTGACCGCCGGCAGCGTCAAGTGAGGAGCCCGCGTCCCACCATGCACCAGGCCACTGACAACCGACCGGCCCTGCTCCTCGCCATGGGCCCCGGCGTCGCCGAACGCCTGCTCGACGACGCCCACCGGACCCGGCTCACCGCCCTCGCCCGCACCGACCCGCGCCTCGTCGCCCACGACCTCGCCGCCCCGGACCCCCGGGTCGCCGAGGCACTCCGCGAGGCCGAGATCCTGCTCACCTGCTGGGGAGCGCCCCCGCTCACCCCCGAGGTCCTCGACCGGGCGCCCCGCCTCCGGGCCGTCGTACACGCCGCCGGCTCCGTCAAGCACCATGTCACCGACGCCTGCTGGGAGCGCGGCCTCGCCGTCACCTCGGCCGCCGCCGCCAACGCCCTGCCGGTCGCCGAGTACACCCTCGCCGCGATCCTCCTCGCCGGGAAGCGGGCCCTGCCGACGGCCCGCCGGTACGCGCAGCTCCGCGCCCCGCACGACTGGCTCGCCGAGTCCGCCGCGTGGGGCAACTACCGCCGCACCGTCGGCCTCGTCGGCGCCTCCCGGATCGGGCGCCGGGTGATCGAGCTGCTGCGCCCCTTCGACTTCGAGGTCCTGCTCCACGACCCGTACGTCACCCCCGAGGAGGCCGCCGCCCTCGGCGTCGAGGTCACCGGCCTGGACGAGCTGTGCGCGCGCAGCTCCGTCGTCTCCGTCCACGCGCCCCAACTGCCCGCCACCCACCGGATGATCGACGCCCGCCGGCTCGCCCTGATTCCCGACGGCGGCACGCTGATCAACACCGCCCGCGGTTCGCTGGTGGACGAAGAGGCATTGATCTCCCACCTCACCCCCGGCCGGCTGCACGCCGTCCTCGACGTGACCGACCCCGAGGTCCCGCCGCCCGGCTCCCCGCTGTACGAACTCCCCAACGTGCTGCTCACCCCGCACATCGCCGGCTCGCTCGGCAACGAGCTGCACCGGATGGCCGACCGGGCGCTGGACGAGGTGGCCCGGTACGGCCGCGGGGAGCCGTTCGCGGAGGCGGTACGGCCGGGCGATCTGACCAGGTCGGCGTAATGTCCCCCGACGCCTAAAATGGAGGGGTTCCCACTGGTTTCGCCACGGGCTCGGCCGTTTCGGGAGGCGTCATGACTTTCGTACAGATCATCGACTGCAAGACCAGCCGGGTCGACGACCTGAACCGGCTCATGGACCAATGGGTCGAGCAGACCGAGGGGAAGCGCACCGCCACGCACAGCATCGTCGGCAAGGACCGCTCGGACGCCTCCCACGTCGTGGAGATCGTCGAGTTCCCCTCGTACGACGTGGCGATGCGCAACTCGCAGCTGCCCGAGACCGACCGGATCTTCCGCGAGATGGTCGCGCTCTGTGACGAGATGCCCACCTTCACGGACCTGGACGTGGTCCGGGACGAAGCGCTGTACAAGACCAACGCCCGGCGGCTCTTCGAGATGATCGCGAGCGACGAGGACACCGCGCTGCTCGACCAGGTCCTGGCCGAGGGGTACCACGACCACGACCCGACCAACGCGCAGGACGTGTACGGGATGGACGCCGTCCGGCGTGAGGTGGAGATGTGGCGGGGCGCCTTCGACTTCGCCTTCACCATCGACGACCAGATCGCCGAGGGCGACCGGGTCTGCACCCGCTGGACGTGGAACGCCACGCACACCGGCGACTTCATGGGAATCCAGCCCACCGGCATGCAGGTGAGCATGACCGGCACGACCATCCACCGCTGCCGCGAGGACGGCAAGCTCGTGGAGGGCTGGTGGCAGTACGACATGCTCGGCCTGATGGGCCAGCTCGGCGCGGTGGAGGCGTAGCCCGGACGCGCCGAGGCCCCCGCTCCCATCCCGGGAGCGGGGGCCTCGTTCGTGTCGCTACCTGCTACGGCCTCAGTGGGAGTGGCCGTGACCGTGGCCGTGGCCCGCGGCGGCCTCTTCCTCTTCCTTCTTCTCGACGACCAGGGTCTCGGTCGTGAGCAGCAGGGAGGCGATGGAGGCGGCGTTCTCCAGGGCGGAGCGGGTGACCTTCACCGGGTCGATGACGCCGGCCTTGACCAGGTCGCCGTACTCGCCGGTGGCGGCGTTGAAGCCGTTGCCCTTGTCGAGCTCGGCGACCTTCGAGGTGATGACGTAGCCCTCGAGGCCGGCGTTCTCGGCGATCCAGCGCAGCGGCTCGACGGCGGCGCGGCGGACGACCGCGACACCCGTGGCCTCGTCGCCGGTCTTGTCGAGGTTGCCCTCGAGGATCTTGACGGCGTGGACCAGAGCGGAACCGCCACCGGAGACGATGCCCTCCTCGACCGCGGCGCGGGTCGCGGAGATGGCGTCCTCCAGACGGTGCTTCTTCTCCTTCAGCTCCACCTCGGTGGCGGCGCCGACCTTGATCACGCACACGCCGCCGGCGAGCTTCGCGAGGCGCTCCTGGAGCTTCTCGCGGTCCCAGTCGGAGTCCGTGGTCTCGATCTCGGCCTTGATCTGGTTGACCCGGCCGACGACGTCCTCGGAGTTGCCGCCGCCGTCGACGATGGTGGTGTCGTCCTTGGTGATCGTCACGCGGCGGGCGGAGCCCAGCACGTCCAGACCGGCCTGGTCGAGCTTGAGGCCGACCTCCTCGGCGATGACGGTGGCACCGGTGAGGGTGGCCATGTCGCCGAGCATCGCCTTGCGGCGGTCGCCGAAGCCGGGGGCCTTGACGGCCACCGCGTTGAAGGTGCCGCGGATCTTGTTGACGACCAGGGTCGACAGGGCCTCGCCCTCGACGTCCTCGGCGATGATCAGCAGCGGCTTGGAGCCACCGGCCTGGATGATCTTCTCCAGGATCGGCAGGAGGTCCTGGATGGACGTGATCTTGCCCTGGTGGATCAGGATGTACGGGTCGTCGAGGACGGCCTCCATACGCTCCTGGTCGGTCACCATGTACGGGGACAGGTAGCCCTTGTCGAAGGCCATGCCCTCGGTGAAGTCCAGCTCCAGACCGAAGGTGTTGGACTCCTCGACGGTGATGACGCCGTCCTTGCCGACCTTGTCCATCGCCTCGGCGATGAGCTCGCCGACCTGCTGGTCCTGCGCGGAGAGCGCGGCGACGGCGGCGATGTCGGACTTGTCCTCGATCGGACGGGCGGTGGCGAGCAGCTCCTCGGAGACGGCCTTGACCGCGGCGTCGATGCCCTTCTTCAGGGCGGCCGGGGAGGCGCCGGCGGCGACGTTGCGCAGACCCTCGCGGACCAGCGCCTGGGCCAGCACGGTGGCGGTGGTGGTGCCATCGCCCGCGATGTCGTTGGTCTTGGTCGCCACCTCCTTCACCAGCTGCGCGCCGAGGTTCTCGTACGGGTCCTCGATCTCGACCTCGCGGGCGATCGTGACACCGTCGTTGGTGATGGTGGGGGCGCCGAACTTCTTGTCGATGACGACGTTGCGGCCCTTGGGGCCGATCGTCACCTTGACCGTGTCGGCAAGCTTGTTGACGCCGCGCTCAAGGGCGCGACGGGCGTCCTCGTCGAACTTCAGGATCTTCGCCATGGGAGCGGTTCAGCCCTCTCGGAAATCGTGGTGAAAAACGAACCACGCCCCTGGACGCCCGGTGCGGGGTCAGGGGCGCAGCTCTAAAGCATCTGGCTCAGTGCCTGGGTGCTCGGTGACTTACTTCTCGATGATCGCGAGCACGTCGCGAGCCGAGAGGACGAGGTACTCCTCGCCGTTGTACTTCACCTCGGTGCCGCCGTACTTGCTGTAAAGCACGACGTCGCCGACCTTCACGTCGAGCGGCAGGCGCTCGCCGTTCTCGAAGCGGCCCGGACCGACGGCGAGGACGGCGCCCTCCTGGGGCTTCTCCTTCGCGGTGTCCGGGATGACCAGGCCAGAGGCGGTGGTCTGCTCGGCGTCGAGCGGCTGGACCACGATGCGGTCCTCGAGCGGCTTGATGGCAACCTTGGAGCTGGTGGTCGTCACGATCCGACCTCCCCCTTCGGAGATCTCACGGGGTCTACTGTCTGAGGTGGCGACCAGGTGGATCCGTCGTCGCGGGTGCCGGACCTGCCCGTCGCTGTGTTGGCACTCTCACGTGGGGAGTGCCAGAGCCGAGACTATGACCGGGATTAGCACTCGGTCAAGCGGAGTGCCAATTCACGACGGCGTGCCGCGCCTGCGGGACGGTGTTCGCCGCCTGCACCGCGCTCCTGACCGTCTTCCTGCCCAGACGTTCGATCGGGTCCACCGCGTCCCCCGGGGCCGCGCACCCCGGCGCCGGGGCGGCGAAGAGCGCGCCGGCCGCCAGCAGTCCGGCGAGCAGCCGGCGGGCGCTCACACGTAGTCCTCGAGGCGGGCGACCGCGTAGCCCTTCTCGGTGACCGTCTTCATCACCTTGCGGATCATGTCCGGCATGGTGCCCTTCCAGTCCTTCTTGCCGCGGAAGTGCGTGAGGATGATGTCGCCGGGGTGCAGATCGCGGTCCCACTCGCGCCACTCCATCCGGTCCGGGAACGCCTCGGCCGCCCACAGCGGCACGGCCTTGACGCCGCAGGACTGTGCGGCGCGCAGCGTGTTCTCGTTGTAGTTGCCGTACGGCGGGCGGAACAGCGGCGGCCGCTTGCCGTAGCGCTTCTCGAGGGTGGCCTGCTGGTCGCAGATCTCGTGCTTCTGCTGCGCGTACGACAGACCGGGCATGTAGCGGTGGTTCAGGGTGTGGTTGTGCAGCGCGACCCCGGCGTCCTGCATCTTCCTGAAGTAGCCGTAGTCCTCCTTGACGAGGTAGTCGCTCAGGAAGGCGCTGTACGGGATCTGCAGTTCGGACATCATCCGCAGCAGTTCGGGGTCCTTCTCCGCGCCGTCGTCGATCGTCAGGAAGACGATCTTCTCCTTGGTGGGCACGGTGGTGAAGACGGGCGGCAGCCCCTCGCCGTCGGTCTCGAAGCCCTTGCGGGTGGTGATCTTCGGCTTCACCGCGGGCGGCGGGGGCGCGGGCAGCGGGGTCTGCGCCAGGCCCCACTTCTTCGCGGCGGCGGCGCGGGCGGCCTGGGCCTTGCGGACCTTCTCGACGTACGCGGCCAGCGCGCCGGCCGTGCCGCGGTCCTCGGCGCGCGCCCCGGCCGCGGGGGCCGGCTTGGCCTGCGCCGGCCCGGCGACAGGCTTCCCGGCGGCTTCGCCGGCGGGCGGTCCGGAGCAGGCGGAGGCGAGCGCCCCGACGGCCAGAACTGCGGCGAGCGCGATCGCCCGACGCGCAGGACCCGTACCCCTCATCCTGATTTCTTCCTTTTGTCGTACTTGCTGCATGGGGCCGCATCCTGTCAGCGCGACGCCCCTCCCCCGCGCCGACACCGCCGCCCGGCGCGCGCGGTCCCCCGGCTGGCCCACAATGGGGCAGGTGACCGATCTTTCCGCCTTCCACTCCCTGCTCACCCCCGAGGGCCAGGACCTGCTCGCCGCCCTGCGCGACTACGACCCGGCCCAGGAGCTCGCGGTCGCCTCCCGGCTGCGCCGCGAGCACCCGGCGGAGCTGGTCACGGCGGCCCTCGCGCAGGCCCGGCTGCGGCAGCGCGCGGCGGCGAAGTTCGGCGCGCAGGACGCGTACCGGATGTACTTCACGCCGCACGGCGTCGAGCAGTCGACGCGGGCCACGGTCGGCGCGTACCGGGCCGGACGGCTGCGCGCGCTCGGCGTACGCAGCGTGGCGGACCTCTGCTCCGGGATCGGCGGGGACGCGCTCGCGCTGGCCCGCGCCGGGATCCGGGTGCTCGCCGTGGACCGCGACCCGCTGACCGCCGAGGCGGCCAGGGCCAACGCGGAGGCGCTCGGGCTCGCTGACCTGATCGAGGTGCGCTGCGCGGACGTCACGGACATCGACACCGGCCCGTACGAGGCCGTGTTCGTCGACCCGGCGCGGCGTGGGGGACGCGGCCGTATCTTCGACCCCGAGGCGTACTCGCCGCCGCTGTCCTGGGCCGTCGAGGCGGCCCGCAGCGCCCCGCACGCCGCACTGAAGATCGCCCCCGGCATCCCGCACGAGACGGTGCCGCAGGAGGCCGAGGCGGAGTGGATCTCGGACGGCGGGGACGTGAAGGAGGCCGTCCTGTGGTTCGGCACCGCGCCGGGCGCGCGCCGCGCCACGCTGCTGCCGTCGGGCGCCTCGCTGACCGGCCGCGGACTGCCCGACCCGCAGGTCCACAAGGTCGGCCGCTACCTGTACGAGCCGGACGGCGCGGTCATCCGGGCGCACCTGGTCGCGGAGGTCGCCGAGGAGCTGGACGGCGGGCTGGTCGACGAGACCATCGCGTACATCACCGCCGACGAACTGCGGCCCACGCCGTACGCGGCCGCGTACGAGATCACCGACGAACTCCCGTTCAACCTCAAGAAGCTGAAGGCCCTGCTGCGCGAGCGCGAGATCGGCACGCTGACCGTGAAGAAGCGCGGCTCGGCGGTGGAGCCGGAGGAGCTGCGCCGCAAGATGAAGCTCAAGGGCCGGAACGCGACGACGGTCTTCCTCACCCGCGTCGCCGGCGCCCCGACGATGCTGCTCGGCCACCCGGCGGGCGCGGCGGGCTAGGGGGTGTCTGACAATTCCCCGTGGAACAAGGAGCGGCGTCCGGTGCGTGCGATCGCAAGGCGCCGGAGAGCCCTCGGTTGGGGTCTCCCCTGCTCGAACGGAGCTGAGAGCTTGGGGAAGGAGCTACTAGGGCTTTTCGGCAACGCGGCGAGCGTGCGTGCCGGACGCCGCGACGCCGCGGGGAATTGCCAGACACCCCCTAGCTGCCGAGCCGGATCGCCAGGCGGTAGTGGGCGTACGCCTTGGTCAGGCCGATCAGGCCGTGCGCCCACAGCAGCAGCGCGGTGCCCATGAAGTACGCGACCGTGCCGTACCCGCCCCGGGTCGGGCCGACGAACATGTTCGGCACCGCGAAGGCGACCCACAGGCCGAGCGCGCACAGGGCGAACGACAGCACCGCCCACCCGATGCCGAACCCCGGCGCGCGGATCGCCCGGTCGTGGGTGGCGTCGCGGTCGAGTCCGGCCCACTGCGCGAGGCGTTCGCGGCAGGTGATGTCCGCGCGCAGGCCGTGCACCACGCCGAAGAGCGAGGGGATCAGCGCGCAGACGCCGAGCACCGCGAACACGCCCACGAAGATCATCGTCAGCGGGTCGACCATCTCCTCGTCGAAGATCCCGATCAGCGCGGCGCCCACCAGGCCCCAGCCGAGCTGGCAGGCGGCCAGGAAGAGCAGGAAGAACACCAGGCGCCGCACGCCGAGTTGACGCTTCGTCAACTCGGCCATGGCATGCGCCCGGTCGGCGAGCAGAGCGTCCCGGCCGGGCCAGGTGCGGAGTCCGGCGGGCGGAGGAGGAGGCGGCAGAGGCGTTCGACGAGCCATGGCCACGACATTACCGGCCGTCGGGCCGCTCCCGTACGGAGGCCGCCTTGGCCGTCAGCAGCGCGCGCTCCCGCTCGTTGCGGGTCAGCGTCGCCGCCCGCGCGAACGCGGCCCGCGCCTCGGCCCCCCGCCCCAGCCGGGCCAGCAGCTCCCCGCGCACGCTGGGCAGCAAGTGGTACTCCTCCAGGCCCGGTTCGGCGGCCGCGAGCCGCTCCACCATGTCCAGCGCGACCTCGGGCCCGTACGCCATCGACACGGCCACCGCGCGGTTCAGCTCCACCACCGGCGACGGCGCGGCGGCCGCGAGCCGCTCGTACAGCGCGGCGATCGTGCGCCAGTCGGTGTCCTCGTACCGCACCGCCCGCGCATGGCAGCCGGCGATCGCGCCCTGCAGCGCGTACGGCCCGTACTCCCCCGTGCCCGCGCGCTCCAGGGCGGCGAAACCGCGCCGGATCAGCAGCCGGTTCCAGCGCCGCCGGTTCTGGTCCGCAAGCAGCACCGGCGCACCGTCCGGCCCGGTGCGCGCCGCGGTCCGCGAGGCCTGGAACTCGAGCAACGCGGCCAGCCCGTGCACCTCGCCCTCCCCCGGCATCAGCCCCTGCAGCACGCGGGCCAGACGCAACGCGTCCTCGCAGAGCGCCGGCCGCAGCAGGTCGTCGCCTGCGGTGGCCGCGTACCCCTCGTTGAAGATCAGGTAGATGACCTCCAGGACCGACCCGAGCCGAGCCGCCCGCTCCTCCCCGTACGGCGTCTCGAACTCCACCCCGGCCTTGGCCAGCGCCCGCTTGGCCCGCACGATCCGCTGGGCCACGGTCGGCTCCGGTACGAGAAACGCCCGCGCGATCTCGTCCGTGCGCAGCCCGCCGACCAGCCGCAGCGTCAGCGCGGTACGGGCCTCGGCGGAGAGCACCGGGTGGCAGGCGGTGAAGACCAGCCGCAGCAGGTCGTCGTCGATGTCGCCGGGCCCGGACGGCTCGGGGTCGTACGACTCCTCGGTGAGCTCCCGCCCCGCCTCCGCGAGCTTGCGGGCATAGACCTCACGCCGCCGCACGAGGTCGACGGCGCGGTTCTTGGCGGCGGCCGTCAGCCAGGCCGCCGGCCGCTCCGGGACACCGGTCCGCGGCCACTGCTCCAGGGCGGCGACGAGCGCGTCCTGGGCGAGCTCCTCGGCGATGCCGACGTCCCGGACGATCCGCGCCACGGTGGCGATGATCCGGGCGGACTCCATGCGGAAGACGGTCTCGACGACCGTGGCAGGACTCTGTGCTGTCACGGCTCACCATGACAGCACAGAGTCCTCGCCCGCGGGGCTCAGCCCATCTCCTCGATCTCCCGCACCTCGACGGTGACGTCCCAGTACGGCGGGTGGACCTCCAGGAACCGCTTGGCCCACTCCATGGCCTCGGCCTTGTCCTTGCACTGGGTGATCGAGTACCCGCCGACGACCTCCTTGGTCTCGGTGAACGGCCCGTCGGTGTAGCTGATCTTCCCGCCGGACCAGTGGATCCGGGTGGAGTCCGCGGTGGGCTTGAGCCCGGCGGTCTCCAGCATCACGCCGGCCTTGGTGATCTCCTCGAACAGCGCCATCATGCGCGCGTCGAAGCCCTCGTCGGCGTCCTCCAGCTCGAAGGCGCCCTCCTGGATGCGGACCAGCGTCAGATAGCGCGGCATGGCGTACTCCTCGGTGTGCGAGCGGGGCCGTTCCCCGCCTCCCACTCTTTCGTCGAACGAGCACGAGGCACTTCGACACACCGGGAGAAGATTTTCCGGAGCGGTTCCGGGCGGGCTCAGACGTAGTCCTCCAGGCGGGCCACCGTGAAGCCCTGGTCCTGGATGTGGCGGAGCATGTTGGCGGTCATCTTCGTCATCGTCGTGCCCTTGAGCTCGGCGGGGCCGCGGAAGTGGGCGAGGATGATGTCGCCGGGGTGGAGCTTCTTGTCGCCGCGCTGGTACTGCATGTTCTTGATCTGCATGGACTCGCGCCACAGCACGATCGCGTCGACGCCGCAGGTGCCCGCGGCGGTCCGGGTGGCCTCGTTCCAGTTGCCGTAGGGCGGGCGGAAGAGGCGGGGGGCCTCGCCGTACTGCTGCTTCAGTTTCTGCTGCTGGCCGCAGATCTCGCGGCGCTGGGCCTCGGGGCCCAGCGTGCGCAGGTTGGGGTGGCTGAGGGTGTGGTTGGCGACGCCGTGGCCCTGGGCGGCCAGCTTGCCGAAGTAGCCGTAGTCGGTGCGTATCGCGGAGTCGGTGAGGAACATCGTCACCGGGATCTTGAGGTCGTTCATCATGCGGACGAACTCGGGGTCCTTCTCCGCGCCGTCGTCGATGGTGATGAAGACGATCTTCTCGGTCGTCTCTATGTCGCTGATGACCGGGACCTGGCCGCCCGGCTGCCGGTTCTCCGGCTTGACCTTCGGCGGGGGCGGCGGGGTCCGGAACGGCTTGAGACCCCAGCGGGCGTACGCCGCCGTCGCCGCGGCCTCCGGGTCCGCCGCGGAGGGGGCCTCGGAGGGCTTGCTCTGCCCGAGCAACGCCGGCGGCTGCCGCTCCGGCGGCGCGTCCGCGTCCGCCCGCTGCGTGCAGCCCGTCATCAGCAGCGTGGCGACGGTCAGCGCCGCCCACACCACGATCTTCTTGTCCACCCGATCCCCCGCACCCACACCCGAACACGCGACCTACGCCGACATGTTTGATGCGGAAACGGGCTCTCAGGTTGCGCGGGGCTCCGTGTCCACCGATTCGAAGCGCCAGCGGTGCACCGGACGCGTGATCAGCTCCGCCGCCGGTTCCGGCAGCTCGGGGAGCTCCGCGTCGATCGTGTCCGCCTCCCACCAGGTCAGCACCAGGACCCGGTCCTGCGGGGCGCGGAAGGTCTCACGGCGCAGCGGCTCGTACGGCAGGACCTGCGTCCGCGCCCACTCCAGGAGTTCGGCGCCGCGGCCCTGGACCGCGCGCGCCTCCCACATCAGCGAGATCCTCATGAGTAGAGGTTCTTCCCGCTGATCTCGTGCACATGGTCGTGCCCGTGGCCGTGCCCATGCCCATGCCCATGGTCGTGGTCGTGGTCGTGCCCGTGGTTCCCCGGTACGTGCGGGTCCGTCACCGGCAGCGAGGAGTCCGCGGACAGCTCCAGGTCCGACGCCGGCCGGTTCCGGGCGACCATCTCCGCGCCGAGCGCCGCGACCATCGCACCGTTGTCGGTGCACAGCCCCGGCCGCGGCACCCGCAGCCGGATCCCGGCCCGTTCGCAGCGCTCCTCGGCCAGCGCCCGCAGCCGCGAGTTGGCGGCCACGCCGCCGCCGATCATCAGGTGGTCGACGCCCTCGTCCTTGCAGGCCCGGACGGCCTTGCGGGTCAGCACGTCCACCACGGCCTCCTGGAAGGACGCCGCCACGTCCCGTACCGGCACCTCCTCGCCGGCCGCCCGCTTCGCCTCGATCCAGCGGGCGACGGCGGTCTTGAGACCGGAGAACGAGAAGTCGTACGCCGGGTCCTTGGAGCCGGTCAGACCGCGCGGGAAGGCGATGGCCTGCGGGTCGCCCTCCCGGGCCAGCCGGTCGATCACCGGGCCGCCGGGGAAGCCCAGGTCGAGCACGCGGGCGATCTTGTCGAAGGCCTCGCCGGCCGCGTCGTCGATCGTCGCGCCCAGCGGCCGGACGTCGGCGGTGATGTCCGGGGCGAGCAGCAGCGAGGAGTGCCCGCCGGAGACCAGCAGCGCCATCGTCGGCTCGGGCAGCGGACCGTGCTCCAGCTGGTCCACGCAGATGTGCGAGGCCAGGTGGTTCACGCCGTACAGCGGCTTGCCGAGCGCGTACGCGTACGCCTTCGCCGCCGAGACGCCGACCAGCAGCGCGCCCGCGAGGCCGGGGCCGGCGGTGACGGCGATGCCGTCGAGGTCCTTGGCCGAGACGCCGGCCGTCTCCAGGGCCCGCTCGATGGTCGGGACCATCGCCTCCAGGTGCGCGCGCGAGGCGATCTCCGGCACCACGCCGCCGAACCGGGCGTGGGTGTCGACGCTCGACGCGATGGCGTCGGCCAGCAGCGTCGTGCCCCGGACGATGCCGACCCCGGTCTCGTCGCAGGAGGTCTCGATGCCGAGTACCAGCGGTTCGTCAGCAGCCATCAGAATCAGTCTCAGTTCCTTGAACGGTCAGTCGCATCACGAGGGCGTCGACGTTGCCGGGCTGGTAGTAGCCGCGTCGGAAGCCGATCGGTTCAAAGCCGAAGCGCTCGTACAACTTCTGGGCGCGGGTGTTGTCCACCCGCACCTCCAGCAGCACCTCGTCGCACTCGAAGGCGGTGGCGTGCTGCAGCAGCTCGGTCAGGAGCCGGGCACCCAGGCCCGTGCCCCACTGGTCGCGGGCGGCGGCGATGGTCTGTACGTCGCCGAGGCCGCCGGCCGCGGCGAGCCCGGCGTAGCCGACGAGCCGGCCGTCCGCGTCCTCCGCGACGATGTACCGGCGGGTGGCCCGCGGGCCGCGGGCGTGTGCCAGCTCGGACCAGAACATCCCCTCGGACCAGGCGTCCTCAGGGAACAGGTCGTGTTCGAGCACCAGCACCGGCGCGAGGTCCCACCAGCGCATCTCGCGCAGCACGACACCGGTCACTTGGGGGTGACCACCTTGTAGTTCTTCGGCACCTGCGCGTCGGGCCGGCGCAGGTAGAGCGGCCGCGGGTCGAGGAACTCCCCTCCGGCGGCCACCAGTTCCGCCGCGCGCGCGGCGAGCGCGGCCGCGGACTGGTGCTCCGGGCCGCGGGCGTCCGGGAACGCCTCCGGGTAGAGCAGCGCGCCCGCCCCGACGACCGGGAGCCCGGCGACCTGCTCGGCGATGTCGGCCGGCCGGTCGACGGACGGCTCGCTCACGCGGGTGCGGAAGTCGTCGTACCGGGCCCAGTAGACCTCCTTGCGGCGGGCGTCCGTGGCCACCACGAAGGGCTCGGTGAGCCCGGAGGCGTACGCGAGGCCGTCCAGGGTGCACAGGCCGTGCACCGGGACGCCGCCGAGCGCGGAGGCGAAGGTCGACGCGGTGACCAGGCCGACGCGCAGGCCCGTGTACGGCCCCGGACCGACGCCGACGACGATGCCGGTGACGTCGGCGAGCGTACGGCCGGCCTGCTTCAGGACCTCGTCGACGGCGGGCAGCAGCAGCTCCCCGTGGCGCCGGGCGTCCACCCGGCTCGACTCGGCGACGACGGAGCCGCCGTCGTGGAGGGCGGCGGTGACGGCGGGGGTGGCGGTATCAAGGGCGAGCAAGAGCACGCGAACAGCCTACGGCTCCGGCGGCCGGGGCACGGCGTCCCGTCCGGTCCCCGCCCTGCTGCTAACGTCACCACGGGTACATACGTCTGAGAGGTGGGCAGCACCGTGGCACGTGGCAGCGCCGGATTCGTGACCGGGCTCACGGCGGCCGCACTCGCCGCGGTCGGTTTCCTCGCCTACCAGGCATCGGCGAACGCCCCCGCGAACCTGTCGGCCGCGCCGAAGTCCCCGGGCGCCTCCGCCTCCGTCACCGCGGCGCCGACCGGCCCCGCGAAGCCGCAGAAGGACCCGCTGGCGATCCCGGCCGAGTCCGGCAAGGGCCTGCGCGTGGTGTACGGGCTCACGGAGAAGCGGGTCTGGCTGGTGGACGCCAAGGGCCAGGCCAGCAGCACGTTCAAGGTCATGCCCAGCACGGTCCACCCGGCGCCCGGCACCTACCGCGTGACCTCGCGCTCGAACACGGTGCGCGGCTCGGACGGTGTGCAGATCGAGCACGTGGTCCGCTTCACCAGCGTCGACGACGTGGCGATCGGCTTCAGCGCGGCCGTGGACGGCACGCTGCCGAAGCCGGACCCGGCGCGCAAGACCGGCGGCATCCGCATGAAGAAGGCGGACGGCAACGCGATGTGGCTGTTCGCGACGATCGGTTCGAAGGTCGTCGTCGTCGCCTAGCCCGCGTCGCCCGGCCCACCTCGCCGATCCGCCTCAACCGGCCCGCGTCGCCCAACTCACCCGTACGGGGGACCCGGAGAGGGCTCAGGCGGCGTCCTGCCGTACGGCGGGCTCCGCCTCGTCGCGCCGTTCCGGCTCTCTGTCGCGCGGCGGGGTCGACACCGCGTCGGCGGCGGCGCAGGCGGCCAGCAGATCGCGCATGTTCACGACCTGAATCTGGGGCTCACGCTCTGGCGTCGACATGAAGGCCTCCCGTAGGTTAGGTACACCTAACCAGCTCGTGCCTCCATGTCATCACGCCCCGTACGACCTGCGCAACATCTTCCCGACACCTTGTCGGAACATACGTGATCAGGACAGCTGATCAGGACAGCCGCAGGTCCTCGCCCGCCCAGCGCGCGCCGATGCCACGCAGCACGACCGTGCGCCGGTCGTCGTCGGTGTCGCCGACGACCCGGTGGATGAGCACGTGCAGCCGGTCGTCGGTCAGGTCCTCGACCTTGCCGTCGCCCCACTCCACGACGACGACCGAGTCGGGCAGCGAGACGTCGAGGTCCAGGTCCTCCATCTCGTCCAGCCCGCCGCCGAGCCGGTACGCGTCGACGTGCACCAGCGCCGGGCCGCCGGTCAGCGACGGGTGGACGCGGGCGATGACGAAGGTGGGCGAGGTGACCGCGCCGCGCACGCCCAGGCCCTCGCCGAGGCCGCGGGTCAGGGTCGTCTTGCCGGCGCCGAGCTCGCCGGTGAGCATGACGAGGTCGCCGGGGCGGAGCAGTTTCGCGAGCCGCCGGCCGAACTCCTGCATCTGCCCGGGGGAGTCGACGGCAAGGGTGGCCTCGGCGGCCTCAGCGGCCGCGGCCGCCGGAGTCTGCGGTGGTTCCATGCGGCCCAACGTTAGTCGCTGCCGGAACCGCGCCGACCCTGACGAGCAGGTCCGCGAGCCGGTCGGTCACCGTCTCCGGGTGCTCCAGCATCACCAGATGCCCGGCGTCGGGGACGATGACCAGTTCGGCGTCCGGCAGCAGGTCCGCGAGGGCCTCGGTGTGCGAGCTGGGCGTGATCATGTCGTGGTCGCCGGCCAGGGCGAGCACCGGGACGCCCGCGAAGTGCCGCAGCGCGTCCGCCTTGTCGTGCTCGGCGAACGCCGGGTAGAACTCGGCGACCACGTCGATCGGCGTCGCCTCGATCATCCGCTCCGCGAAGCGGGCCACGGCCGGGTCGACGTCGCGCGAGGAGAACGAGTACTTCTTGATCAGCCCGGCGAAGAGGTCGGCGGTCGCGCGCCGGCCGCGCTCCACCAGCTCCGGCTGCGAGCCGAGGGCGCGCAGCATCCCCGGCAGCACCCGGCGGACCATGCTCGCGCCGACGCCCGGCAGCCCGTACGTGACCTCGGCGAGCCGGCCCGACGAGGTCCCCACGAAGGCCACGCCCACGACGCGCTCGCGGATCAGCGCCGGGTACTGGTCGGCCAGGGCCATCACCGTCATGCCGCCCATGGAGTGGCCGACCAGGACGAGCGGGCCCTCGGCGGCGGCCGCGTCGATCACGGCCTTCAGGTCGCGGCCGAGGGTGTCGATGGAGACCGGCACGCCGTCCGCGCCGGACTGCGCCGCGCCGCGGGCGGACCGGCCGTGGCTGCGCTGGTCCCAGTAGACGGTGCGGACCAGGCCGCGCAGGGCGGCGCGCTGGAAGTGCCAGGAGTCCTGGCCGAGGCAGTAGCCGTGGCTGAAGACGACGGTGACGGGCGCGGGGGTGCGGCGGCCGAAGATCCGGCGGCGGCGCTTCTCGCCCGGCTGGGGCTCGACGTCGTCGACCTCGTAGTACAGGACGGTGCCGTCGTCGGCGACGGCACGGCCGGAGGCGCCGCGCAGCGAGCCGTACGGGCCGGAGGCGTCGAGAGCGAGCCGGGCCTTCTTGCGCATCCCGCGGCCGACGGTGAGCCGCTCGACGGCGACACCGGCCGCCGCGCCCGCGGCGAGCACGCCTATCGCGGCGCCCGCGACCCCGGCCCGGCGCCATGCGCCCACGTCCCCCGTGCTGCTCTCGCTCACGGCCGCTCCCCCTTACTCGTGGTCCCTGTCGACGTAGACGCGCGGGACGCGCGCGCCGATGCGGGTGACGATCTCGTACGCGATGGTGTCGGCGGCCTCGGCCCAGTCCTGGGCGGTCGGCTCGCCGCGGTCGCCCGGGCCGAAGAGCAGGGCCTCGGTCCCGGGGGCGGGGTCGTCGCCGCCGAGGTCGACGACGAACTGGTCCATGGCGACCCGGCCGGCGACGGTGCGGACCTTGCCGTCGACGAGGACGGGGCCGCGGCCGGAGGCGTGCCGGGGGATGCCGTCGGCGTAGCCGAGGGGGACGAGGCCGAGGGTGGTCTCGCGCTCGGTCGTGTAGTGGTGCCCGTACGAGACGCCGTGCCCGGCGGGCGCGTGCTTCACGAGGGCGACGGAGGCGGCGAGGGACATGACCGGACGGAGCCCGAAGTCGGCGGGCGTCCCGAGCTCGGGGCTGGGAGACACCCCGTACATGGCGATCCCGGGCCGGACGAGATCGAAGTGGGACTCGGGGACGGTGAGCGTGGCCGGCGAGTTCGCGATGTGCCGGACCTCGGGGCGGACCCCGGCCTTCTCGGCGTGCTCCAGCATGGAGTGGAAGAGGTCCAGCTGGGCCGTGATGGAGGGGTGACCGGGCTCGTCGGCGCAGGCGAAGTGCGACCAGAGGCCGGTGACGCGGAGCAGCCCCTCCTCCTGGGCGCGCAGCGCCTCGCCGACGAGCTGGGGCCAGTCGGCGGGCTGGCAGCCGTTGCGCCCGAGCCCCGTGTCGGCCTTGAGCTGGACGCGGGCGGGGCGGCCGAGGCGGCGCGCGGCCTCGGTGACCTCCCGCAGGGCCCACAGCCCGCTGAGGGACATGTCGAGCTCGGCCTCGATGCCCCGGTCCCAGGGGTCGCCGGGGGTCCACAGCCAGCACATGACCCGCGCGTCCGTGATCCCGGCGGCGCGCAGCGCGAGCGCCTCGTGCGGGGTGGCGGTGCCGAGCCAGGTCGCGCCGGCGTCGAGCGCGGCCCGCGCGCAGGGCACGGCCCCGTGCCCGTACGCGTCCGCCTTGACGACGCCCATGACCTGGACGTGGGGCGCGACGCGGGCGCGCAGCGTGCGCACGTTGGCACGCAGCGCCCCGAGATCGATCTCGGCGCGGGCTCGGCGGGGCGGCGGTGTCTGGCTCATCGCGCCCAGTCTCTCAGGTGTCCCGCCCGGGACACCCGCACCGCCGTGTCGTGGAGGTCACGTCGAGGTCAGATGGGCCAGGGAGCCGTCGGGGAGCGGGTACGGCCGCTCGTCTGGCAGCAGCCGCCGCGCCGCGTCGAGGTCCCCGTCCCGGACGAGGGCGTGGACGGCGTGCGCGCGCTCGGTCACGTCCGTGACGGAGACGAGCCACTCGTCGGCGTACCGCCGCGCCGCCTCGCCGGCCAGGCCGAGCTGGAGGGAGCGGTACGGGAGCTGCTGCAGGCGCAGGTCCCGCTCGGGGTCCCACTGCACGCGGGTGGGCGCGCGCCGCAGCTCCCGCTGCCAGGAGGCGCGGTCCGGGTGGAGGCCGCGGACGTAGTGCGACAGGCAGGCGTGCTCCAGCGCCCAGTCGAAGCCCTCGCGGCTGATCTCGACGGCGAGGACGGTCTCCTGACCCTCCTTCTCACCCCAGCCGCAGCGGTACATCATCCACAGGAACGACGGCTTGATCCACGTCATCCGGTCCCGCTTCCAGACGTCGGGGAACCTCCCGTCCCGGGCCGCGGGCAGGCCGATCTCGGGCCGGTAGGCCTGGTAGACGGTGACGGTGGAGTCGGTGAAACGGGCACGAATGCGATGCTGAGGTTCTGCTGACACGGCTTCAGCCTGGCGCAGGGGGACGGGACGGCGCGAGGCAATTTCGCCGCTGCCGGGCCCGCGCCGGGGCCTACTCCGGCCCCATCACGTTCCCCCACGCCCTCGGCAGCCCGTCCGCCACGTCGCCCGCCGACACCGGCGCGGTCCCGCCCGAGGCCAGGCGGGCCGAGAGGCCGTGGAGGTACGCGGCGGCCGACGCGGCGTCGCGCGGGCGCAGGCCCGCCGCCAGCAGCGAGCCCGCCAGGCCCGACAGGACGTCGCCGCTGCCCGCCGTCGCCAGCCACGACGTGCCCGTCGGGTTCACCCGCACCGGCGACGAGCCGTCCGTGTCGGCCACCAGCGTCGTCGAGCCCTTCAGCAGCACCGTCGCGCCGAAACGCGCCGCCAGTTCCCGCACCGCCCACAGCCGGTGCGCCTCCACCTCGCCGCGCTCCACGCCCAGCAGCGCCGCCGCCTCGCCCGCGTGCGGGGTCAGCAGCGTCGGGGCGGCCCGGCCCCGTACCGCGTCCGGGGACAGGTCGCGCAGGCCGTCCGCGTCCACCAGGACCGGGACGTCCGACGCCAGGATCTCGGGCACACCGGGGCCGTCGCCGAGCCCCGGGCCCACCACCCACGCCTGGACCCGGCCCGCCTTCCGGGGCGGGCCGAAGGAGACCAGGGTCTCCGGGAAGCGGGCGATCACCGCGTCCGAGGCCGGGCCCACGTACCGCACCGCCCCGGCCCCGCCGCGCAGCGCGCCGGCCACCGCAAGGACCGCAGCGCCGGGATAGCGGGCGGAGCCCGCGACGACGCCGACCACACCCCGCCGGTACTTGTCGCTGGACGCGCCCGGCTCCGGCAGCAGCCACGCCACGTCCTCGTGCTGCAGCGCCTCGACGTCCGGCACGGACGGCAGCGTCGCGTCGAGCCCGATGTCGACCAGCCGCACCGCCCCCGCGTACTCCCGCGCCGGGTCGACGAGCAGCCCCGGCTTGTACGTCCCGAACGTCACCGTCGCGTCCGCCCGCAGCGCCTCCCCGGTGACCTCGCCGGTGTCCGCCGACACCCCGCTCGGCAGGTCGACCGCGACCACCACCGCGTCCGAGCCGCGCGCCGCCCGCGCGACCGGCACCGCGTCGGGCCGCAGCCCGCCCGTGCCGCCGATCCCGGTGATCCCGTCCAGGACGAGGTCCGCGACCGCCAGCGCCTCGAACGGGTCGTCGCTCACCCGCCCTCCGGCGGCCCGCAGCGCCGCGAGCCCCGCCTCGTGGGCCCGAGAGCCGAGCAGCACGGCCGTGACCCCCGCCCCGCGCCGTGCGAGGCGGGCCCCCGCGTACAGCGTGTCGCCGCCGTTGTCGCCGCTGCCGACGAGCAGCACGACCCTCGCCCCGTACACCCGCCCCTTCCCCAGCAGGGAGCAGCAGGCGGCGGCGAGCCCGGCGGCCGCGCGCCGCATCAGCGCGCCCTCCGGCAGCGCCGCCATGAGTTCGGCCTCGGCGGCCCGTACGGTCTCCACGCGGTGAGCGATGCGCATGGCGTCAACCCTCCGCGATCACCACCGCCGACGCCACCCCGGCGTCGTGACTGAGCGACACGTGCCATGTCTTGACGCCCAGTTCGGCGGCCCGGGCCGCGACCGTCCCGCGCACCCGCAGCCGCGGCTGCCCGCTCTCCTCGACGTACACCTCGGCGTCCGTCCAGTGCAGTCCGGCCGGCGCGCCGAGCGCCTTCGCGACCGCCTCCTTCGCGGCGAACCGCACCGCGAGGGAGGCCGTACCGCGCCGCTCCCCGCTGTCCAGGTACAGCTCCCGCTCCACGAAGAGCCGTTGCAGCAGCCCGGGCGTCCGCTCCAGCGACGCGCCGAAGCGGTCGATCTCGGCCACGTCGATCCCCACCCCGATGATCATCCGACTACGACTCCCACTCACTCCACCGTCACGGACTTCGCCAGATTCCGCGGCTGGTCCACCTCGTTGCCCCGGGCCGTCGCCAGCTCGCAGGCGAAGACCTGGAGCGGGACCGTCGCGACCAGCGGCTGCAGCAGCGTAGGCGTCTGGGGGATGCGGATCAGATGGTCGGCGTACGGGGCGACCGTCTCGTCGCCCTCCTCCGCGATCACGATGGTCCGCGCTCCGCGGGCCCGGATCTCCTGGATGTTGGAGACGATCTTGTCGTGCAGCACCGACCTGCCGCGCGGCGAGGGCACCACGACGACCACCGGCAGATCCTGCTCGATCAGCGCGATCGGACCGTGCTTCAGCTCGCCCGCCGCGAAACCCTCCGCGTGCATGTACGCGAGCTCCTTCAGCTTCAACGCGCCCTCCAGGGCCACCGGGTAGCCCACGTGCCGGCCGAGGAACAGCACCGTGTCCTTGTCGGCGAGCGACCGGGCCAGCGCACGTACCGGCTCCATCGTCTCCAGGACCCGCTCGACCTTCTCCGCGCTGCGCGCCAGCTCCCGGACGACCGCGTCGATCTCGTCGCCCCACTTGGTGCCGCGCACCTGGCCCAGATACAGCGCGACCAGGTAGCAGGCGACCAGCTGCGTCAGGAACGCCTTGGTCGAGGCGACCGCGACCTCCGGCCCGGCGTGCGTGTACAGCACGGCGTCGGACTCGCGGGGGATGGTGGACCCGTTGGTGTTGCAGATGGCGAGCACCTTCGCGCCCTGCTCCCGGGCGTGCCGCAGCGCCATCAGCGTGTCCATGGTCTCGCCGGACTGCGAGATCGCCACGACCAGCGTCCGCGCGCCGAGGATCGGGTCCCGGTAGCGGAACTCGCTGGCCAGCTCCACCTCGCAGGGGATCCGGGTCCAGTGCTCGATCGCGTACTTGGCGATCAGCCCGGCGTGGAAGGCCGTGCCGCAGGCGACGATGACGATCTTGTCGGCCTCGCGCAGTTCCGCGTCGGAGATCCGCAGTTCGTCGAGGGTCAGCGAGCCGGACGCGTCGATCCGGCCGAGGAGGGTGTCGGCGACCGCCTTCGGCTGCTCGGCGATCTCCTTGAGCATGAAGTAGTCGTAGCCGCCCTTCTCGGCGGCGGAGGCGTCCCAGTCGACGTGGTACGCGCGGACCTCGGCCGGCGCGCCGTCGAAGTCGGTGACGGTCACGCCCTCCCTGGTCAGCTCCACGACCTGGTCCTGGCCGAGTTCGATCGCCGACCGGGTGTGCGCGATGAACGCGGCGACGTCGGAGGCGAGGAAGTACTCGCCCTCGCCGACGCCCACCACCAGGGGCGAGTTGCGCCGCGCCCCGACGACCACGTCCGGCTGGTCGGCGTGCACCGCGACCAGCGTGAACGCCCCGTCGAGCCGCCGGCACACCAGCCGCATGGCCTCGGCGAGATCGCCGCAGGACGAGAACGTCTCGGCGAGAAGATGCGAGACGACCTCGGTGTCGGTCTCGGAGGCGAGCGCGTGCCCCCGCTCCGCCAACTCGCCCCTCAGCGCGGCGAAGTTCTCGATGATCCCGTTGTGGACGACGGCGACCCGGCCCGCGTTGTCGAGGTGCGGGTGCGCGTTCGCGTCGGTCGGCCCGCCGTGGGTGGCCCAGCGGGTGTGTCCGATGCCGGTGGGGCCGCTCGGCAGCGGCCGGCCCTTGAGCTCCTTCTCCAGATTGACGAGCTTGCCCGCCTTCTTGGCCGCGGCGAGCCCGCCGTCGGCGAGCACCGCGACCCCGGCCGAGTCGTACCCGCGGTACTCGAGCCGCTTGAGCCCCGCGATGACCACATCAAGCGCCGACTGCCCGCCGACGTACCCCACGATTCCGCACATGTCGGCAGCCTACGACCGACCCGGCCGGTACGCGTGTCTCAGCGCTGCCACCGGTCGCGCTCGGGCAGCACGACCCACACGTCCGGCGGACCCGTGACGGCCCGCCTGCCGGCGGGCCGGAGCCGGCTCAGCCGAGCTTCTTGACCTGCGCGTCGACGATGGCCTTCGGCAGGGCCTCGACGTTGCCGCCGAGGCTGACGGTGGAGAAGGAGGCGAGCGTGTTGCCCTTGCGGACGGCGACGACCTTGGAGACCGTCCGCTCGCCGTCGATGTCGCTGGTGACGGTGTAGGCCAGGGCCTCGTCGCCGCCGGTGACGCCGGCCTCCGGCGCGACCTTGACGACCTTCGTCTTCTCACCGGCCTGCGTCACGCCGAAGCCCGCGGCGCAGGCCGCCCCGGCGCCGCGCAGCGAAGCGAAGGCGTCCTGGGCGCCCTGGCCGTCGTACGAGCCGAGGGTGACGGCGGTGACCGGGGAGGTGAGCGCCTTCAGGGCGTTCTCCTGCGGGGAGGCCTTCGGGTCCTTCTCCGGCAGCGCGAGGGCCTTCACGCGGGCGGTCGCCCCGGGCTTGCCGGTGGCGATGAAGGCCATGGCGTCGGCGATCGGCTTGCAGGCGGCGTTGTCGGTGACGACGGCCTCGGCCGGGACGACGTCGGCGGGCCCGGCCTCCTTGGCCATGTGCCCCGCGGGGAGGTCCGCCTGCGCGACGAGCAGCTTCTGCAGCTCGGCGGCGGACAGCGCCTTGGCGTCGGGCGCGGCGGACGAGGCGGGCGCGGACGCCTCGCCCTTGCCGGCCTCCTTGCCCTCCCCGCCGCACGCGGCGAGCAGCAGAGCCAGGGAACCCACGGAGGCGACGACGGCGGTACGGCGAATGACGGAGGCGCGCATGAACCAGCTTTCTTCTTCGAAGAACGACGCGCCCACGATGACCGAAACCCACCCCGGTGATCAAGAAAATTACGACTCCACCACACCCGCCGTCCCGACTACGCCGGCGACTACGCTGACCAGCCGTGAACGCACCCTTCCCGGCCGAGGCCATCGGCACCGCGCGGCTGGACCTGCTGCCGCTGCGCGTGGAGCACGCCGAGGAGATGGCCGCCGTGCTGTCCGACCCGGCGCTGCACACCTTCACCGGCGGCACTCCGGACAGCCCGGAAGCCCTGCGCTCGCGCTACCGGCGCATGACCGCGGGGTCTCCCGATCCGGCCGTCTCCTGGCTGAACTGGGTGATCCGGCTCCGCGAGGAGTCCTGTCTGACCGGCTACGTCCAGGCCACGGTCGGCCCCTGTGGCGACGGCCCCCTCGCCGAGATCGCCTGGGTGGTGGGCGCCCCGTGGCAGGGGCGGGGCATCGCCACCGAAGCAGCCCGCGCACTCGTCGACTGGCTCGGCCGGCAGCCCGTGCCCACCGTCGTCGCCCACATCCACCCCGACCACCGGGCATCCGCCGCCGTCGCCACCGCCGCCGGACTCACGCCCACCGACGAGTCGCAGGACGGCGAGCTCCGCTGGCGCCTGGTCACCGACGGCGACGTTCGCGTCCGCCCCGTCGGCTGACACCCCGCCAGGACGCTCGGCTCACTCCTCAGGGTTTCCGGGAGCCGGCCACGGCTTCTCGTGGAGGATCGCGCGGGCCTGTTCGGCCGCGCGGACGATGCTCTCGGAGACGAAGTCGAGGAAGCGGGCGACGTTCTCCAGGCGGGCGGCGGCGGGGGTGTCGGAGCCGAGGATGCCGACGCCCTCGCGGGCGGTCTCGACGAGTTGGGCGTTGGCGCGGGCGCTGGCCAGGGACGACTGGTACCAGACGTCGGCGTCGACGTAGTAGCGGTCGCGGCGGCGTTCGTCCCGTTCGCGGCGCAACAGGCCCTGGCCTTCGAGGAACGCGACGGCCTTGGAGACGGACGCCGGGCTGACCTGGAGCCGCTGGACGAGCTCGGCCGCGGTGACGCTGCCCGTGTCGCTGGTCAGGAGCAGCGCCAGCACCTGGGACGGCATCTTCGTCAGGCCCGACGCCATGATGACGGTGGTGAACTTCTCCTCGTACGCGCGCACCGCCTCCGGGTCGCGCCCGTAGGGCTGCTCGGACGCCCGCGCGTCGCGCTGCGCGGGCTGCCGGCGGCGCTGGGCGCGGTGGCCGGTGGCGCGCTGGGCCAGGTCGGCGCGGTACCCGGCGGGGCCGCCGTTGCGCATGACCTCGCGCGTGACCGTCGAGGTCGGGCGGTCCAGGCGCCGGGCGATCTCCGCGTAGGCGAGGCCGTCGGCCAGCCCCACTGCGATCTGCTGGCGTTCCTGCTGGGTGAGCCTGCCTCCCGGCATCCGGGCCTCCTTCGTGTCCGTGGCGTCCGTGGCGTCCACAACCATAGCGTTCAGCTGCATTCCATTGCAACGTTTCACCCCTGAGCGTTGCGTTAGACGTCAGCATCGTTGCAATGATTTCCCGCACTTGACGTGCGAATTCAAGGAATTGGCGCAACGCGCTTGTTGCTGGATCCTTGAACGCAACGTAGCTTTTCCCGTGTCGGAAACACCACGGCAACGAAGAAGTCAACGAAGAAGCCCAGGAGCTCACCATGAAGAAGTTCGACACCCCCGCCCCGGTCTCGGTCGTCCTCGACATCCCCGCCGGCCACTTCCGCTTCATCGCGGCCGACCGGGCCGACACCACCGTCGAGGTCCGCCCCGAGAACGCCGGCAAGAGCAAGGACGTGAAGGCCGCCGAGCAGACCGCGGTCAGCTACGACGGCGGCGTCCTGCGGATCGAGATGCCCGAGGCCAAGAACCGGGTCTTCGGCCACTCCGGCTCCGTCGAGATCACCGTCCAGCTGCCCGCCGGCTCCCGCGTCGACGCCAAGGCCGCGGCCGCCGAGTTCCGCGGGGTGGGCCGTCTCGGCGACGTCGCCTTCGACGGCGGTCACCGCTCGGTCAAGCTCGACGAGGCCGCGAGCGCCCGTCTCACCTCCCACGACGGCGACATCACCGTCGGCCGCCTGAACGGCCCCGCCGAGATCAGCGTCCAGCGCGGCAACGTCCACATCACCGAGGCCCACAGCGGCGACGTCACCCTCAGCGCCCAGCAGGGCGACATCACCGTCGGCGCCGCCCGCGGCGTCTCCGCCGCCCTCGACGCCGGCACCTCCTACGGCCGCGTCCGGAACGCGCTCAAGAACGACGGCGACGCCGGCCTCACCATCCGGGCGACCACCTCGTACGGCGACATCACCGCCCGCAGCCTCTAAACCACAGCCATCCACAGGGGGTACCTCTCATGACCGAGCTCGCCATCGCGGCACACGGGCTGCGCAAGTCCTACGGGGACAAGACCGTCCTCGACGGAGTCGACCTGGCCGTCCCGGAAGGGACGATCTTCTCCCTGCTCGGCCCGAACGGCGCCGGCAAGACGACCGCGGTCAAGATCCTCTCCACGCTCATCTCCCCCGGCCCCGGCAGCGGCGCCATCCGGATCGGGGGCCACGACCTCGCCGCCGCCCCGCAGGCCGTACGCGCCGCGATCGGCGTCACCGGACAGTTCTCCGCCGTCGACGGGCTGATCACCGGCGAGGAGAACATGCTCCTCATGGCCGACCTGCACCACCTGTCCAAGGCCGAGGGCCGCCGCGTCACCGCCGAACTGCTCGCACGCTTCGACCTCACCGAGGCCGCCAAGAAGCCGGCCTCCACCTACTCCGGCGGCATGAAGCGCCGCCTCGACATCGCGATGACCCTGGTCGGCGACCCGCGGATCATCTTCCTCGACGAGCCCACCACCGGCCTCGACCCGCGCTCCCGTCACAACATGTGGCAGATCATCCGGGAGCTCGTCACCGGCGGCGTCACCGTCTTCCTCACCACCCAGTACCTGGAGGAGGCCGACGAGCTCGCGGACCGCATCGCCGTGCTCCACGGCGGGAAGATCGCCGCCGAGGGCACCGCCGAGGAGCTGAAGCGGCTCGTCCCGGGCGGGCACGTCCGGCTCCGCTTCACCGACCCGGCCACATACCGAACCGCCGCCTCCGTCCTCGCCGAGGCCGCCCGGGACGACGAGGCCCTCGTCCTTCAGCACCCCTCCGACGGCAGTCAGCGCGCCCTGCGCTCGCTCCTCGACCGGCTGTACGCGGCCGGCCTCGAGGCCGACGAGCTGACCGTGCACACCCCCGACCTCGACGACGTCTTCTTCGCCCTGACCGGCACCACCGACATCCCCGCCCAGTCCGCCCCGTCCGCCCAGACCGACTCGTCCACGGAGGCCGTCCGATGAGCTCCCTCTCCCTCGCCGTCCGCGACTCCGGCACCATGCTGCGCCGCAACCTCCTGCACGCCCGGCGCTACCCGTCGCTCACGCTGAACCTGCTGCTCACGCCGATCATGCTGCTCCTGCTGTTCGTCTACATCTTCGGCGACACCATGAGCGCGGGCATGGGCGGCGGCGGCGCCGACCGCGCCGAGTACATCGCGTACCTCGTCCCGGGTCTGCTGCTCATGACCATCGGCAGCACGACCGTCGGCACCGCGGTCTCCGTCTCCAACGACATGACCGAGGGCATCATCGCCCGCTTCCGCAGCATGGCGATCCACCGCGGCTCGGTGCTCGTCGGGCACGTCGTCGGCAGCGTGCTGCAGTCGATCGTCAGCGTGGTCCTCGTCGGCGCCGTCGGCGTGGCCATCGGCTTCCGCTCCCACGACGCCTCCGTCCTGGAATGGCTCGCGGCCTTCGGACTGCTCGTCCTCTTCGCCACGGCGCTCACCTGGATCGCCGTCGGCATGGGCCTGGTCAGCCCGAACGCGGAGGCCGCCAGCAACAACGCCATGCCGCTGATCTTCCTGCCGCTGATCTCCAGCACCTTCGTCCCGGTCGACGCGATGCCGGGCTGGTTCCAGCCGATCGCCGCGTACCAGCCCTTCACCCCGGCCATCGAGACCCTGCGCGGCCTGCTGCTCGGCACCGAGATCGGCCACAACGGCTGGCTCGCCCTGGCCTGGTGCGCCGGACTCGCGGTCCTCGGCTACGTCTGGTCGACCAAGAGGTTCAACGACGACCCGAAGTAACCGCAGTGACCGCGCGGGCCGCACCCGCCACACGTCCCACCCGAGGGCGGCGTACACCGACACCACGTCGAGGTACGCCGCCCCTTCCGCTTTCCCCGCGCACCCCCGCTCCGCCACGTGACCCACCCCACCCCCCACGACTCCCCCGCACCCCCGACAATGGCCAGGTGATCACAACGTCGACGCAGGGCTCGAACGGCGGTACCGGCAATGGCGCCGGCTCCAAGCCGCGGGCCGAGGCCACCCCGTACGTGGACCTCACCCGGACGGAATGGAGCGCGCTGCGGGACAAGACGCCGCTGCCCCTGACCGCCGGCGAGGTCGAGCAGCTGCGCGGGCTCGGCGATGTCATCGACCTCGACGAGGTCCGTGACATCTACCTGCCGCTGTCCCGGCTGCTCAACCTGTACGTGCAGGCCACCAGCGGACTGCGCGGCGCCCTGAACACCTTCCTCGGCGAGCGGGGCGAGCAGCGCGGCACGCCCTTCGTCATAGGGGTCGCCGGCTCCGTGGCGGTCGGCAAGTCCACCGTCGCCCGTCTCCTCGAGGCACTGCTCGCCCGCTGGCCCGAGCACCCGCGGGTGGAGCGGATCACCACCGACGGGTTCCTGTACCCGATGGAGGAGCTGAAGGCGCGCGGGCTGATGTCGCGCAAGGGCTTCCCCGAGTCGTACGACCGGCGGGCGCTCACCCGGTTCGTCGCCGACATCAAGGCCGGCAAGGACGAGGTCACCGCCCCCGTCTACTCGCACCTCATCTACGACCGCGTCCCCGGCGACCAGCTCGTCGTGCGCCGCCCCGACATCCTCATCGTCGAGGGGCTGAACGTGCTCCAGCCGGCCCTGCCCGGCAAGGACGGCCGCACCCGCGTCGGCCTCGCGGACTACTTCGACTTCTCGGTGTACGTGGACGCCCGCGCCGAGGACATCGAGCAGTGGTACCTCAACCGGTTCCGCAAGCTGCGCCAGACCGCGTTCCAGGACCCGTCCTCGTACTTCCGGCGCTGGACCCAGGTCTCCGAGGAGGAGGCCCTGGACTACGCCCGCACGATGTGGCGGACCGTCAACAAGGTGAACCTCCTTGAGAACGTGGCCCCCACCCGCGGCCGTGCGACGCTCGTCCTGCGCAAAGGCCCCGATCACAAGGTCCAGCGACTGAGCCTCCGTAAGCTCTGAGCATGCTGCATCTCAGGCTGATCGTCCCGCCCGACCGCACCGACGAGGCCGTGGGGCTCATCGAGCGGACCGTGGGCACCACCCACGTGGTCGTGCTGCCGGGCGCCGCCCGCGACCCGGCCGGGGATCTCGTGCTGTGCGACGTGGCGCGCGAGGCCGGTGACGAACTCCTGCACGGACTGCGGGAGCTGAGGATCGATCAGGACGGCTCCATCGCCGTCGAGAACATCGACTTCTCGCTGTCGACGCGCGCCGAGGCGGCCGAGGAGGAGGCGCCCGGCGAGGCCGCGGACGCGGTCATCTGGGAGCAGCTCACCGAGGCGACCCACGAGGAGTCGACGCTCACCATCACGTACTCCGCGTTCATGATCCTCGCGACGATGATCGCGGCCTGCGGTGTGGTGCTCGACAACGCGGTCCTGATCGTGGGCGCGATGGCCGTCGGCCCGGAGTTCGGCCCGCTCGCGGGCGTCTGCACCGCCGTCGTGCAGCGGCATCCGAAACTGGCCGTGCGTTCGCTGTCCGCGCTGCTCATCGGATTCGCCGCGGCGATCGTCGCGACGACCGTGTTCAGCCTCGGCATGGACGCGCTGGACCTGTTCAGCGTGGAGCAGTTGGACGCCGACCGGCCCAACACCAGCTTCATCTGGCAGCCGGACCCGTTCTCGTTCGTGGTCGCGGTGCTCGCCGGCATCGCCGGAGTCCTCTCGCTGACCTCGTCGAAGTCCGGGGCGCTGGTCGGCGTGGCGATCTCGGTGACGACCGTGCCCGCGGGCGCGAACGCCGCCGTGGCGCTCAGCTACGGGCAGTTCGGCCAGATGTGGGGCTCCATCGAGCAGCTGCTGCTCAACCTGTTCGGCATCATGCTCGCCGGCGTGCTGACCCTGTACGGGCAGAAACTGCTGTGGCGGACCCAGCGCGGGCACTGGGTCCGCCCCACGAAACGCTGACGGAGCCGGACAGGCCCCGCCGGACAGGACCTAGCCGAGCGCCGACTTCACCACGTCCGCCAGCCGGCCGGCGACCGAGCGGGCCTGCTCGAGGTCCGCGGCCTCGACCATGACGCGGACGAGCGGCTCCGTGCCGGAGGGGCGCAGCAGCACCCGGCCGGTCTCGCCCAGCTCGCGCTCGGCGTCGGCGACGGCGGAGGCCAGCTCGGCGGAGGTCTTCACGCGGGACTTGTCGACGTCCGGCACGTTGACGAGGACCTGCGGCAGCCGCTCCATCACCGCGACCAGCTCGGCGAGGGACCGGCCGGTCGCCGCGACCCGGGCCGCCAGCATCAGACCGGTCAGGGTGCCGTCGCCGGTGGTGGCGTGGTCGAGGACGATGACGTGGCCGGACTGCTCGCCGCCGAGGGCGTAGCCGTGCTCCTTCATCGACTCCAGGACGTACCGGTCGCCGACCGCGGTCTGCACCAGCGAGAGACCCTCCCGCTCCATCGCCAGCTTGAAACCGAGGTTGGACATCACGGTCGCCACGACGGTGTCCCCGCGCAGCGTGCCGGCCTCGCGCATGGCGAGGGCGAGCACCGCGAGGATCTGGTCGCCGTCGACCTCGTTGCCGTCGGCGTCCACGGCGAGGCAGCGGTCGGCGTCACCGTCGTGGGCGATGCCGAGGTGCGCCCCGTGCTCGACGACAGCGGCCTTCAGCAGACCGAGGTGGGTGGAGCCGCAGCCGTCGTTGATGTTGAGGCCGTCGGGCTCCGCGCCGATGGTGACGATCTGGGCGCCGGCCCGGGCGAACGCCTCGGGCGAGACGCGGGCGGCGGCGCCGTGCGCCTCGTCCAGGACGATCTTCAGGCCGTCGAGCCGGTTCGGCAGGACGCCGATGAGGTGGGCGACGTACTTGTCGAAGCCCTCGTCGTAGTCGCGGACCCGGCCCACGCCGGCGCCGGTCGGGCGCTGCCACGGGGCGCCGGTGCGGTGCTCCTCGTAGACGGTCTCGATGCGGTCCTCGAGCTCGTCGGCGAGCTTGTGGCCGCCGCGGGCGAAGAACTTGATGCCGTTGTCGGGCATGGCGTTGTGGCTGGCGGACAGCATGACGCCGAGGTCGGCGCCGAGCGCGCCGGTGAGGTACGCCACGGCCGGCGTGGGCAGCACGCCGACGCGCAGCACGTCGACGCCCGCGCTCGCGAGGCCGGCCACGACGGCGGCCTCCAGGAACTCTCCCGACGCACGCGGGTCACGGCCGACCACGGCCGTCGGCCGATGTCCCTCGAAGGTGCCCGCCTCGGCGAGCACGTGTGCCGCCGCGACCGACAGACCGAGCGCCAGCTCCGCCGTCAGATCCGCGTTGGCCTCACCGCGCACGCCGTCCGTGCCGAAGAGTCGTCCCACAGCTGTCCTCCGAAAATGCTCCGTCAGTGCAATCCCCTGAGCGCTCGGTTCCGTTGTACGGCCGAACCCGCCCAAAGTGAAGAAAAGACGTACGCCCCGGCAGCACGGGAAGTGCCGCCGGGGCGTACGTACAAGCAGTCCGAGCAGGCGGTTAGCGCTTGCTGTACTGCGGGGCCTTACGGGCCTTCTTGAGACCGGCCTTCTTCCGCTCGACCGCACGGTCGTCACGGGAGAGGAAGCCGGCCTTCTTCAGCGGGCCGCGGTTGTTGTCCACGTCGGCCTCGTTGAGGGCGCGGGCCACACCGAGGCGCAGGGCGCCGGCCTGGCCGGAGACGCCGCCACCCGAGATGCGGGCGATGACGTCGTAGCGGTCGTCGAGCTCGAGCACCTTGAAGGGCTCGTTGACTTCCTGCTGGTGGACCTTGTTCGGGAAGTAGTCCTCGAGCGTACGCCCGTTGATCTTCCACTTGCCGGTGCCCGGGACGATCCGGACGCGGGCGATGGCGTTCTTGCGACGGCCCAGGCCGGCGGCCGGCTGCGGGTCGCCGAAGCGCGACGCGAGGGACTCGGAGGTGTAGTCACCCTCGACGACCTCGGTCTCGGTGGTGTACTCCTCGACGCCCTCGAACTCGTCGACGGGGGTCTCAGGGGTGGTCTCGGCCACGATGCTCCTCAGATTTCTTTCGTTCTTAGGGGGTGTGGCCGGAACTACTGCGCGACCTGGGTGATCTCGAACGGAACCGGCTGCTGCGCAGCGTGCGGGTGGTTCTCGCCCGCGTAGACCTTCAGCTTCGAGATCATCTGACGGCCCAGGGAGTTCTTGGGGATCATGCCCTTGATGGCCTTCTCGACGGCCTTCTCGGGGTTCTTGTCCAGCAGCTCGTCGTAACGGACGGAGCGCAGACCACCCGGGAAGCCGGAGTGGCGGTAGGCCAGCTTCTGGGTCTTCTTGTTGCCGGACAGGTGCACCTTGTCAGCGTTGATGATGATGACAAAGTCGCCCATGTCCATGTGGGGCGCGTAGACCGGCTTGTGCTTACCCCGGAGGAGGTTCGCAGCCGTGGTCGCCAGACGGCCCAGGACAACGTCCTGCGCGTCGATGATGTGCCACTGGCGAGTGACATCGCCGGGCTTGGGGCTGTACGTACGCACTTCGTAGCCTTCGCTTCTTCAGTGGATGGAATCCAGACACACCTGAAGCGATCATGCAGCTGGGGCCTGCACTGCCGGGAACACTGCCCGTATGCGAGCCACTGGTAACTGCTCCAGGGAACCTGCGTAAGGGCTCGTCGCGTGAGAACGACGAAGCCACTACGCATAACAAACCGCAACAGTACCCGCGCCACCCCCGACGGGTCAAAACGCCGCGAGACCCCAGGTCAGCGCACCCGCTCGACCCGCCGCTCGTCCCACACCGGCTCGGACGTCTCCCGTACGACCCCGTCCGAGCCGAAGACCAGGAACCGGTCGAAGGACTTCGCGAACCAGCGGTCGTGCGTGACCGCCAGCACCGTGCCGTCGTACGACTCCAGACCGTCCTGCAGCGCCTCCGCCGACTCAAGGTCCAGGTTGTCCGTCGGCTCGTCCAGCAACAACGCCGTCGTGCCGGCCAGCTCCAGCAGCAGAATCTGGAAGCGGGCCTGCTGGCCGCCGGAGAGCTTGTCGAACGGCTGGTCGCCCTGGCGCTCCAGCTCGTAGCGGCGCAGTACGGACATGGCGCCGCCGCGGTCCTTGGCGTGCTCGGTCCACAGGATGTCGACCAGCGTCCGGCCGAAGAGCTCGGGGTGCGCGTGGGTCTGCGCGAAGTGGCCGGGGACGACGCGGGCGCCCAGCTTCCACGTACCCGTGTGCGCGACGCTCTCGTCGCCCGCGAGGAGCCGCAGGAAGTGCGACTTGCCGGAGCCGTTCGAACCGAGGACCGCGACCCGCTCGCCGTAGAAGATCTCCAGGGAGAACGGCTTCATCAGGCCGGTGAGCTCCAGGTTCTCGACCGTGACGGCCCTCACGCCGGTACGGCCGCCGCGCAGTCGCATCCGGATGTCCTGCTCGCGCGGCGGCTCCGGAGGCGGGCCGGCCTCCTCGTACTTCCGCAGGCGGGTCTGCGCCGCCGCGTAGCGCGAGGCCATCTCGTGGCTGACCGCGGCCGCCTGCCGCAGGGTGACCACCAGCTTCTTCAGCTGGGCGTGCTTCTCCTCCCAACGCCGCTTCAGCTCCTCGAAGCGGGCGAACCGCTCCCGCCGCGCCTCGTGGAAGGTGGCGAAGCCGCCGCCGTGCACCCACACGTCGGAGCCGGCCGGTCCGGGCTCCACGGCGATGATCTTCTGCGCGGCCCGGGACAGCAGCTCCCGGTCGTGCGAGATGAACAGCACCGTCTTACGGGTCTCCCGCAGCCGCTCCTCCAGCCACCGCTTGCCCGGCACGTCGAGGTAGTTGTCCGGCTCGTCGAGCAGCAGGACCTCGTCCGGGCCGCGCAGCAGCGACTCCAGGACCAGCCGCTTCTGCTCGCCGCCGCTGAGCGTGCGGACCTGCCGGAACTGGGCCTTCTCGTACGGCACGCCCAGCGCGGCCATGGTGCAGATGTCCCAGACGGTCTCGGCCTCGTAGCCCTGGACCTCGGCCCAGTCGCTGAGCGCCTGCGCGTACGCCATCTGCGCGGCCTCGTCGTCCACGGTCATGATCAGGTGCTCGGCCGCGTCGACGGCCTTCGCGGCGTCCCGGATGCGCGGCTGCGCGACGGAGACCAGCAGGTCGCGGACGGTGGACTCGTCCCGCACCGAGCCGACGAACTGCGGCATCACACCGAGCCCGCCGCTGACGTTGACGGAGCCGCCGTGCGGCTGGAGCTCTCCGGCGATCATCCGCAGCAGCGTCGTCTTGCCGGCGCCGTTGGCGCCGACCAGCGCGACGACCGCGCCCTCACCGACCCTGAAGGAGGCGTCGCCGAGCAGCACCCTCCCGTCGGGAAGGTAGTACTCCAGATGCGCGGCCTCGACATGTCCCATGAGGGGCATTGTCACCGGCGGACCCGCCGTCGCCCAACCGGATTAGGATGCGCGGCATGAGCTTTGGGGGACCGCAGTGGCCGCAGCAGCCGCAGCACGGGCAGCAGCAGGGTCAGCAGCCGTTCGGCGGACAGCAGCAGCAGCCGTTCGGACAGCAGCCCTTCGGGGGGCAGCAGCAACAGCAGCCGTTCGGCTCCGGCGGGCCGACGCCCGACTGGGGCGCCCTCGCCGACGCCTCGGCCTCCCGGGCCCGCCGCAAGCGCTGGCTGATGATCGGCGGCGGCGCGCTGGCCACCCTGGTGGTCGGCGCGATCGTCGCCACGGCCATCGTGACCGGCGGCGGTGACCCGGAGACGACCGGCAAGAACGGCGGCCCGACGCCGTCGCTCTCCCCCACGGACTCCCCCGAGCCGCAGCCGTCCTTCTCCTCGATCGCGCCGCCGCCCCCGCCGAACCCGAAGGACTACATCTCCAGCGAGTCCAAGGACAAGGCGCCGATCAGCCCGGAGAGCCTGTTCCCCGGCAAGAAGCTCACGATGAGCGGCCGGGCGTACGCGAAGGGCCCCACGTCCTCCACGACGAACTGCGCCTCCGTCGGCCAGGGCGGCCTCGGCGAGGTGCTGAAGCGCAACGGCTGCGACCGCGTGATCCGGGCCACGTACACCAAGGACGGCGTCGCGATCACCGTCGGCGTCGCGATCTTCTCCACCGAGGCCGAGGCCCTGAAGGCCAAGGCGCAGGCCAAGGGCGGCATCGCCCCGCTGGCGGGCGGGAACGTCAAGGACTTCTGCCGGGCCACCGTCTGCCTGCGCCGCGCGAACGCGGTCGGCCGCTACGCGTACTTCACCCAGGCCGGCTTCGCCGACGGCAAGAAGGTCACCACGAAGGACGCCGCGGTCTTCAAGGCCAGCGACGACCTGGGCAACTTCGTCTTCAACCAGATCTACGCCCGCGGCCGCATGCAGGCCTCAGCAGCAGCCACCGCTCCCGCCGGGCAGTGACCGCTTGTTCCTGGCCTCCTTGTTCCGGGCGGCCAGGAGCTCGTCCGCCGGGTAGCCGACCTCCTCGAGGGTGAGCCCGTGCGGGCGGACGACATGCACCGCGGAGTCCCGCACGCCCGCCGCGAGGACCTTGCCCGGCCAGTCCGCCGGCCGGTGGCCGTCGCCGACGAAGAGCAGCGCGCCGACCAGCGAGCGGACCATGTTGTGGCAGAAGGCGTCGGCCTTGACCGTGGCCTCCAGGATCCCGCCCGGGCGGCGCTCCCAGCGCAGCTCCTGCAGGGTCCGGATGGTGGTCGCGCCCTCGCGCTTCTTGCAGTACGCGGCGAAGTCGCGCTCGCCGGTCAGCGCGGCGGCGGCCTCGTTCATGGCGTCCATGTCCAGCGGCCAGTCGTGCCACAGGACGTGCCCGCGCAGCAGCGGGTCGACGCCGCCGGGGTTGTCGGTGACACGGTAGGCGTAGCGGCGCCAGATGGCCGAGAATCGCGCGTTGAAGCCGTCCGGGGCCTCCTCGGCCCTCCAGACCCGCACATCGTGCGCGAGGCGGCCGGCGAGCCGCCGGAGCAGCCTCTCGCGGTGCTCCTGCCACAGCTCGACGGGCAGGTCGACATGCGCCACCTGGCCGCGCGCGTGCACGCCGGCGTCGGTGCGGCCGGCGACGGTCAGCTCGTACGTCTCCTTCGACCGGGTGACGGTGCGCAGGGCGTCCTCGATGTCGCCCTGGACGGTCCGCTGCCCGCGGGCCTGCTTGGCCCAGCCGGAGAAGTCCCTGCCGTCGTACGACAGGTCGAGCCTGATCCGTACGAAGCCCGGCTGCACGTCGTCGCTCACGCCGAAAATCCTCTCAATGCCTCTGTACACGCGGAACGGGCCCGCTCCCCGAGGGGTGCGGGCCCGCCCACGAGATCGTTCAGAACGCTCAGGCGTCCTTCGCGTCCTCGGTGGTCTCCTCGGCCTTGGCGGCCTCGTCGGCCTCCTTGACGGCGCGCTTGGCAGCGGCCTCGGCCTCGGCGACGGTCGCCTTCTTGGCGATCTCGCCCTCGACCAGCTCGATCACGGCCATCGGGGCGTTGTCGCCACGACGGTTGCCGATCTTGGTGATGCGGGTGTAGCCACCCGGGCGCTCGGAGTAGCGCGGGGCGATCTCGGTGAAGAGCGTGTGGACGACGCCCTTGTCCGTGATCGTCTGCAGCACCAGGCGACGGTTGTGGATGTCGCCCTTCTTCGCCTTGGTGATCAGGCGCTCGGCGACCGGACGCAGGCGGCGGGCCTTGGCCTCGGTCGTGGTGATGCGGCCGTGCTCGAAGAGCGACTTCGCCAGGTTGGCGAGGAGCAGCTTCTCGTGCGCGGCGGAGCCGCCCAGACGGGCACCCTTGGCGGGACGCGGCATGGTGTTTCTCCTTGAGATCTGCCCCGGCCGTATCAGGTACCGGGGTCAGGGCCCCGCAGGCGGATGCCTGCGGGCAGCTATCAGTACTGCTCGGTCTCGACGAAGCCGGCGTCGGCGTCGTCGTCCGCACCGAACGCGTCGGCGGCGGCGGTCGGGTCGAACCCGGGCGGGCTGTCCTTCAGGGCCAGGCCCATGCCGGCCAGCTTCGCCTTGACCTCGTCGATCGACTTCGCACCGAAGTTGCGGATGTCGAGCAGGTCGGCCTCGGAGCGCGCCACGAGCTCACCCACGGAGTGGATGCCCTCGCGCTTGAGGCAGTTGTACGAACGAACGGTGAGCTCGAGCTCCTCGATCGGCAGCGCGAGGTCGGCGGCCAGGGCGGCGTCCGTCGGGGACGGGCCCATGTCGATGCCCTCGGCGTCGATGTTGAGCTCACGCGCCAGACCGAACAGCTCGACCAGGGTCTTGCCGGCGGACGCCATGGCGTCGCGCGGGCGCATGGCCTGCTTGGTCTCGACGTCGACGATCAGCTTGTCGAAGTCGGTGCGCTGCTCGACACGGGTCGCCTCGACCTTGTACGTGACCTTCAGCACCGGCGAGTAGATGGAGTCGACCGGGATACGGCCGATCTCCTGGCCGACCTGCTTGTTCTGCACGGCGGAGACGTAGCCGCGACCGCGCTCGACGGTCAGCTCCATCTCCAGCTTGCCCTTGCCGTTGAGCGTGGCGAGGACGAGGTCGGGGTTGTGCACCTCGACACCGGCCGGGGGCGCGATGTCGGCGGCGGTGACCAGACCCGGGCCCTGCTTGCGCAGGTACATCACGACCGGCTCGTCGTGCTCCGAGGAGACGACCAGCTGCTTGATGTTCAGGATGAGGTCGGTGACGTCCTCCTTGACGCCCGGCACGGTGGTGAACTCGTGCAGGACGCCGTCGATGCGGATGCTGGTGACAGCAGCGCCGGGGATCGACGACAGGAGGGTGCGGCGGAGGGAGTTGCCGAGGGTGTAGCCGAAGCCCGGCTCCAGCGGCTCGATGACGAACCGCGAGCGGTACTCGTCGACAACCTCTTCGGTCAGCGAGGGACGCTGAGCGATCAGCATGTCTGTGATTCCTTCGTTTGTGGACGCCCACTATTTGACGTCCGACAGGTACTGCAAGGGTACGGGCGGCACGCCCCCGATGGGGACGTACCGCCCGGCCACTCAAAGACGCACAAGTGCGCCCGCTGCGTCAGACGCGGCGGCGCTTCGGCGGGCGGCAGCCGTTGTGCGGGGTGGGGGTGACGTCCTGGATCGAACCCACCTCGAGGCCGGTGGCCTGGAGGGAGCGGATCGCGGTCTCACGGCCGGAGCCGGGACCCTTGACGAAGACGTCGACCTTGCGCATGCCGTGCTCCTGCGCGCGACGCGCGGCCGACTCGGCGGCCATCTGCGCGGCGAACGGGGTGGACTTGCGCGAGCCCTTGAAGCCGACGTGGCCGGCGGAGGCCCAGGAGATCACGTTGCCGGACGGGTCCGTGATCGAGACGATCGTGTTGTTGAACGTGCTCTTGATGTGCGCGTGGCCGTGAGCGACGTTCTTCTTTTCCTTGCGGCGCACCTTCTTGACGGCGCCCTGACGTCCCTTGGGGGGCATCTCTTAACTCCTACGGGAGGTGGTCGGTCCTACAGCGAAGACCGTGGACAGTCGTCCGCTGTGGACTACTTCTTGCCCGGCTTCTTCTTGCCGGCGATGGCGCGACGCGGGCCCTTGCGGGTACGAGCGTTCGTGCTGGTGCGCTGACCGCGGACGGGCAGGCCACGGCGGTGACGCAGACCCTGGTAGCAGCCGATCTCGACCTTGCGGCGGATGTCGGCGGCGATCTCACGGCGGAGGTCACCCTCGGTCTGGAGGTTGGCGTCCACGTACTCGCGGATCTTGACGAGGTCTTCCTCGGCAAGGTCGCGGACACGGGTGGACGGGTTCACGCCGGTGGAGGCGAGGATCTCCTCGGACCGGGTGCGCCCGATACCGAAGACGTAGGTGAGTGCGACCACCACACGCTTGTCACGCGGGATGTCAACACCGGAAACGCGTGCCATTCAATGGCTCCTGTGTTCTCGGGGGTCTGCCGCAGAACCGGTCCCGACCGCCGTGCGAGGTACGAATCGGGTCCCCGGCCCCCGCCGGAGGTGTCGCCGACCCTGTCGGGTTGGGCGGGTTCTGCGTATGTACGAATTGCTATGCGTCGCGCGAAGAACTGCGAGATGCAGGTCGGTCGGCGTGCGTCAGCCCTGGCGCTGCTTGTGGCGCAGGTTGTCGCAGATGACCATGACCCGGCCGTGGCGGCGGATCACCTTGCACTTGTCGCAGATCTTCTTGACGCTCGGCTTGACCTTCATGGGATGTGAGGTTCTCCGGGTCAGTGCCACCCCCCGCGCGACGGCGGGGTGCGAGCAAGATCTACTTGTAGCGGTAGACGATCCGGCCACGCGTCAGGTCGTACGGAGACAGCTCCACGACGACCCGGTCGTCCGGGAGGATTCGGATGTAGTGCATCCGCATCTTGCCGGAGATGTGCGCGAGGACCTTGTGACCGTTCTGGAGCTCCACCTTGAACATGGCGTTCGGCAGGGACTCGATCACGGTGCCCTCGATTTCGATGGCACCTTGCTTCTTGGCCACGCTTCGCCCTTCGAATCGGCTACCTTGATCGACTCTCGCCTTCGTATGCGGACACACGGGTACACGAGAGCCGACGCATCAGTCTACGTCAGGCCCCTGGAAAAGACGAATCCGTCCAGTCTGCCCAACGCAGGAGATCATTACGCAGCCAGGGGGCCGCCTTACGCCTTGGGGTCTCCCCAGGCCCTCAGGGCCTAGGGGAAGGGTCCGGGGCGGCCGTGACGCCCAGCTCCGCCAGCTTCGCCTTGCCGCCGTCGACGGCGGTGAGGACCAGGGGGCCCTCCTCCGTGAGGGCGACCGAGTGCTCCCAGTGGGAGGACCAGGTGCCGTCCGTGGTGATGACCGTCCAGTCGTCGGCGAGGACCTCGGTGCGCGGGGTGCCGAGGGAGATCATCGGCTCGATCGCCAGGCAGAAGCCGGGGACCAGCTTCGGGCCCTTGCCGCGCTTGCGCGAGACGTAGTTCAGCAGGTGCGGGTCCATGTGCATCTCGGTGCCGATGCCGTGGCCGCCGTAGTCCTCGATGATCCCGAACTTGCCGAGGCTGTGGTCACCGACGGTCGGCCGCGGCTGCCGCTTGATGTACGTCTCGATCGCACGCGAGATGTCGACCAGGCGGTTGCCGAGCTTCATCGCCGCGATGCCGGCCCACATCGACTCCTCGGTCACCCGGGAGAGCTCGACCAGCTCCGGTGCGTGACCGGTGCCGACGAACGCGGTGTACGCGGCGTCGCCGTGCCAGCCGTCGATGATCGCGCCGGCGTCGATGGAGATGATGTCGCCGTCCTTGAGGACGGTCTTCTCGTCGGGGATGCCGTGGACCACGACCTCGTTCACCGAGGTGCAGATGGTCGCGGGGAAGCCGCCGTACCCGAGGAAGTTCGACTTCGCGCCGTGGTCCGCGATCACCTTGCGGGCGACCTCGTCCAGGTCCTTCGTCGTGGCGCCCGGCACGGCCGCCTCGCGGGTCGCCGCATGGATGGCGGCGACGACCAGCCCCGCCTCGCGCATCTTCGCGATCTGCTCGGGGGTCTTGAGCTGCACCATCGTGGCCGGGGCCTTTCCTTACGCGTACACGGGACAGAGAACAACGATACGGCCGTGGCGCCCCTGGGGGAGCCACGGCCGTATCGGACGAACCGGGGTTACTTCTTCAGCGCGGCCATGGCCTTCGCCGTGACCTCGTCCACCTTGCCGAGCGCCGTGATCGTCACGACCAGGTTCTGCGCCCGGTAGTAGTCGATGATCGGCTCGGTCTGGGTGTGGTAGACCTCCAGGCGCTTGCGGACGGTCTCCTCGGAGTCGTCCGGGCGCTGGTACAGCTCGCCGCCGCAGGCGTCGCAGACGCCCGCGGTCTTCGGCGCGTTGTACTCCACGTGGAACACGTGGGAAGAGTCGTTGCGGCAGATGCGGCGGCCCGCGATCCGCTTCACGACCTCGTCCTCGGGGACCTCCAGGTCCAGGACCGCGTCCAGCTGCATGTCCTCGGCCTTGAGGACGACGTCCAGCGCCTCGGCCTGGGCGACGTTGCGCGGGAACCCGTCGAGCAGGAAGCCGTTCGCGGCGTCCGGCTGGGCCATGCGGTCCTTGGCCATCCCGATCGTCACCTCGTCGGGCACCAGGTCGCCGGCGTCCATGAACGCCTTCGCCTTGAGGCCCAGCTCCGTGCCCTGCGAGATGTTGGCGCGGAACAGGTCGCCGGTGGAGATGTGAGGGATGTCCAGGTTCTTGGCGAGGAACGCGGCCTGCGTTCCCTTGCCGGCCCCGGGCGGTCCGACGAGGACGATTCGCATCAGCGGAGGAACCCTTCGTAATTGCGCTGCTGGAGCTGGCTCTCGATCTGCTTCACGGTCTCCAGCCCGACACCCACGATGATGAGGATGCTCGTCCCGCCGAACGGGAAGTTGGCATTGGCGCCACCGAAGCCTGCCAACGCCATCGTCGGCACAAGAGCGATCAGACCCAGATACAGCGAGCCCGGCCAGGTGATCCGGTTGAGCACGTAGCTCAGGTACTCGGCAGTAGGTCGACCAGCCCGGATACCCGGGATGAAGCCACCATACTTCTTCATGTTGTCCGCGACTTCCTCGGGGTTGAACGAGATCGCCACATAGAAGAAGGCGAAGAACACGATCAACAGGAAGTACGCGGCGATGTAGTAGGGGTGGTCACCCGTGACGAAGTGCGATTCGATCCAGGTTTTCCAGCCGGCCGTCGAGTTCGAGAACTGGGCGATCAAGGCCGGGATGTAGAGCAGCGACGAGGCGAAGATGACAGGAATCACACCTGCCTGGTTCACCTTGAGAGGGATATAAGTGGACGTTCCGCCGTAGGACCTGCGGCCGATCATCCGCTTCGCGTACTGCACCGGAATGCGGCGCTGGGCCTGCTCGACGAAGACCACCAGCGCGACCATCGCGAATCCGACGAGGATCACGGTGCCGAATTCGATCCAGCCGTCGGCCAGGTCGCCCTCGAGCTTGATCTTCCACAGCGCGGCCGGGAAGCCGGCGGCGATCGAGATGAACATCAGGATCGACATGCCGTTGCCGATACCGCGGTCGGTGATGAGCTCGCCCAGCCACATGACCAGAGCCGTACCCGCGGTCATGGTGATGACCATTGTCACAGTGACGAAGATCGACTGATCCGGGACGACCTGCCCGGCGACCGAACAACCGCTGAACAGCGCTCCGGTGCGGGCCGTCGCGACCAGACCGGTGCCCTGGAGGATCGCCAGCGCGACCGTCAGATAACGCGTGTACTGCGTGATCTTCGCCGTGCCGGACTGGCCCTCCTTCTTCAGGGCCTCCAGGCGCGGGATGACGACGGTGAGCAGCTGCAGGATGATGCTCGCCGTGATGTACGGCATGATGCCGAGCGCGAAGATGGTGATCTGCAGCAGCGCGCCGCCGCTGAACATGTTCACCAAGCCGAACAGGCTGTTGTTGCCCTGGCTCGCCTCGTCCACGCACTGCTGGACCGAGGAGTAGTCGACGCCGGGCACAGGGACATGCGCTCCGAGCCGGTACAGCACGATGATGGCGAGCGTGAAGAGCAGCTTCTTGCGCAGGTCGGGCGTCTTGAACGCCCGGGCGAACGCGGTGAGCACGGTGCCTCCTGCGACCCCCGCGTGAGAGCGCGTGAGGTGACGGTTTGTAAGGGAGCGGGGTATGGAACACGGCAGCCGTACGCGGGTGAGCGCAGACTGCCGGGCAAGCTAACAGCCGCTACCATACCCGCCCCCACAGCCAGCGGGAAACGTCTCCTGGGCACGTCAACGGCGGTTCAGCCATGGGCAAACGCGTCGACTGGGGGTATGTGCGTTTCGTCGGGTCCGTGGGCGTACGGGCGGCCCGAGGAACACCCGGACGAGTGACCCCTGGGGCAGACATGAAAAAAGCCTGGCCGGCTCCCCCGAAGGGGAGCCGGCCAGGCTTCAGTGCTGGCGCACCGGGGCTCAGACGAGCTCGGTGACCGTACCGCCGGCGGCGGTGATCTTCTCCTTGGCGGAGCCGGAGACGGCGTCGACCGTCACCTGCAGCGCCACGGAGATCTCGCCGGTGCCGAGCACCTTGACGAGGCTGTTCTTGCGCACCGCGCCCTTGGCGACCAGGTCGGCCACCGTGACCTCTCCACCCTCGGGGTAGAGAGCGCCGAGCTTGTCCAGGTTCACGACCTGGTACTCGGTGCGGAACGGGTTCTTGAAGCCCTTGAGCTTCGGGAGACGCATGTGGAGGGGCATCTGCCCACCCTCGAAGCGCTCCGGAACCTGGTAGCGGGCCTTCGTGCCCTTGGTGCCACGACCGGCCGTCTTACCCTTCGACGCCTCACCACGACCGACACGGGTCTTGGCGGTCTTGGCGCCCGGGGCGGGACGGAGGTTGTGGACCTTCAGCGGGTTGTTCTCCGCCATGTCAGTCGACCTCCTCGACCGTCACGAGGTGGCGGACGGTGTGCACCATTCCGCGGAACTCGGGGCGGTCCTCCTTGACGACCACGTCGTTCAGGCGCTTGAGCCCGAGCGAACGCAGGGTGTCGCGGTGGTTCTGCTTGCTGCCGATGTACGACTTCGTCTGCGTGATCTTGAGGCGGGCCATTACGCACCCGCTCCCGCACGCGCACGGAGCAGAGCCGCGGGGGCGACGTCCTCGAGGGGCAGACCACGGCGAGCCGCGATCTCCTCGGGACGCTGCAGGCCCTTGAGGGCCGCCACGGTCGCGTGCACGATGTTGATCGCGTTGTCGGAGCCGAGCGACTTCGACAGGATGTCGTGAACGCCGGCGCACTCCAGAACGGCGCGCACCGGGCCACCGGCGATCACACCGGTACCGGGGGAAGCAGGCTTCAGCAGGACGACGCCCGCGGCCTTCTCACCCTGGATCGGGTGCGGGATGGTGCCCTGGATACGGGGGACCTTGAAGAAGTGCTTCTTGGCCTCCTCAACACCCTTGGCGATGGCGGCCGGCACCTCCTTCGCCTTGCCGTAACCGACACCCACGGTGCCGTCAGCGTCACCCACCACGACCAGCGCGGTGAAGGAGAAACGACGACCACCCTTGACAACCTTGGCGACGCGGTTGATCGCGACGACGCGCTCAACGTACGCGGTCTTCTCGGCGGCAGCGGCGCCACCGTCGCGACCCTTCCGGTCCCGCCGCTCGCCGCCACCGGCACCGCTGCCGCGGCGCTGGGGTCCAGCCATTGGAATACCTCTCTCTGTTACGTCCGTTAGTCCCGGAACCGGGGCTTAGAACTTCAGCCCGGCTTCGCGGGCGGCGTCAGCCAGAGCGGCAATGCGCCCGGCGTACCTGTTGCCACCACGGTCGAACACGACGGCCTCGACGCCGGCGGCCTTGGCGCGCTCAGCGACCAGGGCACCGACCTGCTTGGCCTGCGCGGACTTGTCACCCTCGCCACCACGGACCGACGCGTCCAGGTGCGACGCCGACGCAAGGGTGTGACCCTTGAGGTCGTCGATGACCTGAGCGGTGATACCGCGGTTGGAACGCGTCACGACGAGGCGCGGACGCTCCGACGTACCCGACACGCTCTTGCGGATGCGGAGGTGACGGCGCGCCTTGGCAGCGCGCTTGTAAGCGTCGCCCTTGGCGATCTTCACACCGTATGCCATGGCTTACTTACCAGCCTTTCCGACCTTGCGGCGGATGACTTCGCCCTCGTACTTGACGCCCTTGGCCTTGTACGGGTCGGGCTTCCGCAGCTTGCGGATGTTCGCGGCGACCTCGCCGACCTTCTGCTTGTCGATGCCCTCGACCGAGAACTTGGTCGGCGTCTCGACCTTGAAGGAGATGCCCTCGGGCGCCTCCACCAGGATCGAGTGGCTGTAGCCGAGCTGGAACTCCAGGTTGGAGCCCTTCGCGGCGACGCGGTAACCGACACCGCTGATCTCGAGCTTCTTCACGTAACCCGTGGTCACGCCGGTGATCATGTTGGCCACCAGCGTGCGGGACAGGCCGTGCAGGGCCTTGTTCTGACGCTCATCGTTCGGACGGGTGACGTTCAGAACGTCGCCCTCGCCCTTGACGATCTCGATCGGCGCGGCGACGGTGTGGATCAGGGTGCCCTTGGAACCCTTCACCGTGACCGTGCGGCCCTCGATGGTGACGTCCACGCCGGCGGGAACCGTGATGGGGAGCTTGCCGATACGCGACATTGGCTTTTCCTCCGTTCCCGACTACCAGACGTAGGCGAGGACTTCCCCACCCACGCCCTTCTTCTGAGCCTGCTGGCCGGTCAGGAGGCCGTGGGACGTGGAGATGATCGCCACGCCGAGACCGCCGAGAACCTTCGGCAGGTTGGTGGACTTCGCGTAAACCCGGAGGCCCGGCTTCGAGATCCGCTTGATGCCCGCGATGGAGCGCTCACGGTTCGGACCGAACTTGAGGTCGACGACGAGGTTCTTGCCGACCTCGGCGTCCTCGACCTTCCAGCCGGTGATGAAGCCCTCCTGCTGGAGGATTTCCGCGATGTGGGACTTGATCTTGCTGTGCGGCATCGTCACGGAGTCGTGGTACGCCGAGTTCGCGTTACGCAGACGCGTGAGCATGTCTGCGATCGGATCAGTCATGGTCATGAATTGGCCTTCGGCCTCTCTCGCCGGGGTTTCCTGGTGCACCATCCCTCTCCCCGATCCGAGACGGGGCGGGTGCGGTGCGGGGGACCTACGGCGTAGTAAGTCGTACGGGCGGCGGACGCCCAACCCCACAAGCCTACGGCATGTGAGGAAGGGCCTCCGCCGGCCCCTATGCCTACCGAGAGATCCGGGTAACCCCTACGCCCAAAGGGCAGTAGGTGCTTACCAGGAGCTCTTGGTCACGCCCGGCAGCTCGCCACGGTGAGCCATCTCACGAAGGCACACGCGGCAGAGGCCGAACTTGCGGTACACGGAGTGGGGGCGACCGCAGCGCTGGCAGCGGGTGTACGCACGCACACCGAACTTGGGCTTGCGGGCAGCCTTCGCGATGAGAGCCTTCTTCGCCATCTCGCTTACGCCTCCTTGAACGGGAAGCCGAGGTGACGCAGAAGGGCACGGCCCTCTTCGTCGTTGGTCGCCGTGGTGACCACGGTGATGTCCATACCCCGGACGCGGTCGATCTTGTCCTGGTCGATCTCGTGGAACATGACCTGCTCCGTGAGACCGAAGGTGTAGTTGCCACGGCCGTCGAACTGCTTGGGGGACAGACCACGGAAGTCGCGGATGCGCGGCAGCGCGAGCGACAGGGTGCGGTCCAGGAACTCCCACATGCGGTCGCCACGGAGCGTGACGTGGGCACCGATCGGCTGACCCTCACGCAGCTTGAACTGCGCGATGGACTTGCGGGCCTTGGTGATGGCCGGCTTCTGACCGGTGATCGTGGTCAGGTCACGGACGGCACCGTCCATGAGCTTCGAGTCCCGGGCGGCGTCGCCGACACCCATGTTGACCACGATCTTGACGAGGCCGGGGATCTGCATGACGTTCTCGTACTTGAACTCGTCACGCAGCTTGCCCGCGATCTCCTCGCGGTACTTCGTCTTGAGACGCGGAGTGGTGGTGGTAGCCATCAGATGTCCTCACCCGTCCGCTTGGCAACGCGAACCTTGTTGCCCTCGTCGTCGAAGCGGTAACCGACACGCGTGACGACCTTCTTGCCGTCCTTCTCCACGACGAGCTGAACGTTGCTCACGTGGATCGGGGCCTCGGTGGTCACGATGCCGCCGGCCTGCGAGGGACCGGCCTTCGTGTGCTTCTTGACCCGGTTGACACCCTCGACCAGGACACGCTCGTCGCGCGGGAAAGCGGCAATGACCTTGCCCTGCTTGCCCTTGTCCTTGCCGGTGATGACCTGGACCAGGTCGCCCTTCTTGATCTTCATGCTTACAGCACCTCCGGCGCGAGCGAGATGATCTTCATGAACTTCTTCTCGCGCAGCTCACGGCCGACCGGGCCGAAGATGCGGGTGCCGCGAGGGTCGCCGTCGTTCTTGAGAATGACAGCGGCGTTCTCGTCAAAGCGGATGTACGAGCCGTCCTGGCGGCGGCGCTCCTTGACGGTGCGAACGATGACCGCCTTGACGACGTCACCCTTCTTCACGTTGCCACCGGGGATCGCGTCCTTGACGGTGGCGACGATGACGTCACCGATGCCCGCGTAGCGGCGGCCCGAGCCACCGAGAACACGGATGCAAAGGATCTCCTTGGCACCAGTGTTGTCGGCGACGCGAAGCCGCGACTCCTGCTGGATCACGTCTATCTCCTGATTTGTCTGCCGGTTCCCGGCCGGGGCTTCACGAGGAGGCCCCGGCCGAGCCTGGCGGAACTGTTCCTAGGGGGTCCCCCTAGGAGGGATTACTTGGCCTTCTCGAGGATCTCGACGATGCGCCAGCGCTTCGTGGCGGACAGCGGCCGGGTCTCCATGATGAGGACACGGTCGCCGACACCCGCGGCGTTCTGCTCGTCGTGCGCCTTGAGCTTGTTCGTACGGCGGATGACCTTGCCGTACAGGGCGTGCTTCACGCGGTCCTCGACGGCGACGACGACGGTCTTGTCCATCTTGTCGCTGACGACCAGACCCTCACGGGTCTTGCGGAAACCGCGCTCGGTCTTGTTCTCAGTCACGTTGCTCTCGCTCATCAGGCGTTCTCCACCGTCTCGATGCCGAGCTCACGCTCGCGCATGAGGGTGTAGATCCGGGCGATGTCCTTACGGACCGCCTTCAGACGGCCGTGGTTCTCGAGCTGGCCCGTCGCCGCCTGGAAGCGGAGGTTGAACAGCTCTTCCTTGGCCTCGCGGAGCTTCGCAACAAGCTCCTCGTTGCCCAGCTCGCGCAGCTCGGACGCCTTGGTACCGGCCGACATCACGCTTCACCTGCCTCGCGCTTGACGATCCGGCACTTCATCGGCAGCTTGTGGGCCGCGCGAGTCAGAGCCTCACGTGCGATCTTCTCGTTCGGGAAGGACAGCTCGAACATCACCCGACCGGGCTTGACGTTCGCGATCCACCACTCCGGGGAACCCTTACCGGAACCCATGCGGGTCTCGGCCGGCTTCTTGGTGAGGGGACGGTCCGGGTAGATGTTGATCCAGACCTTGCCGCCACGCTTGATGTGGCGGGTCATCGCGATACGAGCGGCCTCGATCTGGCGGTTGGTCACGTAGGCCGGGGTGAGGGCCTGAATGCCGTACTCGCCGAACGCAACCTGCGTGCCACCCTTGGACATACCGCTGCGCTTCGGGTGGTGCTGCTTGCGGTGCTTGACCCTACGGGGGATCAGCATTTCGGTCAGGCCTCCGTTCCGGTGCTCTCAGCAGCCGGAGCGGCGGGAGCGTCGGCCTTGGGGGCCTCGGCAGCCTGAGCCTGCTGCGGCTTGCGACCGCGACCGCCACGCTCGCCACCGCGGCCACCGCGGCCGGCCGGACGGTCAGCGCCGCCACGGGCCGGGCGGTTGCCCGCACGGGCAGCAGCGTTCTCGGCGCGGACCTCGGCGATGTTCTTGACGTCGCCCTTGTAGATCCAGACCTTCACGCCGATGCGGCCGAAGGTCGTCTTGGCCTCGAAGAAGCCGTACTCGACGTTCGCGCGCAGCGTGTGCAGCGGCACACGACCCTCGCGGTAGAACTCCGAGCGGGACATCTCGGCGCCGCCGAGACGGCCGCCACACTGGATCTTGATGCCCTTGGCGCCGGCCTTCATGGCGGACTGCATGCTCTTGCGCATGGCCCGACGGAAGGAGACGCGGGAGGACAGCTGCTCGGCCACGGCCTGGGCCACGAGCTGAGCGTCGACCTCGGGGTTCTTGACCTCGAGGATGTTCAGCTGGACCTGCTTGCCGGTCAGCTTCTCCAGCTGGCCACGGATCTTGTCGGCCTCGGCGCCGCGGCGGCCGATGACGATGCCCGGGCGAGCGGTGTGGATGTCCACGCGGACACGGTCACGGGTGCGCTCGATCTCAACCTTCGAGATGCCGGCGCGCTCCATGCCGGACGTCAGCATCCGACGGATGGCGACGTCTTCCTTGACGTAGTCCTTGTACAGCTTGTCGGCGTACCAACGCGACTTGAAGTCGGTGGTGATGCCGAGCCGGAACCCGTGCGGGTTTACCTTCTGGCCCATTACCGGGTTCCTTCCTTGCTGCTGACGACCACGGTGATGTGGCTGGTCCGCTTGCGGATCCGGTAGGCACGGCCCTGGGCACGCGGACGGAACCGCTTCAGGGTCGGGCCCTCGTCGACGTACGCCTCGCTGATGACCAGCGAGGAGGCGTCCGTGTGGTCGTAGTTGTGCGCGGCGTTGGCAATGGCGCTGTCGAGCACCTTGCCGACCGGCACAGAGGCTGCCTGCGGAGCGAATCGCAGAACAGCCTGAGCCTCCGTGGCGTCCATGCCACGGATCAGGTCCACCACGCGGCGGGCCTTCATGGGCGTGACGCGGATGTACCGCGCCTGGGCCCTGGCTTCCATGGTTGTCCCTCTCAGTTACTTACGTGTCTGAATGCGATCCGCTACTAGCGGCGCTTCGACTTCCGGTCTTCCTTGACGTGACCCCGGAAGGTGCGCGTCGGCGAGAACTCGCCGAGCTTGTGACCAACCATCGACTCGGTGACGAACACCGGGATGTGGGTCTTGCCGTTGTGCACCGCGAGCGTGTGGCCGAGCATGGCCGGCACGATCATGGAGCGACGGGACCAGGTCTTGATGACGTTCTTGGTGCCGGCTTCGTTCTGGGCGTCCACCTTCTTGATGAGGTGGTCGTCGACGAAGGGCCCCTTCTTGAGACTGCGCGGCATCTAAACCCGCTCCTAGCGCTTCTTGTTCGTCTTGCGGCGGCGGACGATGTACTTGTCGCTGGCCTTGTTACGGTCGCGAGTACGCATTTCCTTCTTGCCCCACGGGGAGACCGGGTGGCGACCACCGCTGGTCTTGCCCTCGCCACCACCGTGCGGGTGGTCGACCGGGTTCATCGCGACACCACGGACGGTCGGGCGAACGCCCTTCCACCGCATACGGCCGGCCTTGCCCCAGTTGATGTTCGACTGCTCGGCGTTGCCGACCTCACCGACGGTCGCGCGGCAGCGCGCGTCGACCAGGCGGATCTCACCGGAAGGCATACGAAGGTGGGCCATCGTGCCCTCCTTCGCGAGCAGCTGCACCGAGGCACCCGCGGAACGGGCGAACTTGGCGCCACCGCCGGGACGGAGCTCGATCGCGTGGATCGTGGTACCGACCGGGATGTTGCGGAGCGCGAGGTTGTTGCCCGGCTTGATGTCGGCGCCAGGGCCGTTCTCAATCCGGTCGCCCTGCTGCAGACCGCGCGGCGCGATGATGTAGCGCTTCTCGCCGTCGGCGTAGTGCAGCAGCGCGATGCGCGCGGTGCGGTTGGGGTCGTACTCGATGTGCGCGACCTTGGCCGGCACGCCGTCCTTGTCGTGACGACGGAAGTCGATCACGCGGTAGGCGCGCTTGTGGCCACCGCCCTGGTGACGGACGGTCACACGACCGGTGTTGTTACGGCCGCCCTTGCTGTGCAGGGGGCGGACCAGCGACTTCTCCGGCGTGGACCGCGTGATCTCGACGAAGTCGGCTACGGAGGAGCCACGACGGCCCGGCGTAGTCGGCTTGTACTTGCGGATTCCCATTTCTCAGTCCTCGTCCGATTCCGGACGATCCAGACCGCCCTTAGGCGGTCGGACCGCCGAAGATGTCGATACGGTTGCCCTCGGCGAGGGTCACGATGGCGCGCTTGGTGTCCTTGCGCTTGCCGAAACCGGTCTTGGTGCGCTTGCGCTTGCCCTGACGGTTGATCGTGTTGACCCCGGTGACCTTGACCGAGAAGACCGCCTCGACGGCCTGCTTGATCTGGGTCTTGTTGGCGCCGGGCGCGACGATGAACGTGTACTTGTTCTCGTCGAGCAGCGCGTAGCTCTTCTCGGAGACAACCGGCTTGACGAGGACGTCGCGCGGGTCCGTGAAGGTCTTGCTGGTGATCGTGGCCTCGGACATCAGGCCTCGCTCCCTTCGGTCTCAACGGCCTTGGGGCCAGACACGAAGGACTCGAGGGCGGCCTGGGTGAAGACCACGTCGTCGGATCGCATCACGTCGTACGTGTTCAGCTGGCCCGGCTCCAGGATGTGCACCTGGGGCAGGTTGCGGGCGGACAGCCACGCGGCCTCGTCGGAGCGCTCGGCGACCAGGAGCACGTTCTTGCGCTCCGAGATCTTGCCGAACAGCGTCTTGGCGGCCTTGGTGGAGATGCCACCCTCGACCACGCCGGTGACGACGTGGATGCGGGAGTGGGTCGCCCGGTCGGAGAGGGCGCCACGCAGAGCGGCGGCCTTCATCTTCTTCGGGGTCCGCTGCGAGTAGTCACGCGGCACGGGACCGTGCACGACGCCACCACCGGCGAACTGCGGGGCGCGGGTCGAACCCTGACGGGCGCGGCCGGTGCCCTTCTGGCGGTACGGCTTGCGGCCACCACCGCGGACCTCGCCACGCGACTTGACCTTGTGCGTGCCCTGACGGGCGGCGGCCAGCTGCGCGACGACGACCTGGTGGATCAGCGGGATGCTGACCTTGGCCTCGAAGATCTCGGCCGGGAGCTCGACGGTCCCGGTCTTGTCGCCGGAGGGCGACAGAATGTCAATGGTGCTCATATCCTCAGGCCCCCTTGGCCGCGGTGCGGACCAGGACGAGGCCGCCGTTCGGACCAGGAACCGCACCCTTGATCAGGAGCAGGCCCTTCTCCGCGTCAACGGCGTGAACGGTCAGGTTCTGGGTGGTCACGCGCTCGTTGCCCATGCGGCCGGCCATGCGCATGCCCTTGAAGACGCGGCCCGGGGTGGCGCAGCCACCGATCGAACCGGGCTTGCGGTGCACGCGGTGGGCACCGTGGGAGGCCTTGCCACCACGGAAGTTGTGGCGCTTCATGACACCGGCGAAGCCCTTGCCCTTGCTCTTGCCGGTCACGTCGACCTTGATGCCGGCCTCGAACACCTCAGCGGTGATCTCCTGGCCGAGGGTGTACTCGCTGGCGTCAGCGGTACGGATCTCGACGAGGTGGCGACGGGGGGTGACGTCGGCCTTCGCGAAGTGGCCCTTGAGGGGCTTGTTCACCTTGCGCGGGTCGATCTCGCCGAACGCGATCTGGACGGACTCGTAGCCGTCGACGTCGTTCGTACGGACCTGGGTCACAACGTTCGGACCGGCCTTGACGACGGTCACGGGAACAACGCGGTTGTTCTCGTCCCAGACCTGCGTCATGCCGAGCTTCTCGCCCAGGATGCCCTTGATCTGCTTAGCCATTCTCAGATCACCGGCCTTCAGAGCTTGATCTCGATGTCGACACCGGCCGGGAGGTCGAGTCGCATCAGGGAGTCAACGGTCTTCGGCGTCGGGTCGAGAATGTCGATCAGGCGCTTGTGCGTGCGCATCTCGAAGTGCTCGCGCGAGTCCTTGTACTTGTGCGGCGACTTGATGACGCAGTACACGTTCTTCTCAGTGGGCAGCGGCACCGGGCCCGCGACCGACGCACCAGTACGGGTCACCGTCTCGACGATCTTCTTCGCCGAGGAGTCGATGACCTCGTGGTCGTAGGCCTTGAGCCGGATGCGGATCTTCTGTCCCGCCATGGCTACTCAGTAGTCCTTTGTCTCGTTTAACGCTCTGGAACCCGGGGGATCTGAAGACCCCTCCTCCGACCCACGCGGTCGGGCGTGTCGCACTCCCTCTACGAAGAAGTCCCGAAGGATTTCCCAACCAAGGGGGTACGGGCCCATGACCCGCGGACCGGGGGCGGACACCCACCGGGCGCCTGGTCGGCACCCCGCTGACGCTTCCCGAAAGATTCCCGTACGTCCGCTCCTGACAAGGAGCGACGAGTACTGTGGGACTCGCTTCCGGTCCTCCCGGCGGGAGGCGCGCAGCATCGGCACTCAACCGAGCAACCCCGACAGTCTGCCATACAGGGCCTCGCCCCCGCCAATCGGGGCGAAGACTGTACCCCACGTCACCCAGGGGTACACACGGCCACGCACTGCGGCGAAAAGCAGGTGCCGGGCGGACAGGGAACGGGTTTCCTGGGCCGCGTCCGTGATCATCACCCCCGGGAGACGCCATGGCCCCGCCGATGACCCTGTCCGCGATCACCCTCGACTGCGCCGACCCCATGGCGCTGATGGCGTTCTACCGGGACGCCACCGGGCTGCCGCCGCACCCCGAGTCGGACGACGAGTTCGCCGGGCTCGGCGGCTTCGGGAAGCTCTTCCTCGGCTTCCAGCGCGTCGACGGATACCGGCCCCCCACCTGGCCCGACCAGCTCGTCCCCCAGCAGCTGCACATCTGCTGGGAGGCCGACGACCTGGACGCCGCGGAGACCCGGCTCCTGGAGCTGGGCGCGGGCAGGCCGGACCACCAGCCCGAACCGGACCGCTGGCGCGTCCTGACGGACCCGGCCGGGCATCCGTTCTGCCTGGTGCCCCGGCCCTGAGGGGCCCACGCTGGTGGTGAGGCAGGGCAGGTGTTCGGCGTGCGCACCAGTGACGAGATCTACCACCGGGTGGTGTGGGACCCGCGGTTCGATCCCGGGCGGTTCGTCATGGGGATCGCGGAGCGGGGGGCCGGGCCCGTACGGGTCGCGCTGGAGGACTTCGTACCCGGCGGGGAGATTCCCTGGCACCGGGTGGTGTTCTTCGAGGCGGACGGGCGGGTCGTCTGGGACCGGGCCTCCGGCGTCGACCGGCTCGGCGAGGCGGTCGACGGACTCGTGGGGCCGGATCCCGACCCCGACCTCCTCGCCGTCCCGCCGGTCGGCCGCACCGCCGTCGCCTGGCTGCCGCCCGAGGAGCTGTGGCCGCCGATCCAGCACATCCGCCGGACCCACGACCGGCAGATCCGGCGCTGGCCGCCGCATGTGAACGTGCTCTTCGGCTTCGTGCCGGAGGGGCAGTTCGGCCGGGCGCTGCCGCTGGTCGCGGCCGCCGTCGCGGAGACCCCGCCGTTCACCGCCCGCCTGGCCGGCGTCCACTGGTTCGGGCACCGCGAGGACGCCACCGTCTGGCTGGACCCGGCCGCCGCCGGCCCCGAGCCCTGGGCCCGGCTGCGGGACTCCCTCGAGCTGCGCTTCCCGCTGTGCGGCGGCAGCTCGCACGGCTTCACACCGCATCTCTCGCTGGGCCGCGCCCCGGACCCGCACCCGCTGGTCCGCGAGGCCGAGGCGCTGCTCGCGCCGATGACGGCCCGGGTCGCCGAACTGGTGCTGCTCGCCCGCCGCGGCGACGAGCCGATGCAGGTCAGGGCGAGCGTGGCGCTCGGCACGGGAGACGTACGCCACGCCGCGAAACCCGCCCCTCCGGGCAACCCTGCGCCGCCCACGGCCGTCTAGTCAGTCGCGGCAGCGGGCCACGACCGGGCCCTGCCGCAACCACCGAGGTCATTCAGTACGCAGTACGGGGGGCAGCACGCGCCGGACCGCTGCGGGGGAAGCGGACGGAGCAGCCCAGTGCGCGCAGGCATACCCGAGCACATATCCGGCCCGGAGCGCGGGCCGGAGCCGGCCCGCGCGGGAGCCCCCGCCGCCCTGCGCCGCCGCGGCGTCCTCGCCTCCGCCGCCGCCCTCTCGCTGGCCGCGGCCGGCGCGCTCACCGGGTGCTCGGTGCCCGCGCCCCCGCGGCGCAAGGCCCGCGCGGCCGATCCCGCACCCGGCCTTGCCATCGCCGGGGCGCGCCGCGCGCAGCTGATGCAGATCGCCGCGCATCCGGACGACGACCTGTACTTCATGAACCCCGACGGACAGCGCATGCTCGACGCGGGCGTGCCCCTGGTCTGCGTGTACGTCACCGCGGGCGAGCACGACGGGAAGAACCACGTCCCCGGGCAGGGGCGCACCGACACGCCCGCCGACCGGCCCGCGTACTCCTCCGCCCGCCACCAGGGACTGCGCCAGTCCTACGCCGAGGCCATCGGGCTCGGCCGGTTCACGGCCTGGCAGAAGAGCGTGGTCGCGCTCCGCGGCGGCCGCACCGCCGAGGTCAACCGGCTCGCCAACGGGGCCCGCCGGGTCGAGCTGGTCTTCCTCAACCTGCCCATGCACACGCCCCGCCGCTGGATGGCGCTGCCCGCGCTGTGGAGCGACCGCGCGCTGGAGCTGCGTACCGTCATCTCCGCCGACTCCCCCGTCGCCAAGTCCTCGACCTACGACTTCGACCAGCTCGTCGACGTGCTCGCCGGGCTGATGGAGACGTACCGGCCGACCGTGATCCACACCCTGGACCCGGATCCGGACATGCAGCACAGCGACGAGAAGAAGCGGAAGTTCGACAGCGAGCAGCCCGGCTACTCCGACCACGGCGACCACACCGCCGTCGCCTCCTTCAGCTGGGCCGCGATGATCCGCCGGGTCGCCGAGGCCAGCGAGGCCGGCGGCGTGGTCCCGGCCTTCGCCGCGACCGCGTTCCGCGGGTACTACAACCGGCACTGGCCCAAGAACCTCCCCTCCGCGGTGCTCAAGGAGAAGGCCGCCCATCTCGTCCCGTACGGCGGCGACGCCTCCTGGCAGTGCGGCAACGCCTCCGGCTGCGGCGACTACAGCGTGGGCGGCGACCGGCCGCTGAAGAACGTCAAGGGGTGGGTCCGGGCGACCCACCACCGCCACCCCGACCAGGGGCCGGTCGTCGTCACCGGCAAGGACGGGCGGCTCACCGCGTACGGCGTGCTCGGGCTGCGCGCGGTGCGCTGGCGCGAGACCGCGCCGGGCAGCGGGCTGTGGGCCGAACCGGAGGACCTCGGCGGCGGGCCGCTCGCCCCCGCCCTGGGGTCGGCGACGCTCGCGGACGGCCGCCTGCTGCTGTTCGCGCTGCGGTTCTCCGCCCTCGGCGGGCACGGCGGCCCCAACCACCGTGAGCTGGTCGTCCTGGAGCAGCGCTCCCCCGGCGGCCCGTTCCTCGCCTGGAAGGGCCTCGACGGCCCGGAGCGCGGCGACGACCGCGGCCGCCGTATCGGCGTCCCGGTCACGGTCGCCGCGCCGGACGGCCGCGTCCACCTCTTCGTGCGCAACGCCGACAAGGGCGTGTCCACGCGGGTCCGGCGGGCCGACGGCTCCTGGGAGCGCTGGCGGGTGCTGCCCGGCGACGCGGAGGTCCAGGACGGGCTGCAGGCCCTCGTGGACGCGCGAGGGCGGGTGCACCTGTTCGCCGCGGGGCGCGCCGAGATACGGCACTGGGTGGACGGGCGCGAGGACAAGGCGCTGCCCGTGGCCGGCGATCCGGTGGCCGCCGTCGCCACGGCCGCCGCCGTGGACGTGTACTTCCGGGGCCCGGCCGCCGCGCAGCTGCTGAGGACGCCGGCCGCCGGCGGGACACCGCGCAGCGCCGCCTTCAACGGGTACGGCGCGGTCGCCGCGGCCGCAGACGCCGGCGGGACCGTGCTGCTCGGGCGGGATCTGCGCGGCCGGCTCCAGCTGCGCCGCGGCGACGCGCTGCACACCCGTACGCAGGGCGTCGTCCCGGTCGGCAACGCGGCCCTGCGCCTGACCTCCCGCGGGGCGCTCGCGGTCGGCCTCGGGGCGGACGCGCACCCCTGGACCTGGCGGCCGGAGCACCCCACCACGGGCTGACCTCGGCGGCCGGCGCGACCGCAGCCGCTGCGGCGGCGCGGCGGCCGGTGCCGGACAACGCGAAGGGCCCCGCACCTCTCGGTGCGGGGCCCTTGCGTAGGAGCTCAGCGAGCTACCAGGTCACACCACGAATTACTTCGTGATGGAGACGACCTGGCCGGCGCCGACGGTCCGGCCACCCTCACGGATGGCGAACTTGAGGCCCTCCTCCATGGCGATGGGCTGGATCAGCTCAACGCTCATGGCGGTGTTGTCGCCCGGCATGACCATCTCGGTGCCCTCGGGGAGGGTCACGACGCCGGTCACGTCCGTGGTACGGAAGTAGAACTGCGGGCGGTAGTTGTTGAAGAACGGGGTGTGACGGCCACCCTCGTCCTTCGACAGGATGTAGGCCTGGGCCTCGAAGTTGGTGTGCGGCGTGACCGAGCCCGGCTTGATGATGACCTGGCCGCGCTCGACGTCCTCGCGCTTGATGCCACGGAGGAGCAGACCGACGTTCTCACCGGCCTGGCCCTCGTCGAGCAGCTTGCGGAACATCTCGATGCCGGTGACCGTGGTGGTGGTCTTCTCGGTCTTGATGCCGATGATGTCGACGGTCTCGTTGACCTTCAGGACACCACGCTCGATACGGCCGGTGACGACCGTGCCGCGACCGGTGATCGTGAAGACGTCCTCGATCGGCATGAGGAACGGCTTGTCGACGTCGCGCTCCGGCTGCGGGATGGCCTCGTCGACGGCGTTCATCAGGTTGAGGACCGACTCGGCCCACTCCGGGTCGCCCTCGAGCGCCTTCAGAGCGGAGACCTTGACGACCGGCAGGTCGTCGCCCGGGAACTCGTACTCGGAGAGGAGCTCACGGACCTCGAGCTCGACGAGCTCCAGGATCTCCTCGTCGTCCACCATGTCGGCCTTGTTCAGGGCGACGACGATGTACGGAACGCCGACCTGGCGGGCCAGGAGCACGTGCTCCTTGGTCTGCGGCATCGGGCCGTCGGTGGCGGCGACCACGAGGATGGCGCCGTCCATCTGCGCGGCACCGGTGATCATGTTCTTGATGTAGTCCGCGTGACCCGGGCAGTCGACGTGCGCGTAGTGACGCGACTCCGTCTGGTACTCGACGTGCGCGATGGAGATCGTGATACCGCGCTGACGCTCCTCAGGAGCCTTGTCGATCTGGTCGAAGGCCGAGGCCTCGTTCAGGTCCGGGTACTTGTCGTGCAGCACCTTGGTAATGGCGGCCGTGAGGGTCGTCTTACCGTGGTCGATGTGACCGATGGTGCCGATGTTGACGTGCGGCTTAGTCCGCTCGAACTTCGCCTTCGCCACTGGGGTCCTCCTGGGGAGTGGTTCTGTACGCCTTACTCATCGGCGCCAGGTGATCTTTGCTGGGATGCCGGCCGCCGGGGTCCGGTGCTCCGGGTTCGGGGTCGTCACCCCGGCGGTCGGGTCAAGCCTAAAGCGTGGAACGCAGTGCGTTACTCGCCCTTGGCCTTCGCGATGATCTCCTCGGCGACGTTCCGCGGAACCTCGGCGTAGGAGTCGAACTGCATCGAGTAGCTTGCGCGACCCGAGGTCTTGCTGCGGAGGTCTCCGACGTAGCCGAACATCTCCGACAGGGGCACGAGGCCCTTCACGATGCGGGCACCGTGACGCTCCTCCATGGCCTGGATCTGGCCACGGCGGGAGTTGATGTCGCCGATGACCTCACCCATGTAGTCCTCGGGCGTGGTGACCTCGACGGCCATCATCGGCTCGAGGAGCACGGGCGAAGCCTTGCGCGCGGCCTCCTTGAAGGCCTGCGAGCCGGCGATCTTGAAGGCGAGCTCGGAGGAGTCGACCTCGTGGTACGCACCGTCGTGAAGGATCACGCGGACGCCGGTCATCTCGTAACCGGCGAGGATGCCGAACTGCATGGCCTCCTGCGCGCCCGCGTCGACCGAAGGGATGTACTCCTTCGGGATGCGGCCACCGGTGACCTTGTTCACGAACTCGTACGAGGACTCGCCGCCCTCGATCGGCTCGATGCCGATCTGGACCTTGGCGAACTGACCCGTACCACCGGTCTGCTTCTTGTGCGTGAAGTCCACGCGCTCGACGGCCTTGCGGATCGTCTCGCGGTAGGCGACCTGCGGCTTGCCGACGTTGGCCTCGACCTTGAACTCACGGCGCATACGGTCGACCAGCACCTCGAGGTGCAGCTCGCCCATGCCGCCGATGATGGTCTGGCCGGTCTCCTCGTCCGAGTGGACCTGGAAGGAGGGGTCCTCCTCCGCGAGACGCTGGATGGCGACACCCAGCTTCTCCTGGTCGCCCTTGGACTTCGGCTCGATGGCGACCTGGATGACCGGGGCCGGGAAGTCCATGGACTCCAGGATCACCGGGTTCTTGTCGTCACAGAGCGTCTCACCGGTGGTGGTCTGCTTGAGACCCATCACGGCGATGATGTCGCCGGCGCCCACCGCGTCGATCTCCTCACGCTTGTTCGCGTGCATGCGGTAGATCTTGCCGATGCGCTCCTTCTTGCCCTTCACGGAGTTCAGGACAGAAGAACCGGACTCGAGGCGGCCGGAGTACACGCGGACGAAGGTGAGCTTGCCCAGGTGCGGGTCGCTCATGATCTTGAACGCGAGGGCCGACAGCGGCTCGTCCTCGGACGGCTTGCGCTTGACGACGACCTCGGGGTCCTTCACGTCGTGGCCTTCGATGGCCTCGACGTCGAGGGGCGAGGGGAGGTAGCGCACGACCGCGTCGAGCAGGGGCTGGACGCCCTTGTTCTTGAACGCGGTGCCACAGAACACCGGGGTGACCGTGGTGTCCGCGGACTTGCCGGAAGCGATCGTGATGCGGCGCACGGCCGCGTACAGCTGCTCCTCGGTGGGCTCGACGCCCTCGAGGAAGAGCTCCATGATCTCTTCGTCGTTCTCGGCGACGGCCTCGACGAGCTTGCCGCGGTACTCCTCGGCCAGCTCGGCGTGGGAGGCCGGGATGTCGACGACGTCGTACATCTCGCCCTTGGTGGCCTCGGCGGACCACACGAGGGCCTTCATGCGGACGAGGTCGACGACGCCCTGGAAGTCGGCCTCGGCACCGATCGGGAGCTGCATGACGATCGGCGTCGCACCCAGGCGGTCGCTGATCATCTCCACGCAGCGGAAGAACTCGGCGCCGGTGCGGTCGAGCTTGTTGACGAAGCAGATACGCGGAACGCCGTAACGGTCCGCCTGCCGCCACACGGTCTCGGACTGCGGCTCGACGCCCGCCACGCCGTCGAACACGGTGACAGCACCGTCGAGCACGCGCAGCGAACGCTCCACCTCGACGGTGAAGTCGACGTGGCCCGGCGTGTCGATGATGTTGATCGTGTGGTCGACGTCCTCGAGCGGCCAGTGGCAGGTCGTCGCGGCGGACGTGATCGTGATGCCGCGCTCCTGCTCCTGCTCCATCCAGTCCATCGTGGCAGCGCCGTCGTGGACTTCACCGATCTTGTACGAGACACCGGTGTAGAACAGGATCCGCTCGGTGGTGGTCGTCTTGCCCGCGTCGATGTGAGCCATGATGCCGATGTTGCGCACCTTGGCAAGGTCAAGCGAAGTGGTAGCCATATCGGCTCAGTCTTCTCTCGGTCTCGATGTGGGTTGCGACTACCAGCGGTAGTGCGCGAAGGCCTTGTTGGACTCGGCCATCTTGTGCGTGTCCTCACGCTTCTTGACCGAAGCGCCGAGGCCGTTCGAGGCGTCCAGCAGCTCGTTCATGAGGCGCTCGGTCATGGTCTTCTCGCGACGGGCGCGGGAGTAGCCGACCAGCCAGCGCAGCGCGAGGGTGGAGGCGCGACCGGGCTTGACCTCGATCGGCACCTGGTAGGTGGCGCCACCGACACGGCGGGACTTGACCTCGAGAGACGGCTTGACGTTCTCGAGGGCGCGCTTCAGCGTGATGACCGGGTCCTGGCCGGTCTTGTCGCGAAGACCTTCCATGGCGCCGTACACGATCCGCTCGGCAGTGGAACGCTTGCCGTTGAGCAGGATCTTGTTGATCAGCGAGGTGACAAGAGGAGAACCGTAGACCGGGTCGATGATGACCGGGCGCTTCGGGGCGGGGCCCTTACGAGGCATTCTTACTTCTCCTTCTTGGCGCCGTAGCGGCTGCGGGCCTGCTTGCGGTTCTTGACGCCCTGGGTGTCAAGGGAGCCGCGGATGATCTTGTAGCGAACACCCGGCAGGTCCTTCACACGGCCACCACGCACGAGCACGATGGAGTGCTCCTGCAGGTTGTGTCCCTCACCCGGGATGTAGGCCGTGACCTCGATACCCGAGGTCAGACGCACACGCGCGACCTTACGGAGGGCCGAGTTCGGCTTCTTCGGGGTGGTCGTGAACACACGCGTGCAGACGCCGCGACGCTGGGGCGAACCCTCGAGGGCGGGCGTCTTGTTCTTCTCGACCTTGTCCTGCCGGCCCTTCCGGACCAGCTGCTGGATCGTAGGCACTACTTCTCCGGTTTCTGTGTGCCGTATAAAGCTAACCTGGAACGTTGCCGACCCACGCGGTCGGGTGTGTCGAACCCGTCGGATCTTCACCGAGAACGGAGAAGGCGCGGATTGCGGTGGCCGTAGATCGGGCTCCGTGCGGCAGATGACACGCACAAGAGCCCAGGCACACCCCAGGCACAAGGTCTGAGCGTACCTAGCGCATGGACTGCGGTCAAAACAAATGACCACGCACCGGGGCGAGCGGTCGCCGCTGCGTCAAGGGGTCTCGCCGTCGGGAGCGCGCCGGGGCCGCCGGGGGGCGTCGAGCCGCGGAATCGTGGGGACCTTGGAACTGCGGCTCTTGGGGGCGAAAGCGGGGCGCGCGGGAGGTAACGCCGCGCCGCCGGAGGGCTCGTCCCGGCCCGCCGGTTCGGGCGCCTCCGGTTCGGGCTCCGCGGGCCGCGGTGGCCGGTCGGGGCGCGCCGGGCGGCGGCCCCGGGGGAAGGGGATCACCGCGCCCTGTCCGGGGGTGCGGTCGGACGGCCGCTCCGTACGGGCCGCCTCCTCGGCGGCGAAGTGGGCGGCCGCGTCGCGCCAGCCGTGGGCGTACGCGGCGAACTCGCGGCGTTCGAGCTCCTCGCGGAGCAGGATCGCGACGTCCTCGGGCGCCCGGCCGTCGAGCAGCCCGCCGAGAAGGGCGAGCAGGCCCGCGAGGTCGCCGGGGGGCGACGGGGGCGTGTCGGCGGGACGGGGAGGCCGGGGGCGGTCGCCGGCGTCGCGGGGAGGGCGGGGGGCGTCGTCGCCCTTGCGGGGAGGCCGGGGGCGGTCGCTGCTGTCGCGGGGAGGCCGGGAGCGGTCAGCGGTGTCGCGGGGAGGCCGGGGGCGGTCCTCGGCGTCGTCGTGGGAAGGCCGGGAGCGCTCGTCGCCGCTCTCGGCCATCCGCCCTTCTCTCTCGCGTCCCATCGCTGGCCACCCCCGCCATGGCTCGACGGCACACTCCCGCGACGCCTCCGTCGCCGGAGGGCCCGTGAGTGTGCGGTACGTGAGGGGGGCACGGCCTGCGTGGTCTTTGGGGGGACAGGCCGAGACAGCTTACTGGGGGCGGATTTCCGGGGGCGAAGGGGACGCGAGGGTCGCAAGGCGGACGCGGGCCCCGCCGGGCCGGGCGTTCAGTCCTGGGCGGCGGGTCTGCGGCGGGCCGGGGCCTCGGGCAGGAACTGGCCGGCGACCTTGATGAACAGCTCCCACTGGTCGGCCGGGACGCCGAGCCCCTCGGCGGCCTCCTCCAGGGTCAGCCGGCGCGCTCCGGCGCCCGACGGCGCGCCCTCGGCGGCCTCCGGCAGCGGAAGGTCGTCCTCGGTGAGCCGGCCCGAGCGGATCAGCATGTCGCGGACCGGTACGTCGAGGACGTGGGCGAGGCGCCGGGTGGTCTCCAGGTCCGGCATGCTCTGCCGCTGCAGGAGCCGGGTGATGGCGGCGCGGTGGACGCCTGCCTCGTCGGCGAGGCGGGACTTCCCGCCGCCGCGCGGGCTGTCGATGTCGAACCCGCGCCGACGGATCAGGTCCTCGATCCAGGTGGCGAACTGGTCCAGATCACTGGCGTTCATGGTGATGTGTCGCCTCCCTCCGAAGCGGCGGCCAGCTTATCGCGCTTGCGCGCAAGGAATTACGTGCTCCTGCGCGCGCACGGTGAAGACTTCGGGCAGACCCTGCGGGAAGTTTGTTGCGAGCGAGCACGCAACGTGGAAGTGTGCGGATACGCAACAGTCCCTTCCGTGCCGCACGGTCGGCCGAGACAGGAGTGCCGTATGCCCGCCGCACCAGTCCCGCCGTTGTCCGAGGTCCTGGAGTTCCTCGGCTGGCGGGCCGCCGCCGCGTGTCTCGGCCTGCCCCCGCAGGTCGTCTTCGCCCGCCGCGAGTCCGAGGCCCTGCCTGCGCTGATGGCCTGCCGGCGGTGCCCCGTGGCCCGCCGCTGCGAGGAGACCGTGGCCCCGGCGGAGAGCTGGTTCGACGGCGTCAGCGGCGGCCGGCTGTGGCGCAACGGCCGCCCGGCCACGGGCCGGGGGCAGCACCGGGACGCCGGGTGACGCGAGCGTTGCGGCCGCGCACGCTGCGGGCTGGAGGGCCTCCTCCCTCGCCGCAGACGGCCGGACACGTCCGACGTATGCCGCCTACGCCCGACTGCCCGATACACCAGCCCGTGCGCCGTATGCGCCCCCGCCCCGCGCCCGCGCCCGGCCCCGGAACGCACGGCTACGCACCCGTACCACCGCCTTGGGGAGGCACCATGGTCACGCCCGCACCCATCCCTCCGACGGCTCGGTCCCACTCCGGACGCGACGTCCGGGACGCCGCGCTCTGGATCGAGGCGCTGCTGAAGCAGTTCCCCGAACTGCTGGACGAACTGGCCCCCGGCCGCCGCTCCGCCGCCGCCTCGCCCGCCACCGCCTCCCCCGCCCCCTCCGCCGAGGCCGCGCGGCGGCAGCGGGACGAACACCGGGACGAGCGCCGGGACGCGCTGCTCATGGAGCAGCGGCACGGTCTCGCGGTCCCCGGCCACTCCGCGGCACCGCTGCGGCTGCACGTCTCCGACGCCGTACGGGACATCACTGACGGTGTCGTCGAACTGGACGAGGCCGTGCACGACCGGCTCGGGCTCGGCCGCCCGCGGCACGCCCGGGTGCCCCAGCGGCTGGTCCGCCTCGCCGGGCTCCTGGACGGGGTCGCCGGGGACCCGGTGCTCGCCGCCCACGTACGGGACGAGGCGCGCCGGATGGCGCGGCGGTGCGCCCGGATCCTCGGCGACCCGGAGTCGATGGTCCGGGTGCGCGGGCGCTGCCCGTGGTGCGACTCGGTGTCGCTGCGGGCCTTCCCGGCGCGCCGGGCGGTGCTGTGCGTGAACCCGGCCTGCCGCTGCGGCGACGCGGAGTGCGACTGCGCCGCGGACCCGGCGTACCGGCACGTCTGGCACGAGGCGGAGTGGGCGGAGCTGACGGGCGCGGCGGGGGCGGAGCGCACCGAGATCGACGCCGCGATGGACGAGACCGCCGACGCCCGCACCGCGGAGGTGGGCCGGTGATCGCCGCCGACACGCTGATCAACGGCGAGCTGGCCGCGAGCGAGGCCGGCGTCGTGCCCGCCACGATCCGCAAGTGGGTCCAGCTCGGCCACCTCGCCCCGGCGGGCCGCCGGGGCCGGGCCCTGCTCTACCGGCTCGAGGACGTCTTCGCCGCGGAGCGCGCGGCCCGGCGCCGGCCGGGCGAGGACAACGGACGCGGGATGACGCCCGCGGGATGACGCGACGGCAGGAGAGGCGGGCCCCCCCCCCGGGGGGGCCGCGCGTTAGCGGACGCCGGCCCCCGGCCCCCGCCCGGGGCCGCCCCCCCCCCCACCCCCCCCCCGCCCCCCGCGCCCCCCCCCACCCGCGGGACCCCCCCCGGGGGCCCCCCCCCGGGGGCGCCCGCCTCTTTCGCGTACGCGCGCGCCTGCCCCGTACGCGGGCCCGCCCCTCCCCGTACGCGCACGCCTCCCCCTTCGCCCGCCCATACCGGCGTCACGCATCGGGGTCGTCCTCCGGGCGGATGGGCAGCACCTGGGCGTCCCCGGGGCCGGCCTCCGGCCGGGCCGCGCCCGTGTGGCGGACGGCCTCCTGCCAGCCGGCGCCGAAGCCCCGGATCTCCGCCTCCACGGCGATCCGCGCCCCCGCCTTGCCCACCACGGCGACGAGCGCCCGCGCGACCTCGGCGGTGTACGCCCCGGACTCCCCCGCCTCCGCGGCCACCTCGACGACCGCCGCGACCACGTCGGTCAGCCGTTCCTGCGCACTGCCGGCACCGCTGACCACCTGCACCTGCCGTTCCGCGTCCGTCGCACAACGGGCCGCCATCCACCTCACCGACCTTTTCGAATTTCTGTTCGAAGTTCGAAGTCCCGAGAGTAACGCCCCGCACGCACACGACACCACTCTGAACACACCCCACTCAGCGCGACCGCGCGCGAACTAGTTGCGCGCTCGCACGATCTCAATCACAATGGATGCAGCGGCGGAGCTGTGCCCCCATCCCTCCCGGGCACCGCTCCGCCGCCGTCGTCCGCCCCCGCACGAACAGGAGTGATGCCCCGCATGACCACGCCTCCGAGCACGTTCCCCGATGTGGAGGCCATCGTCGTGGACCTCCTCGACGACCGGCCGGAGCTGGCGGGCGCGATCGTGGACGAGACCCCGCCGGCCGGTTTCGACGGCACCCAGCGGGCCGTGATCGTCTCCCGCCGCGGCGGCGCCTGGATCGACGACCTCCATCTCGACCAGCCGCTGATCGAACTCGAGGTCTACGGCCCCGACAAGCCGTCCGCCCACACCCTGGCCAACGCGGCCCGGTCCGTACTGCTGCGCGCCGCCGGCACGGTCTTCGGCGACACCGTCATCACCGACGTCACCGAGGCCGACGGCCCGCGCTGGCTCCCCGACTACGTCTACACCGCGGCCAACCGCTACCTCGTCGTCCTGCGGCTCTCGCTGCACACCGCCTGACGCCCCGCGTCCGGCGCACACCCCAGAGCAGGCCCCGCCCCTTCCGGGCGGGGCCTTCGCCGTACCCGCGGCGAACCGGCACCACCCACACCCCCTTCCACGGGCACACCCAAGGAGCACTGCATGGCAGGCAACAACTCGTCCGAGATCCGCGTCGCCGGAACCGGCCGTGTCCTGGTCGCGCCGGTCGGCGCGACCCTCCCGACGACCTTCTCCTCCACCCCCGCCACCGACTGGGCGGGCTGGACGGACCTCGGCTACACCTCCTCGGACGGCGTCACCTTCGCCAAGAAGGACAAGCTCGACCCGGTCGAGACCTGGCAGTCCATCAGCCCGGCGCGGTTCGTCTACGCCGACCGCGACCTCACGCTGAAGTTCTCGATGCTGCAGTTCAACGAGGAGACGCTGCCGTTCTTCATCGGCGGCAGCAAGACGGACATCACCTCCGACACCGTCGCCAATCCCGGCGTGTACAAGTTCGACGTCCCGGACGGCCCGAGCTTCGACGAGCGCGCGCTCGGCCTGGAGTTCAAGGACGGCAAGGACGTCGTGTACCGCTTCGTCATCCCGCGCGGCCAGGTCACGGCCACCGACGACCTGAAGCTGGCCCGCAAGTCCGCGGCGATGCTCGGCGTCACCTTCACCGCCCTGTCCGGCGGTGACGGCAAGCCGCTGGCCACCTTCGTGATGAAGGACCCGGCCTACGCCGCGTGACGCCCCCGGGCGGGGCCGGCGCACGCCCGGCCGGCCCCGCCCGGGCCTCCCCCCTTCCCCGCGTTCCCCGCGACACCCACAGAAGACGGAGTACATGCATGGCTGCCTTCGACGTGAACGCCGCCCGCGCCCAGCGCATGGAGGCGCTCGGCCGCACCTGGTCCTTCGAGCTCGACGGTGACACCTTCGAGCTGCCCACCGAGCTGACCCGCGCCACCGCCACGGCGCTGCGCCGGCTCGACGACAACGACGTGGACGGTCTGCTGAGCCTGCTGATGGGCGGGGAGCAGTTCGCCCGCTTCGAGCGGCACGACGTCACGATGCAGGACATCGCCGCGATCCTGGAGGCGTACGGCAAGGAGACCGGGCTCGGCCTGGGGGAAGGCTGAGCCTCGACGCGTTCGTAGCCGAACACGCCGAGGCTCTGGAAGCCGACCTGCTCCGGCACTACGGCGTGGACCTGCTGGACTGGCACCGCGGCCGGCTCTCCTCGCGCCGGCTCGCGGTGCTGGTCAAGCACATGCCGCGGGACAGCGCGATCGCCCGGCAGCAGGACGCCGAGACGGCGGAGTGGTCGGTCACCGACTATCTGCTGGCCGCCGCGGTCGACCATCTGGCGGCGGCGAACTGGATGTTCGCCAGCGTCCACACCGACGAGGACGACGAACCCCCGGAGCAGCCCGCCCCGGTACCGCGCCCGGGCGACCGGGAAGCGCCCGGCGCCGGAGAGCCGTCCGAGGACCCGGAGCCGGCCCTGCCGGACACGGCCGAACTCGGCCGCTTCTTCTCCTGACGGCCCGCGTCCGGCGCACACCCCACCCAGCCCACAGCCCAGGAGACCCGGATGGCCAAGAACGCCCCTCCGCCCCCCGGACCGCCCGGCCCCCCGCCCCCGAAGACGCGGAGCCTCGTCCAGCTCGACACCGCGGTCCAGCAGCTCGAGGACGCCGCGAAGAGCACGAACAAGTCGTCCACCAGCGACACCTCCAGGACCGTCAACCGGCTCTCGGAGACCGTCAACCAGATCAGCAGGACGCAGAACGACCAGAGCTTCACGGTCAACCGGTACAGCAAGACCGTCAACGACGTGAGCGTGACGGTGAACAACCTGAGCGGCACCGTCTCGAAGCTCAGTGGCACCGCCGCCTGGGCGTCGGGCACCGCGACCGCGCTCACCGCGAGCCTCGCGGCCCTGACCATCGGCATCTCGCTGTTCAAGGTCGACGAGAAGGGCATCACGATCCTCGGCGCCACCCGCGAGTTCAAGTGGACCAAGAAGCTGATCGACAAGCTCCAGAAGAAGATCGAGAACAGCGAGCAGAAGGCGGAGCGCGCGGCGAAGGAGGCGGCGAAGCAAGAACTCGCCGCCGTCAAGGCGGACGTCGAGAAGATCAAGAACGCTCTCAGGACCGTGGGCCAGACCGCCCGGCCGCAGACCCCGCACGCGCGCGGCCTCGACAGCACCCACGGCAACGGCCCCACGGTCAGGGGCGTGGCCGCCGACGTCCGCGTCCTGCGCAGCGCCGTCAACGAGCTCGCCACCGCCTTCGCCTAGCCGCCCCGCCCGCCCCCCGTCCAAGGAGTCGCCATGTCGCTCGCCTCGGCAGCCGCACGTGCCTCTGGCTCGCTGAAACAGTTCAAGGCCCAGGCGGACGCCTCGGCCCGCGCGGCCCAGGGCATCGGGAACGGAGCCCGCAGCGGGCAGAGCGGACTGACCCAGCTCCGGTCCGCCGCCCAGGGGTCCACCCGTGAACTGAACAACCTCAAGACCGCCGCCGACCGCGCGGACAAGTCGCTCGCCAAGGCCGGCCGGACCGGCGCGTCCGGCGGCACGCAGATCGGCCGGTTCAAGCAGGGCGCGGACAACGCGTCCAAGGGAATGAACGGCCTCAACAAGTCCATGAAGGGCAACTTCATCGCCCGGCTCATGGAACTGTTCATGCCGCTCATCGAGAAGGTGGTCGAGATGGCCACCCGCTCCAAGACCATGCAGAAGGTCCTCAAGACCGCCTTCGACGCCGTCAAGGCGGTCATCAGCAGCGTCATGAAGGCCGTCGGGCCGATCATGAAGGCGGCCGGGGACCTGATCAAGAAGGTCTGGGACGGCATCAAGAAAGCCGTCTCCGTCGTCGTCCAGGCCGTCGCCAAGGTGATCACGACCTACTTCAACGCCTGGAAGAAGGTCATCACCACGGTGATGAACGCGATCAAGTCGGTGATCTCCGGCGTCTGGAACGGCGTCAAACGGATCATCACCCCGGTCGTCGACTGGATCCGGAACGTCGTCCCGCGCGCCTTCAGCGCCGTCAAGGACAAGCTGTCCAGCATCTGGGGCGGTCTCAAGGACATCGCCTCGCGCGCCTTCGACTCCGTCAAGAGCGCGGTGAAGGGCCCGATCAACGCCGTCATCGGAATGATCAACTCGGCGATCGGCAAGCTCAACGGCATCCGGGTGTCCATCCCCGGCTGGGTCCCGCTCGTCGGCGGGAAGTCCTTCGGGGTCAGCCTGCCGCGCATCCCGCTGCTCGCCCAGGGCGGTCTCGTCGCGCCCCGCGCCGGCGGCGTGCCGGCGATCATCGCGGAGGCCGGCGAGGCCGAGGCCGTACTGCCGCTGTCCAAGCTGAACCGTCTGCTGCGGCACACCGCGATGCGCGCGCGGGCGCAGACCGCCGCCACGGCCGCCGCCCCCGCCGGCGCGGCCTTCCACATCGAGCACTACTACGCCGCCCCGTCCGGCGACGCACGGGACACGGCGCGGGCGCTGATGTTCCTGGCGAAGGCCCGCGGATGAGCACCGCCGCGATCGGGGCGACGCTCGACCCGCTCGCCGGACTCGCCCAAGCCCTGCGGGACTTCCGCGGCACCGCCGGCCAGGTCGGCCGCGCGCTGCGGTCCGTGGGCGGCGGGGTGAAGCAGGCGGCCGGCGCCGTCGGGCGCGTCAAGGCCGGCGCGGGCGGCGCCGCTCCGGCGGTGCGCCAGGCCAAGGAGCGCGCCTCGGCCGCCGACCGCTCGCTCGCCAAGGCCGGGCGGGACGCCGGTACGGCCGCGGGCGGGCTGCGCACCGGTGCCGCCCGGACCCGTACGTCCGGCCGGGCGCTCGGCGAACTGGTCTCGTTCGCGGGCGAGTTCGTCTCCGTGACCGACCTGCTCGGCAAGGCCGGCCTCGGCGTCGCCGCGCTCCTCGGCCCGCTCGGCGGCGCGCTCACCGTGGCGGCCGGGGCGATGACCGCGGTGAACGTCGCCATGCGGGCCAACCCGCTGGGCTTCGTCCTCGGACTGCTGGTGCCGGTCATCGGGTACCTGCTGGAGCCGGCGCTCAACTCCGAGACCGGGCAGCGGATCATGAAGCAGGTCTTCGATCAGGTCCTCAAGGTGTTCGTGACCATCGGGAAGTTCCTCGGCCCGGTCGTCCGGGCGTACGGAAGCGTGGTCTCGGCGTCCTTCCAGGCCGTCCTGACCGTCGTCACCGGCGTGGTCAGGGGCATCGGCGCCGTAGTGGACCGGGGCTTCCCCGCCGTCCGCGACGGCGTCACCGCGCCGGGCCGCGCGCTCGGCGGGATCGTCCGGCGCAGCTGGGACGGGCTGAGAAACGCGGTGAAACCGGTGCTCGACTGGCTCACCCGCCGGATCCCCGAGGGCTTCACCCGGGTCAGGAACGCCACCGGCGACACCCTGCGCGGCATGGGCGAGTTCGTCCGGACCGGGCTGCAGGCCGTCGTCGGCGTGATGAAGGCCCCGCTCGAAGGGCTGATCGCCTTCGCCAACTGGGTCATCGACGGTCTCAACAGCCTCAGCTTCAGCTTCTTCGGCAAGAAGTTCGGGGTGAACATCCCGAAGATCCCCATGCTCGCGGAGGGCGGCGTCGTCACGCCGTCCGGCACCCGCCCCGGCGCGATCGTCCCGCTCGGCAGCGTCCCGGAGCTGCGCGCCGCCGAGCCGGGCCGGCACACCCGGCCCGCCCCGCGCCGGATCGTCGTGGACACCTTCCGCGAACGCCCGGGCAGCACCGCGCACGGCGTCGCCGAGGACCTGCTGTTCCTCGCCCGCGCCTCATGACAGGAGGTGACGGCATGACAGGAGGTGACGGCCCATGGCCGAGACCCTGACCCCCGACCGGAACGACGCCTCCCCCGGCTCGCTGATCGACCGCGACGGCCAGATCCAGTGGGCCGGACTGCTGCTCGGCCCCGGCACCCCGTACGCGATCGACCGCCAGGGCCTGACCGGCTGGGAGGACCTGCCCGAGGCCGACTCCACCGACGCCGACCGGCCCACCGGCCACGGCGCCTGGACCGGCGCCCAGTACGCCCGGCCCCGCCGCGTCGCCGGCACGCTGTGGCTGCTGCCCGGCCCCGGCGCGGACCCGCTGGACACCCTGCGCACCCTGCGGCGCGCCCTCGCCCTGCAGGACCGGGAGCAGTGGCTCGCGGTCCGGATGCACGGCGAGACCCTGCTGGTCCGCGCCCGCGTCGTCCAGCGGGTGATCCCCGCGGACCGCCAGCTGCTCACCGGCGGACCGGTGCGCGCGGCGGTGCAGTGGCTGGCCGCCGACCCGCGCCGGTACGAGTCGGCCGAGCAGTCCGCGCGGACCGGCCCGCCGCAGCCGGAGACCGGCCTCGTCTGGCCGCTGACCTGGCCGCTGGACTGGGGGCAGCCGGCCGTGACCGGCGACGTGCCGGCGGACAACGACGGCTCCGCGCCCACCCAGCCGTTGATCGTCTTCCACGGCCCCTGCGGCAACCCGACCGTGACCGAACGATCCACCGGACGGCGGCTGCGCTATCTGATCGACCTCGGCCCGGACGACGAACTCGTCGTCGACACCGCCGCCGGCACCGTCACCCTCAACGGCACCGCCTCGCGCCGCCACACCGCGGCGCCCGACAGCAGCCCCGAGGAACTGTTCGCCTTCGCCCCCGGCCGCTCCGAACTGGCGTTCCGACCGGACCGGTCCGGACCGGGCGCGACGGTGACGGCCCGCTGGCGCAGCGCCGAATGGTGACCCGACCGCCCACACCACGAAGGGGTACGACCATGAATCCACGCCGCGGCCGGCCCGCCCCGGCCGGGCTGCTGTGAGGCGGCCATGACCATCACCGACCTCGCTTCCTCCCCCGGCTCACTGATCGACCGCGACGGCCAGATCCAGTGGGCCGGACTGCTGCTCGGCCCCGGCACCCCGTACGAGATCGACCGCCAGGGCGTCACCGGCTGGGCCGATCTGCCCGGCCTGGACTCCGCCGACGCCGCCCGGCCCACCGGCCACGGCGCCTGGCCCGGCGCCCGCTGGGCCCAGCCCCGTACCGTCACCGCCGGCGTCTGGCTGCTGCCGGGCGCCGGCCCCGCGGCGGCCGGCGAACTGCTCGACGCCTTCGTGCGCGCCACGCACGCCGAGGACGCCGAACAGTGGCTCGCGGTCCGGATGCACGGACGCACCACCGCCGTACGCGCCCGGATCACCCAGCGCGCGCTGCCCACCGACCGCGGCTTCGTCACCGGCGGCGCCGCCCGGGCCACCGTCCAGTGGACGGCCACCGACCCGCACCGCTACGCGCTGCGCGAGGAACTGCTGTCGCTGTCGCTGCCGCAGTACGGCAGCGGGCTGCGCTACCCGCTGGACTATCCGCTCGACTACGGCGCCCCCGCCGCCACCGGCTCCGGCGTCGCCGTCAACGGCGGCAGCGCCGCCACCTCCCCGCGTGTGGTGTTCACCGGACCGGTGACCCGCCCCCGGCTGGTCAACCACACGACCGGCCGCGCCCTGGAGTACAACCTCGCGCTCGCGGCCGGCGACCGGCTCGTCGTCGACACCGTCGAGGGCACCGTCCTCCTGGACGACCGCGCCTCGCGCCTCTACACCGCCCTGCCCGGCAGCAGCCCCGAGCAGTCGTTCGTCCTGCTGCCCGGCGAGAACCGGATCGACTTCCGCGCCCCCGAAGGCACTTCGGCGGCCTCCGCACAGCTGAGCTGGCGCTCGGCGCACCTCTGAGGAGTACAGACCATGACCGTACGTGTGGGTCGGCTCACCGACGGAATGACCCCGGAGGACCACCGCCTCGCCGCCTCGGCGGGCATGGCCCCGGCCGGTCCGCTCACCACCCGCGGCGGCTGCATACCCGGCGGCCTCGGGCTCACCGGGACCTCCGCGATGCAGGCCACGCTGTACCCGGGCCGGCTGTGGATCCAGGGCGCGAACGCCGCCACCCAGGGCGGCTACGCCGTCACCCTCGACGCCGACGTGCAGCTGACGTTCGCCCCGGGCGACGCCACGCACAGCCGGATCGACGCGGTCGTGGTGCGCGTCCGCGACCACGTCCACGACGGCTCCCAGCTCTACCGCGGCGAGGTCGAGATCATCGTCGGCGCGCCCTCCGCCACCCCGCAGGCGCCGCTGTCCCCCGCCAACAGCGAGAAGCTGTACGAGGTGACCGTCCCGGCCGGCGCGAGCGCCGGCGCCGGCGGCCTCGACTGGGGCGCCGCCGTCGCCGACCGCCGCCGCTACACCGCGGCCCTCGGCGGCATCGTCCCGCCCGGCTGGGCGACCGGCTTCGACGGCGGCCACGTCGGCCAGTACCGGGACGCGAACGGCGTCCTGGAGCGCTGGAGCGGCACCGAATGGGAGCCGATCCTGCGGCTCGGCAACAACGGCCAGCTCCAGCTCGGCGACGCCCGCCTGTACCGCGACGGCACGAAGAACCTCGCCACCGACGGCATCCTGCGCATCTACCGCGGCCCGGGCGACAACGCGCTGTCCGTGCGCCAGCCCGGCGAGACCAACTCCCGGATGTTCGTCAACGGCGACGGCGGCATCTACTGGGGCCCGGGAGGCACGTCCATCACCGACACCAACCTGTACCGCTACGGCCCGAACCAGCTGAAGACCGACGACGACCTGCTGATCCGCACCCACAAGGCGCACTACGGCGAGAGCGGCACCGTCCCGCTGACGTTCACCAGCTCCACCAGCTTCACCTGGACGTTCAACTTCGCCACGCCCTTCGCCGCCGCGCCCCGGGTCTTCGCCAACATCAACTCCGGCATCGCCGCCACCGCGAGCTGGAACGTCCGGGTCATCAACATCACCGCCACCGGCTGCACCCTCTTCGGCTTCGGCCCGTCCGCGACCTGGTCCAGCGTCCCGGTCGCCTGGGCCGCGTTCGCCGCCTGAAAGGAGTCCTCATGACCGTCCGCAGCGCATGGCTGCTTCCCACCGGACAGACCCGCGAGGACACCCGGCTGGCCGGCTCGACCCTCCTCACCCCCAACGGCGAGCTGACCGCGCGTCAGGGCGTCGTGCCCGGCGGGCTCCAGCTCACCGGCGTCTCGGCGATGCGGTGCACCGTCGGCGCCGGCCGGGCCGTCGTCCAGGGCAGCGCCCAGCAGGGCCCGTACCTGGTGGCCGTGTCCGAACCCGAGACCCTGACGATCGAGGACGGCGACCCCGCGTACGCCCGCATCGACCGGATCGTCCTGGACGTCGAGGACCACGCCCACGACGGCAGCGGGGCTACCCGCGCCCTGGTGCGGATCATCAAGGGCCAGGCCTCGGCCACCCCCCAGGAACCGGCCCTGCCCGCCTCCGCGCTCCCGCTCTACAACGTCTCCGTACGCGCCGGCGCCTCCGCCGGCAACGGCGGCATCGACTGGGCCACCGCCGTCGGCAACAAGCGGTACGCCACCGCCGCGCTCGGCGGCATCGTGCCGTCCGGCGGCTTCGACGGCCTCTACACCGGCCAGTACCGGGACAACGGCAGCCGGCTGGAACGCTGGAACGGCACCGCCTGGACCGAGTACCCGCCCGTTCCGGTCTGGCGCGGGTACACCCCGGTGTGGACCACGTCCAGCGGCGCCAACACCCCGTCGTACGGCAACGCGCTCGTCGAGGCCAAGTACGTGCAGCACGGCCCCACCGTGCACCTCAACTTCCGGATCCACTTCGGTGCCACGACCGCGTTCGGGGGCGGCGGCACCGGCGACAACTGGCGCTTCTCGCTGCCCGTCCAGGCCGCCGGCCTGACCCACGGCATCGGCTTCGCCGAACTCGGCGGCACCACCAACTCCCGCCTCGCGGCCCGGATCCGCATCACCACCCCCTCCCATTTCGAACTGGAGATCAGCTCCGGCCGGGTGGACGCGACGGCGGTCGGCAACACCGGCCTGGTCGACTCGCTGAGCCCGTACACCTGGGCATCCGGGTACTACCTCGTCGGCTCCGCCACGTACGAGGCCGCGGCATGAGCGGCGCCGCCAGCCCGTACCGGGTGCTCTTCTGCGATCTGCGCACCGACCGGCCCATCGACGTGCTCCCGCTGCGGGACGTCTCCCTCGACGACTACATCGGCCGCCCCGGCTCCCTGACCGGCAGCATCCCGGTCCCCGACGCGGCGCTCGCCGAGCGCGTCCGCCGCATCGAGGACGGGCGCACCGCGGTCTACCTGGAGCGCGGCGGCGACCTGTGGTGGGGCGGCATCCTGTGGACCTCCACACTGCAGGCCGACGACAAAGGCGTGCTCACGCTCGCCCTGCAGGCGGCGACGTTCGACTCGTACGCGGCCCGCCGGCGCATCCGCAAGGACCTGTACTACGCCGCCCAGGACCAGCTGGACATCGCCCGCAAGCTCTGGGACCACATCCAGGGGACCCCGGGCGGCGACATCGGCGTCACCACCGGCACGGAGACCTCGGGCATCCTGCGCGACACCTCGTGGCGGGACGGCGACGAGACCGCGGTCGACGAGGCGTTCCGTCAACTGGCCGAGGTGGAGGGCGGCTTCGAGTACCACATCGCCGTCTACCGCGACCCGGTCGGCGGGCAGCGGGTGAAGCGGCTGCGGCTCGGCCATCCGAAGCTGCTCACCGGCAGCACCGACCTCGTACTGGACCGCCCCGGCGCGGTGCTCAGCTACGCCTTCCCGCGGGACGCCACCCGCGGCGGCACCACCGCCCGGGCCCGCGGGGCCAGCGCCAACAGCGACCAGAGCCAGGAGAGCCGGCCGGCGATCTCCGCCGAGCACGTCGCCCAGGACCTGATCGACGGCGGCTTCCCGCGGATCGACCTGGCCTCCGACCACTCCTCGGTGAGCTCCGTGGCGACCCTGAACGCCCTGGCCGCCGCCCAGCTCGCCGAGTCCCGCGGCGCGGTGGTCATCCCCGAGGTGACCGTCCGGCTCGACGACCGGGCCCCCGTCCCGCCGATGCTGCTCGGCCGGACGGTACGCCTGCGGATCACCGACGAGTGGCATCCGCAGGGCCTCGACGCCCGGTACCGGGTGATCGGGGTCAAGGTCGCGCCGCCGCAGCGCGGCCGCCCGGAGACCGCCGAACTCTTCCTGGAGGCGCACTGATGCCGGCCCTGCCCGAGGACCTCCTGGACCTCATCCGCGAACTGCAGCGCCGGGTGCACCGGCTGTCCACCGCCGCCGTCACCCGGCCCGCGCTGAACACCATCTCCGGCGGCGACGTCACCATCACCGGCGGCGGCCGGCTCATGGTGAAGGACAAGGCCGGCAACTCCCTGCTGCACATCGGCGGGATCAGCGCGCACGCCGACGGCACCCCGCAGCAGGGCGTGCTGATGCGGCGCGAGGACGGCAGCCTGGCGTTCGGGATCTACGGACCGGACACCCAGTTCCTGTCGGTCTGGGACCGCTTCGGCAGCATCGTCGTCGCCGACGACACCCAGACCGGCGGCCTGGCCCGCCCGTACGTCCCGATCCCGATGTATCCGTCCCCCACTCCCGTCACCTCGGCGTCGTGGACCCGGGTGCTCCAGGGCGGCATGTACCTGCAGCACCCGCGGCTCGCCGTCGGCGTGTGGGTCCAGGCCGACACCGGTACGACGGTGGAGGCGCGGGTCCGCTACCTGGCCGCCGACGGCAGCACGGTGCAGCTCGGCGGCGACGTCAGCGCCACCGGCCAGTCGTTCACCGAGGCGCTCGTCGCCCCGCACGGGCAGCCCACCTTCAGCTGGAGCAACCTCTTCGTCGAGGGCCGCCGGGTCAGCGGCACCGGCGCCGCGGCGGTCGGGGTGCTCTTCGCCGAGGGCCGCCAGTCCTGAGAGAGGAGTCGAGTTGTCCCAGGCCGACGACGTGATCCGCCCGCCGGGCGGCGAGCTGCTGCTCCCGCCCGCCCCGCCCCCCTACCCCGCCCCCGCCGACGAACCGCCCCCGGAGCAACACCCCCCGGGCGAACCGCCCCCGTCCCCCGTGCCCCCGCCCGCCCCGGACGGGGACCCGCCGCAGGAATCCACCTCCGAATCCACACCGGCCGCGACCAGCGACTGACCACCGGCCGACCCCCGCACCACGACCGAAGCCCCGTGCCGCCTCCCCGCGGCGCGGGGCTTCGTGTCTTCCCGGAAGGAGCCCCCATGGCCACTCCTCTCACCCCGGACCGGCTCCTCGCCGCGCTCCGTGCCGAGGGCGTCAGGGTCGTCGAGCACGACGGCTGGCGCACCCACCACCGCAACCACGCCGGCGCCTGGGGCCCGGTGAGCGGCGTGATGATCCACCACACCGTCTCCAGCGGCACCGCCTCCTCCGTCGAGCTCTGCTACCGCGGCTACGCCGGCCTGCCCGGCCCGCTCTGCCACGGCGTCATCGCCAAGGACGGCACCGTCCACCTCGTCGGCGGCGGCCGCGCCAACCACGCCGGCGGCGGCGACCCCTCCGTCCTGCGGGCCGTGGTCAGCGAGACGTACGCCGACCGGCCGCCCGCCCCGCGCGAGCACCAGGGCAGCCCGGGCGCCGTCGACGGCAACGCCCGCTTCTACGGCTTCGAATGCGTCAACCTCGGCGACGGCGCCGACCCCTGGCCCGCCGCCCAGCTCGACGCCATCGAACGGGCGTCGGCCGCGCTCTGCCGCGCCCACGGCTGGGGCGCCCGGTCGGTCATCGGCCACCTGGAGTGGTCCGACTGGAAGAGCGACCCGCGCGGCTTCGCCATGCCGGGCCTGCGCGACCGCGTCGACAAGCGGCTCGGCGCCGCCGCCGACCCGCGTCCCCCGGCCCCACAGCAGCCCGCGCCCCCGCGGTACCACCCGTTCCCCGGCGCCTCGTTCTTCCGCGGCAGCCCCAGCTCGCCGGTCGTCACGGCCATGGGCCGCCGGCTGATCGCCGAGGGCTGCGGCCGCTACCGCGTCGGCCCGGGCCCCCGCTGGACCGAGGCCGACCGGGCCTCGTACGCGGCCTGGCAGCACAAGCTCGGCTTCCGCGGCTCCGACGCCGACGGCTGGCCGGGCGCCGCCTCCTGGAACGCGCTCAAGGTCCCGTACACGAAGTGAGATGAGGAGCCCCCCATGTCCGACGCCGCCAGGCGCACCGCCCGCACCGTCCTCCAGTCCGCCGCCGGCATCGCCGTCCTGCTCCCCGCGCTCGTCGAGGCCTCGGGCCTGCCGGCGACCCTCCCCTGGGTCGCCGGGGCGCTCGCCGTCGCCGGTGCGCTGACCCGGGTGATGGCCGTCCCGGGCGTCCAGACCCTGCTGCCGTCCTGGCTGCGGAGCACCCCGGGAGACGCCGGTGACCGAGGCTGATCCGAACGACCCCGTCGCCGTCGCCGTCGAACTGGAACGGCTCCGCGGCACCCTGGAGGCCGGCTTCGCCCGGGTGGACGGCTCCCTCGCGCTGCTGGTCCAGCGCAGCGACCAGACCGACAAGCAGCTCGCCGACATGGAGAGCCGCCTCGACGCCCTGGAGCGGGGCCGCTGGCCGCTGGCCTCGGTCGCCGCGCTGACGGCGTGCGGCGGGGTGCTGCTGGCGGTCTGGGAGCTGGCCACCCGCTGACCCGGCCGGTGCGCACAACGCCGCAGGGCGGCCACCCCGAGTGGGGTGACCGCCCTGCGGTTCTGACGTACGCCTTACTGGTTGTACGGACCGTAGTCGTAGTCCTCCAGCGGAACGGCCTGGCCGGAGCCGGTGCCGAACGGCGAGTAGTCGATGTCGTCGTAGCCGACGGCCGAGTACATCGCGGCCTTGGCCTCCTCGGTCGGCTCGACCCGGATGTTGCGGTAGCGGGACAGACCCGTACCGGCCGGGATGAGCTTACCGATGATGACGTTCTCCTTGAGGCCGATGAGGCTGTCGGACTTGGCGTTGATCGCCGCATCCGTCAGGACTCGGGTCGTCTCCTGGAAGGAGGCGGCCGACAGCCAGGACTCCGTCGCCAGCGAGGCCTTGGTGATACCCATCAGCTGCGGACGGCCGGAGGCGGGGTGACCGCCCTCGGTGACCACACGACGGTTCTCGGTCTCGAACTTCGAGCGCTCGACGAGCTCGCCCGGCAGCAGCTCCGCGTCGCCGGACTCGATGATCGTCACGCGGCGCAGCATCTGCCGGATGATGATCTCGATGTGCTTGTCGTGGATCGACACGCCCTGCGAGTTGTAGACCTTCTGGACCTCGCCGACCAGGTGGACCTGGACGGCGCGCTGGCCGAGGATGCGCAGCACGTCGTGCGGGTTGGTGGCACCCACGGTGAGCTTCTGGCCCACCTCGACGTGGTCGCCCTCGCCCACCAGCAGACGGGCACGCTTCGAGATCGGGAACGCCGTCTCGTCGCTGCCGTCGTCCGGGGTGACGACGATCTTCTTGGTCTTCTCGGTCTCCTCGATGCGGACGCGGCCGGCCGCCTCCGAGATCGGGGCGACACCCTTGGGCTGACGGGCCTCGAAGAGCTCGACGACACGCGGCAGACCCTGGGTGATGTCGTCACCGGCCACACCACCGGTGTGGAAGGTACGCATCGTCAGCTGGGTACCGGGCTCACCGATGGACTGGGCGGCGATGATGCCGACCGCCTCACCGATGTCGACCAGCTTGCCGGTGGCCAGCGAGCGGCCGTAGCAGAACGCACAGGTGCCGACGGCGGACTCACAGGTCAGGACCGAACGGGTCTTGACCTCCTCGACGCCCGCGCCCACGAGGGCGTCGATGAGCACGTCACCGAGGTCCACGTTGGCCGGCGCGATGACCTTGCCGTCCACGACGACGTCCTCGGCCAGCATCCGCGCGTACACGGACGTCTCGACGTCGTCCGCCTTGCGGAGCACACCCAGCTCGTCCTTGGCCGCGATCCGCAGCTTCAGACCGCGCTCGGTGCCGCAGTCCTCCTCGCGGATGATCACGTCCTGCGAGACGTCCACCAGACGACGGGTCAGGTAACCCGAGTCGGCGGTACGCAGGGCGGTGTCGGCGAGACCCTTACGGGCACCGTGCGTCGAGATGAAGTACTCGAGCACGGACAGGCCCTCGCGGAAGGACGCCTTGATGGGACGCGGGATCGTCTCGTTCTTGGCGTTCGACACCAGACCACGCATACCGGCGATCTGCCGCATCTGCATCATGTTTCCTCGGGCACCCGAGTCAACCATCATGAAGATGGGGTTCGTCTTGGGGAAGTTCTCGTTCATCGCCTCGGCGACCTCGTTGGTCGCGTTGGTCCAGATGCCGATGAGCTCCTGCGTGCGCTCGTCCTTGGTGATCAGACCGCGCTCGTACTGCTTCTGGACCTTCTCGTCCGCGGCCTCCCAGCGGGCGACGATCTCCTTCTTCGCCTCGGGGACGACAACGTCGGAGATGGCCACGGTGACGCCGGAACGGGTCGCCCAGTAGAAGCCGGACGCCTTCAGGTTGTCGAGCGTCGCCGCCACGATGACCTTGGGGTACCGCTCGGCGAGGTCGTTGACGATCTCGGAGAGCTGCTTCTTGCCGACGGAGTAGTCGACGAACGGGTAGTCCTCGGGCAGCAGCTCGTTGAAGAGCGCACGGCCCAGCGTGGTCTTCAGACGGAAGCTGTCACCCTGCTGCCACTCCGGCTCACCCTCCTCGGCGACCGGGGGAACCCAGCCGCGCGGCGGAACGGTGCCGATCGGGAAGCGGATGTCGATCTCCGACTGCAGCGCGAGCTCGCCGGCGTCGAAGGCCATGATCGCCTCGGCCGTGGAGCCGAACGCGCGGCCCTCGCCCTTGACGTCCCGCAGCTCGCCGTCGGTGGTGAGGAAGAACAGACCGAGGACCATGTCCTGGGTCGGCATCGTCACCGGACGGCCGTCGGCCGGCTTGAGGATGTTGTTCGAGGACAGCATCAGGATGCGGGCCTCGGCCTGCGCCTCCGCGGAGAGCGGCAGGTGCACGGCCATCTGGTCACCGTCGAAGTCCGCGTTGAACGCGGTGCAGACGAGCGGGTGGATCTGGATGGCCTTGCCCTCGACCAGCTGCGGCTCGAAGGCCTGGATGCCGAGGCGGTGCAGCGTGGGCGCACGGTTCAGCAGAACCGGGTGCTCGGCGATGACCTCTTCGAGGACGTCGTACACGACCGTGCGGCCGCGCTCGACCATCCGCTTGGCGCTCTTGATGTTCTGCGCGTGGTTCAGGTCGACCAGGCGCTTCATCACGAACGGCTTGAAGAGCTCCAGCGCCATGGCCTTCGGCAGACCGCACTGGTGCAGCTTCAGCTGCGGACCGACGACGATGACGGAACGCGCGGAGTAGTCCACACGCTTGCCGAGCAGGTTCTGACGGAATCGACCCTGCTTGCCCTTCAGCATGTCGCTGAGGGACTTCAGCGGACGGTTGCCGGGGCCCGTGACCGGGCGACCGCGACGGCCGTTGTCGAAGAGGGCGTCGACCGCCTCCTGGAGCATCCGCTTCTCGTTGTTCACGATGATCTCGGGGGCACCGAGGTCGAGCAGACGCTTCAGACGGTTGTTGCGGTTGATCACACGGCGGTACAGGTCGTTCAGGTCGGAGGTCGCGAAGCGGCCACCGTCCAGCTGCACCATCGGACGCAGGTCCGGCGGGATCACCGGCACGCAGTCGAGAACCATGCCCTTGGGGCTGTTCGCGGTCTGCAGGAACGCGGAGACGACCTTGAGGCGCTTGAGCGCACGGGTCTTCTTCTGGCCCTTGCCGGTACGGATGATCTCGCGGAGGCGCTCGGCCTCCTCCTCCAGGTCGAAGGACTCCAGGCGCTTCTGCAGCGCCGCCGCGCCCATCGAGCCGTCGAAGTACGTGCCGAAGCGGTCACGCAGCTCGCGGTAGAGGAGCTCGTCGCCCTCCAGGTCCTGGACCTTGAGGTTCTTGAAGCGGGTCCAGACCTCGTCGAGACGGTCGATCTCGCGCTGCGCGCGGTCGCGCAGCTGCTTCATCTCACGCTCGGCGCCCTCGCGCACCTTGCGGCGCACGTCGGCCTTGGCGCCCTCGGCCTCGAGCTCGGCCAGGTCGGTCTCGAGCTTCTTGGCGCGGGCCTCCAGGTCGGAGTCGCGACGGTTCTCGATCTGCTGACGCTCGACGGAGACGTGCGCCTCCAGCGAGGGCAGGTCACGCGTACGACGCTCGTCATCGACGAACGTGATCATGTACGCGGCGAAGTAGATGACCTTCTCGAGGTCCTTCGGCGCCAGGTCGAGCAGGTATCCGAGGCGCGACGGGACGCCCTTGAAGTACCAGATGTGGGTGACGGGAGCGGCGAGCTCAATGTGGCCCATCCGCTCACGGCGCACCTTGGCGCGGGTGACCTCGACGCCACACCGCTCACAGATGATGCCCTTGAAGCGGACGCGCTTGTACTTGCCGCAGTAGCACTCCCAGTCCCGGGTAGGGCCGAAGATCTTCTCGCAGAAGAGGCCGTCCTTCTCGGGCTTCAGGGTGCGGTAGTTGATGGTCTCCGGCTTCTTGACCTCGCCGTGGCTCCACTGGCGGATGTCGTCAGCGGTGGCCAGACCGATCCGGAGCTCGTCGAAGAAGTTGACGTCGAGCACTATGCGTCAATCCCTCTCAGGGTTGTAAGTCTTGGGGTCTGAAACGGGGGTCCTGGGGCCGGCGGGGGACTCAGCGGAATGCACCGAGTCCCCGCACCGGACTCCCGTCAGACCTCTTCGACGCTGCTCGGCTCGCGCCGGGACAGGTCGATACCGAGCTCCTCCGCAGCGCGGAAGACGTCCTCGTCGGTGTCGCGCATCTCGATGGACATGCCGTCCGAGGACAGCACCTCCACGTTGAGGCACAGGGACTGCATCTCCTTGATGAGCACCTTGAAGGACTCGGGGATGCCGGGCTCAGGGATGTTCTCGCCCTTGACGATGGCCTCGTAGACCTTCACGCGGCCGGTGACGTCGTCGGACTTGATCGTCAGCAGCTCCTGGAGGGCGTACGCGGCGCCATAAGCCTCCAGCGCCCACACCTCCATCTCACCGAAGCGCTGACCACCGAACTGGGCCTTACCACCCAGCGGCTGCTGGGTGATCATCGAGTACGGACCGGTCGACCGGGCGTGCAGCTTGTCGTCGACCAGGTGGTGGAGCTTGAGGATGTACATGTACCCGACCGAGATCGGGTCCGGGAACGGCTCGCCGGAGCGGCCGTCGAACAGTCGCGCCTTGCCGGTCGGGAGCACCATGCGCTCGCCGTCGCGGTTCGGGATGGTGTGCTGGAGCAGACCCGCGAGCTCGTCCTCACGCGCACCGTCGAACACCGGGGTGGCGACGTTGGTGCCGGGGGCGACCTGGTCGGCGCCGATCGCCTGGAGGCGCTGCGCCCACTCGTCCGCGAGGCCGGAGACGTCCCAGCCGCGGCTGGCGAGCCAGCCGAGGTGGATCTCCAGGACCTGTCCCGGGTTCATTCGGGACGGGACACCCAGCGGGTTGAGGATGATGTCGACCGGGGTGCCGTCCTCCAGGAACGGCATGTCCTCGATCGGCAGGATCTTGGAGATGACGCCCTTGTTGCCGTGACGGCCGGCGAGCTTGTCACCATCGGTGATCTTGCGCTTCTGGGCCACGTAGACGCGGACCAGCTGGTTGACGCCCGGAGGAAGCTCGTCGCCCTCCTCGCGGTCGAAGACCCGGACGCCGATGATCTTGCCGGTCTCGCCGTGCGGGACCTTCAGCGAGGTGTCACGGACCTCACGCGCCTTCTCACCGAAGATCGCACGGAGCAGGCGCTCCTCCGGAGTCAGCTCGGTCTCACCCTTGGGCGTGACCTTGCCGACCAGGATGTCGCCGGCGACGACCTCGGCGCCGATGCGGATGATGCCGCGCTCGTCGAGGTCGGCGAGGACCTCCTCGGAGACGTTCGGGATGTCCCGGGTGATCTCCTCGGGGCCGAGCTTGGTGTCACGGGCGTCGACCTCGTGCTCCTCGATGTGGATCGAGGAGAGGACGTCGTCCTGCACGAGGCGCTGCGACAGGATGATCGCGTCCTCGTAGTTGTGACCCTCCCACGGCATGAACGCCACGAGCAGGTTCTTGCCCAGCGCCATCTCGCCGTCTTCGGTCGCGGGACCGTCGGCGAGAACCTGGCCCTCGATCACCCGGTCGCCCTCGTCGACGACGACCTTCTGGTTGACCGAGGTGCCCTGGTTGGAGCGGGAGAACTTGTGCAGGCGGTACGTGTTGTACGTGCCGTCGTCGTTGGCGACCGTGACGTAGTCCGCGGACAGCTCCTGGACCACACCGGCCTTCTCGGCCTTGAGCACGTCGCCGGCGTCGGTGGCGCAGCGGTACTCCATGCCGGTGCCGACGAGCGGGGCCTCCGACTTGATCAGCGGAACGGCCTGACGCATCATGTTCGCGCCCATGAGGGCACGGTTGGCGTCGTCGTGCTCGAGGAACGGGATCATGGCGGTCGCGACCGACACCATCTGGCGCGGCGAGACGTCCATGTAGTCCACGTCGGCCGGGAGGACGTAGTCGACCTCGCCCCCACGACGGCGGACCAGCACACGTGCCTCGGTGAACTGCAGGTCGTCGTTGAGCGCGGCGTTGGCCTGCGCGATGACGAAGCGGTCCTCCTCGTCGGCGGTGATGTAGTCGACCTCGTCGGTGACCTGGCCGTCGACGACCTTGCGGTACGGCGTCTCGATGAAGCCGAACGCGTTGACGCGGCCGTACGAGGCGAGCGAACCGATCAGACCGATGTTCGGGCCTTCGGGGGTCTCGATCGGGCACATGCGTCCGTAGTGGGACGGGTGCACGTCTCGGACCTCGAAGCCGGCCCGCTCACGGGACAGACCACCCGGGCCGAGCGCGGACAGACGACGCTTGTGCGTCAGCCCGGACAGCGGGTTGTTCTGGTCCATGAACTGCGACAGCTGGCTGGTGCCGAAGAACTCCTTGATGGAGGCGACGACCGGCCGGATGTTGATCAGGGTCTGCGGCGTGATCGCCTCGACGTCCTGGGTGGTCATGCGCTCACGCACGACGCGCTCCATACGGGCCAGACCCGTACGGACCTGGTTCTGGATGAGCTCGCCGACGTTGCGCAGACGACGGTTGCCGAAGTGGTCGATGTCGTCGGTCTCGACGACGATCTCCCGGCCCGACTCGCCGATCGTCTCGGTCTCGCCGGCGTGCAGCTTCACCAGGTACTTGATGGTGGCGATGACGTCGTCGGTGGTGAGGACGCCCGCGTCCAGCGGCTCGTCGGCGCCGAGCTTCTTGTTGACCTTGTAGCGGCCGACCTTGGCCAGGTCGTAGCGCTTCGGGTTGAAGTACAGGTTCTCGAGCAGCGTCTGCGCGGCCTCGCGCGTCGGGGGCTCGCCCGGACGCAGCTTGCGGTAGATGTCGAGCAGCGCGTCGTCCTGGCCCTGGGTGTGGTCCTTCTCCAGGGTGGCGCGCATGGACTCGTACTCGCCGAACTCCTGCAGGATCTGCTCGGTGGTCCAGCCGAGCGCCTTGAGGAGGACGGTCACGGACTGCTTGCGCTTGCGGTCGATACGCACGCCGACCATGTCGCGCTTGTCGATCTCCATCTCCAGCCAGGCACCCCGGGACGGGATGATCTTGGCGGAGAAGATGTCCTTGTCGGACGTCTTGTCGATGGAGGAGTCGAAGTACACGCCCGGCGAGCGGACGAGCTGCGAGACGACGACACGCTCGGTGCCGTTGATGACGAACGTGCCCTTGTTGGTCATGAGCGGGAAGTCGCCCATGAAGACCGTCTGGGACTTGATCTCGCCGGTCTCGTTGTTGGTGAACTCGGCCGTGACGAAGAGCGGGGCGCCGTAGGTGAAGTCCCGGTCCTTGCACTCGTCGATCGAGTTCTTCGGCGGCTCGAAGCGGTGGTCGCGGAAGGTCAGCGACATCGACCCGGAGAAGTCCTCGATCGGGGAGATCTCCTCGAAGATCTCCTCCAGACCCGACTTCGTGGGGACGTCCTGTCCCGACTCAAGGGCCTCCTCGACGCGAGCCTTCCACGCCGCGTTGCCGAGCAGCCAGTCAAAGCTCTCGGTCTGCAGCGCGAGCAGGTTCGGAACCTCGAGGGGCTCCTTGATCTTTGCAAAGGAGATGCGCAGCGGGGCGGTGCTGGCACCGGTGTTCATATTGGTCGAGGCGTTGCGCGAGGCGGCCAAGAGGGGGTCCTTCCGAGGGCTCGGACTCACTGCGCGCGTACCGGTCCCAAGCAATGATCAGAGACAGAAACCCCAGGTCAGGGCTGTTCCGGCCAGTGATTCTCTTGCGAGGTCATGCCCCTGGTGACGGGCAGGGGGCAGCTAACAGGCAGCGCAAAGGGACAGTGTAGCCACTTGGCCCACTGATGTCCAGGGCGGGTAATTCACGACCCTCGTTGTTCTCAACTCCGCGGTACCTCGCGCCGTGCGGCGCACCTCGATACTGCCCACTCGGTCGTCGATCCATGCCTCGGATACGGATCGTGTGACGACGCGTCCTGAGAATTGCGCGCGGCGTGCGGTTCGTCAAGGCCCCCGGCCTGCGGGGCGCACGGCGAAGATCACCATACTCTGCCCCGGACCTGGTACAAGACCACCGCCACGCGCCCTCCAGGGAACGCCGAAAGGCGACCACCCGCATGGGTGATCGCCCTTCAGTGCTCCCGCGTTACACGCGGGCAGGAGTCAGCTCAGTGACCCGCAGAGGTGTTACTTGACCTCGACGGCCGCACCGGCGCCCTTGAGGGCCTCGGCAGCCTTCTCGGCGGCGTCCTTGGCGACCTTCTCGAGGACCGGCTTCGGGGCGCCGTCCACGAGGTCCTTGGCCTCCTTCAGACCCAGGGAGGTCAGCTCACGCACGACCTTGATGACCTGGATCTTCTTGTCGCCGGCGCCGGTGAGGATGACGTCGAACTCGTCCTTCTCCTCGACGGCCTCGACCGGGGCGCCCGGGACGCCCGGACCGGCAACGGCGACGGCCGCGGCGGCGGTGACGTCGAACTTCTCCTCGAAGGCCTTCACGAACTCGGAGAGCTCGATGAGGGTCATCTCCTCGAACTGGGCGAGGAGGTCGTCCTGAGAGAGCTTCGCCATGATGGGCGATCCTTCCACTAATTCGGCAGGTGCCGGTTGTATAGAGAGGCGGGCGTATCGGCCCGCTACGACCCGCGCGCTAGGCGGCGCGGATCAATGCGCGAGCCGAGTTACTCGGCACCGCCCTGCTCGGCCTGCTTGGCGCGCAGCGCGTCCACGGTGCGGACGAGCTTCGACGGCAGCGCCTGGAAGAGCTGAGCAGCCTGGGACTGCTTGCCCTTGAAGGCACCGGCCAGCTTGCTGAGCAGAACCTCGCGGGACTCGAGGTCCGCAAGCTTCTTGATGTCGTCGGCGGAGAGAGCCTTACCGTCAAGGACACCGGCCTTGATGATGAGGTTCGGGTTCTCCTTGGCGAAGTCACGCAGAGCCTTCGCCGACTCCACCGGGTCACCGGTGACGAAGGCGACCGCGGTCGGACCAGCGAAGTGCTCGTCCAGTGCGGTGATCCCGGCCTCGTTGGCCGCGATCTTGGTCAGCGTGTTCTTCACCACGGCGTACTGGGCGTTCTCACCGAGAGAGCGACGCAGCGTCTTGAGCTGCGCGACGGTGAGACCCCGGTACTCGGTCAGCACGGCGGCGTTGGAGCTCTGGAACGCGTCCTTGAGCTCGGCCACCGATGCAGCCTTGTTGGGCGTCGGCATAGTGCTTCGGCCTCCTTCCGGGTGATGAGGACCGCTCAGAAGGGGCTGAACAAAGCAAAACGCCCCGGGCGCAGGCGCACGGGGCTCAGCTCGACCGAATCATACGATCCGGGAACTCTTCCACGATCACCTGCGCGGGTCGTTCGCATCAGTCAGCGAATCCTTCGGCCACCGCACCCTCACGGGCACAGCAACGACCAGCGGTCTTTGGCTTCTGGAAGACCATACGCGAACCGGTACGCGGCAAGCAAATCGGGCCCCGCTCCTCCGGAGAGGTGCGGGGCCCGAGGCGCTTCAGAGCCGGCCCTGAGGGCCTTCAGAGGCTCAGACCGCGGCCGGGTCCTCCTCGACGAGGAGGTTGCGGGTGCGGTTGGAGTCCAGCGGGATGCCGGGGCCCATCGTCGTCGTCAGGGTCGCCTTCTTGATGTAGCGGCCCTTGGCGGCGGACGGCTTCAGACGGAGGATCTCCTCCAGAGCCGCGGCGTAGTTCTCGACCAGCTTCGTCTCGTCGAAGGAGACCTTGCCGATGATGAAGTGCAGGTTCGAGTGCTTGTCGACGCGGAACTCGATCTTGCCGCCCTTGATGTCGTTGACAGCCTTGGCGACATCGGGGGTGACGGTGCCGGTCTTCGGGTTCGGCATGAGACCACGCGGGCCGAGGACGCGGCCGAGGCGGCCGACCTTGCCCATGAGGTCCGGGGTGGCCACCACGGCGTCGAACTCGTTCAGGCGCTGGCCCTTGGAGATCTCGTCGATGAGCTCGTCGGAGCCGACGATGTCGGCGCCCGCGGCAATCGCGGCCTCGGCACGCTCACCGGTCGCGAAGACCAGGACCCGGGCGGTCTTGCCGGTGCCGTGCGGGAGGTTCACGGTGCCACGGACCATCTGGTCGGCCTTGCGCGGGTCGACGCCCAGGCGGAAGGCGACCTCGACGGTGCCGTCGAACTTCGTGGTGGCGGTGTCCTTGGCGAGGCGGACGGCCTCGAGGGGAGCGTAGTTCCGCTCGCGGTCCACCTTGGCGTCCGCGGAGCGGAGAGCCTTGCTGCGCTTCACTGCTTCTCCTGTTGGTTCAGGTGTGGAGTCGTGGTGCGGGCCGCGCCGGCCCTACCACTGAGGTCACGAGGGGGGTGATCAGCCCTCGACCGTGATGCCCATGGAACGGGCGGTGCCGGCGATGATCTTCGACGCGGCGTCCAGGTCGTTGGCGTTCAGGTCGGGCAGCTTGACCGTGGCGATCTCGCGGACCTGCTCGGCCGTGAGCTTCGCGACCTTGGTCTTGTGCGGCTCGCCGGAGCCCTTGTCCACACCCGCGGCCTTGAGGATCAGCTTCGCGGCCGGCGGAGTCTTCGTGACGAAGGTGAAGGAACGGTCCTCGTAGACCGTGATCTCCACCGGCACGACCATGCCACGCTGCGACTCGGTCGCGGCGTTGTAGGCCTTGCAGAACTCCATGATGTTGACGCCGTGCTGGCCGAGCGCGGGGCCGACCGGCGGGGCCGGGTTCGCCGCACCGGCGTTGATCTGGAGCTTGATAAGCCCCGTGACCTTCTTCTTCTTGGGAGGCATAGCTCTCTCCGGGTCCTAGTGAGAGTTTTCAGCCGATCCATCCGGTCATCCGGATGGAGGCATACCGCACAACGATAACGGGTATGGCTGCGCGGCCAAAAACCGAGCAGGTCAGAGGGGCTGTGACAGCCGCTCTGACCTGGTCGGAAATCTGTGAACGCTAGTTCTTCTGGATCTGGTCGAAGCTGAGCTCGACCGGGGTCTCGCGACCGAAGATCTCGACGAGGCCCTTGACCTTCTTCGAGTCGGCGTTGATCTCGTTGATCGTGGCCTGCAGCGTCGCGAAGGGGCCGTCGGTGACGGTGACGGAGTCGCCGACCTCGAAGTCCAGCACCTCGACCGTGACCTTGCGAGCCGGCGCCGGCTTGCCCTCGGCCTCGGCGGCCTCGCGGGCGGCCTTCTCCTCGGCCTCCGGGGCGAGCATCTTGACGATCTCGTCCAGGGTCAGCGGGTACGGGTCGTAGGCGTTGCCCACGAAGCCGGTGACGCCGGGGGTGTTGCGGACGACGCCCCAGGACTCGTTCGTCAGGTCCATGCGGACGAGCACATAGCCGGGCAGCTTGTTCTGCCGGACGTTCTTGCGCTCGCCGTTCTTGATCTGGACGATCTCTTCCTCGGGGACCTCGGCCTGGTAGATGAAGTCCTCGACGTTCAGCGAGACGGCGCGCTGCTCCAGGTTGGCCTTCACGCGCTTCTCGTAGCCCGCGTAGGTGTGGATCACGTACCACTCGCCGGGCAGACCGCGGAGCTCGTCGCGCAGCGCCTGGACGGGGTCGACCGGAGCGGCCGGCTCCTCCTCGGCGGCCTCGACGACCTCGGCCTCTTCGGCGTCGGTCTCGGCCTCGTCGGCGTCCTCCGCCTCGGCGGCGGCCTCGTCGACCTCTTCCGACTCTTCCGTCTCGTCCTCGCCGGTCTCGTCGTCGACGTGGACGGCGGACTCCTCGGCCGCCTCGCCCGCAGCGGCGTCAGCAGCCTCGGCCTGGTCCTCGTCGGCGGCCTCGACGATGTCGAGCTCGTCCTCAACGTTCAGGTTCGGGTCAGACACGGTGGCTGCTTCTTCCTGCGATACAGATTGGGGTGGAACATGCGAGAAGAGGCGCCGCGGGGGCGCCCTCCGCGGGAATCAGCCGAAGACGTACTTGACTGCTTCCTGGAAGCCCAAGTCAATCACGGTGACAAGGCCGATCATGACGACGACGAAGACGATCACCACAGTGGTGTAACTCGTCAGCTGGCCGCGCGTGGGCCAGACGACCTTGCGGAGCTCCGCGATGATCTGCCGGTAGAAGACGGCGAGGCGGCCCAGAGGGCCCTTCTTCCCGCGCTTGCCGCCCTTACGCGGCTTCTTCTTCGAGTCCGGCGCCTCGTCCTGGGCATCAGGCATGTCGATGGAGCCTACGGCGTCCGTCACGATCTCTCACCTGATTCCGGGTCGTGGCCGTGCCGCGCCCGGATGGAGCCGCACGGCGGTGCAATGAAGACGTACATGCGCACACAACCTGGCGGTGTGTGTAGCAGGGCCGGAGGGACTTGAACCCCCAACCGCCGGTTTTGGAGACCGGTGCTCTACCAATTGAGCTACGACCCTTTGCGGTGTCCCCAACCTACCGCATCGTGAGACGTGGTCGGTGAGGGCCAACGAGCAGTGAGTGTACGTGTTCATGAGCGCCGCGTCGAACAGAAAGCACGTGGGGGCACTGCCGAGCCCCCAGCGTGACCGTTAATGACCGATCCTGTCCGCCCCTCGAAACCTGTGTGCCCGCCCCGAAAGCCGTCTGGGACCATGGCCGCATGAGCGCTGCCACTTCTCCCACCGAGCGCCGGGTCTCCGCCCGAGTCGGCGCGATCTCCGAGTCCGCCACCCTCGCCGTCGACGCCAAGGCCAAGGCCCTCAAGGCCGCAGGCCGTCCGGTGATCGGCTTCGGCGCCGGTGAGCCCGACTTCCCGACCCCGGACTACATCGTCGAGGCCGCAGTCGAGGCCTGCAAGAACCCCAAGTACCACCGCTACACGCCGGCCGGCGGTCTGCCGGAGCTCAAGAAGGCGATCGCCGAGAAGACCCTGCGCGACTCCGGTCTCGAGGTCGACCCGGCCGAGGTACTGGTGACCAACGGCGGCAAGCAGGCCATCTACGAGGCCTTCGCCGCGATCCTCGACCCGGGCGACGAGGTCATCGTCCCGGCGCCGTACTGGACCACCTACCCGGAGTCGATCCGGCTGGCCGGCGGCGTCCCGGTGGAGGTCGTCGCCGACGAGACCACGGGCTACCGGGTCTCCGTCGAGCAGCTGGAGGCGGCGCGCACCGAGAACACCAAGGTCCTGCTCTTCGTCTCCCCGTCCAACCCGACGGGCGCGGTGTACAGCGAGGAGGACGCGCGCGCGGTCGGCGAGTGGGCCGCCGAGCACGGCCTGTGGGTGCTGACCGACGAGATCTACGAGCACCTGGTCTACGGCGACGCGACGTTCACCTCGCTGCCGAAGCTGGTCCCGGCCCTGCGCGACAAGTGCATCATCGTCAACGGCGTCGCCAAGACGTACGCGATGACCGGCTGGCGCGTCGGGTGGATCGTCGGCCCGAAGGACGTGGTGAAGGCCGCGACCAACCTGCAGTCGCACGCCACCTCCAACGTGAGCAACGTGGCCCAGGTGGCCGCGCTGGCCGCCGTCTCCGGCGACCTGGACGCCGTCGCGGAGATGCGCAAGGCGTTCGACCGCCGCCGCCAGACCATCGTGAAGATGCTCAACGAGATCGACGGCGTGCTCTGCCCGACCCCCGAGGGCGCGTTCTACGCGTACCCGTCGGTGAAGGGCCTGCTGGGCAAGGAGATCCGCGGCAAGCGCCCGCAGACCTCCGTGGAGCTCGCGGCGCTGATCCTGGACGAGGCCGAGGTCGCGGTCGTCCCCGGCGAGGCCTTCGGCACCCCGGGCTACCTGCGGCTCTCGTACGCGCTGGGCGACGAGGACCTGGTCGAGGGCGTCTCCCGGATCCAGAAGCTGCTGGCGGAAGCGCGCGACTGACGCCTCACCTCTGTGACGGGCCCCCGGCGGAACACCGCCGGGGGCCCGTTCTCGTACCCGTATTCACGTACGAGCAAGGTCCCGATCGTGGAAAGGGACTCCCGTAGTCCATTCGGGTGGGGCAAGATCGGGCGATGCTGCACCCTTCAGGGGGACACCCCCCGAACCCCCCGTACGTACGCGATCTCACGCTTCTGCCGAAGGCCCATCTGCATCTGCACTTCACCGGCTCGATGCGGCCCACGACGCTGATCGAGCTGGCCGACAAGTACGGAGTGCACCTCCCCGAGGCGCTGACCGGCGGCGAGCCGCCGAAGCTGCGCGCCACGGACGAACGCGGCTGGTTCCGGTTCCAGCGGCTGTACGACATCGCCCGCTCCTGCCTGCGCGCCCCGGAGGACATCCAGCGGCTGGTCCGGGAGACCGCCCAGGAGGACGTGCGGGACGGCTCCGGCTGGCTGGAGATCCAGGTCGACCCCACCTCGTACGCGCCGCGGCTCGGCGGCCTGATCCCGGCGATGGAGGTCATCCTCGACGCGGTGGAGACCGCCTCGCGCGACACCGGCCTCGGCATCAGGGTCCTGGTGGCCGCCAACCGCATGAAGCACCCCCTGGACGCCCGTACGCTCGCCCGGCTCGCGGTCCGCTACGCGGACCGGGGCGTGGTCGGCTTCGGCCTCTCCAACGACGAGCGGCGCGGCATGGCCCGCGACTTCGACCGGGCCTTCGCCATCGCCCGCGAGGGCGGGCTGCTGGCGGCCCCGCACGGCGGCGAGCTGACCGGCCCGGCGTCGGTCCGGGACTGCCTGGACGACCTGCACGCGGCCCGCATCGGCCACGGCGTCCGCGCCGCGGAGGACCCGCGGCTGCTGCGCCGGCTGGCGGAGAGGGGCGTGACCTGCGAGGTCTGCCCCGCCTCGAACGTGGCCCTCGGCGTGTACGAGAAGCACGAGGACGTTCCCCTGCGCGCCCTGTACGAGGCGGGCGTCCCCATGGCCCTGGGCGCGGACGACCCCCTTCTGTTCGGCTCCCGTCTGGCCGCCCAGTACGAGATCGCCCGCCGGCACCACGGCTTCACGGACACCGAACTGGCGGAGCTGGCACGGCAGTCGGTGCGGGGCTCGGCGGTTCCGGAGGACGTCAGGCGGAAGCTCCTGTCCGGGATCGACGACTGGCTGGCCGTCCCGGCGGCCTGAAGTGCCGCAGCGGCGGGCGGGCCTGGAAGCCGATGTCGAGCTCGGTCCGATGACCGTTCCGCGGCTGGGCCAGGAGGTGTGTGAGCGTGGCGATCAGGACGTCGTGGCCCTTGCGGGCGCCCTTCTCCAGCGGCCCGAAGCCGGCGGCGAGCGAGAAGCCTACGGAGGCGGCGGAGAACACGTCCCGGCCGCCGTGCAGGAACAGGGTGCCGGCGTGCACGGACGGGTGCAGCCACTCGACGGCCCGCTCATGACGGCGCTCGCTCTCCCGTTCCCAGTCGGCGGCGTGGGCGGCGGTGCGCTGCTCGTTCGTGCGGACGGTCAGCGGGGTGCCGTCGCGGAGCCGCGCGCGCAGTGCGGGCCAGACGGAGGGGCGCAGTCCGGGTGACCGGTGGGCGAGGACCAGGTCGACCGGGTCCTCGGGGAAGAACGTGCGCGGGATGCTCTGCCGCAGGGGGACGTGGACGATCGTGTGCCGCGAGAAGGCGGCGAAGGAGAAGAGCGCGGCGAGGGCGTTCAGGCCCTGGTGGTCCCCTTGGAGATAGCCCCAGTGGTGGCTCATGGGCTCGTTGACGGTCGTGTGCCGCAGCGGGTGCCACGGCTGGACGATCCGGTACGCGTGGGGTCCGGTACGGATCCTGAACTCACGTACTTTCAGGCGCATGCGGGCCAGCCTGACGGGAGCGGCCGGGCGTCGGCAACGTGATTACGACGGGGCGATGCCGGCCATGAGGGTGCGGGCGAGGCCGGCGGCGAACTCGTCGAGCGGGCGGGGCGGGCGGCGCTCGGGGGACATCTCGTAGGCGAAGGCGCGGTGCACGCAGGCGCCGAGGAGCAGGGACGCGGCGGCGTGCGTGTCGGCGTCCGGGGCGATGCGGCCGTGCTGCTGCTCGGCGCGGAGATAAGCGTCGAGTCCTTCGATGGGCTTGTGCGGGCCCGCGCCGAGGTCCCGCATGACCTCCTCGTGACGGCGTTTGAGCTGCGGTTCGGCGTAGAGGGACGCGGCCATCGGAAAGGTCTGCTCGTAGAAGAGGGCCGCGCTGCGGGCGATCTCGGTGAGGTTCTCCTCGACCGAGCGGCCGCCGGGGTCGGCGGCGAGGGTGCCGAGCAGCGAGCCGAGCCCGGGCAGCCGCTCGTTGAGCACCGTCACGAACAGCTCTTCCTTGCTGCTGAAGTACTTGTAGAGCGCGGCCTCGGAGCAGCCCGCGGCCTTCGCGATCTCCTTGGTGGTGGTGCGGGCGAGGCCGGCGGTCAGCATCAGGTGGCGGGCCGCGTCGACGATGCGGACGCGCGTCGGCTTCTGTTCCATGAACGCTCCAGTCGGGTTCGCCGATTGCGCTTGACGAGTGAGTGAGTGCACACCCACCCTAGGGGTGAGTGAATACTTACCCACCCCCAAGGAGGGTGCGACATGAGGCTCACAGTCTTCGGCGCGACCGGCGGCATCGGCCGCGAGATCACCCGCCAGGCGCTCGCCGCCGGTCATCAGGTGACGGCGGTGGTACGGGACCCCGCGCGGTTCGCCGTCACCGGCGAACGCCTCCAGGTCGTCCGCGGGGACCTCTCCGCCCCCGAGTCGCTGCGCCCCGCCGTCGCAGGCCAGGACGCGGTCCTCTCCGGCCTCGGCGCCCGCAACCGCGCGGACGCGGCCTCGGGCGTCGCCGCGCGCCTCACGCGCTCGGTGCTCGCGGCGATGGAGGCCGAGGGCACCCGGCGGCTCCTCGTGGTCAGCGCGGCCCCGCTCGCCGCCACTCCCCCGGACGAGCCGCTGCTCGACCGGCTCGTCGTCGCGGCGGTCCGGGCCGCCCTGAAGGACGTCTACGCGGATCTACAGGTGATGGAGGAGGAGCTGGCGCGCAGCGCGACGGACTGGACGTCCGTGCGGCCGCCCAAGCTCGGCGACAAGCCGCTGACCGGCACGTACCGGACGGTCGTCGGCGCGAATCCGCGCTCGGGCCGCACGATCGGCCGGGCGGACGTGGCCCACGCGATGCTCGCGATGGTGTCCGACCCGGCCACGGTGAAACAGCCGGTGGGCGTGGCGTACTGAGCCGCCCGGGGGCCCGGACCGGGGATCCGGGGTCTCGCCGTGGGGTCGCTCAGATCTCGACGCCGACCGTCACCGGCTCGTTGACCAGGGTCACGCCGAAGGCGGCGTGGACGCCGGTGACGACCTCGCGCGCGAGGCCGAGCAGGTCCTCGGTGGTGGCCGCGCCGCGGTTGGTGAGGGCGAGGGTGTGCTTGGTGGAGATGCGAGCGGGACCGGCGCCGTAGCCCTTGGTGAAGCCGGCCTTGTCGATCAGCCAGGCGGCGGAGGTCTTGGTGAGGCCGTCGCCGGCCGGGAAGGCGGGCGCCTGGGCCTCGGGACCGAGGCGCTCGGCGACGCGGCCGGCGAAGGCGGCGAACTCCTCGTTCGTCAGGATCGGGTTCGTGAAGAACGATCCGGCGGACCAGGTGTCGTGGTCCTCGGGGTCCAGCACCATGCCCTTGCTCGCCCGCAGCCGCAGGACGGTCTCCCGGGCGTGCGCCAGCGGGACCCGCTCGCCCATCCCCACGCCGAGGGCGCGGGCGGTCTGCTCGTACGCGATCGGCGCGGACAGGCCGCCGGCGTCCTCCAGCGCGAAGCGGACCCGCAGCACGACGTAGGCGTCCGGGCGCTTCTTGAAGAGGCTGTGGCGGTACGAGAAGTCGCACTGCTCGCCGGTGAGCGTGACGACCTGCCGGCCGACCCGGTCGTACGCGACGACCTCGGTGATCGTGGCCGAGACGTCCTGGCCGTAGGCGCCGACGTTCTGGATCGGGGTCGCCCCGGCCGAGCCGGGGATGCCGGCCAGGCACTCGATACCCGCGAGCCGGGCGTCGACCGTGCGCGTGACGGCGTCCGACCACACCTCGCCGGCCGCGAGCTCCAGCCGCGTCCCGTCGAGCTCGAAGCCCCGGGTGGCGATGCGCAGCACGGTGCCGTCGAAGCCCTTGTCCCCGATGACGAGGTTGGACCCGCCGCCGACGATCAACAGCGGCTCGCCGGCCGCGTCGGCCTCACCGACCGCGGCGATCACCTCGGCGTCGCTCGTGGCCGTGACGAGCCGCCGGGCCGGCCCGCCGAGCCGGAAGGTGGTCAGGGGCGCGAGGGGGGCGTCGTGGAGTACGTGCACGGGCACAAGAGTACGGGCCTTCGATTGCGACGGTGGAAAGGCGAATGCCCCCGGCACCAGGCGCCGGGGGCATCGTCACGCACTGCTACGGCTCAGGCGAGCCGGACCACCGCGCGGGCCATGCCCAGGACCTTCTGGCCGGCCGACGTCGCCGTCAGGTCGACGCGGACCTGGCCGTCGTCCAGCTTGGCCGCGACCTTCCCGCTGACCTCGATGAGCGCGCCGGTGCCGTCGTTCGGCACCACGACCGGCTTGGTGAAGCGGGTGCCGTAGTCGATGACCGCGCCGGGGTCGCCGACCCAGTCCGTCACGACCCGGATCGCCTCGGCCATGGTGAACATGCCGTGCGCGATGACGTCCGGCAGCCCGACCTCGACCGCGAACTTCTCGTTCCAGTGGATCGGGTTGAAGTCCCCGGAGGCCCCCGCGTACTGCACCAGCGTGGCGCGGGTCACGGGGAAGGACTGCGCCGGCAGCTCCGTGCCGACCTCGACCTCGTCGTATGCGATCTTCGCCGCCATGGTCAGCCCTCCTCGGCCGCGCGCGCCACGAGCTTCGTCCACGCGGTCACGACGTGCTCGCCGCTCGCGTCGTGGACCTCGCCGCGGATGTCCAGGATGTCGTTGCCCGCGAGGGACTTGATCGCCTCGATGGTGGAGACGACGGAGAGCCGGTCGCCGGCCCGCACCGGGCGGGTGTAGGCGAACTTCTGGTCGCCGTGCACCACACGGCTGTAGTCGAGCCCGAGCTGCGGGTCCGCGACGACCTGTCCGGCCGCCTTGAACGTGATCGCGAACACAAAAGTCGGCGGGGCGATCACATCGGGGTGCCCGAGCTCTTTCGCGGCCTCCGGGTCGGAGTACGCGGGATTCGCGTCGCCGACCGCCTCGGCGAACTCACGGATCTTTTCCCGGCCGACCTCGTACGGCGCGGTGGGCGGATAGGTCCGTCCCACGAAGGACTGGTCGAGCGCCATGAACTCGTTCCCTCCTGGCTGCTGCTGTCTCGGACTCTCGGAGTGCTGAAAAACGCCGCGAGGCCGCCCCCTGGAGTGGGGACGGCCTCGTGGACGAGCCTGTTTAGCGCGTTTCGCGGTGCGCAGTGTGCGCGTTGCAGCGCGGGCAGTGCTTCTTCATCTCAAGACGGTCCGGGTTGTTGCGCCGGTTCTTCTTGGTGATGTAGTTCCGCTCCTTGCACTCCACGCAGGCCAGCGTGATCTTCGGGCGGACGTCGGTGGCAGCCACGTGAGTGCTCCTTGACGGACTTGGACGGATTAACGCAAGAAAGAGTAGCCGATCGAAGGACCGACCCCACAATCGGCTACTGCGTGTAGCGGTGACCGGACTTGAACCGGTGACACAGCGATTATGAGCCGCTTGCTCTACCGACTGAGCTACACCGCTTTGATGATCGAGAACCACCCGAAGGCGGATCTTTCTCACCAGAGCCCCAATACGGAATCGAACCGTAGACCTTCTCCTTACCATGGAGACGCTCTGCCGACTGAGCTATTGGGGCGAGCGATGAAGACATTACACGGTCGGCGGCCGATCGCCCAAATCCGTTTCCTGCCCCCGCCCGGAGGTTCTCGCGGCACCCCCTCACGGGTGTCCCATGGGCCACACGTGGACACGTCGGTACGACTATTGCGCTCCTCCTCCACGTGCGACCGGACCAGCCCTAGGCTCGGGCCCACGCTGCGTGATCTTGATCTTGAGGAGCCCCGGAGGAGCCCCATGTCAGCCGACAGCAAGCAGCCCCAGCCCCCGGCCCCCGACGACTGGGGCGCCGCCACCGCCGACACCGCCTCGCTGCTGCTGTCGGGCGCCCGGCTCACCGACGGCCGGACCGTCGACGTACGGCTCGGGGGCGGCCGGATCGAGGCCGTCGGCACGGCCGGCAGCCTCACCGCCACGGGCGCCCGCGTCGACCTCGCCGGCTACCTGCTGCTGCCCGCCCCCGCCGAACCGCACGCGCACGCCGACACGGCGCTCAGCGCCGACGTGCCGGGGCCCGTCTCGTACGCCCCGGACGACGTGCAGCGGCGCGCCACGGAGGCGGCGCTGCTCCAGCTCGGGCACGGCGCGACCGCGCTGCGCGCGCAGGTGCGGATCGGGGACGTGCACGGGCTCGGCCCCCTGGAGGCGGCGCTGCAGGCCCGGCGCTCGCTGCGCGGCCTGGCCGACCTGACGGCGGTGGCGGTGCCGCGGCTGCTGACGGGGGTGGCCGGGGCGGACGACCTGGCGATGCTGCGGGACGCGGTGAAGATGGGCGCGGGCGTGGTGGGCGGCTGCCCGGACCTGGACCCGGACCCGACGGGGTACGTGGAGGCGGTCCTGGACCTGGCGGCGGAGCACGGCGCGCCGGTGGACCTGCACACGGACGGTGACGACCCGGCGCGGCTGGCCCGGCTGGCGGCGATGGCGGGCGGGCTGCGGGCCGGGGTGACGATCGGCCCGTGCGCGGGTCTCGGGCGCCTGCCGGCCGACGTGGCGCGGCGCACGGCGGACCGGCTGGCCGCGGCCGGGGTGACGGTGGTGGCGCTGCCGCAGGGCGGCTGCGCGGCCGCGGAGGCACGCGGGACGGCCCCGGCGCGGCTGCTGCGGGCGGCCGGGGTGCGGCTGGCGGCGGGCGGCGGGGCGCTGCGGGACGTGGCGAACCCGGTGGGGCGGGGCGACCCGCTGGAGCCCGCGTACCTGCTGGCCTCGCAGGGCGGGCTGCGGCCCCAGGAGGCGTACGACGCGGTGAGCGCGGCCGCGCGGGCGGCGATGGGGCTGCCGGAGGTGCGCGTGGAGGCCGGGTTCCCCGCGGAGCTGCTGGCGGTGCGCGGGAGCGGCCTGGCGGGCGTGCTGTCGCTCGCGTACAGCCGGATCGTGATCCACCGGGGGCGGGTGGTGGCCCGTACCAGCGCGGTGCGCGAGTACTGCGACTCGGCGGCGGCGCTCGACCTGCCGCGCCAGACGCGCCCGGACACGGGGAGCCCGCCGGGCGGAGGCGACGTACGGTCGTGAGTATGCGCATTGTCATCGCAGGTGGACACGGTCAGATCGCGCTGCGCCTGGAGCGGCTACTCTCGGCGGGCGGGCACGAGGTCGCGGGGATCATCCGCAAGCCGGAACAGGCGGAGGACCTGCGCGGGGCGGGCGCCGAACCCGTCGTACTGGACCTGGAGTCGGCGTCGGTCGAGATGGTCGCGGCGGTCCTGCAGGGCGCCGACGCGGCCGTCTTCGCGGCCGGCGCGGGCCCGGGCAGCGGCGCGGAGCGCAAGGACACGGTGGACCGCGGCGCGGCGGTCCTGTTCGCCGACGCGGCGGAACGTGCGGGCGTACGCCGCCACATCGTGGTCTCCTCGATGGGCGCCGACCCGCACCACGAGGGCGACGGGGTCTTCGACGTGTACCAGCGCGCGAAGGGCGAGGCGGACGCCTACGTCAGCTCCCGCACCGGCCTCGACTGGACCATCCTCCGCCCCGGCATGCTCACCGACGACGCGGGCAAGGGCGAGGTCCGCCTCGCCGCCCACACGGGCCGCGGCCCGATCCCCCGCGACGACGTGGCCGCCGTCCTCGCCGAACTCCTCGAAACCCCCGCCACCGCCGGCCTCACCCTCGAACTCGTCTCGGGCTCCGTCCCGGTGGCGGTCGCGGTACGGGACGTGGCGGGGAACTGACGGCCTCTCAGAAACCCTTCGGCATCAGAAGAGTTGGGTGAACTCTCCAGGAGCGACGGCGAGCGCGTTGTACGTCGCGCGACCGGGCTTGAAGGGCGCGTTCGCCTCGCCGGTGGACTCGTAGACGAACATGCGCCCGTCCGGCTTGACCGCAAAGACATCGGGGCGCCGGTCGTGGTTGGCGTCGCCGACGGCGAGCACATGGGCGAACGCGTTCCAGCCGCTGCCGACCCTGATGCGGGAGGCGAAGGTGCCGTTCCCATTGCCGGGATAGAGCCAGAGGACGCCGGCGGCGTCGCGGGCCACGAGATCGCCCGCGGCTCCGCCGGCGAGGTTCCCAGTGGCGACGATCTTGTTGTAGATCCCCCAGCCGTGCCCGGTCTTCACCCGCGGCGAGAAAGGAGCTGTGGCGTTGCCGGTCCCCTTGTAGAGCCACAGACCACCGGAGGCGTCGGTGGCCAACAGGTCGGTCCTGCCGTCGCCGGTGAGATCGCCGCCGGCGGTGATCCTGTTGTAGATCTGCCAGCCCGTGCCGACCTTCTTCCGGAGTTCGAACGGCCGCTCCGGCTTGCCGGTCCCCTCGTAGAGCCAGAGGACGCCGCTCCGGTCCCGCGCCACGACGTCGGCCTGTGCGGTGCCGGCGACGTTTCCGGGCGCGACGAGGCGATCGTAGATCTGCCAGCCGGTGCCGATCCCGGAACGGCCGGTCAGGAAGTGCCCGCCGTTCTCGGTGGAGGAGTCGTAGCGGTTCAGCCGCCCGGCGGAGTCGACGCCCAGGGCATCGGGTGAGCCGTTGTCGCTGAAGTCATGGGGCTTGGGTGTGCGGACCACCGTGAACGACCCGGTCCGCTCCACCGCCGGGCCGATGCCGTTCATCGGGACGCCTCTGAGCCGCCACGTGTAGTCACCGTTGTAGGCGGTGACGAACGAGCCCACCTCGCCCTTCTGCAGGTCCAGACGCCCGTCCCAGCCGCCCTTGATCGTGGCGGGCCCGTCTGCCCAGGGACTCGCCGGAACCCGGACGAGAAGATGCCGCCGCTGCGACGCGACATGCGTGAACTCGATCTCCAGGCGTACGTTGCTCCGGCTGAAAGTCGCCTCCAGGGGCACGAGACGCGTCTTGTCCAGGTCGATCACGCCGCTCGGTGTGACGGCCCTCAGCAGGTTGACTGCGGTCGCCTCCCCGGTGCTCGCGACGAGCGTGGCGAAGGGCGTGCCGTCGGCCCCGAGCGCGATCCGGTAGAAGCCCTCGCCGTGCTCCACGCTTCCGCCTTGCACCAGCAGTGCGCCGTCAGGCGTGGGGAAGGCGGTCGCGGAGTGGTCCAGCAGCTTGAGGGTCGCACCGGTCTTCATGTTGCGCGCGGTGAGCGCGAACAGGGGGTGCGGCGTGGTGGAACTCTTGGCCCCCTTGCCCGTGTACAGCACCCAGTCGCCCAGGAGGTCCACGCTCAGCTGAACCCCGCCGCCGACGAAGGTGCGCTCGACCGCTCCGGAGCCGCGGACAGAGGTCGACACTCCCGCCCCCGTGACGCTGTCGAGGTCACCCCAGGCGATGTGGGTCGCGGAGGCGGTGATGTCGGTCACCCCTCTCGACGTCGGCTCGGGTACACGGGTTTCGACGACGGCGGCCGAGGCCAGATCCACCAGGGCGATGCGCACGTCGGGATACATCTCGTAGCGGAGGAGGGCAGTCCCCCCGGGTGAGTCGATGTCCACGCGCACGTCCGTGACGCGCGGGGGCAGACCGGTGACCGTCCGGTCGGTGAGTTCGCCGTTCTGCATGGAGACGAGGTGCAGTTCGAGACCGCCCGCAGGGTTGGCGGCGGTCATGAGGAGCGTGGAGCCGAGGGGCCGGAGCAGCGTGTACCCGTTCAGCGCGGCACGTGGCATGCGGACCGGCGCGCTGCCGCCCGACATGTCGCGCAGGACGTACGCGTCGCTCTCGACCAGGAGGACGGTGTCGGAGACAGAGCCGTACACCTGGCCCGGCAGCTCCGTCACGACGCCGTCCGCGAGGCGCGTCCAGCGGTGGCTGGGCGTCCCCGCCTCGTCCCTGGTCACGGTGAGGAGGCCGGTCGATCCGACGCCCGTCAACGAGGAGCCCACCGGAAGGACGACAGCGCTCTGCTCCTCCCCCGCGGCAACCGGTGCGGCGATGGCGACGGGGGCGGCGAGGCCGCCGGCGCCGACGGTGAGTGCGACAGCGACGGCGGCCGAGGCGGCGAGGCGCCGTCGGGTGGTGCGTGAAGTCAAGGATCCCCCAAGAACCGAACGGCGCGGAACGGGTGCGCACGCCGCCCGATGAGACCTGCGAAGAAGGGGGACGGTTGTACGCAGGAGAAGACGTGTCCGGAGAGATCCCGCCTCCGGTACAGCCGCTCCTCGTCCGCGGACGCAGAACGGCCCCTGATCCACGTTTCCGTGAATCAGGGGCCGTTCCATCGCGTGGCGGCGCCAGGATTCGAACCTGGGTAGGCTAAGCCGACGGATTTACAGTCCGCTCCCATTGGCCACTCGGGCACACCGCCATGGGATGTCGCCGGTCGGAGCCGCTTGTAGGCGGTGCTCCGGGGCAACGACGTAAACAATACCCGATGCCCGGGGGTGGTTCGCCACCGGATTGATCAGCGGATCGGGGCGGGGCGGTGGCTAGGCTTTGGGGTGTAACCACACGTTCCCCCGCGCACGCGCGAATGGCATCGACGCAAGGAGCCACACGTCATGGCCGACTCCAGTTTCGACATCGTCTCCAAGGTCGAGCGGCAGGAGGTCGACAACGCCCTCAACCAGACGGGCAAGGAGATCTCCCAGCGCTACGACTTCAAGGGAACCAACGCCTCGATCGAGTGGTCGGGCGAGAAGATCGTGATGCAGGCGAACGGCGAGGACCGGGTCAAGGCGATCCTCGACGTGTTCCAGTCCAAGCTGATCAAGCGGGGCATCTCGCTGAAGGCGCTGGAGACCGGCGAGCCGCAGCTGTCGGGCAAGGAGTACAAGATCTTCGCGACGATCCAGGAGGGCATCTCCCAGGACAACGCGAAGAAGGTCGCCAAGGTCATCCGCGACGAGGGCCCGAAGGGCATCAAGGCGCAGGTGCAGGGCGACGAGCTGCGGGTCAGCTCCAAGAGCCGGGACGACCTGCAGACCGTGATCGCGCTGCTCAAGGGCAAGGACTTCGACTTCGCGCTGCAGTTCGTGAACTACCGGTAGGACCACGTCCGAAAACCGCCGGTTTCCCCGTGCGTGCCCGCGCAGACTGGGCGTCTGGAGAGGAGTGGTCATGAGTGACGTCGATGTTCTCTACGCTCGTGTCGACTCGCCCCTCGGGCCCGTGCTGCTCGTCGGGCGGGCCGGGGCGGACGGGCGGACCGTGCTCGCCTCGGTGTCCCTGCCCGGACAGAAGGGCGGCGCCGAGCCGGCGGACGGGTGGCGGCTCGCGCCGGAGGCGTTCACGGAGGTCGCCGGCCAGCTCGACGAGTACTTCGCCGGGCGCCGCGAGCAGTTCGACGTCCCGTTCGCGCAGAGCGGGACGGAGTTCCAGCGACGCGTCTGGAAGGCGCTGGAGGCCATCCCGTACGGGACCACGGTCACGTACGGGGACATCGCACGGCAGGTCGGCTCCTCCGGGGCCGGCGTGCGGGCCGTCGGCACCGCGATCGGGCGCAATCCGCTGCTCGTCGTACGGCCGTGCCACCGGGTGATCGGCGCGGACGGGGCCCTGCGCGGGTACGCGGCGGGGCTCGAGCGCAAGGAGCGGCTGCTCGCGCTCGAGGGCGGCCCGCGGTAGCGGTGGAGGGCCTGTTCCCGCGCGAGCGGGCCGTCGTCGCGCCCGGGGCCGTGCACGTCCCCGGGTGGCTCCCGGCCGCGCGCCAGCGGGAGTTGGTCGCGGCCTGCCGGGAGTGGGGGCGCGGGCCCGTCCCGTACCGGCACATCGTGCTGCCGGGCGGCGGCGTGATGTCCGTGCAGTCGCTCGGGCTCGGGCGGCGCTGGGTGCCCTACCGGTACGTTCCGGATGTCGCTGTCGAACTGCCCGGCTGGCTTGCCGCGTTGGGGCGGGAGGCCGTCGCCGAGGCGTACGGGGAGCCTTCCGGTTACGCGCCCGACACCGCCTTCGTGAACTACTACGACGCGGGCGCCGGCGCGAGGATGGGCATGCACCAGGACAAGGACGAACGGTCCGGCGCGCCCGTGGTGTCGCTCAGCCTGGGCGACACCTGCGTGTTCCGGTTCGGGAACACCGAGACGCGCGGAAAGCCGTACACCGACGTGGAGTTGGCCTCCGGCGATCTCTTCGTCTTCGGCGGCCCGTCGCGTTTCGCGTACCACGGCGTGCCCAAGGTGCACGCCGGGACCGCTCCGCCCGCACTGGGTCTGCGCGGCCGGCTCAACATCACTCTGCGGGAGACGGGGCTGTAAACCCCTCCTGCTATCGCTCGCGCGAGTGGCCGAAGAAGATGCGGTACGCGATCAGCAGCACCAGCGAGCCGCCGATCGCCGATATCCACGTCGCACCGTCGTAGAAGTCCGCATCGATGGGGCGGTCCAGGACGCGTGCGGAGAGCCAGCCTCCGACGAACGCGCCGACGATGCCGATGACGGTCGTGCCGATGAGGCCGCCCGGGTCACGGCCGGGCATGAGGATCTTGGCGATGACGCCGGCGAGCAGGCCCAGGACGATCCAGCCGATGATGGTCATGTCTGGGATGACGCGCGGGCCCGGAGCGTGGTTGCCGGGGCCGTCCCCGGGTGTTCCCCGGAGGCCCGTACTCTGCCCCGCATGGCACACGAACTGCGGCGCACGCTCGGGGTCTTCGACGCGGTCGTCATCGGGCTCGGGTCGATGGTCGGCGCGGGCATCTTCGTGGCGCTCGGGCCGGCGGCCGGGGCGGCCGGCTCGGCACTGCTGCCCGCGCTCGCCGTCGCGGGCCTGGTGGCGTACTGCAACGCCATGGCGTCGGCGCGGCTCGCGGCGCGCCACCCGGCGTCGGGCGGCACGTACGTGTACGGGCGGGAGCGCCTCGGACCGTTCTGGGGGTACCTGGCGGGCTGGGCGTTCGTGGTCGGCAAGACGGCCTCCTGCGCGGCGATGGCGCTGACGGTCGGGGCGTACGTCTGGCCGGAGCAGGCGCATGCGGTGGCCGTCGCGGCGGTGGTCGCGCTGACCGCCCTGAACTACACCGGCGTGCAGAAGTCCGCGCTGGTCACCCGGATCGTCGTGGCGGTCGTCCTTGCGGTCCTCGCGGCGGTCGCCGCGGTGTCCTTCGGGGCCGGGGACGCGGGGCGGCTGGGCGTGGGCGCGGACGCCTCGGCGGGCGGCGTGCTGCAGGCGGCCGGGCTGCTGTTCTTCGCGTTCGCCGGGTACGCGCGGATCGCGACGCTCGGCGAGGAGGTGCGCGACCCGGCGCGGACGATCCCGCGCGCGGTGCCGCTCGCGCTGGGCATCGCCCTGCTGGTGTACGCGACGGTCGCCGCGGCCGTCCTCGCGGTACTCGGTCCGGAGGGCCTCGCCGCCTCCGGGGCGCCGCTCTCCGACGCGGCGCGGGCGGCGGGCGCGGACTGGCTGGTGCCGGTGGTCCGGGCGGGCGCGGCGGTGGCCGCGCTGGGCTCGCTGCTCGCGCTGATCCTCGGGGTGTCCCGTACGACCCTGGCGATGGCCCGTGACGGCCACCTGCCGGCCGCCCTGGCGGCCGTCCACCCCCGCTTCCAGGTGCCGCACCGGGCGGAACTGGCGGTGGGCGCGGTGGTGGCCGTGGTGGCGGCGACGGCGGACGTGCGCGGCGCGATCGGCTTCTCGTCGTTCGGCGTGCTGCTCTACTACGGCATCGCCAACGCCGCGGCCTGGACGCTGGGTCCGCGCGAGCGCTACCTCGCGGCCGTCGGCCTCGTCGGCTGCGCCGTGCTGGCCTTCTCCCTGCCCTGGACCTCGGTGGCCGCGGGCGCCGCGGTGGTGGCGGCGGGGGCGGTCGCGTACGGGGTGACGGGGGGACGGCGAGAACGGTGACGCGGACGGCCCAGGGCGATCGCGGCCAGGTCGACCGGGGCCAGGTCGGCCCGCTGGGCCGTTCGGCTCAGCGGCCGCCGAAGGGCTGGTCGGTTCTGACGATCTCCTTGCCCAGCGGCAGCAGCGAGACCGGGATCAGCTTGAAGTTCGCGATGCCCAGCGGGATGCCGATGATCGTGAGGCAGAGCGCGATCCCGGTGGTGATGTGACCGAGCGCGAGCCACCAGCCCGCGAGGACCAGCCAGAGCACGTTGCCGACGCAGGACGGCGCGCCGGCGCCGGGCTGCTCCACGACCGTGCGCCCGAAGGGCCACAGGGCGTAGAGGCCGATCCGGAAGGCGGCCACGCCGAAGGGGATGCCGATGATCGTGATGCAGAGCAGGAGGCCCGCCAGGAGGTAGGCGAGGAACATCCAGAAACCGCAGAGCACGAGCCAGATGACGTTCAGAAGCGTTTTCATGGGCGACGACCTGCCATCTCCTCGAGACGGGCGATGCGCTCCGCCATCGGCGGATGCGTCGAGAACAGCTTGGAGAAGCCCCGCCCGGGTCGGAACGGGTTCGCGATCATCATGTGGCTTGCCGTCTCGATCCGCGGCTCGGGCGGCAGCGGCAGCTGCTTGGTACCTACCTCCAGCTTGCGCAGGGCACTGGCCAGCGCAAGCGGATCGCCGGTGAGCTGGGCTCCTGAGGCGTCCGCCTCGTACTCGCGGGAGCGGCTGATCGCGAGCTGGATGACCCCCGCGGCGATCGGCCCGAGGATCATGATCAGCAGCGTGCCGAGCAGGCCGGGGCCCTCGTCGTCGTCCGACCGGCCGACCGGGACGAGCCAGGCGAAGTTGACCAGGAACATGATCACGGAGGCGAGCGCGCCGGCCACGGACGAGATCAGGATGTCCCGGTTGTAGACATGGCTGAGCTCGTGGCCGATCACGCCGCGCAGCTCGCGCTCGTCGAGTATCTGCAGGATGCCCTCGGTGCAGCAGACCGCCGCGTTTCTCGGGTTCCGGCCGGTCGCGAAGGCGTTCGGAGCCTGGGTGGGCGAGATGTACAGCCGGGGCATCGGCTGCCGCGCCTGCGTGGAGAGCTCCCGCACCATCCGGTACAGCGCCGGGGCCTCGAACTCGCTGACCGGACGGGCCCGCATGGCGCGGAGCGCCAGCTTGTCGCTGTTCCAGTACGCGTAGGCGTTCGTGCCGAGGGCGACGAGGACGGCGATGATCAGACCCGTACGGCCGAAGAGGCCGCCGATGACGATGATGAGGGCCGAGAGCCCTCCGAGGAGTACGGCGGTCCTCAGCCCGTTGTGCCGGCGGTGCACGGTACGCCCTCCAAGTGGTGCGGCAGGGGAACCCTTTGCTGGGTGCGGATCCACTCTCCAGTGGACCCTCCCGTACTGGTCAACGCCAGGCGGGAGGCCCGGGTTCCCTGGCCGCGCCGGGGCCGGCGTGAGCCGTCCGGGTGAGCGCGGGGGGCGTGACGGCAGGCGTCAGCGCTGCGCCGGGACGCCCGTCTTCGCCAGGTCGTCGGTCGGCAGGGCGGCCGGGGCGAGAGGCTCGACGGTGCCGGTGCAGTGGGCGCAGCGGGTGGCGATCGCCGGGATCTCGCTGAAGCAGGCCGGGCAGTCGCGCTTCTCGGACTTGGCGTCCTGCGCCTCCTCCTTCGCGAACCGCTCCTGGAACTTGGTCATGGGGACGACGATGCAGAAGTACAGGACCGCGGCGGTGATCACGAAGGCTATTGCGGCGGAGATCGCCAGACCGTACGGGAAGATCGTCTTGCCGACGGTGAACTTCGCCTCGCTGAAGTCGCCGACCGAGCCCGTGGCCAGACCGATGAGCGGGGTGATGAACGCCTTGCTGAAGCCGGTGACGACGGCCGTGAACGCGGAGCCGACGGCCAGACCGATGGCCATCGAGACGACGTTCCCGCGAAGTATGAAGTCCTTGAAACCGTTCAGCACGGCAGTGCTCCTTGGTGCATTTCTGTGGGGGCGGTGGGGGGACGGTGGGGGGTCAGAAGAGGCTGGTCGCCGCGAAGCGGAGCGCGAACTGCGGGTACCCCGACAGCACGACGCCCGCGACGGCCGTCAGCACGATCGCCACGGTCACGGGGGCCGGCGCCCGGTGCCGGACCGGCTCGCCCTCGGGCGCGCGGAACAGGACGGCCGTCCACCGCAGGTAGTAGTAGAGGCCGATCACGACGTTCACGCCCATGACGACGGCCAGCCAGCCGAGGCCCGCGTCCACCGCCGAGGAGAACACCGTGACCTTGGCGAAGAGGCCGATGATACCGGGCGGCAGTCCGGCCAGGTTGAGCAGGAAGAAGCCGAGCACCAGCGCGGTGACCGGGCGGGAGGCGTACAGGCCGCGGTAGTCCGCGATCCGGTTCTGCGGGTGCGTACGCCCCACCAGGGCGACCACCGCGAACGCGCCCAGGTTCACGACGGCGTACATCAGCGCGTACGCGACCGTCGCGCCGATCTGGTCGTCGCTGGAGTACGCGGCGGACGCGATCGGCACCAGCAGATAGCCGGCCTGGGCGACGGACGACCAGGCCAGCAGCCGGACCGCGCTCCACGGCCGGTCGGCGGCCTGGCGCGCGGCGGCCACGTTGCCGACGGTCATGGTCAGCGCGGCCAGCACGGCCAGCGCGGGGCCCCAGACGTCCGCGTACGTCGGGAACGCCACGACCGTCACCAGGATCAGGCCGGTGAAACCCACCGCCTTGCCGACGACGGAGAGGTACGCGGCGATGGGCAACGGCGCGCCGACGTACGTGTCCGGCACCCAGAAGTGGAACGGCACGGCCGCCGTCTTGAAGGCGAAGCCGACGAGGGTGAGCACGACTCCGGTCTGGGCGAGGACGTCCAGCTGCGCCGGGACGTCGTCGAGCAGGTGCGCCAGCTCGGTCAGGTGGAGGGTGCCGGTCGCGGCGTACACGAAGCTGACGCCGAGCAGGGTGACGGCGGTGGCGGTGACCGAGGAGAGGAAGAACTTCAGCGCCGCCTCGCTCGACATCCGGTCCCCGCGGCGCAGGCCGACCAGCGCGAACGCGGGCAGCGAGGCCACTTCGAGGGCGACGACGAGGGTGGCGAGGTCCCGGGAGGCGGGCAGCAGCGCCGCGCCGGCGGCCGAGGAGAGCAGCAGGAACCAGTACTCGCCGGCCGGCAGCCGCTCCTTCGTCTCGGTGACGGACAGCAGCGCGGTCAGCAGGGCGCCGCCGAGCACCAGGAGCTGGATGACCAGGGTGAAGCGGTCGGCGGTGTAGCTGCAGGCCTGGACGTCGGTGGTGAGACAGAAGGTCGAGCGGTCGCCCTTGCGCAGCGGTACCAGCAGGGCGATCGAGGCGACCAGGCCGGCGATCGAGGTCCAGCCGAGCAGCTGCCTGCGCGAGGCCGGCAGGAACAGATCGGCGACGAGGACGGCGACGCCGACGACGGCGAGGAGGACGGGCGGCGCGATCGCCAGCCAGTCGACGGACTGGACGAGACTCGCGTCGGCGGCGTGGAGCACGCTCGCGTCGGCGGCTCCCGTGGCGGGGCCTGCGGCGGTAGGGGTCACTGCTTGCCTCCGGCGAGGAGCTGCTGCACGGCCGGGTCGGTGAGGCCGAGGAGGACCGCGGGCCAGAGCCCGGCGACGACGGTGAGGACGGCGAGCGGGGTCCAGGCGGCGAACTCGTACCCCTGGACGTCGGCGATCTCCGCCTCGCCCGCCGGCCGCACGCCGCCCATGCAGACGCGGCGGACGACGACGAGCAGGTACGCGGCGGTGAGCAGCGTGCCGAAGCCGCCGATGACCATGAACGTGAGGAACGCGGGGCGGCTGAGGCCCTCGGCCGGCTCGAACGCGCCGAACAGCGCCAGCATCTCGCCCCAGAAGCCCGCAAGACCGGGCAGGCCGAGGGAGGCGACGGCGGCGAAGGCGAGCAGTCCGCCGAGGCGCGGGGCGCGGCCGTAAAGGGCGGCGCCGGTGGCCCCGGCGAGGGTGTCGAGGTCGGCGGTGCCGTACCGGTCCTTCACCGCGCCGACCAGGAAGAACAGCAGGCCGGTGATGAGACCGTGGGCGATGTTGGCGAACAGCGCGCCGTTGACGCCGGTGGGCGTCATGGTCGCGATGCCGAGCAGGACGAAGCCCATGTGGCCGACGGACGAGTACGCGATGAGGCGCTTGAGGTCGCCCTTGTTGCCGGGCCTCGCGAGGGCGAGGCAGGCCAGCGAACCGTAGACGATGCCGGCGACGGCGAAGGCGGCGAGGTACGGGGCGAAGATCCGCATCCCGTCGGGGGCGACGGGGAGCAGGATCCGCACGAAGCCGTACGTGCCCATCTTCAGCAGCACGCCGGCCAGGAGGACCGAGCCGACGGTCGGGGCGGCGGTGTGGGCGTCCGGGAGCCAGCTGTGCAGCGGCCACATCGGGGTCTTCACGGCGAGGCCGACGCCGATCGCCAGAACGGCGATGACCTGCACGGCCGTGGTCAGTCCGCGGCCGTTGTCAGCGGCGAGTGCCACCATGTCGAACGTGCCCGCCTTCACGCCGATGAGGAGCAGGCCGAGCAGCATGACCACGGAACCGAGCAGCGTGTAGAGGATGAACTTCCAGGCGGCGGCCTGCCGGCCCTCGCCGCCCCAGCGGGCGATCAGGAAGTACATCGGGACGAGCACCATCTCGAACGCCAGGAAGAACAGCACGAGATCGAGGACGGCGAAGGTCGCCAGCGTGCCGGACTCGAGGACGAGGAGCAGCGCCACGAAGCCCTTGGGGGACGGGCCCGCGGGCATCTTGAAGTAGCTGTACAGCGCGCAGAGGAACGTCAGCAGCGCCGTCATGACCAGAAGGGGGAGGGAGATGCCGTCGACACCGAGGTGGATCCGCACGTCGATCGCGGGGATCCACTTGATGTCCGTCGTGGCCTGCATCCTCGACGGCTGGTCGTGGTCGAAGCCGAGCGCGAGGACGATCGTGGCGGCCAGGACCACACCGGTGACCGTCACGCCGTGGCGGAGCACGGCCTGGTCCGGCGACTTCCCCTTCAGCCCGGGCGGGGCGGGCAGCAGAGCCGCGGCCGCGCCGATGAGCGGGCCGGCGACGATCAATGCGAGAAGGAACTGCATCACGGATTCGCTGATATCGATCACGGCTCGGCTCACGACCCCGCGTTGACGTTGGCAAGGACGACGGCGGCGACCGCCAGGACCACGGAACCGGCGAGCAGCACGCTCAGATACGTCTGCACGTTGCCGGTCTGGGCCTTGCGGACCAGCCACCCCAGGCCCTTGGTGCCGCTGCCGGCGCCGTTCACATACGTGTCGACGACCTCGCGGTCCAGGAAGCGGACCAGGCCCGCGGCCGCGACGACGGGACGGACGAACAGGCGGTCGTAGACGGCGTCGAGGTGGAAGCCGACGGCCGCGTGGCGGTGCAGCGGGCCGAGGAGCAGCCGGCCGGGGTCGGCGGGGTCCTCGGACGGGTGCGGCAGGTGCAGCGCCTCCGCCTCGACCGTGCCGGCCTCGGCGTCGGGGTGGGCGACGGTCGGCGCCGGCGCGGGGGCGGGCGCCTTGGTCCGCAGGCTGCTCCAGACCGCGTAGGTGATCACCGAGCCGACCAGGGCGAGGCCGGTGCCGAGGACGGCCGTGGTGACCGTCGGGGTGAGCGCCTCGCTGTCGAACCAGTCGTCGAGGTACGCGACGGTGAGTCCGAAGCCGAGCGACGGGACGGCGAGCACCCACAGGACGGCGTTCATCGCGATCGGCTGGCGGCCGTGTTCGGGGGCCTCGGCGCCGCGGCCGTGGAAGGCGAGCAGCCAGAGGCGCATCGCGTACGCGGCGGTGCCGAGGGCGGTGAGGAGGGCGGCGATCAGGACGATCCAGCCGGCTCCGGCGGGAGCGACGGTGCTGTCGCCGAGCGTGGTGTGCTCGGCGGCGACCAGGACGGCCTCCTTGGAGAAGAAGCCGGCGAACGGCGGGATCGCGGCGAGCGCGAGCAGGGCGACGGTCATCGTCCAGTACGCGTCCGGGACCCGCCCGGCCAGTCCGCGCATGCGGGACATCGCGGAGAGCGAGTTGGTGCCGGCGGCGTGGATGACGACGCCGGCGGCGAGGAACAGCAGGGCCTTGAAGGCGCCGTGCGAGAGGAGGTGGAAGACGGCCGCACCGGGGTTCCCGACGGCGAGCGCGCCGGCCATGTAGCCGAGCTGGCCGATGGTCGAGTAGGCGAGGACGCGCTTGATGTCGTCCTGGGCGAGCGCGGCGAGCGCCGAACCGACCATCGTCACCGCGGCCATGACGGCGAGCACGGTCATCGCGGCCGCCGAGGCGGCGAAGACCGGCATCAGCCGGGCCACGAAGTAGATGCCGGCGGCGACCATCGTCGCGGCGTGGATGAGCGCCGAGACGGGGGTGGGGCCGGCCATGGCGTCGGGGAGCCAGGTGTGCAGCGGGAACTGGGCGGACTTTCCGGCGACGCCGGCGAGCAGCAGCAGCGCGATCAGGGTCGGGTGGTCGAGCCCACGGGTGTCGACGGTGTGGAGGATCTCGGTGATCCGGAAGGAGTCTGCGTCGACGGCGAGCGCGAACAGGCCGATCAGGAAGGGGACGTCGCCGAGCTTGGTGACCAGGAACGCCTTCAGGGACGCGGAGCGCGCCTCGGGGGTCTCCCAGTAGTGGCCGACCAGGAAGTACGAGCAGATGCCCATGATCTCCCAGCCGACCAGGAGGAGCATCAGGTCGCCGGAGTAGACGACCAGCAGCATCGCGGAGGTGAAGAGCGAGACGAGGGCCGCGTACGAGGAGTAGCGCGGGTCGTGGCGCAGATAGCCCGTCGAGTAGATCTGCACGCAGGACGCGACGACGCCGACGAGGACGGCGACCAGGGCGGCGAAGCCGTCGATGTACAGGGCCAGATCGATCGGGACCGAGCCGGTCGGGGTGAGCTGGGTGGCCGCGTCGATGGCCTTCCCGCCGCCCTGGCGGGCCGCGACCAGCGCCGCGAGGACGGCCGCGCCGAGCGTCGGCAGGACGGCCAGCGGGCGGACGAGTCCGGGCACGGTCCGGCCGAGGAGCAGGCCGGCGAGCGAACCGAGGAAGGGGAGGACGGGGACGAGGACCGCGAGGGTCGTGGTGGTCACGCGGTGGCCTCCGCCTTCTCGTCGCCGGTGGCGGGGGTCGGGGTCTCGCCGAGGGGCGCGTCGGGCTCCTTGGTGTCGCGGAGCCGGTCGACGTCCGAGGTGCCGCGGTTGCGGTACACCATCAGGACGATCGAGAGACCGATGCCGATCTCGGCGGCGGCGATGGCGACGGTGAACAGGGTCAGGGCCTGGCCGGCGTGGAGGGTGTCGCGGAGCCAGACGTCGAAGGCGACCAGGTTGAGGTTGACCGCGTTGAGCATCAGCTCGACGGACATCAGGACCAGGATCGCGTTGCGCCGGGCGAGGACGCCGTACAGGCCGACGGAGAAGAGGAGGGCGGCGAGGACGGCCGGGTAGGCGAGGTGCATCAGCGCGCGTCCTCCTTGTCGCCCTTGCGGGACAGCACGATCGCGCCGATCAGGGCGGCGAGGAGCAGGACGGAGAGCGCCTCGAAGGGCAGCACCCAGTGGCGGAACAGCATCTCGCCGGACACCTTGGTGGAGCCCTGGACGGGTCCGCCCAGGTCGATCCAGGTGGCGCGGAAGGCGTCGACGACCACCCAGACCAGGGCGGCCGCGGCGGCGACGGCGACCACGAGGGCGGCCGGGCGGTTGCCCGAGTCGGCGTCCGGGGAGCGGCCGATGGGCGCCTTGGTGAGCATCAGACCGAACAGGAGGAGCACGACGACGGAGCCGACGTAGATCAGCACCTGCACCCAGGCGATGAACTCCGCGGTGAGCAGCAGGTACTCGACGGCGAGCCCGCCGAGGGCGACGACCAGCCAGAGGGCGGCGTGCACCAGCTGACGGGTGGTGACGGTGACGACGGCCGCGCCGAGGGTGGCGAGGCCGACGAGGACGAAGGCGATCTCGACGCCGGTGGGCGAGAGGAAGCCGGGGTGGGCGGCGGCGAGGTTCACTGCGCGTCCCCCTCGGCGGAGTCGGCCTGGGCCGCGGCTTCGGCGGCGGCTTCGGCGGCGGCGGCCTTCTCGACGGCCTTGCGGGCGGCGGCGAGTTCCTTGGGCTCCTCCGCGCGCGGGTCGAGCGCGGGCGGCTCCGGCACGGTCCACATCCACTCGCGCAGCTTGTCGCGCTCGTGGGTGAGCTCGTGGATGTCGGTCTCGGCGTACTCGAACTCCGGCGACCAGAACAGCGCGTCGAAGGGGCAGACCTCGATGCAGATGCCGCAGTACATGCAGAGCGAGAAGTCGATGGCGAAGCGGTCGAGCACGTTGCGGCTGCGCTCGCGGCCGCCGGGGGCGGCGGCGGGGACCGTCTCCTTGTGGGAGTCGATGTAGATGCACCAGTCCGGGCACTCGCGGGCGCAGAGCATGCAGACCGTGCAGTTCTCCTCGAACAGCCCGATCACGCCGCGGCTGCGCGGCGGGAGTTGGGGCTGGACCTCCGGGTACTGCGCGGTGTGGGACTTCCGCGTCATCGTGCGGAGGGTGACGGCCAGGCCCTTGGCGAGGCCGGATCCGGGGAATGAACGGGGCCGCCCGGAGGGCGTCGTTGAGGGGTGGTGGTCGGGCGACGGGTTGGGCATTTAGATCGCCACCTTCACGATGCCGGTGAGCGCGATCTGCGCGAGGGCGAGCGGGACGAGCGTCGTCCAGGCGAGCTTCTGCAGCTGGTCCTCGCGCAGCCGCGGGTACGAGACGCGGAGCCAGATGACGACGAAGGCGAGGACGGCGGTCTTGAGCAGCGTCCACAGCCAGCCGAGGCCCTCGCCGCCGAACGGGCTGTGCCAGCCGCCGAGGAAGAGGACGGTGGTGAGCGCGCAGAGGACGACGATTCCGGCGTACTCGGCGAGCAGGAACAGCGCGAAGCGCAGACCCGTGTACTCGGTGTACGCACCGAAGATGATCTCGGAGTCGGCGATGGGCATGTCGAACGGAGGCCGCTGGAGTTCGGCGAGACCGGCGACGAAGAACACCAGCGCGCCGACGATCTGCCACGGCAGCCACCACCACTCGAACGCGTCGAGGATGCCGGTCAGCGAGACGGTGCCGGCGGCCATCGCGACGGACGCGGCGGCGAGCAGCATCGGCAGCTCGTACGCGAGCAGCTGGGCGGCCGTCCGCAGGCCGCCGAGCAGCGAGAACTTGTTGGCGGAGGCCCAGCCGGCCATCAGGCTGCCGAGCACGCCGACGCCCATGACGGCGAGGACGAAGAACACGCCCGCGTCGACGAGCTGGCCGACCTGCCCGTCACCGGGGCCGATGGGAATCGCGACGAGTACGAGGAGGTACGGCAGGAGGGCGACGGCCGGCGCGAGCTGGAAGACCCTGCGGTCGGCGGCGGCCGGGACCACGTCCTCCTTCTGCGCGAACTTCACGCCGTCGGCGACGAGCTGCGCCCAGCCGTGGAACCCGCCGGCGTACATGGGGCCGAGCCGGCCCTGCATGTGCGCCATCACCTTGTGCTCGGTCTGCCCGACGACGAGCGGCAGCAGGAGGAAGGCGACGAAGACGGCGAGCAGCCGGAGGACGACGTCGAGTGCGTCATTCACGCGGAATCGCCTCCGGCGGGTGGGGTGGCGGACGGGGGGTCGTCGGGGGCGGGCTTCTCGGCCTCGGGCCTCGGCGCGGGCTCGGGCTCGGCAGCGGGCTTGGGCTCGGCGGCAGGCTCGGGCTCGGCAGCGGGCTTGGGCTCGGCGGCAGGCTCGGGCTCGGCGGCAGGCTCGGGCTCGGCAGCGGGCTTCGGCTTCTCGGCCTCGTCGGGCTTCGGCGCGGGCTTGGGCCTCTCGGCCTCAGGCTTTTGCGCGGGCTCGGGCTTCTTGTCCGCGGCGGGCTCCGCCTCCGGCTCCCGCTCCGCTTCCGCCTTAGGCTCCGGCTTCGGCTTCGGCTTCGGTTCGTCGAAGGCCGGGCGGGCGTGGTGCCAGGGGGCGTCGGAGGTGCGGGGGCGCTCGTCCGCGGCGGGGGCCGGGGCGTCGGCGGCCGGCGTCTCCGCCGCCTCGCCGCGCTGGCTCGCCGAGCCGGCGCTCGCGGTGCGGCTCCGGCGCGGGGGCGCACCGGCCTGGCCGGCCGAACCTTCCGCGGCCGTACGGGTACGGCGCGGGCCGGCGGCCGGGGCGCCCGCCTCCGCCTCGGGGGCCGGCCGGCTGGCCGAGCCCTCGCTCGCGGTGCGGGTACGGCGGACCGGGCGGTCGCCGGCCGCGGCCGTGCGGGCGGCACGGGCCGGGCGTTCCGGGGCGGGCGGGAGCTGGCCCTTCAGCGGGCCCCACTCGTTGGGGTCGGGGACGCCGGGCGGCAGCATCTGGCGGCGCTTGGGGCCGCCGTGCTCCGACTCCCCCGGCTCCTTGGCGCCCGGCCACGCCTTCGCGACGCGCGCCGCGAGGACGAAGTCCTTGCGCAGCGGGTGGCCCTCGAAGTTCTCGGGGAGCAGCAGGTGCACCAGGTTGGGGTGGCCCGTGAAGGTCACGCCGAACATCTCGTAGGTCTCGCGCTCGTGCCAGGCCGCGCCCGCGTACACGTCGACCGCGGTGGGCAGCGTCGCCGCGTCGTGCGGCACGGTCGTCCGCAGCATGAGGCGCCGCACCCGGCCGCCCTCCAGGGCGGCGACGTGCGCGCAGACGCGGAAGCCGGCGCCGGGCTCGTCGACGGCGCTCAGCCAGTCGAAGAACGTGCAGCCGAGTTCGTCCCGCGCGGTCGTCAGCGCGGCGATCCAGGCGTCGGCGGGGACGTCGACGGTGAGCAGGTCGTACGCCCGCTCGGCCGTCGCCCCGGGGCCGAAGACCTCGGTGACGGTCTCCGGGAGTCCGTCGTACCGCTCCGGGTTCGCGCTCACGCGTCGTCACCGCCCGGCTTCGGCGGGGCGACGAGGTCGCTGGTCAGCTGTGTCACGGACGGCGTGGTGTACCGCTCGCCCAGGCTCTCGCGGGCGATCTTCTCCTGGAGCTTGAGGATGCCCTGGAGGAGCGCCTCGGGCCGCGGCGGGCAGCCGGGCACGTACACGTCGACGGGGATGATCTGGTCGACGCCCTTGGTGACCGAGTACGAGTCCCAGTAGGGACCGCCGCAGTTCGAGCAGGCGCCGAAGGAGATGACGTACTTCGGCTCGGGCATCTGCTCGTAGAGCCGCTTGACCGCCGGCGCCATCTTGTCCGTCACCGTGCCGGAGACGATCATGAGGTCGGCCTGTCGCGGCCCAGGCGCGAACGGGATCACACCGAGCCGGATGAAGTCGTGCCGGGCCATGGACGCGGCGATGAACTCGATCGCGCAGCAGGCCAGGCCGAAGTTGAACACCCAGAGGCTGTAGCGGCGGCCCCAGTTCAGGACCACCTTCATCGGCTCCGGGGCCAGGCGGGAGAGGACGCCGAGCCGCTTCGGCTCCGGCAGGTCCACGGGGGCGGGGCTCACGTCCATGTCAGGACGCCCTTCTTGTACGCGTAGAGCAGTCCCACGGCCAGGAAGCCGAGGAAGATGAACATCTCGACGAGCGTCGTCGCGCCGTATCCGTCCGCGGCGAACACCGTCGCCCAGGGGAACAGGAAGATCGAGTCCACGGCGAAGATCACGTAGAGGAAGGCGTACACGTAGTAGCGGACCTGGGTGTGCGCCCAGCCCTCGCCGACGGGGTCGACGCCGCATTCGTACGTGAGCAGCTTCTCCGGTGTCGGTACCACCGGCCGCAGCAGCCGGCCCGCGCCGAAGGCGATCGCGACGAACAGCACGCCGATGACGGCGAGCAGCCCTACGACCGAGTAGCCCTCGAAGTAGTCCGCCGCGGCGAGTCCGGTCGACGCGGTCGACACCGTCGTCACTGTCGTCGTCTCCGGCACGTCCGCCCCTCGCTCCCTGCCCGTTCTGCCCGTTCGACGATCTGTCTGTACGCACGGGAGTCTAGGCCCTGATAAGGCCACGGTAAGCAGTCGTGCCGCATGCCGGACGCCTGCGCTCGGTCGGGCCGGGGTCGGGCCGGGGCGGGGGCGCGGTGGGACGGGTGGGGTTTTCCCCAGGGAAGGTGTGCGAGGAACCCCATGGCATCGGGATCACCGGACCGGCAGGCTGTTCGACATGGACACCCGTACTTCTGTCGAGGCCGCTGTTGACGCCGGCGCCACTGTTGACGCCGCCGCCGTCCGGCCGCGCCGCGCGCGGATCGCCGCCGTCGACGGCGGCACCTGGCGCGAGGTCGCACATCTGCTGGCGAACCTGCCGATGGCCTTGGCGGGATTCGTGTACGTGGTGGTGACGGTGATCCTCGGCATAGGCCTGTCGGTGACCGTGATCGGGCTGCCCTGGCTGGCCGTCGGCCTGGCCGGTTCCCGCGGCCTTGGCCGCTTCGAGCGGCGGCGGGCGCGGGCGCTGCTCGGGGTGCGGGTCGACGAGCCGAGCCCGCTGCCGGCGAGCCGGGGCGGCCTCTTTGGCTGGGCGTGGTCGCGGCTGAAGGACCCGGTGGCGTGGCGGACGGTGCTGTACGACTTCATCCGGCTGCCGTGGGGGGTGCTGACGTTCGCGCTGACGCTGGTGTCGCTGGTGGTGCTGTGGCCGCTGCTGCCGCTGGTCACGCGCGGGCTGTCGAACGCGGACCGGGCGATGGTGCGCGGCCTGCTGTCCCCGTCGGACGAGCTGGAGCGGCGGATCGCGGAGCTGGAGTCGGACCGGGGGGTCGTCGTCGACACGGCGGCGGCGGACCTGCGCCGAATAGAACGCGATCTGCACGACGGCGCGCAGGCCCGGCTGGTCGCGCTGGCGATGGGGCTGGGGCTCGCGAAGGAGAAGCTCCTGGAGGACCCGGAGGCCGCCGCGGCGATGGTCGAGGAGGCGCACGGCGAGGTGAAGCTGGCGCTGCAGGAGCTGCGGGACCTGGCGCGGGGCATCCACCCCGCGGTGCTGACGGACCGGGGGCTGGACGCGGCGCTGTCGTCGGTCGCCGCGCGGTGCACGGCGCCGGTGACGGTGAGCGTGGACCTGGACGAGCGGCCGGCCGAGGCGATCGAGGGCATCGCGTACTTCACGGTCTCGGAGCTGCTGCAGAACGTCTCCAAGCACGCGGCGGCGCGCAGCGCCACGGTCGAGGTCTGGCGCACGGCGGACCGTCTGCTGCTCCAGGTCCGCGACGACGGCCGGGGCGGCGCCCGGCTGGACGCCGGTACGGGCCTGAAGGGCCTGGCCGACCGCCTGCACGCCGTGGACGGTCTCTTCGTCGTCGCCTCCCCGGAGGGCGAGGGCACCACGGTCACGGCGGAGCTGCCGTGGCGCGCCAGAACGGCGGCCCCCGCGAAGAAGTAGCGGGAGGCGGGCGCCCTGGTGGGGTTAACCCCCGGTTCAAGAGACCCACCGGCCTCATGGTCCGGAGGGCGGCCGGTCGGGAGGCTTGGAGTACAGGGTCGGAACCGGGAGAAACGGAAGCGAGAGATGGCTCTTCATCGCCTGCCCGCCGCGCTGCGGGCCCCGATCGAGGCGCGGACCTGGCGCGAGTTCGGATATCTGCTGCTGAGTCTGCCGCTGAGCGTCCTCGCGTTCGCGCTCTCGGTCACCACGCTGGCGCTGGGCGCCGGGCTGCTGATCACCTTCCTCGGCATCCCGGTCCTCGCCGGCGGGCTCGCGGTGTGCCGGGGGTTCGGGACGCTGGAGCGGGCCCGTGCGCGGGCGCTGCTGCGGTCCGACGTGGCCGATCCCGCGCCGGTGCGCGCCGCGGGCGGCGGGGCGATGGCGTGGACGGGGGCCGTGCTCAAGAGCGGCGTGTCCTGGCGGCACCTGCTGTACGGGTTCGTGCACCTGCCGTGGGCGGTCTTCGCCTTCGTGGTCGCGGTGACCTTCTGGACGTACGGCTGGGCCGCGCTCACCTACCCGCTGTGGCGGTGGGCCCTGCCCGTGCACGTCGGCGGGGACGGCATCCAGCTCTACGGGGACGGCACCCACAGCATCGTCCTGGACTCCTCCACGGAGCTGGCGCTCACCAGCCTGGTGGGCCTGGCCCTGGTGCTGGTCACGCCCTGGATCCTGCGCGGCCTGACGTTCGTCGACCGGCTGCTGGTCGCCGGGCTGCTCGGCCCGTCGCGGCTGGCCTCGCGGGTCTCTGAGCTGGAGACGGACCGCGGCGTGGTGGTGGACACCGCGGCGGCCGACCTGCGCCGAATAGAACGCGACCTGCACGACGGCGCGCAGGCCCGGCTCGTCGCGCTCGCGATGGACCTGGGCGCGGCCCGGGAGAAGCTCGCCGACGACCCGCAGAGCGCGGCCCGGCTGGTCGAGGAGGCGCACGGCGAGGTGAAGACCGCGCTGCGGGAGCTGCGCGACCTCGCCCGGGGCATCCACCCGGCGGTCCTCACCGACCGCGGTCTCGACGCCGCGCTGTCCGCAGTGGCGGCCCGCTGCACGGTTCCCGTCTCGGTCGAGGTGGACCTGTCGTCACGGCCGGCCCCGGCGATCGAGGGCATCGCGTACTTCACGGTGTCCGAGCTGCTGCAGAACGTGTCCAAGCACGCGCGGGCCCGCCGGGCCTGGGTGGACGTGTGGCGGACGGGCGACAAGCTGATGCTGCAGGTGCGGGACGACGGGAGCGGCGGGGCGGGCGTGGGGTCCGGCGGCGGGCTCGCGGGGCTGGCGGAGCGGCTGGACGCGGTCGACGGCATCCTCGCTGTCGACTCCCCGGCCGGCGGCCCGACGACCGTCACCGCCGAGCTGCCCTGGCGCGCCTGAGCCCGGGCCGTCGGGGGCGGTCCGGGTCCCGCCGGCAGCGCGGCCCCAGGTCCCGCCGGCGAGGGCGGGCCTCCAGCCCGGCTGAGGCGGGGCTGGAGCCGCTCGCCAGTTGACCGACAACGATCGGTCCCGCCCCGTGACTACGGCGTGAAGCTGCGATGCTGGATGTGCAAGGCGTGACAGCGCGCCGAGCCGTCGAGACATGGGGGCAGCAGGTCGTGGAAGACAGGGTGCGGGTGGTCATCGCCGAGGACTCGGTGCTACTGCGGGAGGGCCTGACCCGGTTGCTGACCGATCGGGGGCACGAGGTCGTCGCGGGCGTCGGCGACGGGGAGGCCCTGGTGGAGACGGTGGCGAAGCTCGCCGCCGAGGGCGCGGCCCCGGACGTCGTCGTCGCCGACGTGCGGATGCCTCCCACCCATACGGACGAGGGGGTCCGCGCGGCCGTCACCCTGCGGAAGGATCATCCGGGGATAGGCGTGCTCGTGCTGTCGCAGTACGTGGAGGAGCGCTACGCCACCGAGCTGCTGGCCGGTTCCAGCACGGGCGTCGGCTATCTGCTGAAGGACCGCGTCGCCGAGGTGCGCGAGTTCGTGGACGCCGTCGTCCGGGTGGCCCGGGGCGGCACCGCGCTGGACCCCGAGGTCGTCGCGCAGCTGCTGGGCCGCAGCCGCAAGCAGGACGTGCTCGCGGGCCTGACCCCGCGGGAGCGGGAAGTCCTGGGGCTCATGGCGGAGGGCCGGACGAATTCGGCGATCGCACGCCAGCTGGTGGTGAGCGACGGCGCGGTGGAGAAGCATGTCAGCAACATCTTCCTGAAGCTGGGGCTCTCCCCGAGTGACGGAGACCACCGTCGGGTTCTGGCCGTGCTGACCTACCTCGAATCATAGATTCCTGGAATCCTCAACATCTGACACACCGTCAGCCCGCTCCGGACGACTCAGCGGCCGGAGACGGGCGGACAACCAAGAACCGCGCCCCTCATCGACGTAGGGTTGGCCTTGGGAGGACCGGTGATCCGGTCGCGACCAGCCGCCTCGAAGGAGGTCCAGTTCAGTGACCAGCCAGGTCAGTAGCCCGGCCGATCAGGCCGACGAGGCCGATGAGGCCAATGAGGCAGTCGTCGGGGAGCAGCGCAGCGCCCCGGCGACGAACGGCGCCGCGAAGGAAGTACGCCGTCTGGACCGCGTGATCATCCGCTTCGCGGGTGACTCCGGCGACGGTATGCAGCTCACGGGTGACCGGTTCACCTCCGAGACCGCGTCCTTCGGGAACGATCTCTCGACGCTGCCGAACTTCCCCGCCGAGATCCGGGCCCCCGCCGGGACCCTGCCCGGCGTCTCCTCGTTCCAGCTGCATTTCGCGGACCACGACATCCTCACCCCGGGCGACGCGCCGAACGTGCTGGTCGCGATGAACCCGGCCGCCCTGAAGGCCAACATCGGGGACGTGCCCCGGGGCGGCGAGATCATCGTCAACACGGACGAGTTCGCCAAGCGGGCCATGGCCAAGGTCGGCTACGAGACCTCCCCGCTGGAGGACGGCTCACTGTCCGGCTACCGCGTGCACCCGGTGCCGCTGACCACGCTGACGGTCGAGGCGCTCAAGGACTTCGGGCTCTCCCGCAAGGAGGCCGAGCGCAGCAAGAACATGTTCGCCCTCGGCCTGCTGTCCTGGATGTACCACCGGCCCACCGAGGGCACGGAGAACTTCCTGCGGGCCAAGTTCGCGAAGAAGCCGCAGATCGCCGAGGCGAACGTGGCCGCGTTCCGGGCCGGCTGGAACTTCGGCGAGACGACCGAGGACTTCGCGGTCAGCTACGAGGTGGCCCCGGCCACGAAGGCGTTCCCTACCGGCACGTACCGCAACATCTCCGGGAACCTGGCCCTGTCGTACGGCCTGATCGCCGCCTCCCGCCAGGCCGACCTGCCGCTCTACCTGGGCTCGTACCCGATCACCCCGGCCTCGGACATCCTGCACGAGCTGAGCAAGCACAAGAACTTCGGCGTGCGCACCTTCCAGGCCGAGGACGAGATCGCGGGCATCGGCGCCGCGCTCGGCGCGGCCTTCGGCGGGGCGCTCGGCGTCACCACCACCTCCGGCCCCGGTGTGGCGCTGAAGTCCGAGACGATCGGCCTGGCGGTCTCCCTGGAGCTGCCGCTGCTGATCGTGGACATCCAGCGCGGCGGCCCGTCCACGGGCCTGCCGACCAAGACCGAGCAGGCCGACCTGCTGCAGGCCATGTACGGCCGCAACGGCGAGGCCCCGGTCCCGGTCGTCGCCCCGAGGACCCCGGCCGACTGCTTCGACGCGGCCCTGGAGGCGGCCCGGATCGCGCTCACGTACCGGACGCCGGTCTTCCTGCTCTCCGACGGCTATTTGGCCAACGGCTCCGAGCCCTGGCGGATCCCGGACGCGGAGACCCTGCCCGACCTGCGGGTCCGCTTCGCCACCGGCCCGAACCACACCCTCGACGACGGCACCGAGGTCTTCTGGCCGTACAAGCGCGACCCGGAGACCCTGGCCCGCCCGTGGGCCCCGCCGGGCACGCCCGGCCTGGAGCACCGCATCGGCGGCATCGAGAAGCAGGACGGCACGGGCAACATCTCGTACGACCCGGCCAACCACGAGCTCATGGTCCGCACCCGGCAGGCGAAGATCGACGGCATCGACGTCCCGGACCTGGAGGTCGACGACCCGGACGGCGCGCAGACGCTGGTCCTCGGCTGGGGCTCGACGTACGGGCCGATCACGGCCGCCGTGCGCCGGCTGCGCCTCGCCGGCCGCCCGATCGCCCAGGCCCACCTGCGCCACCTCAACCCCTTCCCGAAGAACCTCGGGGAGATCCTCAAGCGGTACGAGAAGGTCGTCGTCCCGGAGATGAACCTGGGACAGCTGGCCACCCTCGTCCGCGCGCGCTACCTCGTCGACGCGCGCAGTCACACCCAGGTGAACGGCATGCCGTTCAAGGCCGAGCAGCTCGCCGCGGCGCTCAAGGAGGTCATCGATGACTGAGTCGCTCCTGAACCTGGTGCCGAAGGCCGAGGCCAAGCAGTCCATGAAGGACTTCAAGTCGGACCAGGAGGTCCGCTGGTGCCCGGGCTGCGGCGACTACGCGGTCCTCGCGGCCGTGCAGGGCTTCATGCCGGAGCTGGGCCTGGCGAAGGAGAACATCGTCTTCGTCTCCGGGATCGGGTGCTCGTCCCGTTTCCCGTACTACATGAACACCTACGGGATGCACTCCATCCACGGCCGCGCCCCGGCCATCGCGACCGGTCTGGCCACCTCGCGCCGCGATCTGTCGGTGTGGGTGGTGACCGGCGACGGCGACGCGCTGTCGATCGGCGGCAACCATCTGATCCACGCGCTGCGGCGCAATGTGAACCTGAAGATCCTGCTGTTCAACAACCGGATCTACGGGCTCACCAAGGGCCAGTACAGCCCCACCAGCGAGCTCGGCAAGATCACCAAGTCGACGCCGATGGGCTCGCTGGACGCGCCCTTCAACCCCGTGTCGCTGGCCCTGGGCGCCGAGGCGAGCTTCGTGGCCCGGACGGTCGACTCCGACCGCAAGCACCTCACCGAGGTACTGCGCCAGGCCGCCGACCACCCGGGCACGGCGCTGGTGGAGATCTACCAGAACTGCAACATCTTCAACGACGGCGCGTTCGAGGTCCTGAAGGACAAGGACCAGGCCGAGGAGGCGGTGATCCGTCTGGAGCACGGGCAGCCGGTCCGCTTCGGCGTGGACGGGCACAAGGGCGTCGTCCGCGACCGGCGCACCGGCGACCTGAAGGTCGTCGAGGTGACCCCGGACAACGAGGCGGACCTCCTGGTCCACGACGCGCACGCCGCGACGCCGACCACGGCCTTCGCGCTCAGCCGGCTCGCCGACCCGGACACGCTGCACCAGACGCCGATCGGGGTGTTCCGGTCGGTGGAGCGGCCGGTGTACGACACGCTGATGGCGGAGCAGCTGGACGCGGCGATCGAGCAGCACGGCAAGGGCGACCTGGCCGCACTGCTGACCGGCAACGACACCTGGACGGTCGTCGGCTGACCCGGCCGCGACCCTCGTGAAAGGGCGCTCCTCGCTCAGTCGAGGGGCGCCCTTCGCGCGTCGTACTCCGCGCGCGCCGCCTCCACCGCCGGCAGCCGCCGCTCGGTCCAGCGGGCCAGCTCCCAGACCTGCCGGGCGGCCTCCTCGCCGAGCGCGGTGAGGCTGTAGTCGACCCGCGGCGGGATGACCGGCTTGGCGTCGCGGTGCACGAAGCCGTCCCGCTCCAGGGTCTGGAGGGTCTGGGCCAGCATCTTCTCGGTGACGACGCCGATGGCGCGGCGCAGTTCGCTGAACCGGTACGAGCGCTCCAGGAGCGCGATCAGGACGAGCACGCCCCAGCGGCTGGTGACGTGCTCCAGCACGAGCCGCTGGGGGCACATCGCGTCGTCCACGTAAGGACGCGGCAGCGTTCGGTCCTGATCCGCACTCACTCCCATGCCAGTACCTTACTTCAAAGTGGGTACTTTCGAAAAGTTCGTGCCCTTCGTACGGTGAGTGAGTACCCCACGAACGAACGACCTACGGAGAGAACGCCATGAGCATCGTCGTCACCGGAGCCACCGGACAGCTGGGCCGCCTCGTCATCGACGAGCTGCTCGCCACCGTCCCCGCCGCCTCCGTCGTCGCGGTCGTCCGCGACAAGGACAAGGCCGCCGACCTCGCCGAGCGCGGCGTCGAACTGCGGATCGCCGACTACGACCGGCCCGAGACGCTGGCCGGGGCGTTCCGGGCCGGCGACCGGGTGCTGCTGATCTCCGGCAGCGAGGTCGGCCGGCGCGTCCCGCAGCACACCGCCGTCATCGACGCCGCCAAGGCCGCGGGCGTCGCCCAGCTCGCGTACACCGGCATCCTCGGCGGCCCCGAGGCCGACTTCCGGCTCGCCGACGAGCACCGGGAGACCGAGCGGCTGATCCTCGGCTCCGGACTGCCGTACACCCTCCTGCGCAACGGCTGGTACTCCGAGAACTACACCGGCAACCTCACCCCCGTCCTCGCGCACGGCGCGGTCGTGAGCAACGCCGCCGACGGCCGGATCGCCTCCGCCGCCCGCGCCGACTACGCCGCCGCCGCGGCCTCCGTGCTCACCGGCCCGGCCGGGGAGCACCTGAACCGTGCCTACGAGCTGAGCGGCGACACCGCCTGGTCGCTGGCCGAGTACGCGGCCGAGGTCGCCCGCCGCACCGGCCGGGAGATCGCGTACCGGAACGTCCCCGCCGCCGCGCACCTGGAGATCCTCACCGGCGCAGGCGTCCCGGCCCCGTTCGCCGAGATCCTCGTCGACGTCGACGAGGCCATCGGGCGCGGCGCCCTGGCCGCGACCAGCGGCGACCTCTCCCGTCTGATCGGCCGCCCGACCACCCCGATCGCCGAGACGATCGCCGCGGCCCTGCCCTCCGCATGAAGTCATGACCGTATTGCGGTACGGACATGACAGCCTGCCCCTCGCGGCGCTACCGTTCACCGGAACGGTGTAACCCGCGGCGGGTGGGCAGGAGGTTCGGTGAAGACGGAGAACGAGGGTCGGGCAGGGCTCTTGTACGGGATCGGCGCCTACGGGATGTGGGGCCTGGTCCCGCTCTTCTGGCCGCTGCTCAAGCCGGCCGGGGCGATCGAGATCCTCGCCCACCGCATGGTCTGGTCGCTGGCCGTCGTCGGCCTCGCGCTGCTGGTGCTGCGCCGCTGGGGCTGGGTGCGCGAACTGCTCGCCGCACCGAAGAAGCTGGGCCTGCTGGCCCTGGCCGCCACCGTCATCACCGTCAACTGGGGCCTGTACATCTGGGCGGTCAACTCCGGCCAGGTCGTCGAGGCCTCCCTCGGCTACTTCATCAACCCCCTGGTCACCATCGCCATGGGCGTGCTGCTCCTCAACGAGCGGCTGCGGCCCGCGCAGTGGACGGCGGTCGGCATCGGCTTCGCCGCGGTGCTCGTGCTGTCCGTCGGGTACGGGCGGCTGCCGTGGATCTCGCTGACTCTGGCGTTCTCGTTCGCGATCTACGGGCTGATCAAGAAGAAGGTCAACCTCGGCGGACTGGAGTCGCTGGCCGCCGAGACCGCGATCCAGTTCCTGCCCGCCCTCGCCTACCTGCTCTGGCTGGGCTCGACCGGCGGGGCCGCCTTCGGCGCGCACGGCGCCGGCCACGCCGCGCTGCTCGCCGCCACCGGCATCGTCACCGCCGCCCCTCTGGTCTGCTTCGGCGCGGCCGCGATCCGGGTGCCGCTGTCGACGCTGGGCCTGCTGCAGTACCTCGCCCCGGTCTTCCAGTTCTCCCTCGGCGTCCTGTACTTCCACGAGGCCATGCCGCCCGAGCGGTGGGCGGGCTTCTCGCTGGTCTGGCTGGCGCTGACGCTGCTCACGTGGGACGCGCTGCGCACCGCGCGCAGGACCCGCGCGCAAGCCGCCCGGCTGGCCGCCGCGGCCGCGGAGAACGCCGCGGAGACCGCCGCGGCGGAAGCGGGCGCGGCGGCCCCGGCCGCCGCCTCCGACCGGGTGTGACGTCAGGCCCCCAGGAGGTCGTACTCCCGGATCAGCCAGCAGACCGCCGTCAGGCGCAGGGTGGCGAAGTCGTGCCCGACCGGCTCGACCCAGTCGCCCTGGGAGAGCCGGTCGGTGAAGCCGAGCACGTAGTCCGAGAGGTCCTCGCGCCGCGGGGACCGGCTCTCCGGAACGTCCACCGGGCGCCGCTGCGCGGGCACCAGAGCGTCGCACACGGCCGCCGCGTGCTGGTCGACGGCGGCCACCAGCCCCGGCTCGAAGGTGAACTCCGAGAGCCGGGGCATATAGGCAGCGGCGACGCCGACCAGGGGGCAGTCGGGCGAATCGTTCATCCCTCTACATTAGGTCCGTACCGGACGGTTCAGACCGTGACCTCGGTCGCAGCCCCGGCGAGGTCCGCGCGCTCGGCCGGCGCCGTCCGGGCCCGCGCCCCCACCGCGCCGACCACGGCCCCGAGCGCGACCATCGCGACCGGGACGACCAGGGCCGCGCGGAAGCCGGAAAGGCCGCCGCCGACGATCCCGTACACCGCGGTCACCGCCGAGATGCCGACCGCCGAGCCGAACTGCGTGGCCGTGGTGAGCAGTCCGCCGGCCAGCCCCTGCTCCTCCTCGGCGACGCCGTCGGTGCCGGCGATGGTGAGCGGCCCGAAGAAGGCGCCGACGAAGAGCAGCGCCCCGAGATCGGCGCGGACCACGGAGCCCTGCCGCAGCAGCCCGAGCCGGACGAGCGGGGCGGCGGCCCGCCGCTCCACCGCGACGAACACCCCGGCGAGGACGAGTCCGGCCGCGAGCACCGCGAGCGTCAGCGGCAGGCCGTCGAGCCCGTGCTCGAAGCGGAGGCGTACGACGCCCGCGAGGCGGCGGAGGCGGAGGCCGTTCCCGCCTGACGCGAACTCCCGTCACGAACCTTCCGCCTGGGCGCGGGCGCGATGCGCCCGCGCCTTCTGACGGTTGCCGCACCGGTCCATCGAGCACCACCGGCGGCGGCCGGGCCGCGAGGTGTCGGCGAACAGCAGCGCGCAGTTCTCCGCGCCGCAGACGCGGATCCGGTCCGCGTACGGCCCGGTGAGCAGGTCCACGGCGTCCCGGGCGAGCGTGGCGAGCAGCGCCGTGCCGGTGGCCCCGGGCGCCCACGCCCGGCTCCCGTCCGGGGCGATCCGCGGGACGAGCGGGGCGGAGGCGGCAGCCGCGTTCAGGACGTCGAGGTCGGCCACGGGCAGCGGCTCCCCCTGGGCCCGGGCGAGTGCGAGCCGCCACAGTGCGTCGCGGGTCGCCCGTACGGCCGCGAGCTCCTCCGGGGAGACGGCGACGTCGAGCCCCGGGTCGAGCCGGCAGTCGCGCACCCACGCGTGGAGCCCTTCGACCCCGTCCAGCACCTCGTACTGCGCGGCCACCGGCCCCGGGCCGCCGGTGAGCAGCAGCTCCAGACAGAGCGCCCCGGCGTCGAACCGGAAGACCTGGCCGTCCCGGTGACGAAGCGTCATGGCGGTGGTCGTTGCGGTCTCGGTCACGTAACCAGTATAAGTGGTTAGCATGACGACTCTCCACTGGAAGCTCGTGATCGACGCGAACGACCCGCACACCCAGGCCGCGTTCTGGGCCGAGACCCTGGGGTATCTGGTCGAGGACCACAGCGCGCTCGTCGAGCGCCTGCTCTCCGCCGGGGCCGTCCCCGCCGAGGCGACGCTCACCCACGACGGGCGGTCCGCATGGCGTGATCTCGCCGCCGTCCGGCATCCGGACGATCCGTACGAGCCCGGCTCCGGCACCGGTCTGGGCCGCCGGCTGCTGTTCCAGCGCGTCCCGGAGAAGAAGTCCGGCAAGAACCGGCTCCACATCGACGTGCACACCGCCCCGGACACCCGGGACGCGGAGGTCGGCCGCCTGGAGGGCCTGGGCGCGAGCGTGCTGCGCCGCGTCGCGGAGCAGGGCGGCTCATGGGTGGTCATGGCCGACCCCGAGGGCAACGAGTTCTGCGTGCACTGACGGTTCGGGCCGGGGGCGCAGGAGGGATGAAGCGGCGTGCCCCGAGCGGGCACCGGTCGTTCACCCGGTCATGAACAAGATCGCCACGGCCGCCGCGCTCGCCCTCGCGGGCGCCGCCGCCCTCGCCTCCCCCGCCCACGCCGACAACGACAGCAACTTCGGCGGCGCCGTCAACGCCGCGAACAACTGGAACTTCACGGCCGCCGCCGTGTGCCTGCAGGAGGTCGCGGTGGTGCCCGTCCTGGGCGACTGGGTCGGGGACCACGCCAACAACTGCTCCAACGGGAACGTCATCGACCACTCCAAGTAGCCGAGACGGTCCTACGCGGCCGGGCGCCGCACCTCGAACTGGAAGCAGCCGTACTCGACGGCCCGGACGTGCACGAGAACGACGTCCGGGTCGGCGAACGCCTCCGCGAACGCCTTGTCGAAGCCCTCGGCCGGCTCCCGTGGAATCTCCAGGAGCCGCCCGCCGACGATCCGGCCGCCGGCGTCGTAGCGACGCAGGGTGCGCAGTGCGCCGGGCTGGTCGAACGGGTACGCGTCGGGCCGGGCGGCCGGCCTGCCGCAGTCCTCGGCGTGGACGAAGACCGGCCCCTGCTCGTCGTACGCCCCGGGCCGCGCCCCCGACTCGGCGGCCCAGCGCCGCAGCGGGGCGTACGAGACGAGCGCGATCCGCTCCCCCGCCCGCGCACCGCGCAGACAGCACCGCAACGGGCTTCCGGCGGCTTCCTCGTCCGCGGTGAACGGCACGCAGGGCCGCCCCGAGTCATCGGTACGGCGCAGCTCGGCGAGGGCGGCGGGCGGGATGGGCAGTGCGGTGTAGGTGGTCATGCGGCCAGCCTCGCGGGCGGGCGAGGCCGACACCGGCGGTAATCGGACGCCGTGTTCGCGCTCCTCGCCGGACACCGGGCCGGGCGGCCGGACACCGGGCCGGTCCGTAGCATCGGGCCCCATGGTCACCTTCGTGCATCTCACGCCCGCCGCCAACAGCGCCCGAGTGCGGCGCGGCGGGCTCCGGGCCCAGGGGCGGGGGGAGTGGCGGGGCGTGTTCCTGTTTCCCGTACTGCCCTCGTACACGCTCACCCATCAGTGGCTGCGCGAACTGTCCCGCCGCCCCGGACCACGGCAACTCGTCGCCGTACATGTGCGGTTGGCGGACGCGGAGACGGTGAGGGTGGGGCGGTACAACGACCGTGAGCCGGTCATGACGACCGCGGCCGAGGCGGTGCGGCGGATCACCGCGCTGGAGGACCCCCGGGGCTGGGAGGTGTTCCTGCCGCGGCCGGTCGCCGCGCGGGAGGTCCGGGCGATCCGGCCCGTCCGACAGGTCAACGGCTGGCGGTACTTCCCCGACGCGCACGGCCGCACCCCCTGCACCTGCTACGGCTGCCGGGTCCGCGGCGAGTACGGCTCCCAGCGGCTGCGCCGCCGCCGGCCGCACCCGTTCGACGGTCCGCCGCCCCCGCCCCGCGTACTGCTCGCCCGGCTCGACGCCGCCGAGGCGCGCGGCGACGCGGCGGCGCTGAGCGAGGCACTGCGCTGGTACGGGATGCGCCGCCGCGGGCCGCTCCCCCGTCTCGCCGCCCTCGCCGGGCACCCCGACCCGACCGTCCGCACCGCGCTCGTCGAGGCCGTGGCGTACTGGCGTACGCCCGGAGTGCAGGACCTGCTGCGGGAGTTGGCGGACGATCCGCACCCGGACGTACGCGAGGCGGTCGCCGACGCACTGGAGACGCTCGCCGACCTCGCCGCCGACGAGGACGACAACGCCGACGACGAGGACTCGCAACCGGCCTGAGCCGTTGCTCGAGGTCAGCGCGGCGTGAGGAGGCAGAACTCGTTGCCTTCCGGGTCGGCCAGAACCGTCCAGGGGATCGCGGACTGGTCGATACCGGGGTCGGTGGCGCCCAGGGCGCGCAGTCGGGCTTCCTCTGCTTCCAGGTCGTCACCGGGGTAGGGGCAGACGTCGAGGTGGACGCGGTTCCACACGCTCTTGGTGTCGGGGGTGCGGACGAACTCCAGGTAGGGGCCGACGCCTTGGGCGGAGCGCATGGTCGCGTGGTCGTCGGCGACCTCGTGCACCGTCCAGTCCATCGCCTCGCCCCAGAACCGGGCCATCGCCCGCGGGTCGGTGCAGTCGACCACCACCGCGGCGATCGGCCCGGCGTCCTGGTAGACCGGACGGGGCTCCAGAACGCAGAACTCGTTGCCCTCCGGGTCGGCCATGACCGTCCAGGGGACATCGCCCTGACCCACGTCGGCGAGCGTCGCGCCGAGGCCCTTCAGGCGTGCGACCAGCTCCGCCTGATGGGCGGTCGAGGTGGTCGCCAGATCGAGGTGCACCCGGTTCTTCACCGTTTTCGGTTCCGGGCGGGCGATGATGTCGATGCAGACGGCCACGGGGTCGGGGTAGGCGAAGCCCACGGGTTCGAGGTTGGTCACGCCGGGTCCCTCGCTGTCGACACCGCAGCCGAGCGCCTCCGCCCAGAACCGGCCGAGCGCGGAGTCGTCCTGGGCCTTCATGTTGATCTGCACGAGTCGTGTCGCCATGCCGCAGATCCTAGAAGCCGCCGCCGGCCGGGCCGGGCCCCCGGCCCTCCCCGTACGGCCGTCCGCTCACCGAACACCCCTGACCGGTTTCCGCTCTTGACGGTGGTTCAGGCTCTCGTCGAACATTCACCCGCACCACGCACAGCTCTTTCCGTTCCATCCCCGTTCGGAATCCGGAGCCCCCACATGAAACTCTCCGTTCCCAGACGTGCCGGTGCGGTCGCGGCAGTCGCCGCTCTCGCCGTCACCGGCCTGACCGGCGCCACCGCGAGCGCGGAGCCTTCCGGCGCTCTCGCCGCGCCCGACATCCCCGTCGCCAACGTCAAGCAGCACCTCGCCGACCTGCAGTCGATCGCCGCCGCCAACGGCGGCAACCGGGCGCACGGGCGCACCGGTTACAAGGCGTCCATCGACTTCGTGAAGGCCAAGCTGGACGCCGCCGGGTACACCACGACCGTCCAGCAGTTCACGTACAACGGGACCACCGGGTACAACCTGATAGCCGACTGGCCCGGCGGCAACCCCGATCAGGTTGTCATGGCCGGGTCACACCTCGACTCGGTGAGCTCCGGGGCCGGCATCAACGACAACGGTTCCGGTTCCGCCGCGGTCCTGGAGACCGCGCTCGCCGTCTCCCGCGCCAACCTGCAGCCCACCAAGCACCTGCGGTTCGGCTGGTGGGGCGCCGAGGAGCTCGGGCTCGTCGGCTCCAAGCACTACGTGAACCAGCTGCCGACCGCCGAGCGTTCGAAGATCAGCGCCTATCTGAACTTCGACATGATCGGCTCGCCGAACCCGGGCTACTTCGTCTACGACGACGACCCGGCGATCGAGCAGACCTTCAAGAGCTACTTCGCCGGGCTCGGCGTCCCGACCGAGATCGAGACCGAGGGCGACGGCCGCTCCGACCACGCCTCGTTCAAGAACGTGGGCATACCCGTCGGCGGTCTGTTCACCGGCGCGAGCCGGGTCAAGACCAGCGCCCAGGTGCAGAAGTGGGGCGGTACCGCCACCGCCTTCGACCGCTGCTACCACTCGTCCTGCGACAACACGTCGAACATCAACGACACGGCCCTGGACCGCAACAGCGACGCCGTCGCCCACGCGATCTGGACCCTCGGCACCGGTTCGACCCCGCCGCCCGGCACGGTCTTCGAGAACACCGCCGACGTGTCCGTCCCGGACAACAGCACCGCGGTGACCTCCTCCGTGACCGTCTCCGGCATCACCGGCAACGCCCCGAGCAGCCTCCCCGTCGGTGTGAACATCGTCCACACCTACATCGGTGACCTCGTCGTCGACCTCATCGCCCCCGACGGCTCGGTCTACAACCTGCACAACCGCTCGGGCGGCAGCGCCGACAACATCAACCAGACCTACACCGTGAACGCCTCCAGCGAGGTCGCCAACGGTGTCTGGAAGCTGCGCGTGCAGGACAAGGCCTCGATCGACACCGGCTACATCAACAGCTTCAAGCTGACGTTCCCGTAGGCCGGGAGCGGCCCGACGAAGAACTCCCGGGTGGGACGGAGACGCGCGGTCCTGCCCCACCCGGGGTCCCACAGCTCTACTTGGCCGCGTTCGCGGCCTTCACCAGCGCGTCCGGCGTGACCGCGCCCACGTACACCTTGCCGTCGTCCGTCATCAGGGCGTTGACCAGCTTGGTCTTGAAGACCGTGCCGGAGCCGAACTTCCCGCTCACCTTGTCGCCGAGCGAGTCGAGGAAGCCCTGGAACTCCTTGGGCGCGTCCTTGGTCTCCGGCGCCGGCTGACCGGTGTCGAAGGTCGCGATGGCCGTCCAGCCCTCGCCGATGACCTCCGGGCCGCCGTCCTTGCCGCCCTTCAGTTCCTTGCCGTGCCGCTCGCCGCGGTTCAGGCCCTCCAGCTCCTTGGGCAGCTTCTCCTTGCGGGCCTCGTGCTCCGCCGCCTCGCCCTCCGTCACCTTCACGCCCTTGGGCGCCTTGAAGGTCGCGGCGTCCGGCTTCGCGAAGTCCACCTTGGTGAAGCCCGCGTCCACGACCGCCTTGCCGCCGGAGGTCGCGGCGAGGGTGAACTTCAGCGGCACGCCGTTCTGCGCGTCCACCGCGATCTTCACCGACTCGACCGTCGAGCCGCTCTGCTTCGGCTTGATCACCAGCTGGTACGCGTCGCGGCCGGCCACCCGGGCGGTGCCGTCGACGGTGATCGAGGTCGTGTCGCCGGCGGCCTTCAGGACCTCGTCGGCGAGCTCCTTCGGGGTGCTCGGCAGGTCCTTCTCGCGCTCCTTGTGCGGGCGGCCGGCGTCCTCGTTCTTCTCGTGGACGGCCTCGCCGCTCTTGCTGTCGTACGCCCACACGTCGTCGCCGTTGTGGATCAGGCTGTACTCGTCCTTGCCGTCGAGGACGGTCAGGCGCTGCTTGTCGGGGCCGTCGGCGGCCACCTTCAGGGTGTGCGTGCCGGACGCCAGTTCGGTCAGCTTCTCGGTCGGATCGGTCGACGGGGCCGGGGACTTGGAGTCCGCACCGGAGCCGAGGAAGCCCGAGCCGGCGAGGCCCGCGAAGGACGGCAGGCCCAGGTCGGTCTCGACCTTGACCGTGCCGGAGAGGGTCTGGGTCTCCGAGGCGGCGATCTTCTCGATGAGCTGCTGGGCGGTGATCGCGGGCAGCTCGGGGTCTCCGGACGCCGCGAGGGCCGGGACGAGCCCGATGGTCGCCGCGGCCACACCGGCCACCGCCACCGGCACGAGGTAACGGCTCGCCTTACGAGTTGTTGCCATGGTCTGTCCTACCTCCGTGGTCGATGACTCCATCTGACCAAAACGGCGGCGCGGAATCGTCAGCCCCTGGACGCAACCCGGCGTACTGCTGCGGGATGACCCGACCCCGAGAGCCCCTAGCCCGCGCGGTGGACCACGGCGTCGCACAGCTCCGCGAGCGCCGCCTTCGCATACCCCTCGGGCAGCGGCGACAGCATGGCGCGGGCCTCCTCGGCGTACCGGACGGTGTCCCGGCGGGCCTGCTCCAGGGCCGGGTGCACGCGCAGCCGGCGCAGCAGCTCCGCGTGCCGGGCGTCGTCCGTGAGGTCGCCGTCGACCATGGCGACGAGCTCCAGGTCCTCCGGGCGGCCGTGCGCCGCCGCGGCGGCGCGCAGGTGCAGCACCGGCAGGGTCGGGATGCCCTCGCGCAGGTCGGTGCCCGGGGTCTTGCCGGACTCGTGCGAGTCGGAGGCGATGTCGAGCACGTCGTCGGCGAGCTGGAAGGCGACGCCGAGCCGCTCGCCGTACTGGCTGAGGATGTCGATGACGCTCTCGTCCGCGCCGGACTCTATGGCGCCGAGACGGCAGGAGACGGCGACCAGCGAGCCGGTCTTGCCGCCGAGGACGTCGAGGTAGTGCTCGATCGGGTCGCGGCCGTCGCTCGGGCCGGCGGTCTCCAGGATCTGACCGGTCACCAGGCGCTCGAACGCCTCCGCCTGGACGCGGACGGCGTCGGGGCCGAGGTCCGCGAGAATGTGCGACGCGCGGGCGAAGAGGAAGTCACCCGTGAGGACGGCGACCGAGTTGTCCCAGCGGCTGTTGGCGCTGGGCACACCGCGCCGCACGTCCGCCTCGTCCATGACGTCGTCGTGGTACAGCGTGGCGAGGTGGGTGAGCTCGACGACCACGGCGGACGGCACGACGCCCGGCGCGTACGGGTCGCCGAACTGCGCCGCCAGCATCACCAGGAGCGGCCGGAAGCGCTTCCCGCCGGCCCTGACCAGGTGCTGCGCGGCCTCCGTGATGAACGGCACCTCGCTCTTGGTGGCTTCGAGGAGGCCGGCCTCCACGGCTGCCAATCCGGTCTGGACATCGGCCTCAAGAGCCTGGTCCCGCACGCTCAGCCCGAACGGCCCGACGACGGTCACGAGGGGGTCTCCTGTCTGCTGACGCCTGGTGTGGATCACACGGATTGTCGATGTGTCGCTGGATTCACTCAAGTCAGCGTATCCGGTCGCCTTTCGATCACCGTGAGCGCCTGCCCAGCACCGCCGGTATGTTCGTGATCGGCTTATTCGACCAGGAGCGTCCGCTATGCCCAGAAGCATCAGCATCCGCCGCGACTTCCCGTACGAGACGGTCCACGACGACGTCCGCGTCCCCCTTCCGGACGGCACCCTTCTGTACGCGCGCGTCTGGCGGCCGGTCACGGACGAGCCCGTCCCCGCCCTCCTGGAGTATCTCCCGTACCGGCTGACCGACTGGACCGCCCCCCGCGACGCACAGCGGCACCCCTGGTACGCGGGCCACGGCTACGCCTCCGTCCGGGTCGACCTGCGCGGACACGGCAACAGCGAGGGCCTGCCCGGCGCGCCGCACGACGCGACCGAGCTCTCCGACGCCGTCGCGGTGGTGGACTGGCTCGCCGGGCAGCCCTGGTGCACCGGCCGGGTCGGCATGTTCGGCGGCGCCTGGGGCGGCCTGGCCGCGCTCCGGGTCGCCGCGCTCGCCCCCGACGCGCTGCGGGCCGTGGTCGCCGTCTGCTCCACCGACGACCCCTACGAGGACGGCGTCCACTACAAGGGCGGCTCCGTCCTCGCGGCCGGACTGCCCGCACGCTCCGCGGCCCTGCTGGCCTGCGTCTGCCGGCCGCCGGACCCCGTGTACGCCGGCGAGCGGTGGCGCGAGCTGTGGCTGCGCCGCCTGGAGGCGGTACGGCCCTGCGCGCACACCTGGCTGGCCCACCAGACCCACGACGACCACTGGCGGGCCGGTTCGGTGCGGGAGGACCTCGGCGGCGTACGGGCGGCCGTCCTGGCCGTGGGCGGCCGGCACGACCCGTACCGCAACGCCGTGCTGCGGCTGGTCGAGGCGCTGCCGCAGGACCGGGTGCGCGGGATCCTCGGCCCCTGGTCGCACCAGTACCCCGACCGGGGGCTGCCGCCCGGTCCGTCGATCGGCTTCCTGCAGGAGACCCTGCGCTGGTGGGACCGGCACCTCAAGGACCTCGACAACGACGTGATGGCGGAGCCCCTGCTGCGCTCCTGGATCACCTCCTCGCACCCGCCGGCCACGGTGTACGAGGAACTGCCCGGCCGCTGGGCGGCGGACCCGTCCTGGCCCTCGCCGTACGTCACGCCGGTCGTGTACGCGCTCGGCGGCGCGCCGGTGCCGGTCCGCTCGCCGCAGCACACCGGTCTGGACGCGGGTCCTCTGCTGCCGCGCGGCCAGGACGCCGGCCTGCCGCCGGACCAGCGCGACGAGGACGCCGGCTCGGCCTGCTTCGACGTGCCGGTCCCGGCCGAGGGCCCGGCCCTGGAGATCCTGGGCCGGCCGCGGGCCGTCCTCGCGCTGCGCTGCGAGGCGCCGACCGGCCAGGTGGCCGTCCGGCTCTGCGACGTGGCGCCGGACGGGGCGTCGACCCTGGTCACCCGGGGCGTGCTCAACCTGTCCGCGCGGTACGGGACCGACCGGACGGTGGAGGCGCAGCCCGGCGAGACCGTGGAGGCGGTGGTCGACCTGGACGCCGCCGGGCACGCCTTCGCCCCCGGCCATCGCGTCCGGCTCGCGGTCTCCTCCGCCTACTGGCCCTGGATCTGGCCGCAGCCGGACGCCGCGGGCTTCACCCTCGACCCGGCCGCCTCCTCGCTCACCCTGCCGGTCCGCTCGCACACCGGCGACGCGGTGGAGTTCGAGCCCCCGGAACACGCCGAGCCCCTCGCGGTGGTGATCCCGGCGACGCTGGAGGAGCCCCGCCCGGAGCGCCTGGTGGTCCGCGACGTGGCGAAGGACGAATGGCGTCTGGAGTCCGTCCCGCCCGAGACGGGCACCCGCGTCCATCCGGACGGCCTGGAGGTCGCCGAGGAGGCCCTGGAGACCGCCACGATCACCGCCGACGACCCCCTCTCCGCGCGTACCCGATGCACCTGGTCCCTCCGCCTCCACCGCCCGGACGCCGCCTGGGACGTCCGCATCACCACCCGCTCCACCCTCACCTGCGACGCGCACACGTTCACCGCAACGGACGAGGTCATCTGCACGGAGGGCCGGGAGGTCGTCTTCCACCGCACCTGGGAGGAACGCATTCCGCGGACGGCGGGGTGAACCGGAACGCACGAGGGGCCCGCGTTCCCGAGGGAACGCGGGCCCTGTCGCTCGATCGGATCAGGCGTCAGCGCCGGCCTTGCGGCGGCGGGCGACGAACATCGCGCCGGCGCCGAGGGCCACGGCCGCCGCGCCCGCCATGGCGAGCTGCGGGACCGCGTCGTTCGAACCGGTCTTCGCGAGGGTGCCGGTGGTCACCGGGGTGTTGGACGTGCCGCCCTGGGCGGTGTTGCCGTTCGGCTTGCCCGGCTTGCCCTTGGCGTCGTCGACCTTGCCGGCGTCGCTGCCCTTGGCGAGGATCTCGAACTCGTAGTAGTCCAGGTCGGGCGTGCCGCCGCAGGACTCGTCCTCGTTCCAGTAGTCGCCGGCGACGAAGGCCGCGCCCTGGCCGGCCGGGATCTTCGCGTCGACCTTCAGGCGGAGCTTGACGGTCAGCGAGGACTTGGCCTTCAGCGGGCCGACGTTGCCGATGCCGAACTCGGTCTCGGTCTCCTCGTCGGCGTCCTTCCAGGAGCCGCCGGAGTAGTACTCCAGGTCGAGGTACTTGTCGAGCTCCTTGAGGCCCTTGGTGTCGAAGGCGTGGACGAAGGCGTACGGGTACACCTCGTCCATCTTCTTGGCGGTGCCGTTGGTGACCTTCATGGTGAAGTTCACGGTGGTGCCGCCGACGACCTTGGAGGGCAGACCGTTCACGACGGTGGTGAACTTCGGCTCGGCGACGCAGTCCTCGCCCTCACCGCCGTCCTCTTCCTCCTCCTTGGCCTTCTCCAGGGCCGCCTTCGCGGCCTCCAGGGCCTTGAAGGCCTCGTCCTTGGCCTTCTTGGCGAGCTCCTCGGCGTTGTACGCGGCGGTCCGGGCGTCGTTGAGGTTCTTCGTGGCCGTGACGTACGCGTCGTCCGCGAGGAACGTCTCGGCGGACAGGCGCGTGGTGACCTTCTTGGCGTCCGCGACGGCCTTCTCGGCCGCGGCGCGCTCCTCGGGGGTGGCCGTGTCCGGCAGGGCCTTCAGGGCGGCCTCGGCCTCGGCCTGCTTGGCCTCGGCGGCCTTCCAGGCGGCGTAGGCGGTGTCGGCGGCCTTCTTGGCCTCCTCGACGGCCTTGGCGAGCGGCGCGTCGTCCTTCACGGCGGCCTCGCGGGCGGCGGTGGCCTTGGCGAGGGCGGCGACGGCGGCGTCGTAGGCCTTCTGCGCCACGGCGACGCGGCGCTCCAGCTCTTCGACGGTCGGCTTCTGCTGCTCCTGCTGGGTGGCGGCCGGCTTGGTGTCGGCGAACGCGGGGGCGGCGGAGAGCAGCACGACGGGGGTGGTGACGGCGGCGGCGACCGCCGTCGCGAGCATGCGGCGAATCTTCAACTTCGGAACCTTTTCCTGCTCGGGAAAGGAAATGCGGCGTAAGGAAACGGCGTGGGGGTCGCGGTTCGCCGCTGCGGAAATGGACACGCAGCGGCGACGCGTGAACGTGATGCTATGGCCAGAGGCGGGCTTCACGGGGGCGATTTCCGGACGCCCCGGACCGTCCGGCCGCCGGACCGGGCAACGAAGCGGAAGAACCGGGACAGTTGCCCACGATCACACAGGTTTTTCTGTGACGCATGTCATGTTCCCGTCGGAACCCCGGACGCGGTGTCCGGCTCATCGGACACTGCCGCCCCGCCCGGCGCTCGACGTAACGTGTCCCCCACACCCGTGGAAAGCGAGGCAGGGACCGATGACCGAGCAGAGCCCGCTCGATCTGGCCGAGGGCGACCCCTTCGGCCCGCACAACCTTCCGTACGGCGTCTTCAGCACCGCCGACGAGCCCGGCCGCCGCCGGCTCGGCGTCCGCATCGGCGGCCACGTGCTCGACGCCGGAGCCGCGGCACACGTCCTCGGCTCCCCGTACGCGACCCTGCTCGCACAGCCGAGCCTCGGCCCGCTGCTCGCCGCCGGCCGCACCGCCTGGCGCGACGTACGCCGGGCGCTGACCGCCTGGGTCACCGTGCCCGCGCACCGCGCCGACATCGAGCCGCTGCTGCACCCGCTGGACGCGGTCACCCTGCACCTGCCGTACGAGGTCGCCGACTACGTCGACTTCTACGCCAGCGAGCACCACGCGACCAACGTCGGCCACATCTTCCGGCCCGACGGCGAGCCGCTCACCCCCAACTGGAAGCACCTGCCCATCGGTTACCACGGCCGCTCCGGCACCGTCGTGGTCTCCGGCACCGACATCGTGCGCCCGTCCGGCCAGCGCAAGGCCCCGACCGACCCGGCGCCGGTCTTCGGCCCCTCGGTCAAGCTGGACATCGAGGCCGAGGTCGGCTTCCTCGTCGGCACCCCGTCCGAGCTGGGCACCCCGGTCGCGCTGGACGACTTCCGCGACCACGTCTTCGGCCTGACGTTGCTCAACGACTGGTCGGCCCGCGACGTTCAGGCCTGGGAGTACGTGCCGCTCGGCCCGTTCCTCGGCAAGTCCTTCGCCACCTCCGTCTCCGCCTGGGTGACCCCGCTGGAGGCCCTGGACGCCGCCCGGACCGCCCCGCCGGCCCGCGACTTCCCCCTGCTGCCGTACCTGGACGACTCCGCGGAGGAGGAGCCCGGCGGCTACGACCTGCGGATCACCGTCACCATCAACGGCGAGGTGGTCTCCGAGCCGCCGTTCTCGACGATGTACTGGACCGCCGCCCAGCAGCTGGCCCACATGACCGTCAACGGCGCCTCGCTGCGCACCGGCGACCTGTACGGCTCGGGCACCGTCTCCGGCCCCGAGGTGCACCAGCGCGGCTCGCTCCTGGAGCTGACCTGGAACGGGCGGGACGCGATCGAGCTGCCCACCGGCAAGCGGACGTTCCTGGAGGACGGCGACGAGGTCACCCTGACCGCCTGGGCCCCCGGCCCGGACGGCACCCGGGTCGGCCTCGGCGAGGTCACCGGACGCATCGCGCCCGCGCGCGAGGTCTGACGGTACGACGACAGGGCCCGGCCCCCGCGTGTGCGGGGACCGGGCCCTGTCGCCCGTACGCGGCCGGCTAGCGGACGAACACGCCCGCCTGGCCCGCCAGGTCCAGGAAGTACTGCGGCGCGACGCCCAGCACCAGCGTGACCGCCACGCCGACCCCGATCGTGGTCATCGTCAGCGCCGAGGGCACCGCGACCGTGGGGCCGTCCGCCTTCGGCTCGCTGAAGAACATCAGCACGATCACCCGGATGTAGAAGAACGCGGCGATCGCCGAGGACACCACGCCGACCACGACCAGCGTGCCCGCGCCGCCCTCCGCGGCCGCCTTGAACACCGCGAACTTGCCGGAGAAGCCGGAGGTCAGCGGAATGCCGGCGAAGGCCAGGAGGAACACCGCGAAGACCGCCGCGACCAGCGGTGAACGCCGGCCCAGACCGGCCCACTTGGACAGGTGCGTGGCCTCGCCGCCCGCGTCCCGGACCAGCGTGACGACAGCGAACGCGCCGATCGTCACGAAGGAGTAGGCCAGCAGGTAGAACAGCACCGACGAGACGCCGGCCGGGGTGGCCGCGATGACACCGGCCAGGATGAACCCGGCGTGCGCGATCGACGAGTACGCGAGCAGCCGCTTGATGTCGGTCTGGGTGATCGCGACGATCGCGCCGCCCAGCATCGTGACGATCGCGACGGCCCACATGACGGGCCGCCAGTCCCAGGTGAGGCCGGGCAGCACCACGTACAGGATCCGCAGCATCGCGCCGAACGCGGCGACCTTGGTGGCCGCGGCCATGAAGCCGGTGACCGGGGTCGGCGCGCCCTGGTAGACGTCCGGGGTCCACATGTGGAACGGCACCGCGCCCACCTTGAACAGCAGCCCCGTCAGCACCATCGCGAAGCCGATGAGCAGCAGTGCGTCGTTGCCCATGGTGGCGGCGAGGGCCGGGTCGACGGAGCCGACCGAGCCGTCGACGACGCTCGCGATCGTCGCGTACGAGACGGAGCCCGCGTAGCCGTACAGCAGCGCGATGCCGAACAGCAGGAAGGCCGAGGAGAACGCGCCGAGCAGGAAGTACTTCACCGCGGCCTCCTGCGACATCAGCCGCTTGCGGCGGGCGACGGCGCAGAGCAGGTACAGCGGCAGGGAGAAGACCTCCAGGGCGATGAACAGCGTCAGCAGGTCGTTGGCCGCCGGGAAGACCAGCATGCCGGAGACCGCGAACAGCGCCAGCGGGAAGACCTCGGTCGTGGTGTGCCCGGCCTTCACGGCCGCCTTCTCCTGGTCGCTGCCGGGCACGGCGGCGGCCTCGGCGGTGAACGAGTCGACCCGGTGGCCGTGGTCGGCCGGGTCGAGCCGGCGCTCGGCGAAGGTGAACACCGCGACGATCGACGCCAGCAGGATCGTGCCCTGCAGGAACAGCGCCGGTCCGTCGACGGCGATCGCGCCCATGGCGGCGATGCCGGCCTTGGTCGTGGCGTGGCCGGAGGCCGCGAGGCCGACGACCGCGGCGAAGGCGGACGCCAGGGCGACCACGCTCAGGAACACCTGGGTGTAGTGGCGGCCCCGGCGCGGCACGAACGCCTCGACGAGGATGCCGACGATCGCCGCGCCGACGACGATGAGGACGGGCGCGAGCTGCCCGTACTCGATCTCGGGGGACGGAATCCGGCCGATGGGCTCGGCCGCCGTCGTCCACAGGCTGTGGACAGCCGTTGCGTTCACTTGGCCGCCTCCACGTTCTGGACCGCCACCTCAGGGGCCGGGTCCTTCTGCTGCACGTCGGACATGGTGTGCTGGACCGCCGGGTTGACGATGTCGGTCAGCGGCTTCGGGAACACCCCGAGGAAGATCAGCAGGGCGATCAGCGGAGCGACCACCGCCAGCTCCCGCACCCGCAGATCGGGCATGGTCCGCACCTCCTCCTTCACCGGGCCCGTCATCGTCCGCTGGTACAGGACGAGGGTGTAGAGCGCGGCGAGGACGATGCCCGTGGTGGCGACGATGCCGGCCGCCGGGTACCGGGAGTAGGTGCCGACCAGGACGAGGAACTCGCTGACGAACGGGGCGAGTCCGGGCAGTGACAGGGTGGCCAGACCGCCGATCAGGAAGGTGCCGGCCAGCACCGGCGCGACCTTCTGCACACCGCCGTAGTCGGCGATGAGCCGGGAGCCGCGGCGCGAGATCAGGAAGCCGGCCACCAGCATCAGCGCGGCCGTCGAGATCCCGTGGTTGACCATGTACAGGGTCGCGCCGGACTGGCCCTGGCTGGTCATCGCGAAGATGCCCATGATGATGAAGCCGAAGTGGGAGATCGAGGCGTACGCGACCAGACGCTTGATGTCCCGCTGGCCGACCGCCACCAGGGCCCCGTACACGATGCTGATCAGCGCGAGCACGATGATCGCCGGGGTGGCCCACTTGCTGGCCTCGGGGAACAGACCGAGACAGAAGCGGAGCATCGCGAAGGTGCCGACCTTGTCGACCACCGCCGTGATGAGCACGGCGACCGGGGCGGTCGACTCGCCCATCGCGTTGGGCAGCCAGGTGTGCAGCGGCCACAGCGGCGCCTTCACCGCGAAGGCGAAGAAGAAGCCGAGGAACAGCAGCCGCTCGGTGTTGGTCGCCATCTCCAGCGAGCCGTCCGCGCGGGCCGCGGCGATCTCGGTGAGCGAGAAGTTCCCCGCCACCACGTAGAGCCCGATGACCGCGGCCAGCATGATCAGGCCGCCGACCAGGTTGTAGAGCAGGAACTTGACCGCCGCGTACGAGCGCTGGGCCGCCGCGTTCTCGTCCGTGCCGCTGTGGGCCCGGTCCCCGAAGCCGCCGATGAGGAAGTACATCGGGATGAGCATGGCCTCGAAGAGGATGTAGAAGAGGAAGACGTCGGTGGCCTCGAAGGAGAGGATCACCATCGCCTCGACGGCCAGGATCAGGGCGAAGAAGCCCTGCGTCGGCCGCCAGCGCGTGGACTTCGTCTCCAGGGGGTCGGCGTCGTGCCAGCCGGCCAGGATGACGAAGGGGATCAGCACGGCGGTGAGCAGGATCAGCGCGACCGCGATGCCGTCCACGCCGAGTTCGTAGCGGACCCCGAAGTCCTTGATCCAGGAGTACGACTCGACGAACTGGTACCGGTCGCCGCCGGGTTCGAAGTCGAAGGCCACGATCCCGGCGAGCACGAGGGTGACGAGCGAGACGATCAGCGCCAGCCACTTGGCGGCGGTGCGTCGGGCGGCGGGGACGGCGGCGGTGAGTACCGCGCCGGCCGCCGGCACCGCCGCCGTCGCCGTCAGGATCGGGAACCCCACATTGACCATTTCGGACATGGCCGTCACACCGCCCTCATCAGCAGGGTCGCGGCGATCAGCACCGCCGTACCTCCGAACATGGAGACCGCGTACGTCCGGGCGTAGCCGTTCTGGAGCTTGCGCAGCCGGCCGGAGAGCCCGCCGACCGAGGCCGCCGTGCCGTTGACCACGCCGTCGACGAGGCTGTGGTCGACGTACACCAGGGACCGGGTCAGGTGGGTGCCGCCGCGGACGAACACCACGTGGTTGAAGTCGTCCTGGAGCAGGTCGCGGCGGGCGGCCCGGGTGAGCAGCGAGCCGCGCGGGGCGGTGACCGGGACGGGCCTGCGACCGTACTGGAGCCAGGCGAGGCCGACCCCGAGGAGCATCACCGCGACGGTGGCGGAGGTGACGGTCGCCGCGCTCAGCGGCGAGTGCCCGTGCTCGAAGCCGGTGACCGGCTCCAGCCACTGCACGAACCCGGCGTACTCGAAGAGCGCGCCGGCCCCGACCGATCCGACGGCCAGCAGGACCATCGGGATCGTCATGGACTTCGGCGACTCGTGCGGGTGCGGCGGCTCGCCCTTCTCGTCGGGCTGCCAGCGCTTCTCGCCGAAGAAGGTCATCAGCATCACGCGGGTCATGTAGAACGCGGTGATCGCGGCGCCGAGCAGGGCGCACGCGCCGAGGATCCAGCCCTCGGTGCCGCCCTTGGCGAAGGCCGCCTCGATGATCTTGTCCTTGGAGAAGAAGCCGGACAGGCCCGGGAAGCCGATGATCGCGAGGTAGCCGAGGCCGAAGGTGACGAAGGTGACCGGCATGTACTTCCGCAGGCCGCCGTAACGGCGCATGTCCACCTCGTCGTTCATGCCGTGCATGACCGAACCGGCCCCGAGGAACAGCCCGGCCTTGAAGAAGCCGTGCGTCACCAGGTGCATGATCGCGAAGGCGTAGCCGATCGGGCCGAGGCCGGCCGCGAGGATCATGTAGCCGATCTGCGACATCGTCGAACCGGCCAGCGCCTTCTTGATGTCGTCCTTCGCGCAACCGACGATCGCACCGAAGAGGAGCGTGACGGCGCCGACCACGGCGACGACGAGCTGCGCGTCCGGGGCCAGGTTGAAGATGTCGGCGGAGCGGACGATCAGGTAGACGCCGGCGGTGACCATGGTGGCCGCGTGGATCAGGGCCGAGACCGGGGTCGGGCCCTCCATCGCGTCCCCGAGCCAGGACTGCAGCGGCACCTGGGCCGACTTGCCGCAGGCGGCCAGGAGCAGCATCAGCGCGATCGCCGTCAGCCTGCCCTCGGACGCCTCGTCCGCCGACCCCAGCACCGGCGCGAAGGCGAAGGTGCCGAAGGTGGTGAACATCAGCATGATCGCGATCGACAGGCCCATGTCGCCGACCCGGTTGACCAGGAAGGCCTTCTTCGCGGCGGTGGCCGCGCTGGGCTTGTGCTGCCAGAAGCCGATCAGGAGGTACGAGGCGAGGCCCACGCCCTCCCAGCCCAGGTACAGCAGCAGGTAGTTGTCGGCCAGCACCAGGATCAGCATGGCCGCGAGGAACAGGTTCAGATAGCCGAAGAAGCGGCGGCGGCGCTCGTCGTGCTCCATGTACCCGACCGAGTACAGGTGGATGAGCGAGCCGACGCCGGTGATCAGCAGGACGAAGGTCATCGACAGCTGGTCGAGCTGGAAGGCGACGTCCGCCTGGAAGCCCTCGACCGGGATCCAGGTGTAGAGCGTGCTGTCCAGCGTCCGGTCGTCGGCGTCCTTGCCGAGCATGTCGGCGAAGAGCACCAGGCCGAGGACGAAGGACGAGGCCGCGAGCAGCGTGCCGAGCCAGTGCCCGACCCGGTCGAGCCGCCGTCCTCCGCAGAGCAGCACCACCGCTCCGAGCAGGGGCGCCGCGATGAGCAGCGCAATCAGGTTCTCCACGATTCAGCCCCTCACAGCTTCATCAGGCTGGCGTCGTCGACCGAGGCCGAGTGGCGGGAACGGAACAGCGACACGATGATCGCGAGGCCGACGACGACCTCTGCGGCGGCGACGACCATCGTGAAGAACGCGATGACCTGGCCGTCGAGGTTGCCGTGCATCCGGGAGAAGGTCACGAACGCGAGGTTGCAGGCGTTGAGCATCAGCTCGACGCACATGAAGACCACGATCGCGTTCCGCCGGATCAGCACCCCGGCCGCGCCGATGGTGAACAACAGGGCGGCGAGATAGAGATAGTTGACGGGATTCACCGGTTGGCCTCCTCTTCGTCCCGGTCGCGGCCGAGCCGCTCCTCGGAGCGCTGTTCCAGCGCCTTGAGATCGGCCAGCGCGTCCGGGGAGACGTCCCGGATCTGGCCCCGCTTGCGCAGGGTCTGCATCACGGTCAGCTCGGACGGGGTGCCGTCGGGCAGCAGACCGGCGACGTCCACGGCGTTGTGCCGGGCGTAGACGCCGGGGGCGGGCAGCGGCGGCACCTGGGTGCCGCGGCGCACGCGCTGCTCGGCCAGCTCGCGCTGGGTGCGGGCCTTCTCGGTGCGCTCCCGGTGGGTGAGCACCATCGCGCCGACGGCCGCGGTGATGAGCAGCGCGCCGGTGATCTCGAAGGCGAACACGTACTTGGTGAAGACGAGGGCGGCGAGGCCCTCGACGTTGCCGCCCTGGGCGGCGTTGGCCGCGCCCAGTCCGGCGAACTCCTGCAGCGAGGCGTGCCCGATGCCTCCGGCGAGCAGGATGCCGAAGCCGAGGCCGCAGAGGGCGGCCCACCAGCGCTGGCCCCTGAGAGTCTCCTTCAGCGAGTCGGCGGCCGTGACGCCGACCAGCATGACCACGAAGAGGAACAGCATCATGATCGCGCCGGTGTAGACGACGATCTGGACGATGCCGAGGAAGTACGCGCCGTTGGCCAGATAGAACACGGCCAGGATGATCATCGTCCCGGCGAGGCTGAGCGCGCTGTGTACGGCCTTGCGCATCAGGATCGTGCCCAGGGCGCCGAACACGGCGACGGTGCCGAGGACCCAGAACTGGAAGGCCTCGCCCGTGGAGGTCGTGGCGGCGGCGAGTACGGCGCTCATGCGTCCACCTCTTCCGCTTCGCCCTGCTCCCCCTTGGACACCGCGACCTGACGGACCGTCCCCGGGGCGGCCTCGCTGACCAGGCCCCGGTAGTAGTCCTGCTCGTCCATGCCCGGGTAGATGGCGTGGGGGCTGTCGACCATGCCCTCCTCCAGGCCGGCGAGCAGCTGCTCCTTGGTGAAGATCAGGTTCTCGCGGGAGGAGTCGGCCAGTTCGAACTCGTTGGTCATCGTCAGCGCCCGGGTCGGGCAGGCCTCGATGCACAGCCCGCAGAAGATGCAGCGGGCGTAGTTGATCTGGTAGACGCGGCCGTACCGCTCGCCGGGCGAGTAGCGCTCCTCGTCCGTGTTGTCCGCGCCCTCCACATAGATGGCGTCGGCCGGACAGGCCCAGGCGCACAGCTCGCAGCCGATGCACTTCTCGAGCCCGTCCGGATGCCGGTTGAGCTGGTGCCGGCCGTGGAAGCGCGGGGCGGTGGTCTTCCGCTGCTCCGGGTACTGCTCCGTCAGCCGCTTCTTGAACATGGCCTTGAAGGTCACGCCGAAGCCGGCCACCGGATTCTGGAAATCAGACACCGTCCGTCCCCTTTCCATCACTCTCGGTAGCAGTATCGGGGCCACCACTGACAATCAGTTCCCGCTCGCCGCGGGGCCGCCTGCGCGGCACCGGCGGCAGGTCCTGCCCGGGCAGCGGCGGTACGGGGTACCCGCCGGCCATCGGGTCGAACGGGCGGGCGTCCTGCGGCTCGGCGCGGTCCGCCTTCCCCTTGCGTTCGCGGACGACGTCCGCGACGAAGGACAGCAGCAGCACCGCGAGCACGGCGCCCGCCACGTACAGCACGATCGTCTGGAAGTCGTAGTTCTCGTTGCGCAGCGCCCGGACGGTGGCGACCAGCATCAGCCAGACCACCGAGACCGGGATGAGGACCTTCCAGCCGAGCTTCATCAGCTGGTCGTAGCGGACGCGGGGCAGCGTGCCGCGCAGCCAGATGAAGAAGAACAGCAGCAGCTGCACCTTGAGGACGAACCAGAGCATCGGCCACCAGCCGTGGTTGGCGCCCTCCCAGAACGTGGAGATCGGCCAGGGGGCGCGCCAGCCGCCCAGGAACAGCGTCACCGACACCGCGGAGACCGTCACCATGTTCACGTACTCGGCGAGCATGAACATCGCGAACTTGATGGACGAGTACTCGGTGTTGAAGCCGCCGACCAGGTCGCCCTCGGACTCCGGCATGTCGAACGGGGCGCGGTTTGTCTCGCCGACCATGGTGACGATGTAGATGATGAACGACACCGGCAGCAGGACGATGAACCAGCGGTCGGCCTGCGCCTCGACGATCGCCGAGGTAGACATCGACCCGGAGTAGAGGAAGACCGAGGCGAACGCGGCGCCCATGGCGATCTCGTACGAGATCATCTGCGCGCACGACCGCAGGCCGCCGAGCAGCGGGTACGTGGAGCCGGAGGACCAGCCGGCGAGCACGATGCCGTAGATGCCGACGGACGCGATGGCGAGCACGTACAGCATCGCGATCGGCAGGTCGGTCAGCTGCATCGTGGTCCGCTGGCCGAAGATCGACACCTCGTTGCCGGCCGGCCCGAAGGGGATCACGGCGATCGCCATGAAGGCGGGGATCGCGGCGATGATCGGCGCGAGGACATAGACGACCTTGTCGGCGCGGCGGACGATCACGTCCTCCTTGAGCATCAGCTTCACGCCGTCCGCGAGGGACTGCAGGAAGCCCCAGGGACCGTGGCGGTTGGGGCCGATGCGCAGCTGCATCCAGGCGACGACCTTGCGCTCCCACACGATGGAGAACAGCACGGTCACCATCAGGAACGCGAAGCAGAACACCGCCTTGATCAGGACGAGCCACCAGGGGTCCCGCCCGAACATGGACAGGTCCTCGGCGGCGAGCAGCGTGTTCACGCCTGCACCTCCTTCGACGTCGCCGGGGTCGCCGGTCCGATGCGGACCGGGGCACCGGGGCGGGCGCCCAGGGTGTCCAGGACCGCGGAGCCGGGCGAGTTGAGCGGGAGCCAGACCACACGGTCGGGCATCTCGGTGACCTGGAGCGGGAGTTCGACGGCGCCGGACGGGCCGGTCACCGCGAGGACGTCGCCGTCCTTCACGCCCGCGTCCCCGGCCGTCGCGGCCGACAGCCGGGCGACCGCCGCGTGACGGGTGCCCGCGAGGGCCGCGTCGCCCTCCTGGAGCCGGCCCAGGTCGAGCAGCAGCCGGTGGCCGGCCAGGACGGCCTCGCCGTCGCCGGGCCGGGCCGCGGGCCGGGCGGGCTCCGCGGGCGCGGAGGCCCGCTCGCCGTCCCAGCCGCCGAGCCGGTCCAGCTCGCGCCGCGCCGCCCGCAGGTCGGGCAGGCCCAGATGCGCGTCGAGCGCGTCCGCGAGCATGTGCAGCACCCGCAGATCCGTCGGCGCGAGCGGCCGCGTCATCTGCTCGGGCTTCAGCGCCGCCTCGAACAGCCGGGCCCTGCCCTCCCAGTTGAGGTAGGTGCCGGCCTTCTCCGCGGCCGCGGCGACCGGCAGCACCACGTCGGCCCGCTCGGTCACCTCGCCCGGCCGCAGTTCCAGGGAGACCACGAACGCGGCGTCGAGCGCCTCGCGGGCCCGCGCCGGGTCCGGCAGGTCGCCGGTCTCGACGCCGCCGACGAGCAGCGCGCCGAGCTCCCCGGTGGCCGCGGCCTCCACGATCTGGCCGGTGCTCCGGCCGTAGCCGTGCGGGAGTTCGCGTACGCCCCAGGCCGCCGCGACCTCCTCGCGGGCCCGCGGATCGGTCGCCGGGCGGCCGCCGGGCAGCAGCGACGGGATCGCGCCCGCCTCCAGCGCGCCCCGCTCGCCGGCCCGGCGCGGGATCCACACCAGCCGGGCCCCGGTGGCCGTCGCCAGCCGGACCGTCGCCGTCAGCGCGCCCGGCACACCGGCGAGCCGCTCGCCGACGGCGATCACGGCGCCTTCCTTGCGCAGCTCCTGCGCCGCCTCGGCGCCCGGGCCCTCCAGGCCGACGCCGGCCGCGAGCGCGTCCAGCCACTCGGTCTCGGTGCCGGGCGCGGCCGGCAGCAGCGCGCCGCCGGCCTTCGTCAGGCCGCGCGTGGCGAACGCGGCGAGCCCGTACGTCTTCTGGCCGTGCTTCCGCCAGGCCTTCCGCAGCCGCAGGAAGACCCCGGGGGCCTCCTCCTCGGCCTCCAGACCGGCGAGCAGCACGGCCGGAGCGGCTTCGAGCGAGGTGTACGTGACGCCGGTGCCGTCCAGGTCCCGGCCCCGCCCGGCGACGACCGAGGCCAGGAAGTCGGCCTCCTCGCTGGAGTGGATCCGGGCCCGGAAGTCGACGTCGTTGGTGTCCAGCGCGACCCGGGCGAACTTGGCGTACGCGTACGCGTCCTCGACCGTCAGCCGCCCGCCGGCCAGCACGCCGGTGCGCCCCCGGACGAGCCCGCGGGCCGCCGCCTCCAGGGCCTCCGGCCAGGACGCGGACTCCAGGTGACCGGACTCGGGGTTGCGCACCAGGGGCGTGGTCAGCCGGTCGCGCTGCTGCGCGTACCGGAACGCGAACCGCCCCTTGTCGCAGATCCACTCCTCGTTGACCTCGGGGTCGTCGGCGGCGAGCTTGCGCATCACCTTGCCGCGGCGATGGTCGGTCCGGGTCGCGCAGCCACCCGCGCAGTGCTCGCAGACGCTCGGCGAGGACACCAGGTCGAACGGGCGGGAGCGGAACCGGTACGCCGCCGAGGTCAGCGCACCCACCGGGCAGATCTGGATGGTGTTCCCGGAGAAGTACGACTCGAACGGGTCGCCCTCGCCGGTGCCGACCTGCTGCAGCGCGCCGCGCTCGATCAGCTCGATCATCGGGTCGCCGGCGACCTGGTTGGAGAAGCGGGTGCAGCGGGCGCACAGCACGCACCGCTCGCGGTCGAGCAGCACCTGCGTGGAGATCGGCACCGGCTTCTCGTACGTCCGCTTCTTCCCCTCGAAGCGGGACTCGGCCTGCCCGTGGGACATCGCCTGGTTCTGCAGCGGGCACTCGCCGCCCTTGTCACAGACCGGGCAGTCCAGCGGGTGGTTGATGAGCAGCAGCTCCATCACGCCGTGCTGGGCCTTCTCCGCGACCGGCGACGTCAGCTGCGACCTGACCACCATGCCGTCGGTGCAGGTGATCGTGCAGGACGCCATCGGCTTGCGCTGGCCCTCGACCTCGACGATGCACTGACGGCAGGCGCCGGCCGGGTCGAGGAGCGGGTGGTCGCAGAACCGCGGGATCTCGATGCCGAGCTGCTCGGCGGCGCGGATGACCAGGGTCCCCTTGGGGACGGAGATCTCGACGCCGTCGATGGTCAGCGAGACGAGATCCTCCGGCGGTACCGCCGCGCTGCCGCCGCCCGCCGGGCCGGACGCGGTGACGGTCATGCGGTCACCTCCTTGTGGTTGTCCGCCCAGGCGGTCGACTTGGCCGGGTCGAAGGGGCAGCCCCGGCCGGTGATGTGCTGCTCGTACTCCTCGCGGAAGTACTTCAGCGAGGAGAAGATCGGGGAGGCCGCGCCGTCGCCGAGCGCGCAGAACGACTTGCCGTTGATGTTGTCGGCGATGTCGTTCAGCTTGTCGAGGTCGGACATCACGCCCTTGCCGGCCTCGATGTCGCGCAGCAGCTGGACCAGCCAGTAGGTGCCCTCGCGGCAGGGCGTGCACTTGCCGCAGGACTCGTGCGCGTAGAACTCGGTCCACCGGGTGACCGCGCGGACCACGCAGGTGGTCTCGTCGAAGCACTGCAGCGCCTTGGTGCCGAGCATGGAGCCGGCCGCGCCGACGCCCTCGTAGTCCAGCGGCACGTCGAGGTGCTCGTCGGTGAACATGGGGGTCGAGGAGCCGCCGGGGGTCCAGAACTTGAGCCGGTGCCCGGGCCGCATCCCGCCGCTCATGTCGAGCAGCTGACGGAGCGTGATGCCGAGCGGGGCCTCGTACTGGCCGGGCGAGGCGACGTGCCCGCTGAGCGAGTACAGCGTGAAGCCGGGGGACTTCTCGCTGCCCATCGACCTGAACCAGTCCTTGCCCTTGTTCAGGATCGCGGGAACCGAGGCGATGGACTCGACGTTGTTCACCACAGTGGGGCAGGCGTACAGACCGGCGACCGCGGGGAAGGGGGGACGCAGCCGGGGCTGGCCGCGGCGCCCTTCGAGCGAGTCGAGCAGCGCGGTCTCCTCACCGCAGATGTACGCGCCCGCGCCCGCGTGCACGGTGAGTTCGAGGTCGAGTCCGCTGCCGAGGACGTCCCGGCCGAGGTACCCGGCCTCGTACGCCTCGCGGACCGCCTCGTGCAGCCGCCGCAGCACGGGCACGACCTCGCCGCGCAGATAGATGAAGGCATGGTTCGAACGGATCGCGTAACAGGCGATCACGATGCCCTCGATGAGGGAGTGCGGATTGGCGAAGAGCAGCGGGATGTCCTTGCAGGTCCCGGGCTCGGACTCGTCCGCGTTGACCACGAGATAGTGCGGCTTGCCGTCGCCCTGCGGGATGAACTGCCACTTCATCCCGGTGGGGAAGCCGGCGCCGCCGCGGCCGCGCAGTCCGGAGTCCTTGACGTACGCGATGACGTCGTCGGGCGACATCGCGAGGGCCTTGCGCAGGCCCTCGTAGCCCTCGTGCCGTCGGTACGTCTCCAGCGTCCAGGCGTCCGGCTGGTCCCAGAACGCCGAAAGGACGGGCGCGAGCAGCTTCTCGGGGCTGCTGTTGTCGATCTCGGGTGCCAAGGTCATCACTCCCCCTCCCCACTGGCCGATTCGCCGCGGGGGTGGACGATCTTGTGGTGCGGGGATTCGCCCTTGGCCAGGCGCAGCCCGACGAGCGAGGCGGGTCCGGCGCCTCCGGTGGCCTCGACCGCGCCCTCGCGCGTGTCGGGGAAGCCGGCCAGGATGCGCGCGGTCTCCTTGAAGGTGCACAGCGGGGCGCCGCGGGTGGGCTCGACGGTCCGGCCGGCCCGCAGGTCGTCCACCAGCCGCTTCGCCGACTCGGGGGTCTGGTTGTCGAAGAACTCCCAGTTGACCATCACCACCGGCGCGAAGTCGCAGGCCGCGTTGCACTCGATGTGCTCCAGGGTGACCTTGCCGTCCTCGGTGGTGTCGCCGCCCTCGTGGCTGCCGACGCCGAGGTGCTCCTGCAGTGCCGCGTAGATGGCGTCGCCGCCCATGACCGCGCAGAGGGTGTTGGTGCAGACGCCGACCTGGTAGTCGCCCGACGGCCTGCGCCGGTACATGGTGTAGAACGTGGCGACGGCGGTGACCTCCGCAGTGGTCAGGCCGAGCAGGTCGGCGCAGAACTGCATGCCGGTGCGCGTGACATGGCCCTCCTCGGACTGCACCAGGTGCAGCATCGGCAGGAGCGCGGAGCGGGACCCCGGGTAGCGGGCGATGATCTCGCGGGCGTCCGCCTCCAGCCGGGCCCGGACCTCGTCCGGGTACGGAGGGGCGGGGAGCTGGGGCATCCCGAGACTGGTGTGTCCGTCCGTCATCGGTCGACGCCTCCCATCACGGGGTCGATGGACGCGACGGCGACGATGACGTCGGCGACCTGGCCGCCTTCGCACATCGCGGCCATGGCCTGGAGGTTGGTGAACGAGGGGTCGCGGAAGTGGACCCGGTAGGGGCGGGTGCCGCCGTCGGAAACGACGTGCGCGCCGAGTTCGCCCTTGGGCGACTCGACGGCCGCGTACGCCTGGCCGGGCGGGACCCGGAAGCCCTCGGTCACCAGCTTGAAGTGGTGGATCAGGGCCTCCATGGAGGTGCCCATGATCTTCTTGATGTGGTCGAGGGAGTTGCCGAGGCCGTCCACGCCGAGGGCGAGCTGCGCGGGCCAGGCGATCTTCTTGTCGCCGACCATGACCGGGCCGGGCTCCAGCCGGTCCAGGCACTGCTCGACGATCCCCAGCGACTGGCGCATCTCCTCCAGGCGGACGAGGAAGCGGCCGTAGGAGTCGCAGGTGGTCTCGGTCGGCACCTCGAAGTCGTAGTTCTCGTAGCCGCAGTACGGGTCGGTCTTGCGCAGGTCGTGCGGGAGGCCCGCGGAGCGCAGGATCGGTCCGGTGGCGCCCAGCGCCATGCAGCCGGCGAGGTCGAGATAGCCGACGTCCTGCATGCGGGCCTTGAAGATGGGGTTGCCGGTGGCGAGCTTGTCGTACTCCGGCAGGTTCTTCTTCATGGTCTTCACGAACTCGCGCACCGCGTCGACCGCGCCGGGCGGGAGGTCCTGGGCCAGGCCGCCGGGCCGGATGAACGCGTGGTTCATCCGCAGGCCGGTGATCAGCTCGTACAGGTCCAGGATCAGTTCGCGGTCCCGGAAGCCGTAGATCATGATCGTGGTGGCGCCGAGCTCCATGCCGCCGGTGGCGATGGCGACCAGGTGCGAGGAGAGCCGGTTGAGCTCCATCAGCATCACGCGGATGACGCTCGCCCGGTCCGGGATCTGGTCGGTGATGCCGAGCAGCTTCTCGACGCCCAGGCAGTATGCCGTCTCGTTGTAGAACGAGGTCAGGTAGTCCATGCGCGTGACGAAGGTGGTGCCCTGCGTCCAGGTCCGGTACTCGATGTTCTTCTCGATGCCGGTGTGCAGGTAGCCGATGCCGCAGCGGGCCTCGGTGACGGTCTCGCCGTCGATCTCCAGGATCAGCCGGAGCACACCGTGGGTGGACGGGTGCTGGGGACCCATGTTGACGATGATGCGCTCGTCGTCCGCCTTGGCGGCGGACTCGACGACCTCTTCCCAGTCGCCGCCGGTGACCGTGTAGACGGTCCCCTCGGTGGTGTCGCGGGGGCCTGAGGCGGTATTCACGAGTACGACCTCCGCGTGTCCGGAGCCGGGATCTGGGCGCCCTTGTACTCGACGGCGATGCCGCCGAGGGGGTAGTCCTTGCGCTGCGGGTGGCCCTGCCAGTCGTCCGGCATCATGATCCGGGTGAGGGCGGGGTGGCCGTCGAAGACGATGCCGAAGAAGTCGTACGTCTCGCGCTCGTGCCAGTCGTTGGTCGGATAGACCGCGACCAGCGAGGGGATGTGCGGGTCGGCGTCGGGGGCCGAGACCTCCAGGCGGATCAGCCGGCCGTGGGTGATCGAGCGCAGGTGGTACACGGCGTGCAGCTCGCGGCCCTTGTCGCCGGGGTAGTGCACGCCGGAGACGCCGGTGCAGAGCTCGAAGCGGAGCGCCGGGTCGTCGCGCAGGGTGCGGGCCACGCGGACGAGGTGCTCGCGCTCGATGTGGAAGGTCAGCTCGCCGCGGTCGACGACGGTCTTCTCGATCGCGTTCTCGGGGACGAGGCCCTGCTCTTCGAGGGCGCCCTCGAGTTCGTCGGCGACCAGGTCGAAGTATTTGCCGCCGTACGGGCGGGTGGCCGGTCCGGGCAGCCGCACCGAGCGGACCAGGCCGCCGTACCCGGAGGTGTCGCCGCCGTTGTCGGCGCCGAACATGCCGCGCTGGACGCGGACCTCCTCGCCGTGCTCGCCGCGCTGACCGGGCAGGTTCTGCGCGCTGAGGTCCTTCTCGGGGTTGGGGTTCTCTTCGGTCACTGCAGAAGACCCTTCAGCTCGATCGTCGGCAGGGCCTTGAGCGCCGCCTCCTCCGCCTCGCGGGCCGCCTCCTCGGCGTTCACGCCCAGCTTGGAGTTCTGGATCTTCTGGTGGAGCTTGAGGATCGCGTCCATCAGCATCTCCGGGCGGGGCGGACAACCCGGCAGATAGATGTCAACCGGCACAATGTGATCCACACCCTGCACAATCGCGTAATTGTTGAACATTCCGCCCGATGATGCGCAAACCCCCATGGAGATCACCCACTTGGGATTGGGCATCTGGTCGTAGACCTGCCGCAGGACGGGCGCCATCTTCTGGCTGACCCGGCCGGCCACGATCATCAGATCGGCCTGGCGCGGGGAGCCGCGGAAGACCTCCATGCCGAAGCGCGCCAGGTCGTAGCGGCCGGCGCCGGTGGTCATCATCTCGATGGCACAGCAGGCGAGGCCGAAGGTCGCGGGGAAGACCGAGGCCTTCCGGACCCAGCCCGAGGCCTGTTCGACGGTCGTCAGCAGGAAGCCGCTCGGCAGTTTCTCTTCGAGTCCCATGGATGCTCCTCAGCCCCTCAGTCCCATTCCAGGCCGCCGCGCCGCCACACGTAGGCGTAGGCGACGAAGACGGTGAGCACGAAGAGCAGCATCTCCACGAGCCCGAAAAGCCCCAGGGCGTCGAAGGTGACCGCCCAGGGGTAGAGGAAGACGATCTCGATGTCGAAGACGATGAAGAGCATCGCCGTCAGGTAGTACTTGATCGGGAAGCGGCCGCCGCCGGCCGGAGTGGGCGTCGGCTCGATGCCGCACTCATAGGCCTCAAGCTTGGCCCGGTTGTACCGTTTTGGGCCGATCAGCGTGGCCATGACCACGGAGAAGATCGCAAACCCTGCGCCGAGGGCACCGAGCACGAGGATGGGTGCGTACGCATTCACGCTCCTCGCTCCTTCCAGTCGTCCTTGACCGTTGGACCGCACCGGGCAACCCGTGTCGCCGCCTCGCGAAGATCGTGCACATGTGAGGCAGTTCACAAGCCCGACGCCCCGCATCTTATGCCCGCCCCTCTGTGATCTGCGACACGGGGTACGCCAAGGACTTTGTGATCTCCACCACCTGACGAAGGATCATGAAGTCGGATGAGCGGTGATCTTGATACGCGAAGCACGCAGGTGATCACCATATGTGACATCCAAGCCGGAAATCCCTGGTCGGAGGGGTGTCGCCCTATCAAGCGATGGGCACTACAAGCAAATTGGCAGTGGACGCAGGCCGGTGATATAGCGACTCGCCATCGCCCGGTCGAGGGGCCGGCGGTACGCAAGTGGACACGTGCGCGCATTCACGAGCCGAGAACCCCTAGGTGTGACCTGCCTCACACGAAGGGAACCCGAAATAAACAGGGCTTGGCCATCGGCGTGAAGGAGTGGTAAGCGAAGGTCAATTCGGACGTTTCGCGGAAAACCCTTGATCAAGCCCCTGATCGCCGCTGCCCGTATTGTCCGTTGTGCCGTCAATAAGGCCGGGAGAGAAGCGGATTATGTGGTTCCGAACGTAACTGTGGCGCAACACACGTTTCTTGAAGGGAACCTGCGGAGGCTGATACCGGTTGTACTCATGTCCCGAACCGCTCACATACCCAGCCACCGGAAGCCCCGCCGCAGCGCCTCGACGATCGCGCTCCGGGCCGGAGTTGCCGGTGGCGTCCTCAGCACCATCGCGGTGGCCGGCGCCGCCGGGCCGGCGAACGCCGAGCCGGTGACCGAGACCATCGAGATGCCGACGATCGGCTCCCTCGACACCGAGCTGTCGACCGCCGTGGCGGCCGCCGCCGAGGCGTCGCAGCAGGAGGCGCTCGACCTGAACCTCGCCGTTCAGGAGAACGCCGCCAACGTGGAGGCCGTGAAGGCCGCCAAGAAGGCCAAGGCCGAGGCGGAGCGCAAGGCCGACGCCGAGCGCGCCGAGAAGGCCCGTGAGGCCAAGGAGCGCGCCTCCCGCACCTCCGAGCGCACCAACCTCTCCTCGTACTCCGCGAGCGACTCCTCGACGCCGCAGGCGACCGGCTCCGCCGCCGCGATCGTCGCCTTCGCCCGCGCCCAGGTCGGCGACTCGTACGTCATGGGCAGCACCGGCCCCAACTCCTGGGACTGCTCCGGCCTCGTCCAGGCCGCGTACCGCCAGGCCGGCATCGACCTGCCGCGCATCTCGAGCGACCAGTCGAGCATGGGCCGCTCGGTCTCCCTCGACAGCCTGCAGCCCGGCGACATCCTCTACTGGGGCAGCCGCAGCGGCTCGTACCACGTGGCGATCTACGTCGGCGGCGGCAAGTTCGTCGGCGCGCAGAACCCGTCCACCGGTGTCGTCGAGCGCTCCCTGGACTACGACCAGCCCGCCGGCGCCGTCCGGATCCTCTGATCCGCCGACCGCTGATCCGCGGACACCGCTGAACCACGGCGAAGGGCCGTCATTCCTCGGGGGAGCGACGGCCCTTCGTCCTGTTCGCCCTACTTCTTCCGGAACTGCTCGATGATCCGGGCATAGCTGTCCCCGCCGTGGCCCGCCGCCGAGGCGGCCCGCATCAGCTCCAGGTGCAGCTCGGGCAGCCGGGAGTCCACGCCCCGGTCCTCGCCGGCGTGCAGCAGATGGCCGATCGCCGCGATCTGGACGTCGATGGTGGCGTCGTCACCGGGGTACGCGCCCGCGTCGATCTGCTCCGCGTACCCGGTCATGAACCAGGCGACCGTCCGCAGCCAGCGGGTCGCGAGCGCCGTGAAGTCCCGGGCCGCCACCCCGTCCGCGCCGGCGAGCGCCGTCGCGTGCAGCCAGCCGCCGAAGACCGACCACATCAGGCCGAGCAGTCCCGCGTCGTACAGCGAGGCCAGGCCCGCGTCCGCGCCGAGGCCGACCGGGTCGCCGAGCACGGCCAGGGTCTCGCGGTGCGCGGCGAGCAGCTCCGGGTCGCCGCTGTAGAGAATCATGTTGGCCGGATCCCCGACGCCGGGCGGGGTCGTCATGATCCCTCCGTCCAGGTAGCCGATGCCGTGCCCCGTCGCCCACTCCGCCTCCGCGCGGGCCTGCTCGGGCGACCCGGACGTGAGGTTGACCAGGACCCGGCCGCGCAGCCGGTCGGCGACCGGGGCGAGCAGCTCGCGCACGGAGCCGTAGTCCAGGACGCAGACCAGGACCAGCTCGCTCGCCTCCACGGCCTCGGCGACCGAGGCGGCGTGCACCGCCCCGCGGGCGGCGAGCGGCCCGGCCTTGGCCGGGGTGCGGTTCCAGACGGTGGTGGGGTGCCCGGCGGCGAGCAGGGCGCCGGCGAGGGCCGCGCCCATCTGGCCGAGGCCCAGGACGGTGACGGAAGGCTTGTCGTTCACGTGGTCGTTCATGGCTTCACGCTCTCAGCGGCGGAATCCGGCCGACAGTGGCAGGACTGACGCCGCCCGCACGATTCCTGCCATAGGGTCGCGGCATGCGCCCAGGAGTCGTCGCCGTCGCCGTCGTACCGGATCCCCGGGTCGGCACCTCTCTGTGGGAGCTGTACGAACTCTCCATCGCCTGCGCGGTCTTCGGCATCCCGCAGCCCGATCTCGCCGACCCCTGGTACGAGCTGCGGCTGTGCGGGGACGCCGGCGACGCCGGGATCTTCTCGGTGCGCGCGGACCACGGGCTCGACGGCCTGGTCGGCGCGGACACCGTGATCGTGCCCTCCGTCCCCGACGCGGTCGTGGACGACGGCGAGGAGGTGCCGGCCGAACTCGTCGAGGCGCTGCGCGCCGCCGCCGACTCCGGGGCCCGGATGGTGTCGCTGTGCACCGGCGCGTTCGCGCTCGCCGCCGCCGGTCTCCTCGACGGGCGGCGGGCCACCGCCCACTGGGTGCACGCCGCCCAGCTCGCAGCCCGCCACCCGCGGGTGGTCGTCGACGACTCGGTGCTCTACACCGACGAGGAGTCTGTGCTCACCAGCGCCGGGGCCACCGCGGCGCTCGACCTCTGTCTGCACCTGGTCCGCCGGGACCTCGGCGCGGCCGTCGCCGGACAGCTCGCCCGGCGGCTCGTCGTGCCGGCCCACCGCACCGGCGGCCAGGCCCAGTTCATCAAGGCCCCGCTGCCGCCCACCGACGACGACAGCCTCGGCCCGGTACTCCAGTGGGCCGCCGAGCGGCTCGACGCGCCGCTGACCGTCGACGAACTGGCCCGCCGCGCCCGGATGTCGGCCCGGACCTTCCACCGCAGGCTCCAGGAGGCCTGCGGGACGACCCCGCTGCAGTGGCTGCTCCAGCAGCGGATCGCCCGCGCCCAGACCCTCCTGGAGCGCACCGACCTGCCCGTCGAGCGGATCGGCGAGCAGTGCGGGCTCGGCTCGTCGGCGAACCTGCGGCGGCACTTCGCCCGTACGGTCGGGGTCTCCCCCGGCGAGTACCGCCGGGCGTTCAGGCCTTCGGGGCCACCTTCGACAGGCCGTTGATGATGCGGTCCATGGCGTCGCCGCCGGTCGGGTCGGTGAGGTTCGCCAGCATCTTCTGGACGAACTTCATCAGGACCGGGTGGCTCAGGCCGTGCTGGGTCGCGATCTTCATGATCTTCGGGTTGCCGATGAGCTTCACGAACGCGCGGCCCAGCGTGTAGTACCCGCCGTAGGTGTCCTTGAGGACCTTCGGGTAGTGGTGCAGGGCCAGTTCGCGCTGGGCCGGGGTCGCGCGGGCGTGCGCCTGCACGATGACATCGGCCGCGATCTGGCCGGACTCCATCGCGTACGCGATGCCCTCGCCGTTGAACGGGTTGACCAGTCCGCCCGCGTCGCCGACGAGCAGCAGGCCCTTGGTGTAGTGCGGCTGCCGGTTGAAGGCCATCGGCAGGGCCGCGCCGCGGATCGGCTGGGTCATGTTCTCCGGGGTGAAGCCCCACTCCTCCGGCATGGAGGCGCACCAGGCCTTCATCACCTCGCGCCAGTCCAGCTCGCGGAAGGCGGAGGAGGAGTTGAGGATGCCGAGGCCGACGTTGGAGGTGCCGTCGCCCATGCCGAAGATCCAGCCGTAGCCGGGCAGCAGCCGGTCCTGCGGACCGCGCCGGTCCCACAGCTCCAGCCAGGCCTCCAGGTACTCGTCGTCATGCCGCGGCGAGGTGAAGTACGAGCGGACCGCCACGCCCATCGGCCGGTCCTCGCGCCGGTGCAGGCCCATGGCCAGCGACAGGCGCGTGGAGTTGCCGTCGGCGGCGACGACCAGCGGCGCGTGGAAGGTGACCTCGCGCTTCTCGTCGCCCAGCTTGGCGTGCACGCCGGTGATCCGGCCGGTGCGGTCGTCGACGATCGGCGCGCCCACGTTGCACTGCTCGTACAGCCGGGCGCCGGCCTTCTGCGCCTGGCGGGCCAGCTGCTCGTCGAAGTCGTCGCGCTTGCGGACCAGTCCGTAGTTCGGGTACGAGGCGAGATCCGGCCAGTCGAGCTCGAGCCGCACCCCGCCGCCGATGATCCGCAGGCCCTTGTTGCGCAGCCAGCCGGCCTCCTCGGAGATGTCGATCCCCATGGCGACGAGCTGCTTGGTGGCGCGCGGGGTCAGACCGTCGCCGCAGACCTTCTCGCGCGGGAACGCGGTCTTCTCCAGGAGCAGGACGTCGAGTCCCGCCTTCGCCAGGTAGTACGCGGTCGTGGAGCCCGCCGGGCCGGCCCCGACGACGATCACATCTGCGCGGTGCTCGGAGAGCGGCTCGGTCACGACGGGGTCCTCCGGAGAGTCGACGGCAGGTCGGTGGGAAGTCTATTGCGCGGCCCGCGGCGCGCGGCCCCGGGACGGGATCACGAGCGGGCCGCAGAACGCCTGACGGGCTCAGGCCTCCGGCTTGAAGCCGCGGTGCATGGCCACGACGCCGCCGGACAGATTGCGCCAGGCGACCTTCTGCCAGCCGGCCTTCTGCATCATCCGGGCGAGCTCCGGCTGCTCCGGCCAGCTCTGGATGGACTCGGCGAGGTAGACGTACGCGTCCGGGTTCGAGGAGACCGCGCGCGCGATCGGCGGGAGCGCCTTCATCAGGTACTCCTCGTAGACCGTGCGGAACGGGGCCCAGGTGGCGTGCGAGAACTCGCAGATCACCACGCGGCCGCCGGGCTTGGTGACCCGGTACAGCTCGCGCAGCGCGGCGTCGGTGTCCTGGATGTTGCGCAGCCCGAAGGAGATCGTCACCGCGTCGAACACCTCGTCGCGGAACGGCAGCTTCGTGCCGTCGCCGGCGGTCAGCGGGAGCCAGCCGTGCTTCTTCTTGCCCTCGCGGAGCATGCCGAGCGAGAAGTCACAGGGCACGACGTACGCGCCGGTCGCCGCGAACGGCAGCGAGGACGTGCCGGTGCCCGCGGCGAGGTCGAGGATCCGCTGCGCGGGGCGGGCGTCGACCGCCTTGGCGACCTCCTTGCGCCAGCGCCGGTCCTGGCCCAGCGAGAGCACGTCGTTGGTCAGGTCGTAGTTCGCCGCCACGCCGTCGAACATCGTGGCGACTTCGTGCGGCTGCTTGTCCAGGGTTGCTCGCGTCACGCGGCCATTGTCGCAGCCGCCTCCCCGAGAGCTCGGGCCCGTCCCCCCGAAGCCGCCCGAAAATTTCTCCGGGCCCCCTTCAACCTTTCCCCGACGGGCGCGCTCAAGGACGGTCGACGGAGCACACGCGACGTCGGGGGGGCGCCGACGCGCCGACGAAGGGAGTGCGATGCAGGCGGCACACGACCCGGACGCCGGGTTCGAGGAGTTCGCCCGGGCCGGGCAGCAGCGGCTGTACCGCACGGCGTACCTGCTCTGCGGCAACGCGGAGCAGGCCCGTGACCTCACGCAGACCACGCTGGCCAAGGTGTTCCAGCACTGGCGGCGGGCCGGCGCCGCCGAGCACCCGCACGCGTACGCCAAGACCGTGCTGACCCGCACCTTCCTCGCCGAGCGGCGGCGCGGACTGCGCGACCTGCTCGCGTACACCCGGGCGGGCCGCTCCGGCGGCACCGCGGCGGTGAGCGCGCCCGGCGACGCGGACGTGCGGGTCACCCTGCTCTCCGCGCTGGCCGAGCTGCCGCCGCGGGCTCGCGCCATGGTCGTCCTGCGGTACTGGGAGGACCTCAGCGTGGAGACGGTCGCGGGGCTGCTGCGGTGCAGCGAGTCGACCGTGAAGAGCCAGTGCTCCCGCTCGCTTGCCCGGCTGCGCGAGCGCCTGGGCGAGGCGCACCTGTACAGCGCGACCGGTTCCGCCACCCCTGCCCACGCCAACGGAAGCTGAGGAGGCCGCCGTGCACGACACGACGGACGACACCACGATGGTCCGCGCCGCCATGGACCGCACCGCCGAGGGGCTGCCGCCCCTCCCCGATCTCACGCCCGTCGCGGTCCGGCTGGGCCGCCGCCGGCGCGCCCGCGCCCGGCTGACCGTCGTCGGCGGCGCGTTCGCGACGGTGACCGCCGCAGCGGTCGGCCTCACGCTGCTGCCGGACGCGGGCAGCGCGACAGCCGGGCAGGCCGGGGTCGGCGCCGCGCCGCCGGCCGCGGCGACGCCGTACGCCACCCCGGTGGAGCTCGAACCGACGCCGGGCCAGGAGCCCTCGGCCATGACCGAGGCGGAGCGGGCCCGTGCGGCGCAGTTCCAGCAGCGCGCTGTCGCCCTGTTCGACGAGCTGCTGCCGCCGGCGGTCGGCGACATCCGGCCCGTCCTGGGGAATGGGAGCCTGTACCGGGTGAAGGCCCATGGCCGGTACTTCTCGCTGAAGATGACCGTGCGTCCGAAGGGCGACGACGGGCCGGACACCTGCGCGAACATGCCGGCGAAGGGGGGAACCTGCGAGAAGATCACCCTCGCCGGGGGCCTCGTGGTCCACGCGTACCGGGAGCCGATCAACGACCTGGACACCTTCCACACGCGGATCGCCTTCGTCCACGGCAAGAGCCGCGTGATGGTCGCAAGCACGCCGATGGAGGAGCCGGGCAAGAAGTCGGTGTCGTCGCCGGTCACCCCCCGGCAGCTGGCCGCCCTCCCCGCCGACTCCCGCTTCCTGGACCTCGTCGCGGACTGGGAGAAGAACCCGGTGGAGACGTACCGGTCGCCGGTCCGAGGCGGCTGACCACCGCGGGGCTCAGCGCCGCCGGTGCACCAGCCGCCCGGCGAGGACGGTGGCCACGCAGGTCGACGGGCCGAGGCGGACGAGCGCTTCGCGGTCGGGCACGTCGAAGACGGCGAACCGGGCCGGGCCGCCGGGGGCGAGCGGAGGCAGCAGCACCAGCGGCCGTGGGGACAGCGACGGCGGCCCCGGCAGGGACGCGGGGCGCCGCCCGACCGCGAGGCCGGCCCGCCGGACCGCGTCCACGACCGCGCGGGCCCGCAGTTCGCCGGCGATCGCGACCGTGCCATGGGCCAGCAGCCGCTGCACCCCGCGCCGGGCGCTCGCGCCCAGCCGCGCGGGGTCGGCGTGGAAGATCGCCCGCGCCCGCTCCCCGGTGATCGGCGCGGTGCCGAGCTCGTCGGCCTCGCGCGGGTCCGGGTGGTAGGTCTGTTCGAGCAGCTCGGGCCCGTACGGGTTGAGCAGCCCGGGCGTCAGGATGCCGGGCCACCGCCGCACCCGCGCCTGGGTCGCGGAGGCCAGCTCCTCGTACGGGCCGACGGCCGCGAGCTGCGCACCGTCGACCAGGACCGCGGTCTCGGGCGACGCCTCGGCGACGTGGATCGTCAGCACGGCCGGCTCAGTGGGCGTCGAGCAGCTTCAGCTCGGGATGCGCCGTGCCGCCCTCGATCGCGGTGGACGAGATGTGCGAGGCGACGCGCTCGTCGACCGGGTCGTTCGCCGGGTCGTCGTGCACGACGAGGTGCTCGTACGTGGTGGAGCGCTGCGCCGGGACCCGGTCGGCGGTGCGGATCATGTCGATCATCTCGCGCAGGTTGGAGCGGTGCTTGGCGCCCGCCGAGGAGACGACGTTCTCCTCCAGCATGATCGAGCCGAGGTCGTCCGCGCCGTAGTGCAGGGTCAGCTGCCCGATCTCCTTGCCCGTGGTGAGCCACGAGCCCTGGATGTGGGCGATGTTGTCCATGAACAGCCGCCCGATCGCGATCATCCGCAGGTACTCGAAGATCGTGGCCTGCGTACGGCCCTTCAGGTGGTTGTTCTCCGGCTGGTACGTGTACGGGATGAAGGCCCGGAAGCCGCCCGTCCGGTCCTGCACGTCGCGGATCATCCGCAGGTGCTCGATGCGCTCGGCGTTGGTCTCGCCGGTGCCCATCAGCATCGTGGAGGTCGACTCGACGCCCAGCCCGTGGGCGATCTCCATGATCTCCAGCCAGCGCTCGCCGCTCTCCTTCAGCGGGGCGATCGCCTTCCGCGGCCGGGCCGGCAGCAGCTCCGCGCCGGCGCCCGCGAAGGAGTCGAGACCGGCCGCGTGGATCCGGGTGATCGCCTCCTCGACGGAGACCTTGGAGATCCGCGCCATGTGCTCGACCTCGCTCGCCCCCAGGCTGTGGATGACGAGCTGCGGGAACTCCTTCTTGATGGCGGAGAAGTGCGTCTCGTAGTACTCGACGCCGAAGTCCGGGTGGTGCCCGCCCTGGAACATGATCTGCGTGCCGCCCAGCTCCACGGTCTCCGCGCAGCGGCGCAGGATGTCGTCGAGGTCCCGGGTCCAGCCCTTCTTGGTGTCCTTCGGCGGCGCGTAGAAGGCGCAGAACTTGCACGCCGTCACGCAGACGTTGGTGTAGTTGATGTTCCGCTCGATGATGTACGTCGCGATGTGCTCGGTACCCGAGTAGCGGCGGCGGCGCACGGCGTCGGCGGCCGCGCCCAGCGCGTGCAGCGGCGCGGAGCGGTACAGCTCCAGGGCCTCCTCCGGCGTGATCCGGCCACCGTCGGCGGCGCGGTCGAGAACGGCTGTGACATCAAAAGACGTGAGCTCGGCCTTCTCGTTCACCGGGTGCGTCCCTTTCGGAGGGTTACTGGACATGCGCGGCAAGCCTACGCCAGGGGGTCAGCCAACCGATTGACTGCCCCGCCCCTCTTCCCCTGCGTGAACCACCGCACCCGGACCCTCGCCGCCGCATTCGCCCTCGCCTCGGTCGCCCTGGTGGCCGGCTGCTCCGACGAGGGGGACCCGGTCTCCTTCGACGGACCGAGCGCCGCACCCGCCCAGGGCAGCGCCGCGCCGCGCCCCACCGCCACGAACTCCCCCACGGCCCCGGCCGGCCCCAGATCGCTGATGCCGACGGGCCCGAAGGCCGACTTCACCGTCTCGAACACCCTCGACGACGGAACGAAGATCGCCGTCACCACGCTGCAGGGCGAGAAGTCCGGTTTCACGGGCAAGGTGTGGGTGTGGGCCCCGAAGCAGTATTTCGACCCGAAGTACGCGAAGAGCGGCTTCCCGGTGCTGATCGCGCTGCCCGGCGGAAACGGCTACCCCAATAACTATTGGATGGGCACCGACCTGAAACTGCAGAGCAGCATCAGCAAGTGGTCGCAGGAAGGGAAAAGCCTTCCGTTCATCGTCGTGATGCCCGTGCTCAACCCGGACGACAAGTACTACTACGACGGCAGCGATATACCCGGGCAGCCGAGAATGGGCACCTGGATGACCGAGGACGTGCCGGATTTCGTGCGGGCGAATTTCCGCACCTTCGACTCCCGGGACGGCTGGGCGTTCATGGGCTCGTCGTCCGGCGCCTTCGTCGGACTCAAGTCCGTGCTGCAGCACCCCGACAAGTTCAAGGCGGTCATCGCCTCCGGCCCCGACACCGTGCCCGACTCCCCGCTGTGGGCCGGGCACGAGACCGAGCGGCAGGCCAACAACCCCGAACGCCTCGCCAAGGCGCTCGCAGGCAAGCCGGGCGGGAAGGCGAGCGACGTCTATCTCGCCTTCCAGATCGGCACCAAGGAGTCCGGCATGAAGAACCTGAAGTCCTTCATCCGGAACTACACCAAGGGCCCGGTGAAGACCCGCCTCCAGGTCATCCAGGACGGCGGCCACAACGCCCGTTCGTACGTACGGGGCATGGGCGACGGCTCGATCGCCTGGATCAGCGCGCACATGCAGGCCCCGATACCGGCCCCGTAGCCGCCCGCCCCGGGCCGGGCTACGGCCGGTACAGCTCCACCTTCACGTCCGCCGGGAACCCGGTCGTCGGACCGGTCCGGCGGGCGAACTCGTGCACGCCGGCCAGCTGCTCGGGCCCGAAACGGAAGTCCAGGGTGGTGAAGTACCGCTCCAGCAGCGCCGCGTCGAAGGCCTCCCAGCGCGCCGCCTGCTCGGCCACCTTGGTGACCTCGGTCAGCGACAGGTCGCGGGAGGCCAGGAAGGCCTCGTGCACCTCGCGGACCGTCTCCGGCTCGCGGGCCAGGTAGTCCCGGCGGACCGCCCAGACGGCGAAGACGAACGGCAGGCCCGTCCAGTCCTTCCACATCGTCCCCAGGTCGTGGACCTGCAGTCCGAGGCGCGGCGCGTCGTGCAGCGAGGCGCGCAGCGCCGCGTCGCCGATCAGCACCGCCGCCTCGGCCTCCTGCATCATCAGGCCGAGGTCGGGCGGGCAGGTGTAGTAGTCCGGGGAGACGCCGTACTGCTCCGAGAGCAGCAGCTGGGCCAGCCGCACCGAGGTGCGGGAGGTGGAGCCGAGAGCGACCCGCGCCCCGTCCAGCTCGCCCAGCGGGCGCTGCGAGACGATCACGCAGGACATCACCGGGCCGTCGCAGCCGACGGCGATGTCCGGCAGCGCGACGAGCTCGCCGGCGTTCCGGAGATATTCGACGAGGGTGACCGGACCGATATCCAGGTCGCCGCGGACCAGCTGTTCGCTGAGCTTCTCCGGGGTGTCCTTGGTGAGCTCGAGATCGAGGAGCGTTCCGGTCCGCGCAAGGCCCCAGTAGAGCGGCAGACAGTTCAGGAACTGGATGTGGCCGACCCGGGGCCGGTCGCGCTGGCAGTCGTCGGTTGCATTGTCCACATCGCGAGGCTAGACCCGTCTCGATCGGTGGACATCGGCGGGTGGGCCGTCAGCGCGTAGGGATCATGTCAAACATGAGGGTGACGTGATCTTTCCCTCTACCCTCACGCACACTCTGCGTGCTACGCTCAACGCAAGTTGCAGTTTGGTTTCCCTTGCAGTACAGAGCCTGCGGAGCATGTAACCCGCAGGCTTTTGTAGTTTTCAGACTTGTTTGCAGGTTCTGGAGCAGGGCGACCCTTTGGCCCATAGGAGGGCTCATGGCTACCGGAACCGTCAAGTGGTTCAACGCTGAAAAGGGCTTCGGCTTCATCGCCCAGGAAGGCGGCGGCCCGGATGTCTTCGTCCACTACTCCGCCATCAACGCGAGCGGCTTCCGCTCCCTCGAGGAGAACCAGGCGGTGACCTTCGACGTCACCCAGGGTCCGAAGGGCCCGCAGGCGGAGAACGTCACCCCGGCCTAGTCGCCCGGGTCGACGATCCAGAACTGAGTGCAGTACCCAAGGAGCCTCGCTCCCGCGTCTTCCCGGCGCGGCAGCGGGGCTCCTGCCTTTCCTCCGGGCACTCCTGCCTTCTGCCTTTCCGGGAGCCCCTGCCGTTCCGGCCGCTTCTGCCTACGCTGGAAGGCATGACGGAGCGCAAACCGCCGGGAGTCGAGTTCGAGTCCTTCGTGGACAAGCAGATCCGGGACGCCGAGCGTCGCGGAGAGTTCCGGGAGCTGGCCGGCTTCGGCAAGCCGCTGGCCGACGACACCGCGCCGTACGACGCGCTGTGGTGGGTCAAGGGCAAGCTCCACCGCGAGGGCCTGACCGTGCTGCCGCCCTCGCTGGCGCTCCGCAAGGAGGCCGAGGACGCGGCGGCAAAGGCGGCCGCCGCGGCGACGGAACAGCAGGTCAGGCGCATTCTCACCGAGATCAACGAGAAGATCGGGGAGGCGCTGCGGCGGCCGCCCGAGGGCCCGCCCGCGAAGCTGCGGCCGTTCGACGTCGAGGCCGAGGTCGCCGCCTGGCGGGAGGCCCGCGCATGAGAACCCCCGAACTGCTCGCCGACGCGTTCGGCCGTGTCCAGGAAGCCGTCCACGAGGCCGTGGAGGGCCTGCTGGACGAGGAGCTGGCGTACCGGCCGGACCCGGACGCCAACTCGATCGCCTGGCTGGTCTGGCACCTCGCCCGTATCCAGGACGACCACATCACCGACGCCTTCGGCCTGGACGGCCAGCTGTGGACCCGGGACGGCTGGGCGGACCGCTTCGGCCTGCCCTTCGCCCCCGCCGCCACGGGCTTCGGCCACACGAGCGCCCAGGTCGCGGCGGTCCACGTCCCCGGCGACCTCCTGCTCGGCTACTACGACGCGGTCCACGCGCGCACCCTGGAGCACGTAAAGGGCGTGACCAACGCGGACCTGGAGCGCGTCGTCGACACGTCGTGGAACCCGCCGGTCACGCTCGGCGTCCGCCTGATCAGCGTCATCGCCGACGACCTCCAGCACGCCGGACAGGCCGCGTACGTACGGGGCCTGGCGGAACGAAGGGCGTAGCGCGCGGGCCACGCGGGCCACTCGGGCACGCGGGGCTGTCAGCGGCGGCGGCCATACTCGGGACGAGTCACGTCCGTGCTGGTGTCGCGCCCCCTGGAGGCCCGGTTGTCCCCGCTCGCCCCGACGCTCCACGACTTCACGACCTGGGCGCCGCTGATACGGCTCCTGCGCGAGTGCGGCGACGCACGCCAGTCCGGGCCGGACGGCTGTCCGGCCGGCCGGATCGGCAGGGGCGGCTGGAGCGTTCCGGTGCAGCGCGACTTCGGCCGCAGGCCGGCGGCCGGCGAGTTCGAGCGGGAGCAGGCCGCCGTGGACCGGGTGCGAGCGCTGCTGCCGGAGGACGACGAGGGGGGCGTCCGGTTCGTCGCGCGGTTCGCGGACGGCGGGCGGCGCGCCGTGGTGCACGTCCTCGAACCGGGCCCGGCCGTGGAGGACGGCATCGGCGGGCAGGACCCGGGGGCGCTGCTGCTGGTGGAGGGCGCCGTGCCGGAGCCGTGGCTGCGGCTTCCGGAGACGTACCCCGGGACGGTCCCGGCCCCGACGCGGGACCCGGAGCTTCTGGAGCGGACGCTGCGGGAGCGGCTGCCGGACGAGGTCGGCGCGACGGAGGAGGAACTGGCGGCGGCGGAGGCCCGGCTGGGCCTGGCGCTGCCCGAGGAACTCAGGGCGCTGTACCGGGTGACGCGGGCGCGCTGGAAGGACTGGGGCGGCGACTACGAACGGGCCGTCGGCGTCTTCAGGCAGCTCGGCTGCGAGGTGTTCCCGCCGGCCGAGGTGTACGTGGCCCACGCCGCGACCCGCGAGAGCCTCTGGCCGCACGCGGCGACGGAGGCGGTCGGCACCGCGCCGGACGCGGCCGTGCAGGGGCTGGTCGGCTCGCCGGGGTGGCTGGTCTTCGGCGACAACGGGGGCGGGGACCGGATCGCGATCGACCTGACGCCCGGCCCGTCCGGGCACGTCGGCCAGATCGTGATCATCAGTCACGAGGAGTCCGTCGGCGCGGGCCTGGTCGCCGACTCCCTGACGGACCTGGTCCTTGGCCGCCGCGCGACGGGCCGTAGGGGCAGGGGCCACGCGACCGCCGCCCCGCCCGTGGCGTACGTCAACGCCTCGCACGTCCCCGACGTCGAGGCCGCCGCGCATCCGGGCCTGGAGGTCCTGTGCCTGGGCGTCTGGGACACGGCCCCGCTGAGCCTGGCCCCGTTCGCGGCCCTCCCCCGCCTGCGCACCCTGACGGCGTACCCGGACACGCTCGCGGACCCGCTGGAGATCGCGGAGCTGAAGCACCTGGAGTTCCTGAAGCTCACCCCCGAGGACTGGCGCGTCCTGCTGGACGCCGGCGCCGTCCCCCGCACCCTGAAGGCCGCCGCGATCGAGCCCCGCAACCACCACCCGCTGGCCGTCACCGCCGTCGCCAACGAACTGCTGACCCTGTGGAACCGCCCCCTGATCCAGGAGACCGTGCTCGAGGGCGACCTGGACGACCCGGACGACCCGGCGGAGTAACTCGTCAGTCCTCGTCTTCCAGTTCGACGATCGGCTCCCGGGAGACGACCGCCGCGACGATCATCGGGGCGTCGCCGTCGCTCTGGTTGAGGGAGACGCCTACATGACGGCCGTCGTCGCCGACCGGGCCCCAGACCGCCAGATCGCCCAGGAGGTCCTGGTCGACCAGGCTCTGGAACAGGGCCGGCATCGGGGCGCCCGCGACGCCCCGGAAGATCGGGACGCGCATGCCGACCCGGCGGTGCGGGCCCCACCGCGCGTCCAGGGCCGTGGTGAGCGCGGACAGCCGGTCCTGGGCTCGCGACTCCGCCGCAGCCCACTCCTCCTCGTACACGCCCACCAGGCTCGGGCCCTCCCACAGACGGAGGACCGTGAAGCCCTCCGGGGGAAGGGGCGAGCCGAGCGCCGCGGTCAGCTCGTCGGGGGTCACAGCTGGGGCCGGTCCATCGGCCGGGGCAGGGGCTGGAGGGCCCCGGCGGTGCGCAGGAGGAGGTTGGCGCGCAGGACCGCGGCGGTGTCGTCGGGCGAGGCCACGTCCAGCAGGGCGCCGCCGGTGGACAAGGGCTCGGCGCCGGCCGGGAAGTCACGCGGGACCAGGGTCGCGCGGGCCGGGGAGAGATAGCCCGCCCAGCCGATCGCCGGGTCGCTCGGCGCGAAGTCGCCGTCGTCCTCCAGGGTGTCCAGGACGTCGTCGTCCACCACTCCGCCGAAGTCGGGGGACCAGGCCTCCGCCAGCGCGGTGAGCAGTTCCGGGTACGGGAGCTCCTCGTCCTCGGGGACCCGCACCGTCAGCAGCATCGCCATCAGGACGAACTCCGCGGCCGCGCCCGCCCGTCCGCCGAGTTCCAGCGTCCGGCCCAGGCCGTCCTCGGCGAGCAGGCGCAGGTCCGTGCCGGAACCCGACGACCAGTCGTCGGCGGCCTGCACGGCGCGGAGCGCGGCCGCGAGGGACTCCTCGTCGGGCGTCACCACGGCCGCCGCGCCGGAGCCGCCCACCCGGCGCAGCGTCCACGCGCCGCCGCCCTGCGGCGGCAGCAGTCGCGTCACGCGGTCCAGGGTCCGGGCCCAGCGGGCGGCGAGCTCCTCGACCGTCTCTTCCCTGGGGCCCCAGAAGGCCCGTACCACTACACGTCGCATGGCGAGCACCCTACTGGGGGTCGAACTGCTCAGGACGCCTGTCGCCGGCGACGTCCTTGCGCGGCGTGTAGGAGCACTTGATGTCCAGGCCCTCGTCGCGGAACGCCTTCTTGGCCGCCTTCATGACCTCCTCGTTCGAGAAGTGCCACTCCACCGGCTTGCCCCGTGCCGCCTCGACCTGCCGCTTCGCCTCCGTGACGAAGGTGTTCTTGCCGGACGGCGTCAACTCCGTCTTCCCGGGCTGGGCCAGGAAGCTGTCGTAGCCGTTCTTCGCCTCCAGATACGTCTGCCGGGACGAGTCCCAGCCGTCGTAGTCGACCGGCTTCTCGCCCTCCCTGGGGTGCGGGACCGTGTACTCCTGGCCGCGCGTGGTGCCGGTGATCTGCTCCTGGTACCGCAGCCACGACTCGTTCGCCCAGTTCGGCGCGGGGTTGCGGTTGCGGCTCGACCAGTAGCCGTCGCCGTTGTCGGCGTCGCCCAGCGTGCGGGTGGCGAGGTCGTCCGCCCACTCCGGCGGCTGGTAGTTGCGCGGGTCGGAGGTGTCGTTCCGCCTGGGCTCCGGGTACTGCACCATCTTCTCGGCGGCCTTGCGGGCCCGCTCCGGCTCCTCCGCCCGCTTCTGCTCCACCCACGCCTTGTTGGCCTCCTCGCGGGCCTTGCGGGCGTTCTCCTTGGCCTCCTCGTCGCAGCCGTCGTCGGCGAGGATCACGTGGTCCGGGGAGCCCGCCGCGGCGAGCACGCCCGTACCGGAGCCGCCGACCCCGGCGAAGGGGCGGCGGGGCGGCGGCCCGGACGCGATCGTGCAGCCGGACCTGCGGGCCTTGTCCTCGGCCTCGTCGGCCGCCTCGTCCGCCTCCCGGGCCGCGGTCCGCGCGCCGTCCACGTCGCCGGCGTCCGCGGCCTTCTTGGCCCGCTTCGCGGCGTCGCCCGCGTCGTCCGCGTGCTCGGCGATCTCGGAGGCGATCCTGCCCAGCTTGCCGAGCTTGCCGCCCTTGCTGAACACCTTCGCGACGTTGTAGCCGGGGATGAACATCGAGCCGACGTTCCACACGACGTCGGTGACGGCGCGGGTCTTCTCGCCGTTGTTCCAGCGCTCGCGGACCTCGTCGCCGACGAACATGTCGTCGCCGAACGAGATGACGGTGTTCACCGACGCGCCGCCCCAGTCGGTCAGCGCGTCGAAGTAGTCGCCGTCCCGCCACTTCTGGCCGGCGTCCTTGGAGTCCTGCACCCACTGGTCGCCGAGCGATCCGAAGTAGTCGGCCATGCCGGACCAGGTCGACGGCTTGAACAGGTCGATGATGCCGGTGACATCGCCCCACACGCCGTCGACGAGCAGCCCCGCGCCGACCTGGTACACCTTGTCCCAGGCGCAGCCGAAGAAGCCCCAGCCGCCGCAGTCCTCCTCGTCCCCGCCGTCGTCGCCGCCGCCGTCCGCGTCCTCCCCGGAGACGTCGACCGCGTCGTACGCGGCCTCCGGCTCGGGGCGGGTCTCGGGGTACGTGTCCGGGGTGTCCGTGGGCTTGCCGTCGGGGCCGGTGCCGTGGTTGTTCCGGCCGGGGAGCGTGGGATCGGACCCGTCGGTACCGCCGGGGTCGCCCGTACCGCCCGAGCTGTCGCCGCCTCCCGGGCCCTGGCCTCCCGGGCCTTGACCGTCCGGGCCCTGGCCGTCCGGGCCCTGGCCGTCCGGGCCCTGGCCGCCGGGCCCCTGGTCGCCCGCCTGGGTCTCGCTGCCGGACGGATCCGGGCAGGCCGTACCGGTGATCGTGCAGAACGCCGAGCGGAAGCCGTCGGCGAGCGTCCCGCCCACATTCGTCATCAGCAGCGCCGCGATGATGCCGGCGACCAGGATGATCAGGCCGGTGTACTCCAGCGCGCCCTGCCCGCGGTCCCGGTTCGGGCGGAACAACGGGTCGGGGGCGGCCTGCCGTTCGTCCGCGGAGAGCCGGAACCACTCCGTGCTCTCCGGCCGCGTCAGGAAGTAGACGATCAGCGCCGGTACGAACAGCGCGGTGAAACCGTGCACCGAGCCGGCCGCGATGTTCGAGATCGCGCCGAGGGCCAGCCAGACCTGGACGCCGAGCAGCGCGTACCGTACGCGGTCCCCGCCGGTCCAGATCCGCCGGCCCAGCCACCAGCCGGCGACGCCGGGTATCGCGCCCCAGGCGAGCAGGCCGAACAGCTGCCCGCCCACCGCGTCCGCGGCGAGCGCGGAGCCGAACATCCCCAGGCCGCCGAGGATCGTCGCCGCGAGCAGGACGTACAGGAGCACGCGCGTGACCACCAGGCCCCGGGGCAGGCTCCGGCGCCTGCCCGGGCCCGGTGCCGGCGCCGGCGCATAGCCGCCGAATCCCCCGGCTCCGCCGGCTCCCCCGCCGGTGTACACGCCGCCGCCGAACGCAGACACGTTGCCCCCAACAGTCCGTCGCCGCACAACAGTTCAAGCCTGCCAACGCTACGGGCCGGAGCCCCGCACGTCATGGGCCCGTAGGCCCAAATCCTGAACTGCTGTATGCAACAAGGGACTTCAGAGGCGTCCCGCCGCCCCGTCCTCGCGGTACATCTCCTCGATCTCCCGTGAGAAGTCGCGCAGGATCGCCCGCCGCTTCAGCTTCTTCGACGGGGTGAGATGGCCGCTGCGCTCCGAGAACTCCCGGGTCAGCACATGGAACCGGCGGATCTCCTCGGCCCGCGAGACCAGCCGGTTGGCCTCGTCCACCGCGCGTTGGAGGGCCGCGAGCAGATCCGGGTCGGCCGCGAGGTCGCGCAGCGAGACGTGGTCCTTCTGCCGCATCCGCCGCCAGTGCGCCAGCCCGTCGTGGTCGAGGACGACGAGCGCGGTCACGTACGGGCGGCGGTCGCCGACCACCACCGCCTGGCCGATCAGCGGGTGGGCGCGCAGCCAGTCCTCCAGCGGGGCCGGGGCGACGTTCTTGCCCGCCGAGGTGATGATGATCTCCTTCTTCCGGCCGGTGATCCGCAGATAGCCCTGCCCGTCCAGGTCGCCGATGTCCCCGGTCGGGAACCAGCCGTCCGCCGTGTACGGCAGGGCCGCGCCCTGCTGCGCGTCCCAGTACCCGGCGAAGACCACCTCGCCCTTGAGCCACACCTCGCCGTCGTCCGCGATCCGCACCGCCGTGCCCGGCAGCGGCCAGCCGACCGTGCCGGTCCGCGCGGCCATCGGCGGGGTGATGGTGGCCGCCGCGGTGGTCTCCGTCAGTCCGTACCCCTCGTACACCTCGATGCCCGCGCCCGCGTAGAACGCCGCGAGCCGCTGCCCGAGCGGCGAGCCGCCGCAGATGACGTGCCGCACCTGCCCGCCGAGCGCGGCCCGGATGCGGCGGTAGACCAGCTGGTCGTACACGGCCCGCGCGGCCTTCAGCGAGAAGGACGCCCGGTCGGCCTCGCGGGCCTCGCCGTACTTGCGCGCCACCTTCGACGCGCGGTCGAACGACCCCGCGCGGCCGCTGCGTTCGGCGCTCGCGCGGGCCGAGTTGAAGACCTTCTCCAGGAGGTACGGGATCGCCACGAGGAACGTCGGCCGGAACGCGGCCAGGTCGTCGAGGAGGTCGTCGCTGTCGATCGAGGGCGCGTGGCCGATCCGGACCCGGGCGCGCAGACAGCCGATGGCGACCATCCGCCCGAAGACGTGCGCCAGCGGCAGGAACAGCAGCGTGGACGGCGGCTCCTTGCCGATCAGCGTGCGGAAGACCGGGTGCAGCAGTTCGACCGCGTTGTCGGCCTCGGCGTAGAAGTTGGCGTGCGTCAGCGCGCAGCCCTTGGGGCGGCCGGTGGTGCCCGAGGTGTAGATGAGCGTGGCGATGGTGTCGGGGGTGAGCAGACCCCGGCGGGCGGTGACCGCCTCGTCGGGGACGTGCGCGCCGGCCCGCCGCAGCTTGTCGATCACTCCGGTGCCGAAGACCCAGAGGTGGGTCAGGCCGGGTATCTGGCGGCGCTCGGCGGAGACCACGCGGGCCTGCTCCATGCCCTCGACGGCGCAGGCGACGGCCCCGGAGTCCTGCAGGATCCAGCGGGTCTGGAACGCGGAGGAGCTCGGGTAGACCGGGACGGTGACCAGGCCGGCGGCCCAGGCGGCGAAGTCGAGCAGGGTCCACTCGTACGTCGTCCGCGCCATGATCGCGATGCGGTCGCCGGGCTGGAGCCCCTCCGCGATCAGGCCCTTGGCGACGGAGTGCACCTCGGCCGCGAAACGGCCCGCGGTGACGTCCTCCCAGGCGCCGTCCGGGCGCTTGCGGGTGATGACGACGGCGTCGGGGGCCTCGCGGGCGTTGTCGTACGGCAGGTCGGCGAGCGAGCCACGCCGGGGGCGGGCGACGAGCGGGGGGACGTACGCCTCTCGGACGCGGCCGTCGACGACGAGCGTGCGGGGCGGGACGGGGGCGGCGGCGGACACGAGCGGCTCCTCGGGTTCGTCTGAGGTGGGTGGGGTCGTGCGGGACTCCTGGTGCGGGGGCGTGCAGGGGTGGGGAGGGGGAGGGAGGGGTGTACGGCACCCGGGAGGGCGCACGGTACCGGGTGGGCGCATCGCGCCGGGGTGGGCACACGGCACCGGGTGGGCGCACGGGCGCCTGTGGAGGCGTACGCGTCAGGGGCGTTCGAGGATCGCTGTCACGCCCTGGCCGCCCGCCGCGCTGATCGAGATCAGGCCGCGGCCGGGAGTGTCCCGCTCCGACAGCAGCTTGGCGAGCATTGCCACGATACGGGCACCGGTGGCCGCGCAGGGATGCCCCGTCGCAAGTGAGGAGCCCGCGACGTCGAGACTGTGCCGCGGCACAGCGGCCAGGCCCCGCTTCGACGGCATCTCGACCAACTCCTGACCCATGAGTAACCTTACTCTACGGTAAATCCACGACCGCGCAGGGAGTCTGGACAAATGGCCGACCGCTATCTGCACTTCACCGGTACCCCCGCCGGCCGTCTCCTCACCCGCAGGCTCGGCCTGCCGCAGCCCGCGACGCTGCACCGCTGGTCGGCGGAACGGCCGCACCTGGAGGGGGCGTTGCTGCACCTGACGGCGGGCCGGTCGACCCGTACGGAGGAACTGGCCGCGGTCCTCGCGCGTACCGGCCTGCCGGCGGGCTGCGGGAACGGCCCCGTGGCCGCGGTGGTGCTCGACGCGACCGGCGTCGCCGACCCGGCCGGGCTCGCCGAGGTGCACGCGGCTCTGCACCCGGTCGTGCGGTCGGTCACGACGAGCGGACGCATCGTCGTCCTCGGCGCGGTCCCGTCTCCGACGGACCATCACCAGGCGGCGGTACAGCAGGGGCTGGAGGGCTTCGTGCGCTCGCTGGGCAAGGAGGCCGGCCGGGGCGTCACCGTCAACCTCGTACGGATCGAGGGCGGGGCGGGGGCCGCGGAGTCCACGCTGCGGTTCCTGCTGTCGCCGAAGTCCGCGTACGTGAGCGGGCAGGCCGTCACGGTCACGGACGCCGAGCCCGGTGCCGTCGCCGACTGGGACCGGCCGCTCTCCGGCCGCACCGCCCTGGTCACCGGCGCCGCACGCGGCATCGGCGCGGCGGTGGCGGCGACCCTCGCGCGCGACGGGGCGCGGGTGATCTGCCTGGACGTCCCCCAGGCGGGCGAGGACCTGGAGCGCACGGCGGCACGACTGGGCGGCACCGCGCTGGCGCTGGACATCACGGCGCCGGACGCCGCGGACCGGATCACGGCGGAGGCGTCCGCCGGTCTGGACGTCCTCGTCCACAACGCGGGCATCACCCGGGACCGGCGCCTGGCCAACATGGACGCGGCTCGCTGGGCATCGGTGATCGCCGTGAATCTGACCTCGGTCCTGGACACCACGGACGCCCTCCTGAAGACCGGCACGCTACGGGCCGGCGGCCGCATCGTGGCGACCGCGTCCATCGCGGGCATCGCCGGCAACAACGGCCAGACGAACTACGCGGCGAGCAAGGCGGGCGTCATCGGCCTGGTCCGCTCCCTCGCGCCGCGCGCGTACGCGGAACACGGGGTGACGGTGAACGCGGTCGCGCCGGGCTTCATCGAGACGAAGATGACGGCGGCCGTGCCCCTCCTCATCCGCGAGGCGGGCCGCCGCATGAACTCCCTGGCGCAGGGCGGCGACCCGGTGGACGTGGCCGAGACGACGGCCTGGCTGGCCCACCCCGCCTCCACCCCGGTCAACGGCCAGACGGTCCGCGTCTGCGGCCAGAGCCTCCTGGGCGCGTGACGCATGCGCACCTTGCCTGCCCTGGCGGCCGCGGTGGCCGCCACGCCCCTGAAGCGCCCCCACCCGGAGGCCCCGCTCCCCCAGGTCCGCCTCACCCGGGAGGCCGTACCGGCCCCGGCCCGCCTGACCCGCTACGCCGAACTCTGCGGCTTCACCGGGCGAGGAGACGGCACGCTCCCCCTCCCCTACCCCCACGTCCTGGGCTTCCCCCTGGCCATGCGGCTCATGAGCCGTCGCGACTTCCCGCTCCCGCTCCTGGGCCTGGTCCACACCTGGATCACCCTCGACCGGCACGCACCCCTCACCGCCGCCGACCGCCTGCACCTCACCGTCCACGCCGAGTCCCTGACGCCCCACCGCCGCGGCACGGAGGTCACGATCGTGACGGAGGCGCGGGTAGCGGGCGAACTGGTCTGGGAGTCCCGCAGCGGCTACCTGGCCCGCCACTCCACAGCGCACCAGGGCGACACCGCGCCCGGCACCGCGTCCGACGCCCCGCTCCTCCCCGCCGTCACGGAATGGCGGCTCCCCGCCGGCCTGGGACGGCGGTACGGAGCCGTCTCCGGCGACCGGAACCCCATCCACCTGCACCCGCTCACGGCCAGGGCCTTCGGCTTCCCCCGGGCCATCGCCCACGGCATGTGGACGTTCGCGCGCTGCCTGGCGGAACACGACGGGGTCACCCGCGCACAGGCGCGGTTCCGCGCCCCGGTCCTGCTCCCCGCCACCGTCACGTACGCCGCGGACCCGGCCACCGGCGCGTTCCAGCTGCGCTCGGGCGAGCGCGTACACCTCAGCGGGGAGACCAGCGCTCGCTCTGCATGAGGTTGCCGAGGCCCGCCCAGGCGAAGTTCATCAGCGTCGCCGCCGCCTCCCAGGCCGTCATGCCCGGCGTCTCGTTGGCCCAGATCGCCAGCGACTCCGCCGCGCCGACGAGCGCCTGGGACAGACCGGCCACGTCCCGCTCGGCGAGCTCGGGATCGCGGTCGGTGGCCCGGTGGGTCTCCTGCGCCGCCGCCCCGATCAGCGTGGCCACGTACGCCACGATCTCGTCCCGCATCAACGCGGCCTCGGCCGCGAACGGCTCCGTACGGGCCTGCCGGCTCAGCACCGCCCACCCGTCGGGGTTGTCCGCGGTGTGCGTGAAGAACGCCAGCAGCCCGGCCCACAGCTGCTCGTCCGCCGGCAGCCCCGGCTTCACCGCGGACCGCACCGCGTCGAGCAGCGTCTTCGTCTCCCGCCGGATGCAGGCGACGAAGAGCTCCTCCTTGGAGTTCAGGTACAGATACACCAGCGGCTTGGACACGCCCGCCAGTTCGGCGATCTCGTCCATGGACGCGTTCTGGTACCCCCGCTGTCCGAACGTCTGCACGGCGGCGTCCATCATCTGCTGCTCGCGCACCGCGCGCGGCATCCGCTTGCCCCTCGCGCCGCCCACCTCGGACATCCTTACCGCCCCCACCTGCTGATGACTCTCCGTCGAAAGCGTACGTGCCTGCTCGCGGGCCGACACGACCACCGGCGCCAGGGCCATTGCGGTGGACCTCGCGCTTCTTCGGCCGACACGCCGACCTCGTGTCTAGCACATCAGCACGACCGGACACACTCTGTAGTTGACCGTTACAGTCAGCTACCGCAACAGGAGGAGCGGCATGGCCAATCAGAACGAGGAAATCGCCGCTGATCGAGTCCTTTCCGTGGAGGAAGGGGCCGCGATCAAGCAGAGCATCGCCGCGCAGCGATCGCTCAAGCAATGGCGTTGGATGGGCAACTACGGAAGCCCCTTCGACGCGGCCGCCGTGGCGAATCAGAACCCGCCGTGCGTGGCCGGAGAAGTGATGTTCTCCTTCAACGGCAACCTCGTCCCGGCCTGGATGTTCTACTGACCCCTCGCATGTCGAAGCGCCCCGGATCCACCTGGATCCGGGGCGCTTGTGTCGATGCAGGGCGCAGGCCCTACGCGGCGACGGGCACCGCGACCTCTCGCTCGATGCCGGCCGACTCCGCCTCGTCGATCGGCGACGCGGACGCGGAGTTGTACGCGTCCAGGTCCAGGATCTTCTCGCGGGCCGAGACGACCACCGGGACCAGCGCCTGACCGGCCACGTTCGTGGCGGTGCGGATCATGTCCAGGATCGGGTCGATCGCCATCAGGAGGCCGACGCCCTCCAGCGGGAGGCCGAGCGTGGAGAGGGTCAGGGTCAGCATGACCGTCGCGCCGGTCAGGCCGGCGGTGGCCGCCGAGCCGATGACCGAGACGAAGGCGATGAGCAGGTACTCCTTGATGCCCAGCTGCACGTCGAAGATCTGCGCGATGAAGATCGCGGCGAGCGCCGGGTAGATCGCGGCGCAGCCGTCCATCTTCGTCGTCGCGCCGAACGGCACGGCGAAGGACGCGTACTCCTTCGGGACGCCGAGGCGCTCGGTGACGCGCTGGGTGACCGGCATGGTGCCGACGGAGGAGCGGGAGACGAAGGCCAGCTGGATGGCGGGCCAGGCGCCCTTGAAGAACTGCAGCGGGTTGACCTTGGCGACGGTCGCGAGCAGCAGCGGGTACACGCCGAACAGGACCAGGGCGCAGCCGATGTAGACGTCGGCGGTGAAGGTCGCGTACTTGGCGATCAGGTCCCAGCCGTACTCGACGATCGCGTTGCCGATGAGGCCGGCGGTGCCGATGGGGGCGAGCCGGATGACCCACCACAGGGCCTTCTGCAGCAGCTCCAGAACCGACTCGGACAGGTTCAGGATCGGCTGGGCCTTCTCGCCGAGCTTCAGCGCGGCGATGCCGGCGACGGCGGCCATGAAGACGATCTGCAGGACGTTCAGCTCGGTGAAGGGGGTGATGACGTCCGTCGGGATGATCCCGGTGAGGAAGTCGATCCAGCTGCCCTGGTGTTCGGGCGCCTTGCCGTCCTTCGGCGTGAGGCCGGTGCCGGCGCCGGGGTTGGTGATCAGGCCGATGGTCAGGCCGATCGCGACGGCGATCAGCGAGGTGATCATGAACCAGACGAGGGTCTGCGCGGCCAGCCGGGCCGCGTTGTTGACCTTCCGCAGGTTGGTGATCGACACCAGGATCGCGAAGAAGACGAGCGGCGCGACGGCGAGCTTGAGCAGCTGGACGAAGATGCCGCCGACCTGCGTCAGGGTCTCCTTCAGCCAGCTGACGTCCTGGCTGCGGGCGAGCCAGCCGAGCAGGACGCCGATGGCCAGACCGGCCACGATCTGGGCCCAGAACGGGATCTTGGGTATGCGCTTGGACGCGGACAACGGACACACTCCACAGGTGCGTTCAAGGGGGAGGGGAACGGAATGCGGCGCCCGCGCACGGAGGGGGCGGCGCCGCTGCATGGCTGCCGGGGTCAGAGCACGCGGCGACAGACCGCGGACATACAGCGGCACAGGTCGACATGCAGGCGCGCCACGAGCGGGGTGCTCATGGCATCGGGGAGGCGCACTGCGGTCGTCATGCCCGTACGTTAACACTTGAACTTTGAGATCCTCAAAGCTGTTCTTTGAGGTGTGCGGAGCCCCTCGTCGCCTGCGAAACGCAGAACACCCCGGTCAGGAGCCTTCGAGGCTCATGACAGGGGTGTGAGCTGTGAGGAAGCTTACCCCGACGCAAGCGTCGGCTCCCTGGAGCGGCTACGCCGCGCGCATTTATGCCGCGTCCTCCTGCGAACGGGCCGCCTCCAGGCGGCCCTTCGCCTTGTCGACCTTCGTCACGATCTGCTCGGACATCGCGTCGCGCTGCTTGCGCAGCAGGACGAAGCTGAGCGGCGCGGAGACCACGATGGACAGCAGCAGCACCCACAGCAGGTTCGAGTCGCCGAGTCCGCGCGGCAGGACGCCGGCGTAGACCAGGCCCCACAGGGCGAGGAAGCAGCCGACGAACACGCCGAGCCGCATGAGGGTGTACCGGAGGGTGGCTGCACCCGTGCCGTTGGCGGACACGACGGCCCCTTTCTGTGGACTACGAACAGTGAAACATGTGCCGAAATCGATCAATTCAGCGGGAGGAGCATGATGACGTCGTCCCGGTCGTCGCCCTCGGCCACCCGGATCGCCGCCGGGACTCGCCCGACCTCCTTGTAGCCGCAGGCCGCGTAGAACGCGTCCGCGCCCGTGCCGCCCCGGCAGGTGAGGCGGATCGCGTCGATCCCCTCGAAGCCGCGGACCTCCCGCTCGACCGCGGCCATCAGGTCGCGTCCGTACCCCTTGCCCTGGTGGGAGGGGTGGACCATCACGGTGTACGCCCAGACCCAGTGCCGCATCAGCCGGTGGGTGTTGTACGTGACGAAGGCCGTCGCCGCGACCGCGCCGGCCCCGTCGTACCCGACGAGCAGCCGGGTCCGGCCCTCCGCCATGGCCACGAGGTGGGCGTCGAGGGACGGGCGTATCTCCTCCGGCGTCACCGGCGGGACGAACCCGACCGCGCCGCCGGCCCGGGACACGTCGGCCCACAGCCGCAGGACGCCGTCCTGGAGGGCGGCGTCCACGGCGGGGTCCAGCTCGAAGGTCAGCGCCACAACGTCAGACGCGCATCGGCTGGGGCGACTCGCGCAGTCCGGCGTCCGGGCCCGGGTACTCGCGGATGACCTCGTACCGGGTGTTGCGCTCGACCGGGCGGAAGCCGGCGTCCTTGATCAGCTCCAGGAGGTCTTCCCGGGTGAGCTTGTTCGGGGTGCCGTAGTCGTCGGCGTCGTGCGTGATCTTGTACTCGACGACGGAGCCGTCCATGTCGTCCGCGCCGTGCTGGAGCGCCAGCTGGGCGGTCTGCACGCCGTGCATCACCCAGAAGACCTTGACGTGCGGCACGTTGTCGAAGAGCAGCCGGGAGACCGCGAAGGTCTTCAGGGCCTCCGCGCCGGTCGCCATCGTGGTCCGCGCCTGGAGCCGGTTGCGGATCTTGCCGTCCTTCATGTCCACGAAGTCGTGCTGGTACCGCAGCGGGATGAAGACCTGGAAGCCGCCGGTCTCGTCCTGGAGCTCGCGCAGCCGCAGCACGTGGTCCACGCGGTGGCGCGGCTCCTCGATGTGGCCGTAGAGCATGGTGCACGGGGTCTTCAGACCCTTCTCGTGCGCCAGGCGGTGAATCCGGGACCAGTCCTCCCAGTGGGTGCGGTGGTCCACGATGTGCTGCCGGACCTCCCAGTCGAAGATCTCGGCGCCGCCGCCGGTGAGCGACTCCAGGCCGGCCTCGATCAGCTCGTCGAGGATCTCGGAGGCGCTGAGCCCGGAGATGGTCTCGAAGTGGTGGATCTCGGTGGCCGTGAAGGCCTTGAGCGAGACGTTCGGCAGCGCCTTCTTCAGCTCGCTCAGCGACCGCGGGTAGTAGCGCCACGGCAGGTTGGGGTGGAGCCCGTTGACGATGTGCAGCTCGGTGAGGTTCTCGCCCTCCATCGCCTTGGCGAGGCGGACGGCCTCCTCGATGCGCATCGTGTACGCGTCCTTCTCGCCCGGCTTGCGCTGGAACGAGCAGTACGCGCAGGAGGCGGTGCACACGTTCGTCATGTTGAGGTGACGGTTGACGTTGAAGTGGACCACGTCCCCGTTCTTGCGGGTCCGCACCTCGTGGGCCAGCCCGCCGAGCCAGGCGAGGTCGTCGGACGCGTAGAGCGCGATGCCGTCCTCGCGGCTCAGCCGCTCACCGGCGAGCACCTTCTGCTCCAGCTCCCGCTTGAGCCCAGCGTCCATTTGCCGCCGCCTCCCATGTCTCCGAAATCAGGCTCCACCACCGTACTCGCTGGACCCTCAGGCCTCGGGCGGCAGGTCCCCGACGCGGTTCTCCCACTTGGTGGAGAGCACGATCGTGGTGCGGGTCCGCGAGACGCCCTTGGTGCCGCTGAGCCGGCGGATCGTCTTCTCCAGGCCGTCCACGTCGTTGACGCGGACCTTGAGCATGAACGAGTCGTCGCCGGCGATGAACCAGCAGTCCTCGATCTCGGCGAGGTCCTTCAGCCGGCGGGCCACGTCCTCGTGGTCGGCGGCGTCGGAGAGGGAGATGCCGATCAGCGCGGTGACGCCGAGGCCGAGCGAGGCGGCGTCGACGGTGGCGCGGTAGCCGGTGATGACACCCGCGGCCTCCAGGCGGTTGATGCGGTCGGTGACGGAGGGGCCGGAGAGCCCGACGAGGCGGCCGAGCTCGGCGTACGAGGCCCGGCCGTTCTCCCGGAGGGCCTGGATGAGCTGCCTGTCCACGGCGTCCATAGGTCTGAAGCCTTCCATTGTCCAGCGATACCGCGAGTTTAGGTATAGAATCTAAGGTACACAGGGGTCGACACCCTGTGAATCTTTCAGCTGATCAAAGACGATCTTTCAGGAGTGGTGTTCACCGTGTACACGATCGAGATGGCCTACGCCCGTATGCGCGAGCTGCAGGACCTGGCCAACCGCTCGCGTGCCCACCAGCCGGCCGCCTCGAAGCGCGCGCGGAACAAGCGCGCCGCCAAGAAGCGCTAATCGACACGAGAGCCGCCTCCCAGCTCTCCCTTCCACCGGCGGTACAGCACGTGCGGCACCCCTGCCGCGTCGAGCGCCCGCCCGGCGACGAAGTCCACCAGATCCTGGATGTGCGTCGCCCCCGCGTAGAACGCCGGCGAGGCGGGCAGCACCACTGCGCCCGCCTCGTCCAGCGTCACCAGGTGCTTCAGCGTCTGCCCGTTCAGCGGGGTCTCCCGCACGGCGACCACCAGCGGCCGGCGCTCCTTCAGCATCACGCTCGCCGCCCGCTGCAGCAGGTCCTTCGACAGGCCCAGCGCCACACCCGCCACCGCGGCCGTCGACGCGGGCACGATCAGCATCCCCTTCACGGGGTACGAGCCCGAGGACGGCCCCGCGGCCAGATCGCCGGCCGCCCAGTACCGCACGTCGTCCACCGGCACGTCGAACGCGTCCGGCTTCCCGTCCGCGCCCCGCGCCAGCCAGGTCCTCAGGTCCTCGCGCCAGTGCGCGTCCCGGAACGAGATCCCGGTCTCGTCGAGCAGCGTCAGCCGCGAGGCCCGCGAGACCACCAGGTCCACGCTCTCCCCCGCCGCCAGCAGCCCCCGCAACACCGCGGCGGCATACGGCGTCCCGGACGCCCCGGACACCCCGACCACCCAGGGCCGGCGCTTCTCCCCCGCCTGCTGATCCACTTCCCGCTCCACGCCGTCGAGACTATCCGGCACGACTACAGGGTGAGCCCGCGCACCAGCAGGTCCAGCAGGGCGCACACGAACAGAGTGATCCCGATGAAGCCGTTCGTGGTGAAGAACGCCCGGTTGAGCCGCGACAGGTCGTGCGGCTTCACGATGGTGTGCTCGTAGCAGAAGGCCGCCACGACGATCACCAGGCCGAGCCAGAAGAACAGCCCCGCGTCCGTCGCCAGCGCGTACCAGACCAGCAGCGCCGTGGTCACCGCCGCCGAGGCCCGCGCGCCCCACAGGGCCGCCGGGATGCCGAAGCGGGCCGGCACCGACATGACGCCCTCGGCGCGGTCCGCCTGCACGTCCTGGCAGGCGAAGATCAGGTCGAAGCCGCCGATCCAGATGCCCACCGCGAGACCCAGGATCACGGCGTCCCACGACCACGAGCCGGTCACCGCCAGCCAGGCCCCGATCGGGCCCATCGACTGCGCCAGGCCCAGGATCGCGTGCGGGAAGTTCGTGAACCGCTTCCCGTACGGGTAGACCACCATCGGCACCACGGCGAGCGGCGCGAGCGCCAGGCACAGCGGGTTCAGCAGCGCCGCCGCGCCCAGGAAGACGACGACCGCGATGCCCGCCCCGGTCCACGCCGAGCGCACGGACACCGCGCCGGTCACCAGCTCCCGGTTCGCGGTGCGCGGGTTACGCGCGTCGATCTCCCGGTCGATGATCCGGTTGCAGGCCATCGCGAAGGTCCGCAGGCCCACCATGCACACCGTCACCAGGAACAGCGTCCACCAGTGGATCTTCCGGTCCAGCTGGAACATCGCGGTGAGCGAGGCGATGTACGCGAACGGCAGGGCGAAGACCGAGTGCTCGATCATCACCAGGCGCAGGAACGCCTTCGTCCGGCCCGGCCGCGCGCCGGGCACCGCGGCCGTGGTCACAGCCCGTACTCCTTCCAGCGGCGGTCCACGAGCGCGGCCGTCGCCGGGTCGGACTCCACCATGTCCGGCCAGCCGCCGTCCCGGGTGTAGCCCTCCTCGGGCAGCTTCCTCGTCGCGTCGATGCCCATCTTGCCGCCCCAGAACTGCTGGTAGGAGGCGTGGTCGAGGTGGTCGACCGGGCCTTCGGTGATCAGTACGTCGCGTGCGTAGTCGACGTTGCCGAGCGCCCGCCACGACACCTCGTGGTAGTCGTGCACGTCGCAGTCCGCGTCGACGACCACGATCAGCTTCTCCAGGGAGAGCATGTGCGCGCCCCAGATCGCGTTCATGACCTTCTGCGCGTGCTTGGGGTACTTCTTGTCGATCGAGACGATGATGCAGTTGTGGAAGCCGCCCGACTCGGGCAGGTGGTAGTCCACGATGTCCGGCACGATGATCTTCAGCAGCGGCAGGAAGAACCGCTCCGTGGCCCGGCCCAGCGGGCCGTCCTCCGTCGGCGGACGGCCGACCACGATCGACTGCAGCAGCGGACGCTTCCGCATCGTCACGCAGTCGATCTTCAGGGCGGGGAACGGCTCCTGCGGCGTGTAGAAGCCGGTGTGGTCGCCGAACGGGCCCTCCGGCAGCATCTCGCCGGGCTCCAGCCAGCCCTCAAGGACGACCTCGGCGTCGGCCGGCACCTGCAGCGGCACGGTCTTGCAGTCGACCATCTCGACCCTCTTGCCCTGCAGGAAGCCCGCGAACAGGTACTCGTCGATGTCCTCCGGCAGCGGCGCGGTGGAGGCGTACGTGACGGCCGGCGGCGCGCCGAAGGCGATGGCGATCGGCAGCTTCTCGCCGCGCCGGGCGGCCACCTGGTAGTGGTTGCGGCTGTCCTTGTGGATCTGCCAGTGCATGCCGATGGTGCGCTTGTCGTGGCGCTGCAGCCGGTACAGACCGAGGTTGCGGATGCCGTTCTCGGGGTGCTTGGTGTGGGTCAGGCCCAGGTTGAAGAACGAGCCGCCGTCCTTGGGCCAGGTGAACAGGGCCGGCAGCTTGTCCAGGTCGACGTCGTCGCCGGTGAGGACGACCTCCTGCACCGGGGCGTTCTCGGACTTCACCTTCTTCGGCGGTACGTGCGCCATCGCGCCGAGCTTGCCGAAGGCCTCGCGGACGCCGATGAAGCCCTTGGGCAGCTCGGGCTTGAGCAGCCCGGCGACCTTGTCGCTGATCTCGTCGTAGGACTTCAGGCCGAGTGCCTTGAGGAGCCGGCGGTCGGTGCCGAACACGTTCATGGCCAGGGGCATCGAGGAGCCCTTGACGTTCTCGAAGAGCAGCGCCGGGCCCCCGGACTTCTGGACCCGGTCGACGATCTCCCCGACCTCCAGGTACGGATCGACTTCGGCCTTGATGCGCTTGAGGTCGCCTTCGCGTTCCAGAGCCCTGAGCAGCGAGCGGAGATCGTCGTAAGCCATAGGGGCAAGTATCGGTCACGGGCTAGGCTGGAGTTGTCACCGGGGCCGTTCGAACACGCCCCGCCATCGCTTTCAGGGGGCTGTCCCGCATGCTCAGGGCGTTGATGTACATCCTGCCGCTGGCACTGACGATCTACGCCGTCATCGACTGCCTCAACACCCCCGAGGACGAGGCGCGGCACCTCCCCAAGATCGCCTGGATCTTCATCGTCCTGCTCTTCTGGATCGTCGGCCCCATCGCCTGGTTCGCCGCCGGCAAGGTGCGCAACCCTCCCGCGAACGGCCGTACGCCCTCCGAGTGGCACCGCAACCACCGGCACGAGTGGGTCGCGCCCGACGACAACCCCGACTTCCTGAAGTCCCTGCGCGAGGACAACAAGAAGGACGAGTCGCTCCTCAAGGACTGGGAGGCGGACCTGCGCCGCCGCGAGGAGGAGCTGAAGAAGCGCGAACAGGACGGGGACGGCGGCGAGAAGTCCTGACGTGGAACTGCGGCTGCTGGTGACCTTCGAGAAGGTCGCCGCCGTGCTGTCCTTCACCCGGGCGGCCGCCGAGCTGAAGTACGCGCAGTCCAGCGTCACCGGCCAGATCAGATCGCTCGAGTCCTCGCTCGGCGTGGAGCTGTTCGAGCGACTGGGCAGCCGTATCCGGCTCACCGAGGCCGGGGAGCGGCTGCTGCCGTACGCCCGGCGGATCATCGAGCTCGACGCTGAGGCGCGGGCCGCGGTCACCGGGCCCGACGAGCCGGCCGGCACGATCGCCGTCGGCACGATGGAGTCGCTGACCTCGTACCGGCTGCCGCCGCTCCTGGAGCTGTTCCACCACCGCTACCCGAAGGTACGGCTGACGCTGCGGCCCACGCTGGGCGACGAGACCCGGCAGGCGCTGCTCCGGGGCACGTACGACCTGGGGTTCCTGATGGAGCGGGAGACGGAGCACGCCGGTCTGGAGTCCGAGGTGCTGGCGCAGGAGCCGCTGGTGCTGGTCGCGGCGCCCGGGCATCCGCTGGCCGGGCGGACCGGCCTGACGAACGCGGACCTCGCGGCGGCGGCGCTGGTGGGCACCGAGCCGGGCTGCCCGTACCGCGATCTGTTCGAGGACGAGTTGCGGGAGTGGACGCCGCCGTTCATGGAGTTCGGCACGATCGAGGCGTCGAAGCGCGCGGTGGCGAGCGGGCTCGGGATCGCGCTGCTGCCCCGGATCGCCGTCTGTGAGGAGCTGGCGTCCGGGGCGCTGGCGGCGCTCGACTGGGCGGCGCCGTTCACGCTGTTCACGCAGATCGCGTGGCGGCGGGGGAAGCAGCTGCCGGAGCATGTGCGGCTGTTCGTGGAGCAGGCGCGGCGGCTGGTGTCCGAGCAGCAAGGGTGACCTTCAGGCTGGCCAGGACGATCAGCGGGACGCCGAGCGCCTGGACGAGCCCGATGTGGTGTCCGTACACCGCCCAGTCGGCGAACATCGCGACGGCCGGGTAGGTGAAGGCCAGCACGGCGATCTTCGCAGTGGGCAGCTTCTGGTAGGCGGCGTACATGAGGACGTACATCAGCCCCGTGTGGACGAGCCCGAGGCCGGCGAGCCACGCCCAGCCCGCACCGACCCCGGCCACGTCCGTCGCGTCGACGAAGGGCAGCAGCAGCGGAAGCCCCACGAGTACCTGCACGAGCGCGACGAGGTGCGGCCGGACGCCGGTGATCCGCTTGGTGACGATCGTCGACAGCGCGTAGAGCACGGCGGCGCCGAGCGCGAGCCCGAGTCCCTTGAGGGAGGCGGTGTCCCCGGGCCGTATGCCGGACACCAGCACGAGGCCGACGAAGGCCACCCCGAGCCAGCCGAGCCTGGCGGCGGTGATCCGCTCCCGGAACAGGACGGCACCGAAGACCACGAGGAAGAACGGCTGGGTGTGGTAGACGACGGTGGCGAAGGAGATCGAGGTCGCCTCGTACGCCTCGAACAGGAACACCCAGTTGAAGACGATGAACACCCCGCCGAGCGCGGCGAGTCCGAGCTTCCTCGGCGTGAACCCGTGCCCGGTGAAGTACCCCCGGGCGAGGCTGTACGCACCGAGCGCGACGGCCCCGAAGAGGCACCGGAAGAACACCACGGTGAAGGGCGCCGCGCCGGACTCGACGACGAAGATGCCGAGGGTGCCGGAGAGCACCATGGCGAGGGTCAGTTCGACGGTTCCCCTGGTCTCGTTTCTCATGCCGCCGACGCTACGGACGGCCCCGTCGGCGGGTCCACGAGCCAGTGGGGCGACCTCCCGATGGGGCCATCGGCGCGGCCGATGACCCCGTCGCCCCGGACGACGACGGCGGCCCCTACGTCACTTCTTCGCCGCGCCGACGGCCCTCGCTGACGGCTTCCAGCAGTGCGGTGAGACTCTCGTTGTGCGGAGTGGGAACGCCCAGGCGGGCGCCGGCGCGCACCACCGCACCGTTACGGGCGTCGTACTCCAGCTCACGGCCCGCCAGCCGGTCCCACAGCATGCTGCTGCCGGATTCGGCGGACATCGAGCGCAGCGTCGCGATGACCCGGTCGGCCAGATCCGGGGGAAGGTCCGCGCCCGACGCGGCGGCCACCTGCCGCGCCTCCTCCACCAGCGCGCGGCCCAGCCGGGCGATGCCCGGATGGGCGAAGACCGGCATGCGGCGCATCGTCAGGGCGGTGATGGCGCCGTTGGCCACGTTCTGGCACAGCTTCGCCCAGGCCGCCGTCACGAAGTCCTCGGTCGTCGCCACGGCGATCCCGCTGCCCTGGCACAGCACGGCGAAGTCCGCGCCGTCGTCGCCCTCGGGCACCACGATCCGCGGTCGGCCGAACAGCCGGATGTGGCCCCGCCGCAGCGACTCCGCCGAGATCTCCACCACGGCGGGAAGGATGCCGGCGTCGCCCACCAGCGGCGCGACCCGCTCCACGTGCTCGACGCCGTTCTGCAGCACCGCGACACGGGTGCCCGCACCGCACAGCCGCTCCAGCCACGGAGCCGCCCCGGCCGTCTGGTGGGCCTTGGTCGCCAGCACCACCCAGTCGACGGCGGACACCAGAGACGGGTCGAGGACCTCCCGGACGGGCGCCTCCTGAACCCCCCCGTCGGGCCCGTCGATCCGCAGCCCGTCCAGCGGCGACCGCAGGCACGCCGTCACCTCGAGCCGCCCCGTCGAGGCCAGCCCGGCGGCCACCACGCCGCCCACCGCTCCCACACCGACCACCGCAACACGCGTCATGATCGCCGAGCCTACTCGTGGGTATCCAACTGGTGTGGCCACACCGCCCCTTTGCCTGTCAGGGCACGGGCTACTCCGGGGCCCCCAGCTGGTCTACGTCGCGGTGGCCGACCACATCGCCGCCCGTATCACGGCCGGTGAACTGACCCCGGGCGCACGCCTGCCGGCAGAGCGGGACCTCGCCGAGGAGTACGGCGTCGCCTACCTGACAGTCCGCCGCGCCGCCCGGGTCCTGCGCGAGCGGGGCCTGATCCTGACCGTGCACGGCAAGGGCACGTTCGTCGCCGATCCGCTCCCGACGGATGAGGGTCAGGACGACGTGTGATCCCCCCGCCCCGCCGGGGAAGAGTCCCCCCGTGGACATCGAACAGGCACGGCGGTGGCTCGGCACCGCCCTCGACGAGGCGCGGGCCGGGCGGGACGAGGGCGGGGTCCCGATCGGGGCCGCGCTCTACGCGGCCGACGGGGCGCTGCTCGGGCGGGGGCACAATCGGCGGGTGCAGGACGGGGACCCGTCGCTGCACGCGGAGACCGCCGCCTTCCGGGCGGCCGGCCGGCAGCGCTCGTACCGGGGGACGACCATGGTGACGACCCTGTCGCCGTGCTGGTACTGCTCCGGCCTGGTGCGGCAGTTCGGGATCTCGCGGGTGGTCGTCGGGGAGGCGGAGACCTTCCACGGCGGGCACGACTGGCTGACCGAGCACGGGGTCGAGGTCCTCGTGCTCGACGACCCCGAATGCACCACGCTGATGCGGGAGTTCATCGCGGAACAGCCCGCCCTGTGGAACGAGGACATCGGCCATGAGTGAAGCGAACCTCCCCCTCATCGACCTCACCCAGGACCCCGCCCCGCAGCTCCCCGCCGTCGACCGCGCCCTGCGCGAGGCGGGGTTCCTGCTGGTCACCGGACACGGGGTGGACCCCGACCTGCGGGCGGCGATCCGGGACGTCTCCCGCCGGTTCTTCCACCTCCCGGCCGCCGTGAAGGAGCCGTACGCCGTACGGGTCGGCGGCCGGGGCTGGCTGGGGCCGGGCGCGGAGGCCAACGGGTACGCGGAGGGCACGGTGACCCCGCCCGATCTGAAGGAGTCGCTGTCGTTCGCGGCGGACGAACCGACCGGGAACCCGGCGGTGGACGCCGAGTGGTTCCTGCCGAACGCCTGGCCCGCCGAGGTGCCGGAGCTGCGGCCCCTGGTGGAGGAGTACCTGCGGCAGATGCAGGGGCTGTCCGACCGGATCCTGGACCTCCTCGGCACCGCGCTCGGCGAGGACGCCGACTTCTTCACCAGGCACACGCACCACCCCACCTTCGGCTTCAACGTCAACTGGTACCCGGGCCGGGAGCGGCTCGGCGACCCGGAGCCGGGGCAGTTCCGGATCGGCCCGCACACCGACTTCGGCACGGTGACCGTCCTGGACCGGCAGGCCGGCAAGGGCGGGCTGCAGGTGTACACGGACGCCGGCGGCTGGCAGGACGCCCCGTACGACCCGACCGCCTTCACCGTCAACATCGGGGATCTGATGGCGGGTTGGACGGGCGGCCGGTGGCGCTCGGGCCGGCACCGGGTGCTGCCGCCGCCGGCCGACGCGCCGGAGGAGGAGCTGATGTCGCTGGTGTACTTCTACGAGTGCGACCCCGGCACCACCATCCACGGCATCGAGTCGCACGGCTATCTGCGCGCCCAACTCGACGCGATCACAACCGGGTGACAACTCGCGCACTCTCTGTACGAAAGAGTGGCATGTTCCCAACACCCGCTCGATAAACTGGACTTGACGCTGTGGCGGGGGATGTCCAGGGGGTGGCGGTGGACAGAGAGCTGTACGGCCGCGAGGCGGTCCTGTCGGAATCCGGGCTCGCGGCCCGGCTGATCGGCCTCAGCCCGTACGGTTTCGCCCGCGTCCCGTTCGAGCACGGCGACGACCCGCCGGTCACCGTCTTCACCGGCGGCCGCGGCATGGGCAAGACCGCGCTGCTCAAACAGCTCCGCAACGCCTACCGGGAGGCCACCCCGCTCGCGCTGCTCGACTGCGCGCGCATCGAGGCGCCCGCCGACCACGGCCCCGGCTGGAACCCGCTCACCGGCGCGCTCGGCGAACTGGCCGTGCAGCTGTCGCCGAAGGTCCACGCGGCCAAGCCGGTGCAGTTCCCGCGGCTGTCCCTCGGGCTGGTCGCCGTCGCCTCGATCAGCTGGGCCCAGGACGACGACGAACGCGCCCGGCGCGACCTGCAGCGGCTCGGGCCGGTGCTGTCCACCGTCGACGCCACCAAGGGCGCGGCCGCGAACTGGGTCACCAAGGTGCTGTCCAAGCTGGCCGCCCGCGCCGCCGAGACCACCGCGCCCATGGCCGGACTGCTCGCCGAGGCGACCGTGGAGACCGTTCTGGAGGAGGTGTTCGGCCGCTTCCAGCAGCGCGCCGACTCCTTCTACGGCGCGTACCGCAACGCCGGCGGCCGCGGCCGCGCCGGGCTGCAGCAGCTCGCGGTGGACTTCGAGCAGGGCGGCCGGCGCCGCCGCGAGGCCGAGGACTTCCTCGTCGGCGCACTGGTCGAGGACCTCGGCCGCGCGTACACCGGACTCACCCGCGCCGGCACCCGCCGCGGCCGGCCCGTCCTTCTGCTCGACAACGCGCACGAACCCCTCGGCCGCCGTCTGATCGAACCGCTGCTGCGGGCCCGCGCCGACGGCCGCCGCGACCGAGTCGTCGTCCTCGCCGCCTCCCGCGCCCACGAGCACGAGGCGCTGCGGCACGCCACCCGGCTGCGGCTGCCGGAGACGGCGCACCGCGCGCCCTGCCCGCGCGGCACGGACGTCACGTCCGGCATCCTCGCCGTCGGCCTCACCCCGCTCTCCGCCGCCCAGACCCAGTCCGCGTTCGACCGGCTCGACCCGGCCGGCCGGACCCCCGCCGACCTCGCCCGAGGCGTCCACCGTCTCACCGGCGGCCGGCCGCTCGGCGTCGCCCTGCTCGGCCGGGCCGCCGCCGAGGCCCCCGCCGCGCAGCGCGCCGCGCTCACCCCCGCCGCCCTGCTGGACCTGACCGTGGAGCTGCGCGAGGACAGCGCGCCCGTCCCCGTCGCCGCGACGCTGCTCAAGGAGCTCCTGCCGCAGCTGCGGCGCGGCCCGCTCGCGGTGCTCGCCGCCGCCCACGACGAGGACTCGGCCCGGATGCTGGCCCGCACCCGGCTGCGCGCCGAGGCCCCCGACGGCGACCTCGTCCTCGCGGTCCGCGACCGGCTGCGCGCCGAGGACTGGCCCGAGGGCCCGGAACACTTCGTCGCCGACCCGCTGCTGCGCGCCCTGCTGCTGCACCGGCTCCGCTTCCACGACGGCGACGCGCCCGCGTACGCGTCCTGGCGCGCCGTCCACGAGACCCTGCGCCAGTACTACGGGCCGGCCCCCGCCCCGTACCGGCTCCACCACGACCTGGCGCTCGGCGGCACCGAGGAGACCGTGACCCATCTGCGGGTCACCTTCCCCGCGCCGGACGTGCACGACTGGCTGCGCCGGCTGCGGTTCCTCGCCTCCGCTCCGTACCCGCGCGTGCAGCACCGCCCCGGCGCCGACCCGCGCCGCGCGGTCGCGCTGGGCCGCGAGCCGGCCGGGCCGCTGCCGGGCGGCCTCGACGACGACGACATCGAGCTGCACCTCTGCCTCGGGCGGCTGCTGCACGCGCTGTGGCTGCTCACCGACCCGCTGGCACTGCCCGACGACGAGGTGGCCGACAAGCTGGCGCACGAGCTGCGCCAGCTGTCCGGCCGGCACCTCACCGGCAACAGTCCGCTCTGGGACGCGGCCACCCACTGGCCGAGGGACATCCGCGCCTGGCGGGCGATCGCCGTCCCGCCCGGCCGGGAGGACGGAGTCTGACGACCATGCCCAACCGGCTGCGCTACCGCGTCTTCTACACCACCCGCCAGAAGATCGTCACGTCGGTGCTCGCGCTGATCGTGCTGGCCGCGGCCGTCACGTACACGGTCGACCGGCTCACCACCCCGGAGGACCGTTCCTGCGCCGCGGGCGTCGAGCGGCCCGCGGGCAGCTCCGAGTGCATCGGCGTGAACGGCGACGGCCACGCCTTCGGCGTCCCCGCGCTCGCCGGGGCCGCCGCCGCGATCGCCCGCGAGAACGAGACCCTCAAGCCCGGCACGTACGCCACCGTCGCCCTGCTGCTGCCGCTGACCTCGCCCGACTCCGGGACGCGGATGAAGGTGCTGCACGAGATACAGGGCGCGTACGCCTACCAGTGGCGCGCCAACCACGCCTCCAACGACCAGACCCCGAAGATCCGCCTGGTCCTCGCCAACACCGGCAGGGGCAGCGCCCGGTGGCGGCCCGTCGTCGAGCGGCTGAAGACGATGACCGGCGCCCCGGACCGGCTGCGCGCCGTCTCCGGCGTGGCGACCAGCTCCACGCCCGTACGGGAGGCGGTGACCGCGCTGACCGGGGCGGGCATAGCCGTCGTCGGCACCACCATCACCGCCGACGACCTCGCCAACGGCCCCGGCCGCACGCCCTTCCCCGGGCTCGCCCGGGTCTCCCCCACCAACTCCGACGAGGCCAAGGCACTCGCCCACTTCGGCAAGGTCGACGCGGCCAAGGCGCTGCTCGTCCAGGACACCCGCTCCGGCGACCACTACACCGACACCCTGAAGGCCGCGTTCGCCGCCTCCCTGAAGGGCGCCCCGTACGAGCCGCAGCTGTTCACCTCGCCGCCGGACGCCACCGACGAGGGCACCACCGCGAACACCTTCCGCCAGATCACCCATCTGATCTGCGACACCCGCGCCGAGACGGTGTTCTTCGCCGGCCGGCACACCCAGCTGCGGCAGTTCATCAACGCGCTCGGCGACCGCGGCTGCGCCGAGCGGCACTTCACGGTGCTGACCGGCGACGAGGGCTCGTACCTGGGCGCGGACGGCCGGCTGGACCGGGACGCCCTGAAGGCCCGGCTGACCGTGCGGTACGCCTCGCTCGCCCACCCGGACGCCTGGAAGCCGGCCCCCGGCCGGCCGGTCCCGGCGGCGGGCGGCTCCACGGCCGACTACGACCGGTTCCTGGCGGACCTGGTGGCCGCGGGGCTGGAGCCGGTGGCGTTGCAGGACGGGCAGGCGATCGTCGCGTACGACGCGATGGCGACGGCCGTGCACGCGATACGCCAGGCCACCGGCGAGGGCGCGCACTACCCGGCGCCGGCCGACGTGGCGACGCAGTGGCCCCAGGTGAAGGGCTCGCTGCGGGTGCGCGGGGCGAGCGGCTGGATCTGTCTGGACAACCACGGCAACCCGTACGACAAGGCGGTGCCGATCGTGGAGCTCGCCCCGGACGGCTCGCAGCGATTCGTGCAGCTCGCCTGGCCGGAGGGCCGTCCGCCGGCCGCGGACTGTCTGCCGCCGAAACGGGGGTGAGCGGGCTCAGGGGGTGAGCGGGACGCCCCCTACGGCTCCCATTTCGGCCAGGGCGCCTCGTCCCGTTCGTACAGGTCGCGCAGCTGCTGCCAGCGCTCGGCGGTCCACAGCCGCCAGTCCGTCGGCTGCCCGTCCAGGGCCCGCGCGAGCCGCTCGAAGTGGTCGTGCCAGCCGGCCAGCGTGTCCAGCTTCTCCTTGCGCGTGCCGTGGAAGGCGTTGGTGAAACGCAGCACGGTCGACGCGCCGCCGGGGCCCTGTTCCAGGTGGAACCGGATCCGTCCGTGCGGCGGGTCGACCGTGTACTCGGCCACCACCTCCGGGTCCCAGGCGGTCACCCGCCCGGAGACCACGGTGGGCCCGTTGAGCCAGCGCAGCGTCACCGCCCCGCCGAGCCGTGGTTCCAGCGGGTCCGCCGCGCACAGCCACTGCGGCAGGCCCTCCGGTGTGGCGACGGCCGCCCAGACCGCGATCCGCGGGTGCGGCAGGTCCAGGGTGAACCTCAGGGTGTGCTCGTCGCCGTCCTGCGTCATGCCGATGCCGTGAGAGATCGCCTGGGTCATACCTCCAGCGTCGCGCGGCGGCCCGCGGGACGCGAGCTCACACGACGCCGCAGGTCAGACGCCCGCGTACGAGTGCTTCGAGCTGACGAAGATGTTGACGCCGTAGTAGTTGAAGAGGAAGCAGGCGAAGGCGATCAGCGCGATGTACGCGGCCTTGCGGCCCTTCCACCCGGCGGTGGCGCGGGCGTGCAGGTACGCCGCGTAGCCGACCCAGGTGATGAAGGACCAGACCTCCTTGGCGTCCCAGCCCCAGTAGCGGCCCCAGGCGTCGCCGGCCCAGATCGCGCCCGCGATGATCGTGAACGTCCACAGCGGGAAGACGGCCGCGTTGACCCGGTAGGCGAACTTGTCCAGGCTCGCCGCGGCGGGCAGCCGCTCCAGGACGGAGCGGGCGAAGGAGCCCGGGTTGCCGCCGGTCGCGAGCTTGTTCTCGTACGAGTCGCGGAACAGGTACAGCAGCGTGGCGACCGCGCCCAGGTAGAACACCGCGCCGCAGAAGATCGCGGTGGAGACGTGGATCCACAGCCAGTACGAGTGCAGCGCCGGCACCAGCTGGTCGCTGTCGGTGTACAGCCAGGTGGTGGCGATGCCCAGGTCGAGCAGGACGGTGGTGACCAGCGCCAGGCCCATCCAGCGGACGTTCTTCCGCGCGGCCAGGAAGCCCAGGTACGCGCCGACGGCCACCGTGGAGAAGGTGATCGAGAACTCGTACATGTTGCCCCAGGGGGCCCGCTGCACGGACAGCGCGCGGGTGACCACGCCGGCCGCCTCGACCAGGAACGCCAGCGCGGTCAGCGAGACCGCGATCCGGCCGTACAGGTCGCCCTTGACGGTGCCGCCGGCCGCGCCGGGGCCGTCCGGGACGTCCCGCGCGCCGGCGGCGGCGCGGGTGACCACCTTCGGCTTCTCCAGGACGGCCGTGCCGCCCTTGACCTGCACGGTCACTTTGGGGGCCGGGGCGGCCGCGGCGGGCTGCTCCGTCAGCGCGGCGGCCGTTCGGCCGACCTTGCTGCGGCTGCCGAAGACCCACTCGGCGATGTGCGCGAGGAAGGCCAGGGTGTAGACGGCCATGGAGGAGTAGATGAGCACATTGCTCATCTCCGCCAGGCTCTCGTTCGTGGCGGCGGCGAGATTCACTTGTTCTCAGGCCTTTCTGCCTCGGCAGGTTCAGCGGGTTCAGCAGGTTCCGGCGCGGTCGGCGCCTTCGCGTTGAGCGTGACCGCCAGATCGGCCAGCTCCTCCGGGAGCTTGGCCGACTCGCTCCGGCCAAGACCCGCCATCTCGACGACGGTGATGCCGTCGTCCCCCCGTACGGCCCGGACCCAGATCCGGCGCCGCTGGATGAACAGCGACCCCGACAGTCCGGCGATCGCGGCCAGCGCACCGGCCAGCGCGAGCCCGTTGCCGGGCTGCTGCGAGACCTGGAAGCTGGCCCACTCCTTGATCTCCTTCTCGAAGGTGATCGAGCCGGCCCCGTCGGGCAGCGTCATGGTCTCGCCGGGCAGCAGGCGCTGGGCGAGCTTGTTGCCGTTCTTGTCCGTGAACTGCTTCATCCGGGACTTGTCCAGCTGGTACACGTTCTGCGGCAGTCCGCTGTCGACCTTCAGGTCGCCGATGTAGCCGGTGAGCGCCATGACCGGGAAGTCCAGGGCCGGGAACTGGGAGAACATGTTCCCCTTGCCCGCGCCCGCGAACGTCGGCACGAAGAAGGCCTGGAAGCCCAGCTGCTGCTTCGTGCCGTTCTTGTCGCGGTAGCCGTCCATCACCTTGATCGCACCGGTCGAGGTGATGTTGTTGTCGATCGGCAGCAGCGGCACCGCGCCCTTGAAGACCTCGTTGCCGCGGCCGTCCCTGACGGTGACGACGGGCGCGTACCCGTGGGCGATCAGATAGACCTTCGAGCCGCCGACCTTCAGCGGCTCGTTGACCCGGACGATCGCCTTCCGCTCCTTGCCGCCGGCCTCGAAGTACGTGACGGCCGCCTCGAAGGTGCGGGGGGTGCCGCGCTGCGGGCCGCCCTTCTCGTACGTGCCCGTGAACGAGTCCAGCGTGAAGCCGAACGGCTCCAGGTCGTGGGTGCTGAACTGGGAGCCGGACTTGAAGTCGTCGTACTGGGTGAGCGTGTTGGAGAAGCCGTCGCCCTCGACGATCAGCTTGCCGCCCTCGGACTTGAACAGCTGGCCCCAGGCGAAGGCCACCAGCATCACGATCAGCGCCAGGTGGAAGGCCAGGTTGCCGACCTCGCGCAGGAAGCCCTTCTCCGCCGCGACCGCGTCCAGGTCCGCATGGGCGCGGAACCGGCGCGACTTCAGCAGCTCGAGCGCGGCCGCACGGACCTGCTCCGGCTCGGCCTCGGTGCGCCACGTGGTGTACGCGGGCAGGCGGGTCAGCCGCTTCGGCGCGCCCGGCGGGCGGCTGCGCAGCTGGCCGACGAACTGCCAGGTCCGCGGCACGATGCAGCCGATGAGGGAGACGAACAGCAGGATGTAGATCGCGGAGAACCACACCGAGCTGTACACGTCGAACAGCTGGAGCTTCTCGTAGACCGGCGTCAGCGTCGGATGCGCGTCCTTGAACTGGGCGACCTTCAGCTCGTCCGCCGCGGTCTGCGGGATGAGCGAGCCGGGCACCGCGCCGAGCGACAGCAGGAACAGCAGGATCAGGGCGACCCGCATCGAGGTCAGCTGCCGCCAGAACCAGCGCACCCACCCGACGACGCCGAGCGTGGGCCCGCCGAGGCCGGTGTCCTCCTTGGGCGCGGTGGACAGCTGGGCCCCGGCCGCACCGAGGTCCTGCTGCTCACCGGCGTCGGTCGCGCCCGTCGGCTCTGTCTTGCTCATGGACTAGATCCCCACCGTGAAGCCGTTGGTCCAGGTCTGCATCGCGGAGACCATGCTGTCCCACGCACCGGTGAGCAGCAGCAGGCCGGTCGCGATCATCATCACTCCGCCGATCCGCATCACCCACGCGTAGTGCCGCTTCACCCAGCCGAACGCGCCGAGCGCCTTGCGGAAGGCGATGGCGGCGACGATGAACGGCAGGCCGAGACCGAGGCAGTACGCGAACGTCAGTATCGCGCCGCGGCCCGCGCTGGCCTGGTCGAAGGCCAGCATGTTCACCGAGGTGAGCGTGGGCCCGAAGCACGGGGTCCAGCCGATCCCGAACAGCGCGCCGAGCAGGGGCGCGCCGAGCAGCCCGGCCGTCGGCTTTCGGTGGAAGCGGAACTCGCGCTGGGTGAGCCAGGGCATGAGCCCCATGAAGAAGACGCCCATGAGGATCATGAGCACGCCGAGCACCTTGGAGAGCACGTCCTGGTAGCTCTGCAGGGTCTGCCCGAAGAAGCCGAAGAGGGCGCCGCCGGAGATGAAGACGGCGGTGAAGCCGAGCACGAACAGGGACGCCCCGGCGACCATGCGGCCGCGGCGGGCCTCGGCGAGGTCGGTGCCGCTGACCCCGGTGACGTAGCTCAGGTAGCCGGGGACGAGCGGCAGGACGCAGGGCGAGAAGAACGAGACGAGTCCGCCGAGCAGGGCGATGGGCAGCGCGAGGACGAGGGCTCCGCTGTAGACGGTCTCGTTGCGGCCGAGTTCGGCGGCGAGGTGGAGCACGGGGTCACTTCTCCGCGATCAGCGGAGCGATCATCGACCGGAGCTTTTCCTCGTTGAGGGCCATGAGGGAGCGCGCGGCGATCTTCCCGTCCTTGTCGAGGACGACGGTGGAGGGAATGGCCTGGGGGTTGAGCGTGCCCTTGGGGAAGCCGTTGAGGATGATCCGGCCGGCGGGGTCGTACAGGCTCGGGTAGCCGACCTCGTACGCCTTCTCGAACTCGAGGGCCGGTTTGATGTTGGCGTCCCGGGTGTTGATGCCGACGAACTCGACGCCCTTGGCCTTGAGCTCCTCGGACACCTTCGCGAAGTGCGGCGCCTCGGCCCGGCAGGGCGGGCACCACGAGCCCCAGACGTTGAGGACGACGACCTTGCCCTTGAGGGCGGCGACGTCGAGCTGCTTGCCGTCGAGCGTCTCGCCCTTGATCGCGTTCGGGGCCTTCCGCTCGCCCTTGGCGACGGTGGCGATACCGCCCGTGTTGGTGACGAAGTTGGTGTCGCCGCCTCCGCCGGACCTGCCCTTGTCGTCCGAGGAGCAGGCCGAGAGCGCGAGTGCCGCCGTCAGGGTCGCGACGGCGAGCAGGGTGCGACGGGGTGCACGGCGGTAGCTCATGTGAAAAGTTTCGCATGGGTGTTTCGCCGATCTTGGGCACCCCCCTACGTGCCCGGAAAGCCCCTTGTCAAGGGTGCTTAAGCGGGCGCGTCGGGGGGGCGGTGCCGGCGGCGGGCTCGGCGTCAGGCGGCGGCCGTGAGGAACGCGTTCCAGCCGCCCGCGGGCTTCTGGCCGACGTCGAGGGTGCGCAGCTTGGCGAGGATCTTCGGGTCCTGGACGTCGAGCCAGTCGGTGAACTGGCGGAACGACACGAGCCGGACGTCCTTCTTGCCGGCCATCCTCGTGAGCGCGGCCTCGACGGCGTCCATGTAGATGCCGCCGTTCCACTGCTCGAAGTGGTTGCCGACGAAGAAGGGCGCGCGGTTGGACCCGTACGCCCGGTCGAAGCCGGCGAGGAGGGCCCCGGTGGCCTGCTCGCGCCAGCCCGGGTAGCGCGAGGGCACGCCGCGGGTGGAGTTCTTGGACTGGTTGGCGAGCATGTTGTAGTCCATCGACAGCACCTCGAAGGAGTGCCCGGGGAACGGCACGGCCTGCAGCGGCAGGTCCCAGATGCCCTTGCGCTTCTCCGGCCACATCTGACGGCCGCCGGGCGAGCTGGCGTCGTAGCGCCAGCCGAGCCGCTTGGCGGTGGGCAGCAGATTGTCCTGGCCGAGCAGGCAGGGGGTGCGGCCACCGACGAGTTCCTTCGTGTAGTCGAAGGGCAGCGGGTCGACGTCGGTCCAGCCGCTGTTGGTCTTCCACTGGGTGACGAAGCCGACGGCCTGGTCGATCTCGTTCTGCCACTGGGCGGGGGTCCAGTTGCCGACGGAGCCGTGACCGCCGCAGAAGTGGCCGTTGAAGTGGGTGCCGATCTCGTGGCCGTCGAGCCAGGCCTGGCGGACGTGCTTCAGCGTGTCCTTGATGTGGGCGTCGGTGAGGTACCCGATGTCGGAGGCGCCGACGCGGTTGTTCGGCGGGCGGTAGAGGTGCTTCTTCGACTCGGGCAGCAGATAGATGCCGGAGAGGAAGAAGGTCATGGCGGCGTCGTGCTTCTTCGCGAGCTCCAGGAAGCGCGGGAACAGGCCGTTGCCGACCTCGCCGGCCCCGTCCCAGGAGAAGACCACGAACTGCGGAGGCGTCTGACCCGGCTCCAGCGGCACCGGCTTGGCGGGCTGGCGGGGCTGCGGACCGGTGTCAGCGGTGGAGCCGTCCCCGATGAGCTTGACCGGCGGCGCGCTGGGGCTGGGGACGCGCGACGGCTGCCCACCCTTACCCGACCCGGAATGCCCTGATTTGTTCCTGTTGTTGGAGCTGCACCCGGCGACGCCGAGGGCGGCTGCGGCGCCAACCCCCGCCCCCAGCAGACCCCTTCGACTGATCCCGCTCATTGCGCCCCCATCCACCCCTCGATATGACCAAAAGATCATCCAAACCGGCTAATGAGTGAGATGCGGGGAGGAACGCGGCGGTTCCGGCCGTTGGCGCAAAAGTTTCGGGGCGACCAGATGACTTTCAGGTCATCCGATCGCCCCGATCATGCCCCGGGAAGGTCAGGCTCCGAACGCTTTTGCCTTTCCCTTCACAGGTTTCGCACCCGCCAGCAAGTGCGCGGGCACCAAGTCACGGGCCGGCTCGCTGTATCCGACCGAAACGATCCTGTCGCCCTGGTACGTGAACGAGGTCAGCGAGGCCAGCGTGCACTGCCGGCGCCGCGGGTCGTGCCACAGCCGCCGCTTCTCCACGAAACTGCGCACGATCCAGATCGGCAGCTGATGGCTCACCAGCACCGCCTCATGACCGCGCGCCGCGTCCTTCGCCGACTCCATCGCGCCCATCATCCGCACCACCTGCTCCACATACGGCTCGCCCCAGGACGGCCGGAAGGGATTGGTCAGGTGCTTCCAGTTGCCCGGCTTGCGCAGCGCCCCGTCGCCCACGCCGAACGTCTTGCCCTCGAAGACGTTCGCCGCCTCGATCAGCCGCTCGTCGGTCTCCAGGTTCAGCCCGTGCGACTTCGCGATCGGCGCGGCGGTCTCCTGCGCGCGCTCCAGCGGCGAGGCCACCACATGCGTGACGTCCCGGTCCGCCAGGTGCTCGGCGACCCGGTCGGCCATCTGCCGGCCGAGCTCCGACAGGTGGTACCCGGCGCGGCGGCCGTAGAGCACGCCGTCCGGGTTGTGCACCTCGCCGTGCCGCACCACGTGGACGACGGTCATGTCCTGCCCGCTCATGCCGTGGCCTCCGCAGCCGCCCGGGCCGCCGCCGGCAGCGCCGCCGCGATCCGCTCCACGGCCCGCTCGTCGTGCGCGGTGGACACGAACCAGGACTCGAAGGCGGACGGCGGCAGGTAGACGCCGTCCGCCAGCATCGAATGGAAGAAGGCGTTGAACCGGAACGCCTCCTGCGTCTTCGCGTCCTCGTAGTTCCGCACCTCGTCGGCCGTGAAGAACACCGAGAACATGTTGGACGCGGTCTGCAGCCGGTGCGCCACGCCCTCCTTGGCCAGCGCGCCGGTCACCAGCCCCTGGATCTCCTTCGAGACCGAGTCGACCTTCTCGTACGCGGCCTCGTCGAGCAGCCGCAGCTGCGCCACGCCCGCGGCCGTGGCCACCGGGTTACCGGACAGGGTGCCGGCCTGGTAGACGGGCCCGGCGGGGGCGAGGTGCCCCATGACGTCCGCACGGCCGCCGAAGGCCGCCGCCGGGAATCCGCCGCCCATGACCTTGCCGAAGGTCATCAGATCGGGCTTCACACCGTCCACGCCGTACCAACCGGCCCGGCTGGTGCGGAACCCGGTCATGACCTCGTCGGAGATGAACAGCGCCCCGTTCTCGCGGCACACATCGGCGAGCCCCTGGTTGAAACCGGCCACCGGCGGCACGACACCCATGTTGCCGGGCGAGGCCTCGGTGATCACACAGGCGATCTCCCCGGGATGCGCGGCGAACGCGGCCCGCACGGCCTCCAGGTCGTTGTACGGCAGCACGATCGTGTCACCGGCCTGCGCACCGGTCACGCCGGGCGTGTCGGGCAGCGCGAAGGTGGCGAGCCCCGAGCCGGCCGCGGCGAGCAGCGCGTCCACATGGCCGTGGTAGCAGCCGGCGAACTTGATCACCTTGGCGCGCCCGGTGAACCCGCGGGCGAGCCGGATGGCGGACATCGTGGCCTCGGTCCCGCTGGAAACCAGCCGAACCTGCTCGACCGGCTCGATCCGGCCGACGATCTCCTCGGCCAGCTCGACCTCACCCTCGCCGGGCGTGCCGAACGAGGTCCCCCGGGCCACCGCGGCCTGCACCGCGGCCACCACCTCGGGGTGCGCGTGGCCCAGGATCATGGGCCCCCAGGAGCAGACCAGGTCGACGTACTCGCGACCGTCCGCGTCCGTGAGGTAGGGACCCGAGCCCGACACCATGAACCGGGGCGTGCCGCCCACGGCGCGGAAGGCGCGGACCGGTGAGTTCACGCCGCCGGGCGTCACGGCGGACGCGCGGTCGAAAAGCGTCTGTGAGACTGGGGCTTCGTATGAATACGGCACTGTGGTCCTGACCTGCGAGTAAGAAAAAGCGGCTGACGAACTGGGCTGACGGACTTGATCGGCGAACGGGTTCCGGCGAACGTGGCGTGATGAACTTGGACGCGAGTCACCCGGAATGCTCCCCGAATTACCCCGGGGCGTCCGCGTGCCGCGTCTGCGAAACTGGGACGTCATAGGGATGGCTCACGGAAACCATGGTGTCAGAGGCCCGGACGTTCTTGCGGAACAGGTGTTTCACCGCACGCGGGTGGGGGAGGTCACTGGCACGATGATCGGGTTGCGCGGCGGGGTCGTGTTGCCTGCTAAAGGCAGTCGGGTGGAGATATGCATCGCGGTGGCGGACTGGGCGAGGGGACGGACGAGCCTGCCCGGCGGGGAAGGCACCGGCGCCGACGGGAGACCGACGAGCCCACGGCGAACAGGAGCGGCCGCTTGGGGGTGACGTACAAGTACTTCGGCGCGCCCGACGGGGCGACGGCAGCCCGCGTCCCGATCTCGATGCGCCCGGAGGAACTGGGCGGGGACGAGCTCGGCATGGGCGGCATGTTCACCAAGATCAAGCCGGAGACCATAGCCGCGATGGTGCTGACGGGCATCCAGGGCATGCCCCTGCACAAGGTCCCGCCGCTGGAGCTGGTGGTCCTGCACCCCGACTACGCCGTGGTGAAGCTGCCCACGACGGTCGTCGACCCGCTGCGCGGCATCGGCGAGGAGTCGGTCGGCGCGGCGGCGTTCATCTGGTCCACGGTCCCGGACCGCGGCGGCCCCCGCGACGCGTTCAACGTCTACCAGCTGCTCCACGAATGGCAGGACTTCTCCGTACGACTCCACGAGGCGGGCCACCAGCCGTACTGCCTGGTCTGGCCGTAAACGCTCCCCCGAATATCACCGGAAATCGGAACAAAAGCACCTAAGATACCGGTGATCCGACGGAGAGGACGACCTGTGCCCGGAGAACACCTGCAGATCGGCGAGGTCGCGGTGCGGACGGAACTGCCGCTGCGCACCATCCGCTCGTACGAGGACGCCGGACTGGTCGTCCCGTCCGCCCGCTCCCAGGGCGGGTTCCCGCTCTACACGGACGCGGACGTGGCCCGGCTCATGGTCATCCGCAGGATGAAGCCGCTGGGCTTCAGCCTCGACGAGACCCGCGACCTCCTGACCGCGGTGGACCGCCTGGACGCCGCCGAAACCGACCCGGAGTTCCCCGCCCCGGAACGCACCCGCCTCATCGCCCGGGTCCGCCGCTACGAACAGGCGGCGGAGACCCGCATGGACGAACTCAGAGCCGGCCTGGCCCGAGCCGAAGACTTCGCAGCCTCCCTCCGCACCCGCAGACAACGGGCGGAAGCCCAGGCATAGGGGCGAGCCGACCACTCGGCGGGTCCGGCGACGAGACGGGAGTGGGGGACGCGGAGGGGGTCGCATTCGGGACGTGAAGCGTGATTTGTGGCGCGCGAGAAACGCCCAGTACCGGGTGGGACCCGAACGCGCCGTAAATCATGCAGTCCCGAATGCGACCCCCGGAACGTCCCCCACGGCACGCACCACGCACGGAACGCGGAAGGCCGCAGCGGCGGACGGCCTCACCCGAGCGCGGCAGCAACGTCCCGGAAGAACGCGGCGAAGGCCCCCGCACTGGGCGGCGTCTCGGGATTCCACGGCACGACCCGAGCCCCCCGCACCGCCTCCCGCCACACCGCGGGACAGCCGTCCCACCCCTCCCCCGCCCGCACCGCGTTCGCCCGACTGTCGACCAGCACCACGTCCGCCCCCAGCGCCGCCGCCGACTCCCAGTCCGTCGTGAGCCACCCGGTCCCCGCCCCCGGCCCCGGCTCGACGAGCCGCACCCCGAGCTCCCGCAGCCGCGCCAGCTCCGGCCAGGCCGGCGGCCGCGCCACATGCACCTGCTCCACCCCGGCGCCGGACAGCGCGACGACAGCGGGCCGGCCCACGGCCGCCCGGACCGCAGCCTCGGCAGCAGCGACGGCGGCCCCGCCCTCGTAGGCCCCGTCCTGCAACGCCCCCGCCTCGTCCCGAAGCGCCCCCGCCACCCCCGCGAACCGCTCCAGAATCCGCGGCAGCACCACGTCACTGCCCACCGACAGCGCGACCAGCGGCAAACCGAGCCCGTCCACGACCGCCTCGTCGATCGCGTACGGGGACTTCCCGTCGTACGTCACGTCCACCACGAGATCCGCCCGCACGGCTCCCAGCGGCCCGTCCGCCCCGCCCGCCCCGCCCGTCAGCAGCCGCCCGGGACCGAGGTACGGCACCCCGGCCGCCGCCAGCCCGCCCGCCTTGACGGGGTCGAGCCCCGCGCCGTCGTGCCCGGAGCCGTACACCGCGACCGGCACGACCCCGAGGTCGAGCAGCGCCGCCCCGGCCCGTACGTACGCGGCGACCCGCCGCGGCCGGCGGGCGAGCCGTAAGACCGCGCCCCGGTCGTCGATGAACTCCCACCCACTCGCGTCCGCACCCATGCCGCCGCGCTCCCTCCCGGCCGGAAATCCGCTACCCGCCACCTTGAGACGGCGCCACGGCGCGCACAAGAGGGCCGAGGACCGACCCGTACCCCCTGCCGCAAGTCCCCCGTCCGGGTGTTAACTGACCGAGTAAGGAGGAACGACGACATTCCCTCCCACACCCCGCCCGGCCAGCCCCCATGGAGGCCCGCCATGGCCAAGCCAGGCCCCCAAACTCCAGCCCCGAACCCACCCCAAACCCCAAGCCCAACCCACGCGCGCACCGCACTCGCCGCACTCTGCGCACTGGGCGTGCTGGCCGGCGCGTCCGCCGCGGTGTGGGCAGCCGCGCAGGCCGCACGCCGACGCGCACGCGGACAGCGACGCCGCGGAGACGCACCGCACCCGCTGGACCGGATCTGGCACCCCCAGGAGTCGGTCCCGCTGACGCCGGCGGAGGAAGAGGCGTTCGACGACGTGGTGGCGCACCTGACGCACAAAGCGAACCCCTAGCCAGAGGCCCCTACACGACGGCGAACGGATCCCGCCCCGTAGTCGCCAGCATCCTCTCGAATGCCGTGGCGCCCTCCCGTACCTCGACGGCCGCCCCGAACACGTTCATCTCCCGCGCCGTCGGCGCGAGCTTCTCGACCACCGGAACCAGCCCCTCGACCACCTCGGGCGCGGGCTCGAAGGCCGCCCCGGTGGCCCGCGCCAGGTCCCACGCGTGGACGGTGAGGTCGAGCAGCGCCATCGCCCCGACGATCCGCGCCGGCATCCCCATCGATCCGGAGATGCCGTCCTCCGCGCCGGGCTCGCCCCAGGCGGCGACGAGCTTGCGGGTCTCGGCCTCGAAACGGTCCGCCCAGTCGTCGCCGGCCCCCACGTAGTCGGGCTCGGCGGAGAAGTCCGCGTCGCGCTTGGCGGCCAGTTCCTGGAACTGCACGACCACCTGGAACAGGTGGTTCACCAGCGCCCGCACGTCGTACTCCGAGCACGGCGTCCGCGCCCCGAGGAGCTTCTCGTCGCCGACGATCCCGCGCAGCACGGGCACGGCACGTGTCGCGGCCACGTCGAGGAGGTCACTGATCCGGTTCGCGTCGCTCTCAGTCATGCCCCCGACGCTAAACGCGCCCCCGTCCCGGGTCTTGAACAAACGCGACACCCGCACCGCCCAGCGCCTAGCATCGGCCCATGCCGCGCGAGGACACCCGGGGGATCGTCGACGCCGAGGGGCTGTTCCGGCGCGTGCGGTTCCGCCGGTACGACCCGGCGGCGCCGGAGCTCCGCCGGTACGTGGAGCACTACTGGCTCATCGACTGGGAGCTGGACCGGCCTTATGTGACGCACGTCGTCCCACACCCCTCCGTGAACGTGGTCTTCCAGAGGTACGGGGACGCCGCGGTGGCGGAGGTGTCCGGCATCGGCCAGGAGCTGTTCGAGAAGAAGCTGACGGGCGTGGGCCGGGTCTGCGGGATCCAGTTCCGCCCGGGCGGCTTCCACCCGTTCGCCCCGGAGCAGCCGGTCTCGGCCTGGACGGGCAGACGAGTGACCCTGCCTGAGGTTTTCCCGTCGACGGATGAGACGGCGACCCTCTCCGCCGTACTCAACCCGCCGACGGACGCCGAACGGGTGGCGGCCCTGGACGCTTTCCTGCTGACGCGCGGCGCCCGCCCGGACTCGGCGGCGGACCGCGCGATGGCACTGGTCGACCTGATCCGCAAGGGCAGCGGTGAAGCCGACACGGCCGGCGCCACCGCCCAACCTCCCGTCCGCCGCGTCTCCGACCTGGCGGACCGCGCCGGCCTGTCGATCCGCTCGCTGCAACGCCTGTTCGCCGCGTACGTGGGCGTGAGCCCGAAGTGGGTCGTCCTGCGCTACCGCATCCACGAGGCCCTGGAACGCGCGGAGGCGGACCGCGCGGGCGGACCGGACTGGGCCGCGCTGGCCGCGGAGCTGGGCTACAGCGACCAGGCCCATCTCGTAAGGGACTTCACGGCGACGGTGGGCGTGCCGCCCACGGCCTACGCCCGCGCGCTCTGACGTTTGAGAACCCGCTTGACGGGCAGAACGAAATCACGAGAAATTATCTGCGCCACGCAGATTCTTCGCAGCACAGAAAAGGAGCCAACCATGACGATCCTCGTCACCGGCAGCCGCGGCCGCGTCGCCACCGCCCTCCTGTCCCTCCTCCACACCGCCGGGCTCGAGGCGCGAGCCGCCTCGAAGAAACCCGGTGACCTGTCGCCACCGCCCGGCGTCGAGGCCGTGCGCTGCGACCTCGCGGACCCGGACACCTTCGGCACCGCGCTCGCCGGCGTCGACTCGGTGTTCCTGTACGCCGAGCCCGCGCACATCGACGCCTTCACCGCGCGGGCCCGCGCCGCCGGGGTGGAGCACGTGGTGCTCCTCTCGTCCAGCTCGGTGCTCGCCCCGAACGCCGCCGAGAACCCCATCGCCGGCTCGCACCTGGCCGTCGAGCGCGCCCTGGAGGCCGCCGCGGCCGACGGCTCCTTCGAGGCGACACACCTCCAGCCGGGCGCGTTCGCCACGAACGCCCTCGGGTGGGCCGCGGCGATCCGGTCCACGGGCGCGGTGGACCTGCCGTACCCCGGCGCGCACACCGACCCGATCCACGAACGGGACGTGGCCGAGGCCGCGTTCGCGGTGCTCACCGAGCCGAAGCTGCGCGGCTCCTCGTATCTGCTGAGCGGCCCGGAGTCCCTCACGTTCGCCGAACAGCTCGCCGTCCTGGCGCAGGTGACGGGTCGTGACATCGAGGTGCGCGAACCGAGCCCCGCCGCGTGGCGGGCTTCGGTCGCGCCGTACATACCGGGCACGTTCGCCGACGCGCTGCTGCGGCACTGGGCGGACCACGACGGGGTGCCGGTCCCGACGACCGGCACCGTCGAGGAGCTGACCGGCCACCCGGCCCGCACGTTCGCCGCCTGGGCGACGGAACACGCGAAAGCGTTCCACTCCGCCTGACGCACGCCCCGAATTCCCTGGCCGCCCCCGCCATCCCGGTGACATCCTGTCCCCGTGAACGGACCGGAGATCTTCGTCAGCTTCGCCCCCGGACTGCGCCTGTTCGTCGGCGCCGAGCGCCGCTCGGGCCGTACGTCCGTGGCCACCGACGGCGTGTCCACGCTCGGCCATGTCGTCGAGTCGCTGGGCGTGCCGCTCACCGAGGCGGGGCGGCTGCTGGTGGACGGTCGTCCGGTCGACGTCTCCCACATCCCGGCCGCCGGCGAGAGCGTCGAGGTGGAGGGCGTGGTTCGCCCGCAACAGGTGCCGGGCGCGCCGCTCCGGTTCCTGCTTGACGTCCATCTGGGCACGCTGGCGCGGCGGTTGCGGCTGCTCGGCGTGGACGCGGCGTACGAGAGCGAGGACCTGGGCGACCCGGCGCTCGCCGCGCTCTCGGCGAAGGAGCAGCGCGTGATGCTGTCTCGTGACCGCGGGCTGCTGCGCCGACGCGAGCTGTGGGCGGGTGCCTACATCTACAGCGACCGGCCCGACGAGCAGCTGCGGGACGTCCTGGAGCGGTTCGCGCCCCCGCTCGCGCCGTGGACCCGGTGCACCGCGTGCAACGGGCTGCTGACCGAGGCCGACAAGGACTCGGTGCGGGAGCAGTTGGAGCACGGCACGGAGCGCACGTACGACGTGTTCGCCCAGTGCACCGCGTGCGAGCGGGTGTACTGGCGGGGCGCCCACCACGCCCGGCTGGACGCGATCGTCTCCGACGCGATGCGCGAGTTCGGCGGCGCGGCGGCCTGACGCCCTAGTCGGCCGGCTCGTCGTCGATGCTGCCGGTCCGCAGCCGTTCGATCTGCGCGGCGCCGAGTTCCACGGTCCGCTTCATATGGGCGATGAGCAGTGCCACTTCGGCGTTGCTGTAGTCGTCGAACATCCTGGTCCACGCCCGGTTGAGGCGCTGCCAGAGCGCGCCGAGCTCCGCCATCCGCTCGGGCACGGGCGCGACGAGCACCTTGCGGCGGTCCTCGGCGTCGCGCCGCCGGGCCACATAGCCCGCCCGCTCCAGGCGGTCGACGAGCCGGGTGGCGGAGCCGGTGGTGAGCCCGGTCAGCTCGGCGACCCGGCCGATCGTGACGGGCTCGCTCTCCAGGCTGAGCAGGTTGAGGCACTGCACGTCGGTCGGGTGCAGCCGCAGATGGTCGGCGACGGCCTGGTTGAAGAGCGCGTACGCGGCCATGTAGCGGCGCGACTCCTCGTACAGCTCGGTCATGAGCGCACCGCGCCGGGCGGAATTCGCTTGCGTCATGCAGAAAGTGTACGAAGAAGGAACTCCGGCCCCGCGCCCCCGCGCCGCCCTCGCCCTCGGGCCACCCCTCGCCCCCGCGCCGCCCCGCCTATACGACCGCCGCCGCGTCCGTCAGATACCGCTGCACGGTCGGCCCCAGCCAGGCCACGATCTCCTCGCGGGACATGTCCACGGCGCGCGGCAGCCGCAGCACGTAGCGGGCGAGCGCCATGCCCAGGATCTGGGAGGCGACGAGCGCCGCGCGGTCGGCGGCCTCGGCCGGATCGGGGCAGACGCCGGCCGCGATCGGCCCCAGCTGCTCCTTGAAGATCGTCCGCATGCGTTCCGCGCCGGCCTCGTTGGTGACGCCGACCCGCAGCAGCGCGGTGAGCACCTCGTCCTGCTCCCAGCGGTCGAGGAAGTGGGTGACGAGGACGGCCCCGATGTGCCGCGCGGGCAGCGCCCCGACGTCGGGCAGCCGCAGGTCGAACTCGGAGGCGGCGGCGAACAGCCCCTCCTTGTTCCCGTAGTAGCGCATGACCATCGACGGGTCGATTCCGGCGTCGCGGGCAATGGCCCGGATGGTGGCGCGTTCGTAGCCGTCGGCGGCGAAGCGCTCGCGGGCGGCGTCCAGGATCGCGGCGCGGGTGGCGTCGGAGCGGCGTGGCGCGGTCATCATGTCAACGACTGTAGGCCAACAGGTGTTGACATGCCACTCGGGGCGCGCCATGATTGCCAACAAGCGTTGACCAACAAGCGTTGGCAGACCACAACCGCGAGCCGGGCCACCGCCGGCCGCACCGGGGAGGCAGTCGTGCAGCACACGAAGACCGACACGGACGTCCTGGTCGTGGGCTCGGGCCCCACCGGCCTCCTGCTCGCCGGCGACCTCGCCGCCGCAGGACAGCGGGTCACCCTCGTCGAGCGCCGCCCGCACGGCATCAGCAACATGACCCGCGCGTTCGGCGTCCACGCCCGCACCCTGGAACTCCTCGACGCCCGCGGCCTCGCCGACGAACTCGTCGAGACCGGCACCCGGCTCACCGGCCTGCGGCTCTTCCGCCGCCTCTCGCTCGACCTCGGCCGGCTCGCCACCCGCTACCCGTTCCTCCTGATCACCCCGCAGTACGAGGTCGAACGCCTCCTGGAGCGCCGCGCCCTGGCCGCCGGCGTGGAGTTCCGGCACTCCACCGAACTGCGCGGACTGCGCCAGGACGCCGGCGCCGTCACCGCCGAGCTCACCGACCCCGACGGCAAGGAAGTCACCCTCACCGCCCGGTACCTGGTCGGCGCGGACGGCCACCGCAGCGGCGTCCGCGGCGCGCTCGGACTCCCCTTCCCCGGCGTCTCCGTCATCCGCTCCATCGTGCTCGCCGACGTCCGGCTCGCCGAGGAGCCGGAGGGCCTGCTGACCGTCAACGGCGCGGAGGACTCCTTCGCCTTCATCGCCCCGTTCGGCGACGGCTGGTACCGCGTCATGGGCTGGAACCGCACCCGCCAGGTGCCCGACAGCGAGCCCGTCGACCTCGACGAGGTCCGCGAGATCGCCCGCCAGGCCCTCGGCACGGACTACGGCATGCACGACGCCCGCTGGATCTCCCGCTTCCACAGCGACGAGCGCCAGGCCCCCGCGTACCGGGCCGGCCGGGTCTTCCTCGCCGGCGACGCCGCCCACGTCCACTCCCCCGCCGGCGGCCAGGGCATGAACACCGGCCTGCAGGACGCCGCCAACCTCTCCTGGAAGCTGATCTCGGTCCTGCGCGGCGACGCCCCCGACCCCGAGGGCCTGCTCGACAGCTACCAGGACGAACGCCACCCCGTCGGCAAGATGGTGCTGCGCAGCAGCGGCACCATAGTCCGCCTGGCGATGGCCCACACCGTCCCGCGGCGGGCCGCCCGCTCGCTGGTGGCCGGCGTGCTCAACGCCCTCCGCCCCGCCTCCGACAAGGCCATGGGCCAGCTCAGCGGCCTCGGCATCGGATACGGGACCGGCGCCGCCGCCCAGCGCTCCGGCGGCGGGCGCGCCCCCGACGCGGCGCTCGACCGCGGCCGGCTCTACGAGCTCCTGCGCGACGGCGACTTCGTCCTGATCACGCCGCAGGGGACCGAAGCTTCCGTGGCCACCGCGCCGCAGGCCCCCGGCCGGATCGCCAAGGCCGCCTGGGCCGACCCGTCGCGCCGCACGACGATGCTCGTCCGCCCCGACGGCTACGTGTACTGGGAGGGCTAGGAACGGCTGGGGACGGCTAGGGGACAGCCGGAGACGACCGGCGCCGGCTAGAACACATACGGATCCCCGGTCGCCGGCACCAGCACCTCATGCCGATGATTGCCCGGATTCCGGTCGGTGGCCCCACCGTTCCAGACGGTGTCCACCATCACCGTCAGCTCCTCCGGCTCACCGGCCGTCCGCAGCTCCAGGCTCAGCTGCCGGGCCGCGCCCGCGGCCCGCAGCGCGCCGGTCCCGCACAGCACCACCCGGTCACCGCCCCACAGACAGGCGGGAGGCAGGTCCTGATCCGCCGCGAGCGGCACGGAGAACTCCAGCCGCACCGTCCCGCCCGACAGAGAGGAAGGGCCATGGTTCTCGCTGGTCAGCAGGACGCCGACCCGGCCCTGCCAGAGCGACACATGTCCGTGATGGGCCACATCGGCCTCGGGCGCGACGGCGACGGCAGCACCGCCCGCACCGAGCACGGACATCGCGGCGACGACAAACGACAGCCCCCTGCGCAACAACGTCATGCCCAGAAGATACCGATCACGACCCATATATTCCGATTACTCGTCGGCCCGGCGCGTCTATCCTGACCGGGCACCGCCCCCACGTACGAGGAGCCCCGCATGACCGCCCCCGGCAACCGGATCGCCGTCGTCACCGGAGCGAGCAGCGGGATCGGCGCCGCCACCGCCCGCCGGCTCGCCGAGACCGGCTACCGCGTGGTCCTCACCGCCCGCCGCAAGGACCGCATCGAGGCCCTGGCCGCCGAGCTCACCGACGCCGGCCACAAGGCCACGGCCTACGCCCTCGACGTCACCGACCGCGCCGCGGTCGACGAGTTCGCCACCGCCTTCCGCAGCCTGGCGGTCCTGGTCAACAACGCCGGCGGCGCACTCGGCGCCGACCCGGTCGCCACCGGCGACCCGGCGGACTGGCGCCAGATGTACGAGACCAACGTCATCGGCACCCTCAACATCACCCAGGCCCTGCTGCCCGCCCTCACCGCGAGCGGCGACGGCACGGTGGTAGTCGTCTCCTCCACCGCCGGCCACGGCACCTACGAGGGCGGCGCCGGGTACGTCGCCGCCAAGCACGGCGAACACGTCCTCGCCGAAACCCTCCGCCTGGAGATCGTCGGCACCCCGGTCCGCGTCATCGAGATCGCCCCGGGCCTGGTGAAGACCGACGAGTTCGCCACCACCCGCTTCCGCGGCGACACGGACCGGGCCGCCAAGGTCTACGCCGGCGTGGCCGACCCCCTGACCGCCGACGACGTGGCCGACACCATCACCTGGACGGTCACCCGCCCGCCCCACGTCAACATCGACCTCCTGGTGGTCCGCCCCCGGGCCCAGGCCTCCAACACCAAGATCCACCGCGAGCTCTGAGGGCTTCCGGATCCGGAAACGGCGAAGGACCGCCCCACCAGGGCGGTCCCCGCGCACCGGCGCTCCGGCCGGCGTCAGCCCTTCACACAGATGACCTGCTTCAGCTTGGCGACGACCTCCACCAGGTCGCGCTGCTGGTCGATGACCTTCTCGATCGGCTTGTAGGCGCCCGGGATCTCGTCGACCACGCCGGAGTCCTTGCGGCACTCCACGCCCCGCGTCTGGTCCTCCAGGTCCTTCGTCGAGAAGCGGCGCTTCGCCGCGCTGCGGCTCATGCGCCGGCCCGCGCCGTGGGAGGCCGAGTTGAACGACGCCTCGTTGCCGAGGCCCTTCACGATGTACGAGCCGGTGCCCATCGAGCCCGGGATGATCCCGAACTCGCCGGAGCCGGCGCGGATCGCGCCCTTGCGGGTGACCAGCAGGTCCATGCCCTCGTACCGCTCCTCCGCCACATAGTTGTGGTGGCAGGAGATCACCGGATCGAAGGTCACCTTCGCCTTCTTGAACTCCCGGCGGATCACGTCCTGGAACAGCGCCATCATGATCGCGCGGTTGTACTTGGCGTACTCCTGCGCCCAGAAGAGATCGTTCCGGTACGCCGCCATCTGCGGGGTGTCCGCGACGAACACCGCGAGATCGCGGTCGATCAGCCCCTGGTTGTGCGGCAGCTTCTGCGCCTGGCCGATGTGGTACTCGGCGAGTTCCTTGCCGATGTTCCGGGAACCGGAGTGCAGCATCAGCCAGACCGCACCCGTCTCGTCGAGACAGAACTCGACGAAGTGGTTGCCGCTCCCGAGCGTTCCCATCTGCTTCTCGGCCCGGTCATGACGGAACCTGACCGATTCCGCGACCCCGCCGAAGCGCTGCCAGAAGTCGTCCCAGCCCGAGGTCGGGAACCCGTGCAGCCGCCCCGGATCCACCATCTCCCGGTGCATCCCCCGCCCCACCGGAATCGCCTGTTCGATCTTGGAGCGGAGGCGGGAGAGGTCGCCCGGGAGGTCGTTGGCCGTGAGGGACGTCCTGACCGCGGACATGCCGCAGCCGATGTCCACACCGACCGCCGCCGGGCAGACCGCGCCCTGCATCGCGATCACCGAGCCGACCGTCGCGCCCTTGCCGTAATGCACGTCGGGCATCACCGCGAGGCCCTTGATCCACGGCAGCGTCGACACGTTCTGGAGCTGCCGCATGGCCCCGTCCTCCACCGAGGACGGGTCCGTCCACAACCGGATGGGCACCTTCGCGCCCGGCACCTCTACGTACGACATACTTCCTCGATTCCCCCGGATCAGCAGAAAACGCAAAAACCGGCATCAAGGCCCGTACAGGTGGCGACGGACCGGCATCAACGGCTGCGCGTGCGATAGACATTGTGTCCACCGGCCCCATCAGGGCGGCAAACAGTTTTCGGCATTACGGGAGAAGGGAGCCTGCGCTCGTGCAGCGAAAGGCGTACGACCCCGGCCGCGCGGAGCGTTCCGCCCGACCCCGCGCCACGCTCACCACGGCCGCCCTCGCCGCAGCCGTCGTCACGGCACTCGGCGCGGGCCTCGCCGGCTGCTCGTCGGGGACCAACGGCGCCGGCGTCGCCGCCGACGCCAAGGCCGGCGCGGCGGCCCCCGGCTCCGTGCCGCCCGGCCGCTACAGCACGCTCTTCGAGCCCTGCGGCTCCGTCCAGCAGCCCACCCTCGAGGACCTGCTCCCGGGCGCCGCCGAGCTCCCCGACGACCAGCGCGAGAAGGTCTACGCCGGCCGCCCCGCCGTCACCTACGACAACGGGCGCCGCGTCGGCTGCAGCTGGAAGGCCGACGGTCCGGACACCTCCCACGAGCTGACCCTGGACCTGGAGCGCGTCGTCTCCTACGACCCCGCCGTCAGCGACGACGACCGCGCCCAGCAGGTGTACTCCGGCAAGCAGATCGCCGCCGCCCTGCCCGCGCCCGCGCAGACCGCGACCAGCCCGACGCCCACCGTCACCTCCGCGACCACGGTCCCGCCGTCCGGCGCCGCGAGCTCCCCGCCCGCCTCCCCGTCCGGCAGCACCGCCTCCGCCTCCGGCACCGGCACCGCCTCCGGGACCGGCACCGGTCTGGAACCCCGCGTCCTGGAGGGCCTCGGTCACGCCGCGTTCCTCAACGATGTACTCACCGAAGCCGGCTCGGCCTCCCGCCAGCGCACCGTCAGCGTGGTGTTCCGCACATCCAACGTGATCGTGACCGTCGAGTACACGGAGCAGGTCACGGCGACCGCCGAGCTCCCCGACAGCAAGGAACTGCAGGAAAAGGCGCAGAGTCTGGCCCGTCAGCTGGCGGACCGACTGGAGGACTAGCGGCCCGCCTGGCCCGCCCCGGTCCGGCCGCGGGTCCGCCCGCCCTCGTCCCGCCCGCTCCCCCTGCCGCGTAACGTGTCGGCAGACCCGTCAGCGAACCGACTGAAGGAACCATGCACCGATCAGCTCCGCGACTCACCCGCATACTCGCCTGCGCCGCCGTCCCGGTGATGCTCGTCGTCGCCGGTTGCTCCTCGGACTCCGACGGCAAGACCCCGGACAAGGGCGCCGCGCAGTCCTCCTCCGGCACCTCCAAGGGGGCGGCGCCGAAGGACAGCACGCCGTCCGTGGCGCCCGCGAAGTACGCCGAGCTGCCCGAGCCGTGCAAGGCGATCACCGTCAAGACGATCGACGAGCTGGTGCCCAAGGCCAAGTCGAAGGCCGGCACGCCGTCCACGTCCACCGACACCTCCGCCCGCGGCGGCTGCTCCTGGAACGGGCTCGTCGACAAGGGCTTGAAGGGCTCGCAGTACCGCTGGCTGGACGTCTCCTTCCTGCGCTACGAGTCCGTGGCGACGCTGGGCAGCGGCGAGAAGCGCGCCCAGGAGAGCCAGACCAAGGAGATCGCCAAGCTGAAGGCGACCGAGGGCGCGAAGAACGTCCGCGACTCGGTGGCCTCGGGCGTCGGCGACCAGACGACGACGGTCGCGTACACGCTGCGCAAGACGGGCGAGGACTTCGTGTACGCCACGACGGTCGCCCGCGCCGGAAACGTCCTGGTCATCGTCAACTACAACGGCACCGGCTACGCGGGTGCGGACACGCCGAACGACCAGAAGATGATGGACGGCGCCGTGAAGGCGACGAAGGACGCGGTGGCCGCGATCGCCACGGCGAACAAGTAGGGCGAACAAGCAGCAGGCCCGAACTCGGGCGGACGGCAGGGCGAGTGGCCCGTGTTCGCGTGGTTTGGCGAGTGTTCCGGCGGAGTCCGGTCCTCCCCCTGAGGACCGGACTCCGTCGGCGTATGCCAGGCTGTGCCCCCGAGTTGTCTTAGAGCGGGAGGGGATCGCGGGATGGCCGCGATGCAGCTGACACGCACGCACCGGATACTCATCGGTGTCGTGGTCGCCGGAGCGGTGGTCATCGCCGGGATCGGTTTCGCGGGTTCGTACGCCGCCGTGCGTGAGCTCGCCGTGCAGAAGGGCTTCGGCACCTTCTCCTGGTTCTTCCCGATCGGCATCGACGCGGGCATCTGTGTGCTGCTCGCGCTCGACCTGTTGCTGACGTGGATCCGGATCCCGTTCCCGCTGCTGCGGCAGACGGCCTGGCTGCTGACGGCGGCGACGATCGCGTTCAACGGCGCGGCCGCGTGGCCGGACCCGCTGGGCGTGGGCATGCACGCGGTCATCCCGGTGCTGTTCGTGGTGGCGGTGGAGGCGGCCCGGCACGCGGTGGGCCGGATCGCCGACATCACGGCGGACAAGCACATGGAGGGCGTGCGGCTGACCCGCTGGCTGCTGTCCCCGGTGCCGACGTTCCGGCTGTGGCGGCGGATGAAGCTGTGGGAACTGCGGTCGTACGAGCAGGTGATCAAGCTGGAGCAGGACCGGCTGATCTACCAGGCGCGGCTGCAGGCCCGCTACGGCCGGGCGTGGCGGCGCAAGGCGCCGGTGGAGGCGCTGATGCCGCTGCGGCTCGCCAAGTACGGCGTGCCGCTGGCGGAGACGGCGGCGGCGGGGCTCGCGGCGGCGGGCATCGAGCCCGTACTGCTGCCTCCGCAGCCGAAGCCCGAGGAGCCGCCCGCCCTGACCGCGCAGCCGGTGGCTGCCGTGCCCGCGGCCGTCCCGGCGGCGGCGCAGACGCCTGAACTGGAGCGTGGCCGCCCGGCCCAGGAGCCGCAGGAGCAGCAGGAGCAGCAGGAGCAGCAGCAGGAGGCTCAGGTCACGGACCAGGCGCAGGAGGCGGTCCAGCAGGGAGTCCTCCCGCAGGCAGCCGTCCCGCAGGGCCCCGCCGCCGAGCCGGGCTCCGAGGCCGGGAACCACTGGTTCTACAACCAGCAGCAGCTCCCGCCCGACGCGTACCAGGGCGGCTACGACCCGACGTTCGTGGACGGTCTGGAGCCGACCCCCGTCGCGGTGCCGCAGGGCCCCGAGGAGGTCGCGATCCCCGCTCCCCGCCAGGAGGAGGCCGTGCCGCCGTTCGAGGAGCCCGGCATGGAGGAGTTCGCGGAGGCCGCGTACAAGGCGATGTGGGACTTCGTGGACGAGCAGCAGGCGTTCCCGACCGTGGAGCAGCTCGACATAAGGCTGAGCGACATGTACGGCGTGCATCACCCGCGGAGCGGGTCGATGCTGCGCGAGCTGCACCCGAAGATCAAGCACCGCGTCGAGCAGGAGATGCAGGAGCACTACCCCGCCTGATCCCCCGCGGGAGCGCGTACGGCGTGCACGTACGGCGAAGGGCCGCCACCCGGTTTCCCGGCCGGCGGCCCTTCGCCGTGTCGTCCTGTCGTCGTGCGTTACGCGGCGAGCAGCTTGCGCACGCGGTCCGCGCCGACGGCGAGGAGCAGCGTGGGCAGGCGGGGGCCGGTCTCGCGGCTCACGAGGAGCTTGTAGAGCAGGGCGAAGAAGGCGCGCTGGGCCAGCTTCAGCTCCGGGGTCGGCTTGGCCTCGGGGTCGAGGCCGGCCAACACCTTCGGGACGCCGTAGACGAGCGTGGTGAGCCCGTCGAGCGACCAGTGGGTGTCCAGGCCCTCCAGGAGGAGCCGGAGGGACTCGCGGCCCTCGTCGTCGAGCGAGCCGAGCAGTTCGGCGTCGGGCTCTTCGCGGACGATGGTGCGCTGGTCGGCCGGGACCTGGGTGGTGATCCAGTTCTCGGCGCGGTCGAGCCGGGGCCGGGCCTCGTCGAGGGAGGTGACCGGGTTCTCCGGGTCGAGCTCGCCGAGGATCCGCAGGGTCTGCTCGTCGTGGCCGGCGGTGATGTCCATGACCGAGGCGAGCGTGCGGTACGGCAGCGGGCGGGCGGTGCGCGGCAGCTCGCCGGCGGCGGTGCGGGCGGCCCGGGCGTGCGCGGCAGCGTCGGCGGGGAGCACCGTGCCGTCGGCGACCTTGGCCTCCAGCTTGTCCCACTCGTCGTAGAGCCGCTGGATCTCCTGGTCGAAGGCGATCTTGAAGGACTGGTTGGGCCGGCGGCGGGCGTAGAGCCAGCGCAGGATCTGCGGCTCCATGATCTTCAGCGCGTCGGCCGCGGTGGGCACGCCGCCGCGGGACGACGACATCTTGGCCATGCCGCTGATGCCGACGAACGCGTACATCGGGCCGATCGGCTGGACGCCGTCGAAGATGCCGACGATCTGGCCGCCGACCTGGAACGACGAGCCGGGCGAGGAGTGGTCGACCCCGGAGGGCTCGAAGATCACGCCCTCGTACGCCCAGCGCATCGGCCAGTCGACCTTCCACACCAGCTTGCCGCGGTTGAACTCGCTGAGCTTCACGGTCTCGGCGAAGCCGCAGGAGGCGCAGGTGTAGGCGAGCTCGGTGGTCTCGTCGTCGTACGAGGTGACCGTGGTGAGGTCCTTCTCGCACTGTCCGCAGTACGGCTTGTACGGGAAGTAGCCCGCGCCGCCGCCGGAGCCGTCGTCCTCGGCGGCCGCGCCGGAGCCCTCGGCGGCCTCCAGCTCGGCCTCGTCGAGCGGCTTCTGCGACTGCTTCTTCGGCGCCTTCTTCGTCCGGTACTGGTCGAGGATGGCGTCGATGTCACCGCGGTGCCGCATGGCGTGCAGGATCTGCTCGCGGTACACGCCCGTGGTGTACTGCTCGGTCTGGCTGATCGGGTCGTACTCGACGCCCAGCTCGGCCAGCGACTCGACCATGGCGGCCTTGAAGTGCGCGGCCCAGTTCGGGTGCGGGGAGCCGGCCGGGGCGGGGACGGAGGTCAGGGGCTTGCCGATGTGCTCGGCCCAGGACTCGTCGACGCCTTCGACGCCGCCCGGCACCTTGCGGTAGCGGTCGTAGTCGTCCCAGGAGATCAGGTGCCGGACCTCGTACCCGCGGCGGCGGACCTCGTCGGCCACCAGGTGCGGGGTCATGACCTCGCGCAGGTTGCCCAGGTGGATCGGGCCGGAGGGGGAGAGACCGGAGGCGACGACGACCGGTTTGCCAGGCGCACGTCGCTCCGACTCGGCGATGACCTCGTCCGCGAAACGGGAGACCCAGTCGGTCTCTGTGCTGCTCTGAGCCACGGTCGGTTCGTCCTTCTTCCTCGATTGCTGCGGAGCCCGGCGGCCCTATGTGCCGCCTCTGCGCTCCTGTAGAAGCCATTCTCCCAGACGAAAGAGGACACTCCGAGGTTGTCCACAAGCTCTGTTTCGTCCACAGGCGGAGAAAACACGTTGCTCGCCCATGGGACACTTTCACAAGCGAAATAACCCGTCGTCGACGCGATCCCGGCGAACGACGTGCTGAAGGAGATCGAGGTCTCCGGCCCCGGCTTCCTCAACATCACGATCACCGACGAGGCGATCGTGCGGACGCTCGCGGCGCGTGCCGCGGACGACCGGCTCGGCGTGCCGTTCAACGAGGCCGCGGGCACGACGGTGATCGACTACGCCCAGCCGAACGTGGCGAAGGAGATGCACGTCGGCCATCTGCGGTCCGCGGTGATCGGCGCGGCGATGGTCGAGATCCTGGAGTTCACCGGCGAGTCGGTGGTCCGGCGCCACCACATCGGCGACTGGGGCACCCAGTTCGGCATGCTCATCCAGTACCTGATCGAGCACCCGCACGAGCTGGACCACAAGGCCGAGGGCCAGGACGCGGAGACGTCCGGCGCGGAGGCCATGTCGAACCTGAACCGGCTGTACAAGGCCTCGCGGGCGCTGTTCGACTCCGACGAGGAGTTCAAGACCCGGGCGCGGGCGCGAGTCGTCGACCTCCAGGCGGGCGACGAGCAGACGCTGGCGCTGTGGCAGCGGTTCGTGGACGAGTCGAAGATCTACTTCTACTCGGTCTTCGAGAAGCTCGACATGGACGTCCGGGACCCCGACATCGTCGGCGAGTCGGGCTACAACGACATGCTGCAGGAGACCTGCCGGATCCTCGAGGAGTCGGGCGTGGCCGTCCGCTCCGAGGGCGCGCTGTGCGTGTTCTTCGACGACGTCAAGGGCCCGGACGGCAACCCGACGCCGCTGATCTTGCAGAGACCAGTGCCCGGTGCTGAAGGCGGACACGGACGAGCAGCGGGAGAACCGCCTCTTCCTGATCGACCTGACCGCCCGGACGCTGCACCGGGGCATGGCCCTGCTGGGCATCCGGACGCCCGCGCGCCTCTGACGCGTACGGGGAAGGCCCCGGCCCGGATCGTGCGATCCGGGCCGGGGCCTTCGCCGTTGCGGGGGCCTACGCCGTACCGCGGGTGGCCTCAGTACTTCACCCACTCACCCTTGTCGGGCCACCAGCCGTACGTCGGCCGGCCCTCGATCGCGCTGGTGCGGAACGGCTGCCCGCCGTCGTCCACCCGGATCCGGCCCTTCTCACCGCCGCTGCTCCAGTCCAGCTCCAGGTACCAGCTCGCGGCGTGCTGTTCGGTGTGCACGTCCAGGTTGAGCACCTGCGGATCGCCGGTGGCGACCTTGTACGGGAAGTCCTTCGCCGGCACCACGCGGTCGCCGTCCTGCCCGGCGATCGGCTTCAGATACGGGCGCGGCGCGTCGAGGTCGACGTCGAAGGTCTGCGGGGTGATCCCGCTCCCGCAGCCGTCGCCCATCGAGTACGCCGACCGCTCCAGCGGCTCGCTCTTCTCCACGACCCGTACGTGCAGCCGGGTGAGGACCACGGGAGCCTGGGTGCGGCCGGTCACGGTGAGCTGGAGCTGCAGGTGCCCGCCGTCGATCCCGCCGAGCGCGCGGGCCCAGCCGCGGGTGTCCTGGGGCGGGGGCGGCGGAGGGACGTGTCCGGGCTGCTGGTCGAGCACGTAGTACTGGCCGCAGGGCGCGGCCCAGTTGTACGAGCTGATGCCCACGCCGAGCGGGGCGGCGGCCGCGGCGGGCGCGCCTCCGGAACCGCCGCCGGTGTCGGCCTCGCCGTCGCCGCGGAGCACGTACGCGGTGGACGCCGCGACGCCGACCACCGCGACGGCGGCGAGCACGGCGAAGAGCCGCTTGCGGGAGCGCCGGGCGGCCGGGGGCCGGTGGGTGACGAGCGGGAGGAGGTCGGGGTCGGGGGCGTGGGCGTCGGGCGTGTCGGCGTCGGGCGCGGGTGCCTCGGCCATACGTACCGCCGGAGCCTCCGGCGTACGGGTCTCCGTCGCATCCGCCCCCGACAGGCCCGGGTCCGGCAGGTCCGGCTCCGCCTTCCCCCGCCGTCGCGCCTCGTCGGCCAGGATCCAGGCGCGGTGCAGGTCCATGACCTCGTCGCGCGAGGCCCCGCAGAGCCGGCCGAGGCGTTCGACGGGCGCGAACTCCGCCGGTACGGCGTCCCCGTTGCAGTACCGGTGGAGGGTGGACGTGCTCACGTGGAGGCGCTTCGCCAGCACCCCGTAGCTCAGCCCGGACCGCTCCTTCAGCGCGCGCATCAGTCCCGCGAAGCCCTCGCCCGCGTCCATCAAAGCCCCCCGATCGCCCGTTCCGCATCCCAGGAACGCATTCCAGGGGACCGGCGTTTCAGCAGGTCACCACGGGTGCGAGCGTTCCAGCGTCCCTCATTGTCCCGTGCCGATTGCCGTCCGGTCACACCGGCTCGCAGAGTGGTGGTCATGCCGAACAGCCGCGTCACCGACGCCTTCGCGGTCGGGGTGCTGATCGCCTGCACGGCCATCGTCCTCGTGCTGCTGCACCGTCACTGACGACCGGTCACCGACGTCCGAAGCACGACGTCGCTCACCAACACTCACCGACTGAAAACCCAACGGGGGATCCACCATGCGCACTACCGCACGCCGCCTCGCCCTGCCCGTCGCCGCCGTCGCCGCGGCCCTCGCACTCACCGCCTGCCAGTCGGGCGACAGCTCGTCCGCCGCCCCGAAGGAGACGGCCTCGTCGCCCGCCGCCCCGAAGGCCCCGGCAGGTCAGGCCTCCGCACCGGCGTCCGACCCCGCCGACACGTCCGGGAACACCTCGTCCGGCAAGAGCGGCGGCACGTCCGAGAGCGCCGGGTCCAAGAGCCCCAAGCCCGCCACCGGCAAGCCCGGCGCCCCGAAGCCGCCCGCCGACACGTCCGACGCCGGTCCCGTCCGCACCGTCTGCACCGCGGCCGGCACCAGGATCGTCGCGAGCAAGGTGAGCCGCCCCATCAACCACCTGGTGCTCACCGTCACCAACATCGGCAAGCGGCCCTGCAACGTCGTGAACGCCCCGTTCGTCGGCTTCGACGAGGCGCAGGCGCCGATCCGCATCATCGAGGACAGCAAGCCGCAGGCCGTACTGACCCTGGCCCCGGGCGAGTCGGGCTACGCGTCGCTGATCCTCACCGGCGAGCCCGGCCCGGACACGCACGGCAGGACCGTGAAGAAGATCCGCGTCAACCTCACGCGGGAGAGCGGCACGACGGTGACGGCGCCGTCGGGCACATTCGCCGACAACGGCGCCGCCGTGTCGTACTGGCAGCAGAGCATGGACGACGCCCTCCAGTACTGAGGGCGGGCGTCGCGCTTCAGCAGAGGTCAGCCGCGGATCGGGTGGGACGTCCGGCCGGACATCTGGTCGATCTCCTGGTGGGCCTTCTGAAGCATCTGCGACGCGAGATCCATCATCGCGCGGGCCCCGGCGATCTCCTCGCCCACCCGCAGCTGCTCGGGGTCGGAGGGGTGACGGTTCGCGGTGCCGTGGGCGCGCATCTCGGTACCGTCCCCGAGCCGCACCATGGCCGCGCATCGCGTGCGGTCGCCTACCTCTTCGAATTCCATCTCGACGTGCCATCCGACGAGTGTCTGCATGAGGACCACCTCCAGCGTTACCCCTCCAGAGTGCGCCGCTGCGGCGTTTTAGGCATTCCGGAGCTTCTGCGCGACCTCGGTGGCCCAGTAGGTGAGGATCATCTGCGCGCCGGCGCGGCGGATGCCGGTGAGGGTCTCCAGGATCGCCTTGTCGCGGTCGATCCAGCCCTTCTCGGCGGCGGCCTCGACCATCGCGTACTCGCCGCTGATCTGGTACGCGGCGACGGGGACGTCCACGGCGTCGGCGACCCTGGCAAGCACGTCGAGGTACGGGCCCGCGGGCTTGACCATGACCATGTCCGCGCCCTCCTCCAGGTCGAGGGCCAGCTCGCGCATCGACTCGCGGAGGTTGGCCGGGTCCTGCTGGTAGGTCTTGCGGTCGCCGGTCAGCGAGGAGCCGACGGCCTCGCGGAAGGGGCCGTAGAAGGCGGAGGAGTACTTCGCGGTGTACGCGAGGATCGACACGTCCTCCTTGCCGATCGTGTCGAGAGCGTCGCGGACCACGCCGACCTGACCGTCCATCATCCCGGACGGCCCGACGACGTGGACGCCGGCGTCGGCCTGGACCTGCGCCATCTCGGCGTACCGCTCCAGCGTGGCGTCGTTGTCGACGCGGCCGTCCGCGGTGAGGACGCCGCAGTGGCCGTGGTCGGTGTACTCGTCGAGGCACAGGTCCGACATGATGACGAGGTCGTCGCCGACCTCGGCCTTCACATCGCGGATGGCGACCTGGAGGATCCCGTCGGGGTCGGTGCCGGCGGTGCCGGCGGCGTCCTTCTTGGCGTCCTCGGGCACGCCGAAGAGCATGATCCCCGAGACCCCGGCCTCGACCGCCTCGGCGGCGGCCTTGCGCAGCGTGTCGCGGGAGTGCTGCACGACGCCGGGCATCGCGGAGATCGGCACCGGCTCGGAGACGCCCTCCCGCACGAACGCGGGCAGGATCAGATCGGCGGGATGCAGCCGCGTCTCGGCCACCATCCGGCGCAGCGCGGGCGTCGTCCGCAGCCGCCGCGGGCGCGCCCCGGGAAAGGATCCATACGAGTTCATATCCCGAGGCTACGCCCGCGGAATGGGTGCCTTTGCCGACACAATGCCGGGCACCTCGCCCCCCCGTGGGGGCAAAGCCAAGCGGGACGAGCCCACCCGGGCGCGGGGAACGGAGTGGGGCGCGGGCCCCGTAAGGTCCCGCGCCCCCCTACCGCTACGTCGTCCGACGCCTCCGCGCCCCCGGCCGCCGCTCCGACGGTCGTGTCACCGGGTCGCCCGCCGCCAGCGCCGTCTCGCGGCGCCGCGCGCCGAAGTCGGCCAGGGCTTCCGCCAGCTTGTGGACGGACGGCTCCGGCGACAGGACGTCGACCCGCAGGCCGTGCTCCTCCGCCGTCTTCGCCGTGGCCGGGCCGATGCAGGCGATGACCGTGACGTTGTGCGGCTTGCCGGCGATGCCGACGAGGTTCCTGACCGTGGACGACGAGGTGAAGAGCACCGCGTCGAAGCCGCCGCCCTTGATCGCCTCGCGGGTCTCCGCCGGCGGCGGCGACGCCCTCACGGTGCGGTACGCCGTGACGTCGTCGACCTCCCAGCCGAGCTCGATGAGCCCCGCGACCAGCGTCTCGGTCGCGATGTCGGCCCGCGGCAGGAAGACGCGGTCGATGGGGTCGAAGACCGGGTCGTACGGCGGCCAGTCCTCGAGGAGGCCCGCCGCGGACTGCTCCCCGCTCGGCACTAGATCCGGCTTCACGCCGAAGTCCACCAACGCCGCCGCGGTCTGCTCGCCGACCGCCGCGACCTTGATCCCGGCGAAGGCGCGGGCGTCGAGCCCGTACTCCTCGAACTTCTCGCGGACGGCCTTGACCGCGTTCACCGAGGTGAAGGCGATCCACTCGTAGCGGCCCGTCACCAGGCCCTTCACCGCCCGCTCCATCTGCTGCGGGGTGCGCGGCGGCTCGACGGCGATGGTCGGGACCTCGTGCGGCACCGCGCCGTAGGAGCGCAGCTGGTCGGAGAGCGAGGCGGCCTGCTCCTTCGTGCGCGGCACGAGGACCTTCCAGCCGAACAGCGGCTTGGACTCGAACCACGCGAGCTGGTCGCGCTGGGCCGGGGAGCATCGCTCGCCGACCACGGCTATGACGGGCTGGTGCCCGTCCGGCGACGGCAGCACCTTCCCCTGCTTGAAGACCTGCGCGATGGTGCCGAGCGTCGCGGTCCAGGTCCGCTGCCGCGTGGTGGTGCCGGCGACGGTCACGGTGAGCGGGGTGTCCGGCTTACGGCCTGCCGCCACCAGCTCTCCCGCGGCCGCGGCGACCGCGTCGAGGGAGGTCGAGACGACGACCGTCCCGTCGGACGAGCCCACCTCGGTCCAGCACCGGTCGTCGGCGGTGCGCGCGTCGACGAAGCGCACGTCCGTGCCCTGCGCGTCGCGCAGCGGGACGCCCGCGTACGCCGGCACGCCGACGGCCGTCGCGATGCCGGGGACGACCTCGAAGGGGATGCCCGCCGAGGCGCAGGCGAGCATCTCCGCGCCGGCGTTGCCGTCGAGGCCGGGGTCGCCGGTCACCGCACGGACGACCCGCTTGCCGCCCCTCGCGGCCTCCATGACAAGATTGGCCGCATCCCTCAACACGGGGACGTCGGCGGTTGTTGACGCCTTGTCAACGACCGTCAGCTCAGGCGTGCTCACGCCCGCGCGCGCATGGCCGCGGACGACGTCGAGCACGTCCGGCTCGGCGATCAGGACGTCCGCACCCGCCAGGGCCTCGACGGCCCTCAGGGTCAGCAGTCCGGGATCACCGGGGCCGGCTCCGAGGAAGGTGACGTGTCCCTGTCCGAACGGAAGGGACGACGCGTGGCTGGCATTGGGGCTGGTGGGGCTCAAAGTGCTCGCTCCCCCATAAGACCGGCCGCACCCTTGGCGAGCATCTCGGCCGCGAGTTCGCGTCCGAGCGCCTCCGCCGCGTCGATCGACGTGGGTACGGGACCGGTGGTGGACAGCTGCACCAGCGTGGAACCGTCGGTGGTGCCGACGATGCCCCGCAGGCGCATTTCGGTGAACTTCTGCCCGCGGCCGGAGTCTTCGGCCAGCAGGTCGGCCAGCGCACCCACGGGTGCGGAGCAGCCGGCCTCCAGGGCGGCGAGCAGGGACCGCTCGGCGGTGACGGCGGCCCGGGTGTGCGGGTCGTCGAGCGCGCCGAGCGTGGCGACGAGTTCCGTGGCGGACGCCACGCACTCGATCGCCAGGGCCCCCTGGCCGGGGGCGGGCAGGACGGTGTCGAGCGACAGGAAGTCGAGCGACAGGGAGCCGGTGAGCTCCTCCGTCCCGCCGATGCGGTTGAGGCCGGCCGCGGCGAGTACCACCGCGTCCAGCTCGCCCTTGTGCACGTATCCGACGCGGGTGTCGATGTTCCCGCGGATCGGCACGGTCTCGATGCGCAGCCCGTGGGACCGCGCGAAGGCGTTGAGCTGCGCCATCCGGCGCGGCGAGCCGGTGCCCACACGGGCGCCGTCCGGCAGCGTCTCCAGCGTCAGCCCGTCGCGCGCGATCAACACGTCGCGCGGGTCCTCGCGCTCCGGGATCGCGGCCAGCGCCAGGTCGGGGTGGAGCGTGGTCGGCAGGTCCTTCAGCGAGTGGACCGCAAAGTCGACCTCGCCGGCGAGCAGCGCGTCGCGCAGCGCGGCGACGAACACTCCGGTGCCGCCGATCTGCGCCAGGTGCTCACGCGACACGTCTCCGTACGTCGTGATCTCCACGAGTTCGACGGGTCGGCCGGTCAGCTGCCGGACCGCGTCGGCCACATGCCCGGACTGGGCCATGGCGAGCCTGCTGCGCCTGGTCCCGAGCCTCAGTGCCCTCTCGGTCATACTCGCCCTCGGTTCTTGACGTCGGCGTCATTCAGGTCGGCCCGGGAGACGGAGGCGACCGCCTCCGGGTCGAGGTCGAAGAGGGTCCGCAGCGCGTCCGCGTACCCGGCGCCGCCGGGTTCGGCGGCGAGCTGCTTGACCCGCACGGTCGGCGCGTGCAGGAGCTTGTCCACCACGCGGCGGACGGTCTGGGTGATCTCGGCGCGGGTCTTGTCGTCGAGACCGGGCAGCCGGCCCTCGAGCCGGGCGACCTCGCCGGCGACCACGTCGGCGGCCATGGCGCGCAGGGCGACCACGGTCGGCGTGATGTGGGCGGCGCGCTGGGCGGCGCCGAAGGCGGCGACCTCGTCGGAGACGATCCCGCGCACCTGGTCGACGTCGCTGGCCATGGGGGCGTCGGCGGAGGCCTCGGCGAGCGACTCGATGTCGACGAGGCGTACGCCGTCCATGCGGTGGACGGCCGCGTCGATGTCGCGGGGCATGGCAAGGTCGAGCAGCGCGAGCGGGGCCGTACGGCCCTGCAGGGCGGTCTCGACGGCTTCGCCGGTCAGGACGAGGCCGGTGGCGCCGGTGCAGGAGACGACGATGTCGGCACGTGTCAGTTCGTCGCCGACGGCAACCATCTCGACCGCGCGCGCGGCGACGCCCGTGCCTCCGGGCTCGGTGAGGATCTCCACCAGCCGGTCGGCGCGGGCCATGGTCCGGTTGGCGATCACGATCTCGGCCACGCCTACGCGCGCCAGCGTGGCGGCGGCCAGCGAGGACATCGAGCCGGCGCCGATCACCAGGGCGCGCTTGCCGGCCGCCCAGGCGTCCACCGGTCCGCCGCCGGCGGCGTCCACGAGTCGCTCGAGGCCGAACGTGACGAGCGACTGCCCGGCGCGGTCGATCCCGGTCTCGCTGTGGGCCCGCTTGCCGACCCGCAGCGCCTGCTGGAACAGGTCGTTCAGGAGCCGGCCGGCGGTGTGCTGGTCCTGGCCGAGCGCGAGGGCGTCCTTGATCTGGCCGAGGATCTGGCCCTCGCCGACGACCATGGAGTCCAGGCCGCAGGCCACCGAGAAGAGGTGGTGGACGGCCCGGTCCTCGTAGTGCACATAGAGATACGGGGTGAGCTCCTCCAGGCCGACGCCGCTGTGCTGGGCGAGCAGCGTGGACAGCTCGGCGACGCCCGCGTGGAACTTGTCCACGTCGGCGTAGAGCTCGATGCGGTTGCAGGTGGCCAGGACGGCGCCCTCGACGGCCGGTTCGGCGGCGAGGGTGTCGTGCAGCAGCTTGATCTGGGTGTCACCGGACAGCGCGGCCCGTTCGAGGACGCTGACCGGGGCGCTGCGGTGGCTCAGCCCGACGACGAGGAGACTCATGCCGGCATCACGGCGGGGGCGTCCCCGTCAGGTCCCTTGCGGCCGCCCTTGCCGCCGGCCGCGGAGCCGCCGGTCGTGGGGGCGTCGGAAGCAGGAGCGTCGGCGGCGGTCTCGGCCGACTGGTACGGCGGCGCGGGCAGGGCGCCGGCGTCCGCCTCCTCGCCGGCCTTGCGCTGCTCGTGGAAGGCGAGGATCTGCAGCTCGATCGAGAGGTCGACCTTGCGCACGTCGACACCGTCCGGCACGGACAGCACGGTCGGCGCGAAGTTCAGGATGGAGGTGACGCCGGCCGCCACGAGCCGGTCGCAGACCTGCTGGGCGACGCCGGCCGGGGTCGCGATGACGCCGATGGAGACGCCGTCCTCCTCGATGATCTTCTCGAGGTCGTCGCTGTGCTGGACGGGGATCCCGGCCACCGGCTTGCCGGTCATGGCGGGGTCGGCGTCGATCAGCGCGGCGACGCGGAAGCCACGGGAGGCGAAGCCGCCGTAGCCGGCGAGCGCGGCGCCGAGGTTACCGATACCGACGATGACCACGGGCCAGTCCTGGGTCAGGCCGAGCTCGCGGGAGATCTGGTAGACGAGGTACTCGACGTCGTAGCCGACACCGCGGGTGCCGTACGAGCCGAGGTAGCTGAAGTCCTTGCGCAGCTTGGCGGAGTTGACCCCCGCCGCGGCCGCGAGCTCCTCGGAGGAGACCGTGGGCACGGAGCGTTCCGACAGCGCGGTGAGCGCGCGCAGATACAGCGGAAGCCGGGCGACGGTGGCCTCGGGGATTCCTCGGCTGCGGGTCGCCGGTCGGTGAGTTCGGCCAGTTGCCACGGTGCTCCTGCGGGATGAGCGGGGCTGCAGGCGGCCAGACGTCCCAGGACCGCCCCGTCGACAGCAGGCTATGTCTTTGTGAACGCGTGCACAAAGATGGTGTCCGTTTTGTCCATGCAAAGTGACCGGGGTCACGCGATGGGTTCGCGCCAGAACGGAACCGCGGATCACGTCAACACGCTGGAAGCCCGAATGGGGCAAAACCGCACACTCTCCTCACGGCCACGCCCCCGAAAGCCAGCAAAACGTCCACGATCGTATCCCCTTTCGGTCAGCCACCCAGTTCACGCCGGAGCCGCCCGGCGTCCACCCGCCAGAACGTGTGCTGTTCACCGTCGACCAGTACGACCGGAATCTGCTCCCAGTAGGCGCGGTGCAGCTCCTCGTCCTGGGTGATGTCCTTCTCCTCCCAGAGTGCTCCTGTCTCCGCGCAGACGGCCTCGATCACGGCACGCGCGTCGTCGCACAGGTGGCACCCCGGCTTGCCGATCAAGGTGACGGTGTGCGGGCCGGTCTTCTTCTTCGTGCGTCCGAACATGGCGTCCATTGTTCACATGCCGGTATCACCACGAGTCGGGAGCGACCGAACACACTGGCTATGCTCACCACATGGCCTCATTGGGATGGCTCACCCCTCGTAAGCGCTCCGCCACCGCACGCAGCGTCCTGGCCGGCGAGGCCGCGGCCGAGGCCGCGCGCAAGAACTCGCAGGAGCAGGAACCCCTGGAGCTCGAGCCGCAGGCCGAGGAGGCCGGGAAGCCCGAGGAACCCGAGTTCCCCGTCGTCGGCGACGAGCGGGCGGCCGCGTTCTTCGACCTCGACAACACCGTCATGCAGGGCGCGGCGATCTTCCACTTCGGCCGCGGCCTGTACAAGCGGAAGTTCTTCGACAGCCGCGACCTGGCCCGCTTCGCCTGGGCTCAGGCCTGGTTCCGGCTCGCCGGGATCGAGGACCCCGAGCACATGCAGGAGGCCCGCGACAGCGCCCTGTCCATCGTCAAGGGCCACCGCGTCTCCGAGCTGATGTCCATCGGCGAGGAGATCTACGACGAGTACATGGCCACCCGCATCTGGCCCGGCACCCGCGCGCTGGCCCAGGCGCACCTCGACGCGGGCCAGAAGGTCTGGCTGGTCACGGCCGCCCCCGTCGAGACGGCCACGATCATCGCCCGCCGGCTCGGTCTGACCGGCGCGCTCGGCACGGTCGCCGAGTCCGTCGACGGCGTCTACACCGGCAAGCTGGTCGGCGAGCTGCTGCACGGCCCGGCGAAGGCCGAGGCCGTCCGCGCCCTGGCCGCGGCCGAGGACCTGGAGCTGGAGCGCTGCGCGGCGTACAGCGACTCGCACAACGACATCCCGATGCTCTCGCTGGTCGGGCATCCGTACGCGGTCAACCCGGACACCAAGCTGCGCAGGCACGCCAGGGCCCGCGAGTGGCGGCTGCGGGACTACCGGACGGGCCGCAAGGCGGCCAAGGTCGGCATCCCGGCGGCCGCGGGCGTCGGAGCGCTGATCGGCGGCGCCGCCGCGGCGGCCGCGCTGCACCGGCGCGCCGTCCAGCGCTGATCACCTCTGACAACACGGGACAGCGCCCTGTCACCCGTCCGTGGTCGAACACCGCCGCGCCTGGCCGTATCAGGCCAATCTGCGTTTCCTACCCGGCACAGGGTCCTGCCAGTCGCATTGTCTACCGCCGAGCACAACGCAGCGTGCAGAACGACAGATCACGAAGCAATTCGATCAACTAACTGACACGAAGTGCTACTTGATCCGCCCATGAGCGGTAACAGATGCGACCCAAACGGTGATTTCAGCAACTGGGTGTAGCGCCGCCTGTACGAAGCGTTATTCTCCTCAGACGCATACCGGAACCCACACGTCGCCACGACGGGTGAACGGTCCCGTACTGCACGTGATCACGTGATGGAAGCTCTGCCTCTGGGAGTCCCGTGTACCCACACGTCGGGGTTGACGCCTCGGGCCTGGCTACGCTGCGCGCAACGGTCCTCGACCACTTGCGCGGCTTCGTCCCCACCGCGTACGCCGGCCTCGCACCCGCCTTCGGCGGACCAGCATTCGCCGGACCGGCGCCCGCCGGTCCGTGCTACGCCCTGGCCGAAAGCGGCGCCGCCGTCGGCAGACGCGGCAACCGCGGCGCCGGCACGTCGACCGCCGCCCGCAGGCCCACCGCCGACAGCGACAGCGCCCGCATGATGGACCTGGTCGAACGCGCCCAGGCCGGCGAGGCCGAGGCCTTCGGCCGGCTCTACGACCAGTACTCCGACACCGTGTACCGCTACATCTACTACCGCGTCGGCGGGAAGGCCACGGCCGAGGACCTCACCAGCGAGACCTTCCTGCGCGCCCTGCGCCGTATCTCCACCTTCACCTGGCAGGGCCGCGACTTCGGCGCCTGGCTGGTCACCATCGCCCGCAACCTGGTCGCGGACCACTTCAAGTCGAGCAGGTTTCGACTCGAAGTGACCACCGGCGAAATGCTCGACGCCAACGAAGTGGAGCGCAGCCCGGAGGACTCGGTCCTGGAGTCCCTCTCCAACGCCGCCCTCCTCGACGCCGTCCGCCGGCTCAACCCCCAGCAGCAGGAGTGCGTCACCCTGCGCTTCCTGCAGGGCCTGTCGGTCGCGGAGACCGCCCGGGTCATGGGCAAGAACGAGGGCGCGATCAAGACCCTCCAGTACCGCGCCGTGCGCACGCTCGCCCGGCTGCTCCCGGACGACGCGCGCTGAGCCATCCCTCCCCCACGTCCCACCCGATGCCCCGCCCCTCTCCCCCCGCAGTCTCTGTCACTTCAACTCACCGTCGGTGACGCCTCGATGACGCACTGGTCCGATCATCTTTCGCGCGTAACCCAAGTGCCGCGCCGCTCGTTGTGCGGGATGCAGGCTCCCTGTGGTCACGCCTTGTCCACTCCGGCTCACACTTTCGTGTGGATTGGCTCAAGGTGTGCAACCTTCCGGACCCCCAGGGGAGTCGACCGTCATGACGAGAGGAGGTGCCGCCAGTGATCGCGAACGTTTCGGCGCACCGGCGGGCGAACGCCTTCGCCCAGGTCCTGGAGGATCGGACGCTCCAGGGCACGGCGGCCGAGCAGCCCGAGGAGTCGGCCGAACCGGCCGAACAGGGAACGCTGCTGGCCCTGGCGCACGGTCTGGGCGAGCTGCCGAAGCCCGCATTGGATCCCGAGACCAAGGTGGTGCAACGAGCCCAGCTCGTCGCCGCCATGGAAGCGATGTTCGCGGAGGGAACCGCGGCCGCGGGCCCTACCGTGCCGGAGCAACGGGCCCCCAGCGGCCGGGGAGCCCACCGCGCCTCCCCGCTCCGGAAATTGCGCCCCCGCTCCCGCTGGTCCAAGGGCCTGGCGGCGGGCGGCCTCACGGTCGGTGTGGCCGCGGGCGCGTTCAGCGGTGTGGCCGCTGCGAGTTCCGACGCCCTCCCGGGTGACTCGCTCTACGGCCTCAAGCGCGGCATGGAAGACCTGAAGCTCGGTATGGCGGACGACGACGCGGACCGCGGCGGCATCTACCTCGACCAGGCCTCCACGCGGCTCAGCGAGGCCCGCCGGCTGATGGAGCGCACCCGCGCCGGAGACCTCGACCACGAGTCCCTCGGCGAGATCCGCCGCGCGCTGGGCGGCATGCAGCACGACGCCGCCGAGGGCCACCGCCTGCTGCGCCTGGCCTACGACCGGGACGGCGAGATCGGCCCGATGGCCCGGCTCGACGCCTTCGCCCAGTCCCACCGGTCGACCTGGCAGGGGCTGCGCAACCGCCTCCCCGTCCAGCTGACCGACGTCGGCAACCGGGTCAACGACGTGTTCGTCGCCATAGACGAGGACGTGAAGCCGCTCCGGTCGGTGCTCCCCCGCACCATGGACAACGGACCCGGCGGCACCACCCTCCCCGGCGACGGAGCCGGCACGCCCGGTACGAGCGCCGACCCGCGCACCCCGTCGGAGCCGTCCGCCCCCGGCGCGTCCGGCGACGCCACCCGGCCGCACCCCTCGGGCAGCGGCTCCGGCACGACGGACCCCGAGGACGACGGCCTGCTCGGCGGCGGCCCGGGCGGCCTGCTCGACCCACCGCAGTCGGGCACCAGCCCGGCCCCCTCCGGCGGCCAGTCCACCGCCCCCCGCCCCGACGTCACCCTCCCGCCCCTCCTGCCGGGCCTCCTCCCAGGCCTCGGCATCGACAGCGAGAAGGCCGACTAGCGGCAGACGGCAACGCACGAAGGGGCGCCCCTCACCACGAGGGGCGCCCCTTCACGCACAGGCGGCCGTCAGAAGAACACCGACCGCCTCTGCACCAGCAGCGTGGCCCCTTCGTCTCCGCCCTCCTCGTCAGAAGAACACCGACCGCCGCTGCACCAGCAGCTTGTACAGGGTGTGCTGGATCTGCTCACGTACCTGGTCGGTCAGGTTGAACATCAGCATCGGGTCCTCCGCCGCCTCCGGCGGATAGCCGTCCGTCTCGATCGGCTCGCCGAACTGGATCGTCCACTTCGTCGGCAGCGGCACCGCGCCCAGCGGCCCCAGCCACGGGAACGTCGGCGTGATCGGGAAGTACGGGATGCCCAGGATCCGGGCCAGCGTCTTCGCGTTGCCGATCATCGGGTAGATCTCCTCCGCCCCGACGATCGAGCACGGCACGATCGGCACCCCGGCCCGCAGCGCCGTCGACACGAACCCGCCCCGCCCGAACCGCTGCAGCTTGTACCGCTCCCCGAACGGCTTCCCGATGCCCTTGAAGCCCTCCGGCATGACGCCCACGATCTCGCCCCGGCTCAGCAGCCGCTCCGCGTCCTCCGCGCACGCCAGCGTGTGCCCGGCCTTGCGCGCCAGCTCGTTGACCACCGGCAGCACGAAGACCAGATCCGCCGCGAGCAGCCGCAGATGACGGCCCGCCGGATGGTTGTCGTGCACGGCGACCTGCATCATCAGCCCGTCCAGCGGCAGCGTCCCCGAATGGTTCGCCACCACCAGCGCCCCGCCCTTCGACGGGATGTTCTCGACGCCCTTCACCTCGACCCGGAAGTACTTCTCGTACAGCGGCCGCAGCAGCGACATCAGCACCTGGTCGGTGAGCTCCTCGTCGTACCCGAACTCGTCGACCTCGTACTCGCCCGTCACCCGCCGGCGCAGGAACGCCAGACCGCCCGCGAGCCGCCGCTCCCAGCCGCTCGGTGACGCCCCGGCGGCCTCCCCCGCCCCGGACGGCCCCTGAGGCCCCTGAGGCTCCTGGGCGACCTCCAGCGGCGGCCGCGCCTGCGCCGGAAGCGGACTCACCGCGTCCCGGCCCGCGGCCGCCCCGGAGCCGGCGGGCCGCCGCCTGGCGCGCGAACGGTCGTCGTCGAACGGAATGACCTTGGCGTCCGCCATCGTTACGCGCGCTCCCTCGTACTCGTCGTGCTGGTACTCGTCGTCAGCCGGGCGGCGACCCGGTCCACCGCTCCGGCCAGGGTCTCCGGCGGCAGCAGCCCCGGCCCGCGGCTGCGCGCGAAGTCCGCGAAGGTCTCGGCCGTGGTGAACCGCGGCGTGAACCCGAGCGTTTCGCGCAGCTGCACCGTCGAGACCACCCGGCCGTGCGTCAGCAGCCGGATCTGCTCCGGCGAGAAGTCCGTCATCCCCACCGTCCGCAGCGCCTGGCCCACCCAGGTCACCGCCGGCAGCAGCACCGGCACCGTCGGCCGGCCGAGCCGGCGGGCGCACTGCGACAGCGTCAGCACCCCGTCGCCCGCCACGTTGAACGTGCCGCTGTTGAGCGTCGCCCGGCGCGGCTCGCGCGAGGCGATCCGCAGCACGTCGATCACATCGTCCTCGTGCACGAACTGCAGCCGCGGGTCGTAGCCGAACACCGTCGGCAGCAGCGGCAACGACAGGTACTCGGCCAGGGGAGAGTCCGCCGAGGGCCCCAGGATGTTCGCGAACCGCAGCACGCACACCGCCACGTCCGGGCGGCGCCGCGCGAAGCCCCGTACGTACCCCTCGACCTCGACGGCGTCCTTCGCGAAACCGCCGCTCGGCAGCGACTTCGGCGGCGTCGTCTCGGTGAACACGGCCGGGTCGCGCGGCGCGGAGCCGTACACGCTGGTACTGGACTTCACCACCAGCCGCTTGATCCGCGGCGACTTCTGGCACGCCCCGAGCAGCTGCATCGTGCCGATGACGTTGGTCTCCTTGACCGACGTCCGGCCGCCCGCGCCCAGCGGCGTCCCGGTGACGTCCATGTGGACGACCGTGTCGACGTCGTGCTCGGCGAGCACCTTCGCGATCGCCGGCTGGCGGATGTCCGCCCGCACGAAGTCCGCGCCGCCCAGTCCGTGCTCCGGCGCCACGGCGTCGACCGCGACGACCCGCTCCACCTCGGGGTCACGCTGGATGCGGCGGACGAACCGTCCGCCGAGCTGCCGGGCCACACCGGTGACGAGCACGACCTTGCCCAAGATCAGCGCCTTCCCTTCGGGTCCACCCCTGGTCCCCTGGGCGTCACCGTAGCGGTTGGCTGTTGCGCTGTGATGACCGCAGGGTGCAACCGGGCGAAAAACGGCGTGGCCCCTCCACCGGAACGGTGAAGGGGCCACGCCAGACGCGCATGAAGCCCGTCGCGGAACAGCTGTCGCTTACTTCTTGTTGCGACGCTGAACGCGGGTGCGCTTGAGCAGCTTGCGGTGCTTCTTCTTGGCCATCCGCTTACGCCGCTTCTTGATAACAGAGCCCACGACTACCCTCGCTCACTACTCGGAACATCCCCGCGCCAGCGGGGATCGGTGCGGGGCGTCTGGGCCCACACGACCTACGTCGGCCTAGCCTACCCGGCCGAGCACCGAGCTTGTAATCCGAGGGGGACGAGAACCCCCGGGGATCCGCCGGAAACCTCCCGGGAATCTTCCGGGGAACTCCCGGCTACGCGGTCTCGACCCCCACGAAGGACTCCCGGAGGTACTCGTGCACCGCTTGCTCCGGCACCCGGAACGACCTGCCCACCCGGATGGCCGGCAGATGACCGCTGTGCACCAAGCGGTACACGGTCATCTTCGACACACGCATCACCGCGGCGACTTCCGCCACGGTCAGAAACTTGACCTCGTTGAGAGGCCTCTCGCCAGCAGCCATGACCCACCTGTACCTTCCGCACACGACGCCCACCGGCTTCCCCTCCGGTGACTTTGCGTCGCTGTGCGCTCACTCCCCAGATTAGGGGCGGGTGATGCAAGTGGGGAAGAGGAGTTGCCATCGGCCGCCTACTGTGACAGACATGCTCGATTGAGTACATAGCGCGTCAGCGGACGGTAGTAAGCGGACCGTACGGCGTCATCGAGCGGAACCGCGACGGACACCCGCCCCTCCGCCTCGCCGACGAACAGCGCCGGATCGTCCGTGTCCGCCAGGCCGATCGCCTCAATGCCCAGCTGACCAGCCCCGCAGACCCAGCCGTGGTCCCCGACCACGAGCTCCGGCAGCGGCAGCCCGGCGTCCGCCACCCCCTCCAGGGCGGCCCTGACCGGCAGCGGCGAGTGCGTGTGCGCCCCCGCTTCGCGCCCGGCGGCGGACGCGCCGGGTTCGCGCACGAACGCGACGCCCCGTACGTAGTCGAGGTTGTACGTGCGTAGGCCGAACCGGGTCGTTATGTCGACACATCGCCCCTGCGACGGTGTGAGAACAAGACAGCCCGCCGCCGACATCGCGTCCGCGAGCCCGGCGTAGAACCCCAGCAAACGGTGCGGATGACCCGTCCCGAACAGCACCGGAGCCCGCCGCGCCGCCGCCGCACGCAACCGCGCCGCGAACGCCGCCAGACCGCCCAGCGTCCGCTCCGGATCGATGACGTCGGGCCCCGTACGGTGCGACGGATCGTCCGACACCCCGCACTTGGCCACCATCAGCCGCAGCAGCTCCGCCTCGTCCCAGCCCCGCTCGGGATGCAGCCCCAGCGTCGCCCGCGGATCACGCGCCGCGAAGAGCCGGTAACTGCGCAGACTCTCCTCCCGCGAGGTCGACACCCGGCCGGCCAGCCCCGCCGCCAACAGATGCGCACGCAACGCCCCGGTACTCAGCACCACTCGATGCTGCCGCAGACCCCGCCGCCGAGCGCCAAAACCCGCCACGGACACCACAGTTGGCGTAACGACGCGGCACACCGGCCGAATGCCGCCGCCCCCGGGACCACCGGCCCCTACTGCCGGGGCCCGCTGCTGGGCCCTCTGCCCGGGGCGCGCGCAACCTCAGGCCAGCAGCCCCCGCAGCGGGAACGCCGCCCGCCGCGTCGCCAGCACCGCCTGGTCCAGCCGGTCCGCCGGGTCGTAGCCCTCCGACCAGTCCCGCCACTGCACCGGCCACCGGCCGTCCGTCATCCGCCCCGGCCCCAGCTGCCGCGTCCGCGCGTACACCAGGTCCTTCCACTCCTGCGGGATCACCGACTCCGGCTCCACCGGAGCGTGCGCCGCGATCCCCACCAGATGCGTCCACGACCGCGGCACCACGTCCACCACCGCGTACCCGCCGCCGCCCAGCGCCACCCAGCGCCCGTCCGCGTACGCGTGCGCCAGGTCGTGACACGCCTCCTGCACCGCCCGCTGCGCGTCCAGCGACACCGCCAGATGCGCCAGCGGATCCTCGAAGTGCGTGTCCGCACCGTGCTGCGTCACCAGCACCTGCGGCCGGAACTCTGCCAGCAGCTCCGGCACCACCGCGTGGAACGCCCGCAGCCAGCCCTCGTCCCCGGTCCCCGGCGGCAGCGCCACATTCACCGCCCCGCCCTCGCCGGCGCCCGGCGCACCCGTCTCCTCCGGCCAGCCGGTCTGCGGGAACAGATTCCGCGGATGCTCGTGCAGCGAGATCGTCAGGACCCGCGGGTCCTCCCAGAACGCCGCCTGCACCCCGTCCCCGTGATGCACGTCCACATCCACGTACGCCACACGCTCCGCACCCAGCTCGAGGAGCCGGGCGATCGCCAGCGACGCGTCGTTGTAGATGCAGAACCCGGACGCCGACCCCGGCATCGCATGGTGCAGCCCGCCCGCGAAGTTCACCGCGTGCCCGGCGTCACCGCGCCACACCGCCTCCGCCGCGCCCACCGACTGCCCGGCGATCAGCGCCGACGCCTCGTGCATGCCCGCGAACGCCGGATCGTCGACCGTCCCCAGGCCGTACGCCTGGTCCGCCGCCTTCGGGTCCGCGGACGCCGCCCGCACCGCCGCCACGTAGTCCTCACGGTGCACCAGCCGCAGCGTCGAGACCCCGGCCGGCTTCGCCGCCATCACGTCCACCCGGCGGTCGAGCCCGTACGCCCGCACCAGCCCCATGGTCAGCGCGAGACGCACCGGATCCATCGGATGCTCGGGCCCGAAGTCGTACCCCGTGACAGCTTCATCCCACATCAACAGTGCGCGGCCGCTCATGCCCGCCACCGTATCGGTCCGCCCGGACACCGAACGACGTGGCGTACACCACCGTCACCAGGACCAGCACCATCGGCACCATCATCGCCCCGCGATAGCTCCACGCATCGCCCAGCGCGCCCACCAGCGGAGAACCGATCAGGAAACCCACGTAGTTGAACACGTTGAGCCGCGCCACCGCCGCGTCCGACGCCCCCGGGAACAACCGCCCCGCCGCCGCGAACGTCTGCGGCACGACGACGCTCAGACCGAGACCGAGGACGGTGAACCCGGCCATCCCCACCCAGGCCCCCTGCGCCCCCGCCACCACAGCGAACCCCAGCGCCGCGAGCACCGCACCCGCCCGAACCACGGCCACCGCACCGAACCGCCGCACGCCCAGATCACCGACCGCCCGCCCGAGCAGCGTCGTCACCATGTACGCGTTGTACGGGACCGTCGCCAGCTCCTCCGAGCTGTGCAGCACGTCCTGCAGGTACTTCGCCGACCAGTTGGAGACCGTCGAGTCCCCGATGTACGCGAACGTCATCACGAAACACAGCGGCAGCAGCAGCTTGAACGCCACCCCGCCGCCGCCCGCCGCCTCGCCGGCGCCGTCGCCACCGGGCTCCCCGTCCACGTACCAGCGGCTCCCCGCCAACGCCAGCGGCAACAGCAACGCCACCACCGGCAGATACGACACGAACAACGACAGGTGCCAGTGCGCCCCCGCCCACGCCAGCGACGCGCCCGCGATGCCGCCGAGACTGTACGCGGCGTGGAAGCCGAGCATGATGCTCCGCCCGTACGCCCGCTGCAGGCTCACCCCGAGCATGTTCATCGAGGCGTCGAGCGCACCGACCGCGAGCCCGAACACCCCCAGCGCCACGCCCACGTGCCACAGCTGCGACCCCGCCCCGACGCCCAGCAGCGCCAGCAGCACGACGGGCTGCGCCCACCGCAGCACCACGGACGGCGGCACCGTCGCGACGAGCTTCTCCGTCGCCACGCTGCCGACCCCGGCGAGGATCGGCACCGCGGCGAGGAACACGGGCAGCAGCCCGTCGGAGATCCCGTACCGGTCCTGGATCGCCGGTATCCGGGTCACCAGCAGGGCGAAGGTCACGCCCTGCACGAAGAAAGCGACCGCGAGGGACCCGCGTCCACGCCGCACACGCGCATCTGTCATGGCGGCACAGCGTAGGGGTGGACCCTACCGATGGGTAGATGGATCACAGTCCCAATATGGGAAGCAGCTCCTCCATGCGCGAGAAGTGCCCGGTGGCCCCGGCGAGCCGCTCGCGCGGCGTCATCGCCGTGTACCCGTACACGTCCATCCCCGCCGCCACCGCCGCCTGGACGCCCAGCCGGCTGTCCTCGACGACTACGCACCGCTCGGGCGCGACGCCCAGCCGCGCGGCCGCGTGCAGGAAGAGGTCCGGCGCCGGCTTCCCCCGCCCGACGTCCTGCGCGCTGAACACGTGCTCGTCCCGGAACCAGGCGTCGAGCCCGGTCTTCCGGTGCCCGACCCGGATCCGCTCATGGCTCCCGGAGGACGCCACGCAGTACGGAACGCCCTCCGCCACGAGCCGCTTCAGCACGTCGAAGACCCCCGCCACGGGCTCCAACTCCCGCTCGAACGCCGCAAAGGTGCGGGCGTGCAGAGTGTCGTCGAAGTCCTCCGGCAACCGCTGCCCGGTCCGCTCGAGGATCACATCGTGCACCCGGTGCACGGCAGCCCCCATGTAGTCGCGGAGCGAGTCCTCGTACGAGGTGGGGTGCCCGAGCTCGCTCAGGTAGCCGGCCAGGATGGTGTTCGCCAGCGGCTCGCTGTCGACGAGCACACCGTCGTTGTCGAAGACGACCAGTTCATAGCGCATGGAGCAAACCTAGAGCCTCCCCCGTACCCGCTGGATACGTTGGTGGGGCACCCACCAGGAGAAACACGCATAACGCAGAAAAGCCCCGCACCAGAGGTGCGGGGCTTTCCCGTAAAGTTTGTTCGGCGGCGTCCTACTCTCCCACAGGGTCCCCCCTGCAGTACCATCGGCGCTGAAAGGCTTAGCTTCCGGGTTCGGAATGTAACCGGGCGTTTCCCTAACGCTATGACCACCGAAACACTATGAAGTTGAACCGCCGCACCACCCGAAGGGGGGCGTGTTCGTTACTTCAGAACTAACACAGTGGACGCGAGCAACTGAGGACAAGCCCTCGGCCTATTAGTACCGGTCAGCTCCACCCATTACTGGGCTTCCACATCCG